>NZ_JAWLKE010000002.1:293309-632845 GCF_033042225.1 Rhodococcus cercidiphylli
CCGCTGGGGGGTGCCGGGCTGGGGGGGGTTGGCGTGCGTCGTGGGGCACACACCCGCACCACTGCCGCTAGGCACCCTTGCTGAGGAATCCGAGCAGATCGTGGCGAGTGATGACGCCGACGGGCTTGCCTTCTTCGACGACCATCAGCGCATCGGACTCCCCGAGTGCCTTGGTGGCGTCGGAGACGGTTTCGCCTGCACCGATCAGTGGGAACGGCTCGCTCATGTGCTTGGCGACCGGGTCTGCCAGCGCGGCGCGACCTTCGAAGACCGCGCTGAGCAGATCGCGTTCGGTGACGCTGCCGGCAACCTCGCCTGCCATGACGGGAGGCTCGGCGCCGACGACCGGCATCTGCGAGACGCCGTACTCGCGCAGGATCTCGATGGCGTCGCGCACGGTCTCCGACGGGTGGGTGTGCACCAGATCCGGGAGCGCACCCGACTTTCCGCGCAGCACCTCGCCGACGGAGGTCTCGTGAGTCTTGCCGTCCAGACGCGAACGCAGGAAGCCGTACGAGGACATCCACGAGTCGTTGAAGATCTTGGCCAGGTAGCCGCGGCCGCCGTCGGGCAGCAGTACGACGACGAGGGCGTCGGGACCTTCGCGCTCGGCGACCTGGATCGCGGCGACGGCAGCCATGCCGCACGAACCGCCGACCAACAGGCCCTCCTCGCGAGCGAGACGCCGAGTCATGTCGAACGAGTCGTTGTCGGAGACGGCGATGATCTCGTCAGGGATGGACGGGTCGTAGGCGGTCGGCCAGAAGTCCTCGCCGACACCTTCGACGAGGTACGGACGCCCGGTTCCGCCGGAGTAGACCGAGCCCTCGGGGTCTACTCCGATGACCTTGACCTTGCCGCCGGAGACCTCCTTGAGGTACTTGCCGGTGCCGGAGATGGTTCCGCCGGTACCGACGCCTGCGACGAAGTGCGTGATCTTGCCGTCGGTGTCGGCCCAGATCTCGGGTCCGGTGGTCTCGTAGTGGCTGGCCGGGCCGGCCGGGTTGGAGTACTGGTTGGGCTTCCAGGCTCCGTCGATCTCGCGGACGAGTCGATCGGAGACGCTGTAGTAGCTGTTGGGGTCGTCGGGTGCGACAGCCGTGGGGCAGACGACGACCTCGGCTCCGTAGGCGCGCAGCACGTTGCGCTTGTCCTCGCCGACCTTGTCGGGGCACACGAACACGCACTTGTAGCCACGCTGCTGAGCGACCAGGGCGAGACCGACGCCGGTGTTGCCGGACGTGGGCTCGACGATGGTGCCGCCGGGCTTCAGTTCCCCTGCTGCCTCGGCCGCGTCGATCATCTTCACCGCGATGCGATCCTTGGACGAACCACCCGGGTTGAGGTACTCGATCTTGGCCGCGACAGTGCCTGCACCGTCGCCGACGACGGTGGACAACTTCACCAACGGGGTGTTGCCGATGAGTTCGGTGATGTGCTGTGCGATGCGCATTGCTTCATCTTCCCAGATGCACCTATTTCACTCTCGGTCACGGCCGTCGATACCCCGCATACGATGGTCACAACGGCACGAGGAGAGGGATCGATCTGTGACGGCGAGCGGATGGCGTACCGCTGCTAAAGCGAGCGCCGCGACAGTACTTGCAGGCTCCGGAGCAGGGACTGCATCCTGGGCCGCGTACCGACATCTGATGGCGCAGGCCGCGGCGGCCCGCGGCATCATCGGGCGCACCACCGCCAAGCCACCGGAGGCGGACGGCGTCTACACCGCGGGATGCGCGGCCCCGGAACGGTGGCGGATGGGAAATTCAGCAGATATTCACCTGATGATCTTCGGCGACTCCACCGCTGCCGGCGTGGGCTGCACCGTAGCCGACGAAGTTCCCGGCGTACTGATCGCCCGCGGACTGGCCGAGGAAACCGGGCAACGAATTCGATTGAGCACCAAAGCGATTGCCGGTGCCACCTCGAAGGGGCTCGAAGGCCAGGTCGACGCGATGTTCGTCGCGGGCCCGCCCCCGGACGCAGCGGTCATCTTCGTGGGCGCGAACGACGTCACCAAGAAGTTCTCCATCCCGGCGTCGGCGGCCCGGCTGGGCGACGCCGTCGAACGATTGACGGCCAAGGGCTGCGTCGTGGCAGTGGGCACGTGCCCCGATCTCGGTGTCGTGACGGCTATCCCGCAGCCGCTGCGCACCGTCGTCCGAAATTGGGGTCGCCGTCTTGCCAATGCCCAGACGGCCAGGACTCTCAGTGCCGGTGGGCATCCGGTGGCTCTGGCAGATCTGCTCTCCCCCGAGTTCCTGGCAGCGCCCGACACCATGTTCTCGGCCGACCGTTTTCACCCGTCGGCCGCGGGGTACGAGCTCGCCGCTCAGCAGATTCTGCCGGTACTCGCATCGGCGCTGGGCGTGTGGCACGGCGGCCCGTTGCCCGAGCTGCCGACCGTGTCCGCTGCCGCCGAATCACGCAAGGCCATCCCCCGCGCGACGGCCGCACTCGATCGCTTCCTGCGCCGGAGAAGCGCCGAGCTCGATGCCGAGATCGTCACTGCGTCGGAGGATCTCGTACGTCGTGCCGGTGACGAATCGGCGGGGTTGTAAGTTCGGACGGGAGACATCGCCTACCCGGCGGTAGCACTGTAGTCACGCAGTATCGATTCGAAGGAGATCTCATGCCAGAGGCAGTCATCGTCGCCACCGCGCGCTCACCGATCGGCAGGGCGATGAAGGGGTCGCTAAAGGACATTCGTCCCGACGACCTCACCGCCCAGATGGTCGCCGCCGCGCTGGCCAAGGTGCCCTCGCTCGACCCGAAGGACATCGACGATCTCCTCCTGGGCTGCGGTCTGCCCGGCGGCATGCAGGGCAACAACCTCGCTCGTATCGTCGCAGTGCAGCTCGGCTACGACTCGCTGCCCGGAACGACGATCACGCGCTACTGCTCGTCCTCGCTGCAGACCACCCGCATGGCGCTGCACGCGATCAAGGCAGGCGAGGGTGACGTGTTCATCTCCGCTGGTGTCGAGAGCGTGTCCAGCTTCGTCCACGGCAGCTCCGACTCGCTGCCCGAGAGCCACAACCCGATCTTCGCCGACGCCGAGGCCCGCACCAAGAAGGCGCAGGAAGAGGGCGCGGACAGCTGGACCGATCCCCGCGAGAACGGCGAGCTGCCCGATGCGTACATCGCGATGGGCCAGACGGCCGAGAACGTCGCGCTGCTCACCGGCATCACCCGCGAGGATCAGGACCACTGGGGCGTCCGCAGCCAGAACCGCGCCGAAGAGGCCATCAACGCAGGCTTCTTCGAGCGGGAGATCACCCCGGTGACCTTGCCCGACGGCACCGTCGTCAACACCGACGACGGCCCTCGCGCCGGCACCACCTACGAGAAGATCAGCCAGCTCAAGCCGGTCTTCCGCCCGAACGGCACCATCACCGCCGGTAACGCGTGCCCGCTCAACGACGGCGCAGCAGCGCTCGTCATCATGAGCGACACCAAGGCCAAGGAACTGGGCCTGACCCCGCTGGCCCGCATCGTCTCGACCGGCGTGACCGGCACGTCCCCCGAGATCATGGGCCTCGGACCCATCGAGGCGACCCGTAAGGCGCTGAAGATCGCGGGCATGTCCATCTCCGACATCGACCTGTTCGAGATCAACGAGGCCTTCGCAGTCCAGGTCCTCGGATCGGCGCGCGACCTCGGCATCGAAGAGGACAAGCTCAATGTCTCCGGTGGTGCCATCGCGATCGGCCACCCGTTCGGCATGACCGGTGCGCGCATCACCACCACGCTGCTGAACAACCTGACCACGCACGACAAGACGTTCGGCGTCGAGACCATGTGCGTCGGCGGCGGCATGGGTATGGCGATGGTGCTCGAGCGCCTCAGCTGATCCGAGACACACAACGAAAAAGCCCCGCCCTCCTTCGATGGAGTGGCGGGGCTTTTCGCGTGAGCACTAGTCGTTCTGGAAGTAGCTCAGCAGACGCAGGATCTCGACGTACAGCCAGACCAGCGTGATGGTCAGACCGAGGGCGACGCCCCAGGCTGCCTTCTCGGGAGCCTGTGCGCGGATCAGCTGATCGGCCTGATCGAAGTCGAGCAGGAAGCTGAACGCGGCAATGCCGATGCAGACGAGGCTGAAGATGATGGCCAGCGGTCCGCCGGAGCGGAGTCCGAAACCGTCCTCCATGAAGAAGCTGGCGACGAGATTGCCGAGCATCAGCACGACGACACCGATGAGGGCACCGACGACCATGCGGGTCAAGCGCGGGGTGACGCGGATGGCACCGGTCTTGTAGACGATCAGCATGCCGAAGAACACGCCGAACGTACCGAGGACTGCCTGGCCGATGAGGGCGGATCCACCGACCCCACCGAACTCGACGCCGGTGAACATGAGCGACAGCGCACCGAGGAACACGCCTTCGGCTGCGGCGTACGCGAGCACGATCGCCTTGTTGTCCATCTTGCGGCCGAAGGTCGCGAACATGACCAGACCGAAGCCGATCAAGCCACCGCCGATGACGAACGGGATGGCCAAGTCGGTGTTGTTTGAGACGAGCAGGTACGAGATGATCGCCGTCACGCTCAGCACGCCGAGGGTGATGCCGGTCTTGGTGACCACGTCGTCGATCGTCATGGCCCGCTGTGCGGGCTGCGTGGTGTACGGGTCGGCCTGCGTTCCGGGATGCTGGCCGAAGGTTGCGGCCTGCGAGGCTCCAGCCGTCGCAGATCCGAATGTGGCGTATCCGCCGCCCTGCTGCTTGGGCAGGTTGCGGAACACCGGGTTGCTGGAGGTGCGCACCGTGTCTCTTCCCTTCGTAAGTTCTGATCCCCACCGGGGATCTCCCCGTCGGTCATCAGTAGAACGTCTGACATCCGGACAAAAGTTCCCGAGCGGAGAACTTCTACGACGGACAAAACGGACTCTACCGGGTACCGGGCACACACGCGGAGACGACCGCGTGTGTGACACCGAATCGAAACGGGCACTATGAGGAAATGGCAATCGAAGACGGACCCGACCAGACCTTGGACCCCAGTGAAAGCGTCGACTCCGACGAGGTGCGCAACGACGACGGCGACACCGTGGTCGATCCCCCCGACCATTGGAGCGAGGCCAACAGCTTCGGCACCACCGCTCGCGAGGCTGCCGAGGGCGAGAGCCTGGATCTCAAGCTCAGCGAGGAAGAACCCGACATCGCCGTCGAGGAGGAACTCGACCGCCCGATCACCGAGACTCCCGACGACGAACTGACCGAGGAACTCGTCGACCACGTCGTCGAGGAATCCGACGAGGATCCCGACATCGACTACGCGGAAGGCCAGCGTCAGGCCGAGATCGTCGAGGGCACCCTCGTCGAGGACCTCGGGCGCAACCGGGGACAGATCGACGGAACTCCCGAAGACGGCGGCCCGGTCACCTGACAGTCATCGTTGCTCGCTCGGGCGTACCGAGCGAGCGACGGTGAACTTGCCGTTGCGGCCCATGAGATCGGTGGGACCCACCGCGTCGGCCAGTTCACGCCGGTAGTTCAAGTGTGTGTTGTAGACCGTCCACATCTGTCCGCCCGGTCGCAGCACCCGACCGGCGGCGGCGAACAATTTGCTCGCCGCGCCCGTGTGCACCGCGGCACCCTCGTGGAACGGTGGATTGCAGACCACCAGATCGACCGATTCGGAATCGAAGGTCGACATCGCGTCGTCGGCGATCACCGAAATTCGAGCCCCGTTCGCCGCCGCAGTGGCCGACGCCGATGCGATCGCTGCCGCCGAGCGATCTGTCGCGATCACCTCGAGATCGGGCCTGGTCCGAGCCAGCTCGGTGGCGAGAATCCCTGTGCCACAACCCAAATCGACGGCGGTGCGAGCCCGCGGCAGCATCTTCGGTATGTACTCGAGCAGAAAACGAGTTCCGATATCGAGGCCGGCCCCCGCGAACACCGCACCGTGCGCCACCACCGTCATGTCGACATCGGCAATCCGCTTGCTCACCGGATACGTCATGCCCGACGCCACCGCCCCGGTTGCGGTGAGCACTCGGGCTTTCTGCCGGCCGCGGCCGGCCGTGACGGTCTCGAACGACTTTCTCAGGACGTCGTTCATCGCGGGGGTCATGTGCTTGTCTCGCCCGCCCGCGAGGACGACGACGTCCGCCGCCGCGTGTGCCGCGATGTGCTCGGCGATCTCGGTGAGTTCGGCAAGACTTCGCGGCAATTGCATCAGTACTGTGCCCACGTCGGTCAGCAGCTCGGCACCCAGGGCGTGCTGGGTGTAGGAGTCCGACAACGAGACCCGCGCGGCGTTCAGCTCGAGTGCCCGCGCGCCGGTGACGGCGTCCTGATGAACGCGAACCGCGGTGAAACCGAGAGAAACGACCCCGAGGGTCATGGCTCCGTACCTGTCGCCGATCACCGCGATCGGCATCGTCCTGTCGATTCCGGGGAGTTCGTCGACGGTATCGAGGACGAGGCGGTCCGCGGCGTCGACGGCATGGAGGTTGGGTGCCTCGGCGTCGGGCTCACGGCGGAGGGCGTCGAACAGGGATTCATCGGGCACCCGAGCAGTATCCCACCCTGCACACCCACGACAGCCCGCGCGGCGAGTGGCTATTGCGGCGAATCAGGGGCATGCTCGGGGAATGGAACACAAAGACAAGAACGAGGCACTCTTCAGCCATCCTGACGATGCATCGACCGATGCACACGCCGAAGCTTCGAAGCCTGCCGTCTACACCGCCCTGTTCAGCGGCGCGAACGAATGACGTTCGGAACGTAACGAGCAACTCTCACGACAGGTAGCGCAGGTACTCGAGCGCCTTGGTCGCATGCACGTGACCGCGCTCGCTCCGCACCGTCATCCGCACCACTCGGTGCCGATCGATCACGAATGTCGTCCGCTTCACGGACAGTAATTGCCTCACATATCCGCGACGGCCCGCGTTCGAGTGGCCGCGTTCGAGCTCTCGGAGCCGACGCCGCCGCGTGAACCACCCGCCTCGACGCACTCCGAACTGTTCGGCGACCGCCCCGTCGGGATCGGAGAGCAACGGAAAGTCGAACGACCTCTGCAGCGCGAAATGATGGTTGCGATCTCGGGTGTCGGTACTGATGCCCACACGTTGTGCGCCGAATCTGTCGAATTCCGTGCCCAGATCCCTGAAGTGACACGCTTCGGCTGTGCAGATGGGGCTGTTGGCCGCCGGATAGAAGAACAGGACGACCGGACCCGACGCCGTCAGGTCGGACAGCGCACGCAATTCACCGGAATGGTCCGGCAACTCGAAGTCCGGGGCGGTCTTTCCGATGCGCATGGGGCGAGGTTACCGCTCAGCCCTGCACGAGGGCGGCAGTCAGACGTCGTCGGAGATCCCGATCGATGCCCAGGTGGGTCAGATATCCGCCGAACGAACCGTGGTTCGACTCCATGGTGGCCCATCCGTGCTCCAGATAGGACGCACGAACGCCCAGTATCGCCTCGGTGGGCAGAACGTCGTGGAGTCCGGTCCAGGTCCGGCGGACGTGGGCGAGCAATGGCTCCACCGCGTCGTTGCTTCTCAGATAGTCCGCAACGATGTCGTCCTCGTCGACGCCGGCCGCCCGCAACACCGTCGCGACCGTCCACCCTGCCCGGTCCTTGCCCGCTGCGCAGTGCACCAGGACGCCGCCGCGACGCCCCACGATCTCGTCCACCACCCGCTTGATCGCATGCGACGCACCGTCGAGAGTCGAGAACGACGCGTACGCGCGCATCATGTAGTCCACTTGACTCTGCTCGTCGTGAATCGGCGCCGCCTCGTGTGGGGCTCGCTCGCCCTTCAGATTCTCGTACGGCACGGAGATCGACTCGACGCCGGCGGGAACCCTGTCGACACCGCTTCGCTCGGCCTCCGCATCACCGCGAAAATCGAACACGGTACGGATGCCGAGATCCGCGACAACGCGCTGCCCGACCTCGGTCAACCCGCTCAATTCGGATGCGCGATAGAACAATCCGGGCCGAACCGTCGCCCCGTCCGTGGTACGCACACCGCCGAGATCACGGAAGTTCCAGGCCCCGTCGAGGGCGAATTGATCGTGTACCGGGGCGTCGGGCATGCTTCGACCCTATCGAAGGTGAAGCTACGAGTGCGGTACCAGCCACCGCCGTAGCCGGGCGGTGACGAACGGCATCACCACGTAGACCATCAGCGGCGTGCACATCATCACCACCAGTGCGGTGCGCAGAGCCACGTTCAGGTCCGTCAGGTGCGGAGTGAGAACGATGTTGACGAGCAGACTGACAGCGTAGAAGGCCACGCCGATCGAGATCGCCTGCTTCCACCGCGGCGGCGGTCCACCGATCACCCGAACGGCGTCGGTGAGGTTGGACTGCGGCTCGAACCATCCCTCCACACCGGAGAGTCGATGGGTCGCAACGTCGTCGGCGATGGGACGGCCGGTGGCGAGCCAGGTGCGCCTGGCATCCGAGCGCAGCCAGGCGTCGAGGTCGTCGTGGGTCTCGAATCGGTACACCACGTGATAGTCGCTGGAATCACCGGAACTGCGCAGCCAGCCGCCACCGAGAAATCCGGGAAAGGTTCGGACCAGATCCATCCCGTGATCGGTCCACTCCACGAAGTCTGTTTCGTATCCCTGTCGAACGCGTCGTGCGACCGAGGTCGTGACGTGATCGAGCGTGTCGGTCGTGGTCATGACTACCCCTTCTGCGCGTGTTCGTCGCGGATCGATGTGTTCTACACAGAGTGCGGCCAGATGGACCGACTTTCAAATCGAGAGCCGAATCGAAGATCGATGGCTCATGGCCACGAAAGATGTGACAATTCGTCTACACAGACCCTTTCCGAGCGACCTGGAGTGGACGGATGGCACAGCACCGACCCGAGTACCGTCTCGACGACGTGGACCGACGCATCGTCACCGAGCTCAGCCGCGACGGCCGAATGTCCATGCGCGCCCTGGCCGAGGCCACCCACATCTCGCGGGCGCACGCCTACGTGCGCGTCGACCGCCTCGTCGACGAAGGTGTCATCGAGGGATTCACCGCACGCATCGCCTACGAGAAGGCGGGGTTCGGCGCGTCGGCCTATGTGGCACTGTCCATTCGGCAGGATTCCTGGCGAGCCGTCGCCGACGACCTGAGCACCTTTCCGTTCGTCGAACACGTCAGCCTCATGGGCGGCGACTTCGACGCACTCGTTCTGGTGCGAGCTCCCGACACCTCGGCGCTACGCCATCTGGTACTCGACAAGCTGCAGGGACTCGACGGGATACTGTCGACGCGAACCTGGCTGATCTTCGACGAAGCGATCGGACCGGGCGCGCAGTGGACCGCAGAGACAACGAACGGAAGCAATCCATGACCACGTCCGAGCGAGATCCGAACTCCACCGATGTCATCGTGATCGGCGGCGGAATCGGGGGTGTCTCGCTCGGATACGAACTCGCGAGCGACCGACGCGTCACGCTGCTCGAGCGCGAGAAGACCCTGGCCTTCCACACCACCGGCCGCTCGGCCGCACTGTTCCTGGAGACCTACGGCAACAGCACCATTCGCGCTCTGACGACGGCGAGTCGAGAATTCCTGACGAACCCGCCGGAACACTTCCGATCCGAATTGCTCGCCCCGCGTCCGCTGCTGCAGTTCGCGGCCAGCGGCCGAGGTGACGCGCTGGAGGCAATGTACGCGGACGTCAGCCGACTGACGCCGGACGCCCAACTGGTATCCCCGGCCGACGCGCAGACGCTCTTTCCGCCGCTGCGTCCCGAACTGATCGATTGTGCACTGTACGAACCACATTCGATGGAGGTCGACGTACACGCGTTGCATCAGGGGTTCGTGCGGGGGCTGCGCGATCGAGGTGGTCGAGTGCACACCGGGGCAGGTGTGACGCAACTGCGACGCGTCGACGGACTGTGGCACGTGCACACCACGGACGGGTCGGTCCACACCGCGCCGCTCGTCGTCGACGCGGCAGGCGCGTGGGCGGATGTTCTCGGGGCGATGGCGGGAGCCGATCCCATCGGACTCGTGCCGATGCGTCGGTCGGTGTTCATGGTCGCCGCACCCGACAATCTCGACACCGCGAATCTTGCGACGTTGAGCGACATGGACGAGAAGTTCTACATCAAACCCGAAGGCGCACAACTCTTGTGTTCGCCTGCGGACGAGACGCCCACCGAACCGAGTGATGCGCGCCCGGACGAGCTGGAGATCGCGCGGGCGTTCGACGACATCGCCGAGGCGACCACGCTGACGGGAAGGCATCTGCGCTCGTCCTGGGCGGGTCTGCGCAGTTTCGTTCCCGATCGCACCCCGGTCGTGGGCTTCGATCGAGAAGTCGAAGGTTTCTTCTGGTGCGCCGGTCAGGGCGGATACGGAATCCAGACGTGTGCGGCGCTGGCCAGAGTGGGCGCGTCTCTGATACGGCGGCAACCACTTCCGGTCGATGTGACCGAGCGCGGACTACGGCCGGGCGACGTGGCGCCGCAGCGCTTCGGGTGAGAGGCGCTTCGCGCCACGTGCACGAAAACTCGACCCCTGCTACGAAGTTTCACTCACGTGCGGCGCAGCCGCTCTACCGACGACGCGTCGTAGATCACGCACCGTGGTTCGGTAGATGTCCAGTAGATCGGCGTCCTGTCCACCGTCGACCCGCTCGGCCCAGTCGTCGAAGGCGATGCGCATGACCATGCCGGCACCCTCCACCAGAAGTCGTGCATAGGAACGCGATTCGTGGCCACCGAGCCGTTCGGCCACCGCATCGGTGACGCGGCACAATGTCATCGCGTCGTGGGCGAAGGCCGCGGATCGCAGGTGCGCGTCGGCCCCGATCAGCCGTCGGGTGCGAAGGAGACGATCACGCACCTCGTCCGGTGCGGAGGAAAATCGTTCGACGGATCGCTCGTAGAGTGCTTCGATTCCGGTGATGGTGATGTTTTCCGGTGCCGTGGACGCCAGCCAGGCGTGCAGATCGACGTCCAGCTCGGGGTCGTTTCCGAGGACGGATTCTTCCTTCGACGCGAAACTACGGAAGAACGTACTGGGCGATACCCCTGCCCGACGCGCGATCTCGTCGACCGTCGTCGCTGCGCACCCCTGCTTCTCGAACAGGTCGAGCGCTGCGCAGGAGATCTCGAGCTGGGTGTCTCGGCGACGTCGTTCTCGCAGATCCAACACTCGTTCGGTCATCCTCGTCACTCCTTCGGGTTCTCACCGTCAACTTACCAGTAATATTCAAGTTGACAGTCACTGTCATGGTGACTCAAGCTATCTAGGCGGTCCGTTGTCCGCACCTTGTACCGATACTCGAAAGCGTCCGATGAACTCACCTCAGACCGACCACACATCCGAGTCCGCGCTGGACGACGAACTCGCGCCGGGCAGCAAACTTCTGATCGGCATTCTCGTCATCGCCGCGTTCGTCATGATCCTCAACGAGACGATCATGAGCGTGGCACTCCCGACCCTGATGGTCGACCTCGACATCACGGCGACGACGGCGCAGTGGCTCACCACCGGATTCCTGTTGACGATGGCCGTGGTCATCCCCATCACCGGATTCCTGTTCCAGCGCTTCACGTTGCGCCAGGTATTCGTGGCTGCGATGAGTCTGTTCACCGTCGGCACACTGCTCGCAGCCTCTGCCCCGGGCTTCGAGCTGCTCCTGCTCGGACGCGTCACGCAGGCCAGCGGCACGGCGATCATGTTGCCGCTGTTGATGACGACGGTGCTGACCGTCGTTCCCGCGCACAAGCGCGGCGCAATGATGGGCGTGATCTCCATCGTCATCGCCGTGGCCCCCGCCATCGGTCCGACGATCTCGGGCATCATCCTCGATTCGCTGAACTGGCGTTGGATGTTCTGGCTCGTGCTGCCGATCGCGCTCGTCGCGTTCGCCATCGGGACCACCCTGGTGAAAAACGTGACCCAGACCGGTCGACCGTCGTTCGATCCCCTGTCGGTCGTCCTGTCCGCGTTGGCTTTCGGCGGTATCGTCTACGGCCTGAGCAGCCTGGGACATTCGGCCGAGGAGTCCGTGGTGCCGGTATGGCTGCCACTGGCGGTCGGAGCGATTGCCCTCGTGGTGTTCGTGCTGCGTCAGATCTCGCGTCAGGACCGCGGCGGCGCACTGTTGGACATGCGTCCGTTCCGTACCCCGACCTTCAGCATCGGCCTCGGCATGATCGCAATCTCGATGATGGCCCTGTTCGGCGCTCTGATCCTGCTACCGATGTACCTGCAGAACGTCCGCGGTCTCGACACCCTGGACACCGGACTCATGCTGCTCCCCGGCGGACTGCTGATGGGCCTGCTTGCGCCGTTCGTCGGACGCATCTTCGACCGAATCGGACCGCGCCCGTTGGTCATTCCAGGTGCGATGGTGGTGAGCGCCGCGCTGTGGTCGATGACCGTGCTCGACGCGCAGACCGCACTGCCCTTGGTGATCGGCATCCACATGCTGCTCTCGGCGGGGCTCGCGCTGATCATGACGCCGCTCATGACCTCATCGCTGGGATCGCTTCCGACCCAGCTGTACTCGCACGGTAGCGCCATCTTCAACACGGTGCAGCAGTTGGCAGGCGCTGCCGGGACCGCACTGTTCGTCACCGTCATGTCGAACACCGCGGCAGCCCGAATCTCCGACGGCGCAACTCAGGTGGGAGGTTCGGAGGCAGGCATCCACACCGCCTTCCTCTACGGCGGTGCAGTATCGCTGGTTGCGGTGGTGGCGTCGTTCTTCATCCGCGCCCCGGCACGTAGTGATCTCGACGAGGTCGCTCCCGCACAGCCGGTGCACTGACTCAACCGGATCGAACCATCTTCACAGCCGCAGACACGATCTCGTCTTCCGACAGGAGGACGAGATCTGCTGCTCCGCCGAGTGGCACGAACGAATTCTTGCTCGCCACTCGGCGGACCTTGCCCGCGTAGCCACCCTCGATCAAGGCCGTCACGACGCCTTCTCCCACTCCCCCGTCGTGCCGGGTCTCGTCGGCGACCAACACTCGATCGAAGCCGTCGAGCCGGCGCAGAAGGTCGTCGATCGGCAGCGGAACGATCCACCGCAGGTCGACGATCGTCACGCCGATTCCGTGCTCATGCAACCTCGGCACCGCGCGCCTGCTCATCACCACCCCGTTTCCGAAGGTGACGATGGCCAGATCCATGCCACCGCCATGCGTTGCGACGGTGCCGAATTGGGCCGGGCCTTCGTCGACGCACCGCAGCGCCCCGTCACCGTCGAGCAGGTCGTTGCGGTGATACAACGCGATCGGCTCGAGAAAGACGCATACCCGTCCCTCCTCCACGGCCAGTGCCACACACGTCCGCAGCAGGGCGGCGGCCTCGGCCGCGGAACTCGGAACGGCAACGACGATGCCGGGAATATCACGCAGCACCGCAACCGCGTTGTCGTTGTGAAAGTGCCCACCGAAACCACGCTGATACGCCAGGCCTGCTATGCGCACGACCATCCCGTTGGTGAACTGCGAATCGGAGAAGAACTTGAGCGACGCGGCCTCGCCGCGCAACTGATCCTCCGCATTGTGCAGGTACGCCAGATACTGAATTTCGGGTATCGGAACGAACCCGGCGAGCGCAGTACCGAGGGCGGTGCCGAGCACCGTCTGCTCGTCGAGCAGCGTATCGAAAACCCGTGCTGCGCCGAACTTCTTGCGTAGACCCTTCGTGACACCGTAGACGCCGCCCTTGACGGCCACGTCCTCCCCGAACACGAGGACGTCCGGTCGCGCTGCCATGATCTCGGTGAGGGTCCTGTTGATCATGGCGGCGAGCGTCAGATGCGGCCCACCCTGTGCGGGCCGCAGGCTCTGCTCGGTGGCGGCCACGGCAGCGGGTCGCCGTTCGGTCAGCGGAGCCATCACCTCGTCCGCGGTGGCCAGGCGCGACGACGCCCCGGTCCGCACTGACTCGACCATTACCTCGGCCTCGGCCATGACGGTCTCGCGCATCGCCTCGTAGCGCACTTCGACGTCGGCTGCCGAGAGCACCCCGGCCCCGATCAGCGTACGTGCAGTGGCGAGCAACGGATCTCGAATGTAGTCGCCGACGATGTCTGCATTGGTTCGGTACGCGAGCTCGGCGTCGGATCCGGCGTGGCCCATCAGCCGCACCGTCTCGAGGTGCAGGACCACCGGTCGACGCCGTGTCCGCACGGTAGCAACGGCAGCGTCGACGGTATGCATCAATGCATCAGGATCGTGTCCGTTGGCCCGCACGTACTCGATCGAGGGAAATCTGCCGAGCGACTGCGCTATCCACCCTCGCGGCGATCGGGTACTGATGCCGATCCCGTTGTCCTCGCAGACGAACAATATCGGCATCGGAACGGATTGGTGCGCGCAGTAGGCCGCCGAGTTGAGCGCCCCCACCGTCGTCGAATGGTTGGCCGAGGCGTCGCCGAAGCTGCACACGACAATGGCGTCCTCGGGCCACGGGGTGCGATGCCGCAGAGCCTTCGCCCGGCCGAGTGCAAACGCCAGACCGACTGCGCGCGGTACCTGCGAGCCGATGGTCGATGTCTGTGGAACGATCCCCAGATCCGGATGTCCGAACACCTTGTGGCGGCCGCCGGACATCGGATCGCCAGTCGAGGCGACCAGACTCGCCAGCACATCCCGGATCGGGGTCGCGTCCGAATACTGTTGTGCACGTGCCGCGTAGAAACCACCGGAGCGGTAGTGCAGCAGTGCCGGGTCGGTGACCGTCGTCGCGGCACCGACGGCTGCGTTGGCCTCGTGCCCGGACGAGCCGATGGTGTAGTAGCCGAAGCCAGCTGATTGCAACCAGCGCGCGGCGAAGTCGAGATGCCGGCTCGCGAGTTGCGCGTCGAAGTACCGGAGCAGTCGGTCCGGATCGGCAACGGCCGAATCTCCGTTCCGAGCCGACCGAACCTGCTTCAGGAAGTACTCGTCGATCGCCTCGGCCACACTCGCACCTTTGTCTCCATCGAGCTGTCTGCGTCGAGCCGAGCTGAGGAATCAGCTCAGGGCGATCATATCCATCGGAGTGCTCAGCAACCGGCCGACGAGGGCCAGGAACTGCGAACCTTGCTGGCCGTCGACGAGGCGGTGATCGAACGAGAGCGACAGTGTCGTCACGGACCGCAATGCGATCTCGCCCTCGTGCTCCCACGGAATGCGGCGGATCGAACCGAAGCACAGGATGGCAGCCTCGCCGGGATTGAGAATGGGAGTGCCCGCGTCCACTCCGAACACTCCGACGTTGGTGATCGTGATCGTGCCGTCCGCCAGGTCGGCCGGACTGCTCTTGCCCTCCTTGGCCGTTCGCGTCAGCTCTGCCAGTGCGCGGGCGATGTCCACCAGGGACAGTTCGTGTGCATCCTTGATGTTGGGCACCATCAATCCGCGCGGGGTTGCTGCGGCGATGCCGAGGTTGACGTAGTGCTTGGTGACGATCTCCTGAGCAGCCTCGTCCCAGGAGGAGTTGAGCGAGGGATTCGATTTCAGCGCAACGAGAACCGCTTTGGCGACCAGCGCCAGCGGGGTCAGCCGCACGTCGGCGAAGTGGGCGGAGGACCGTAGCGAGTCCAGCAAAGTCAGGGTGTCGGTGACGTCCACCGTGACGAACTCGGTGACGTGCGGAGCGGTGAATGCACTGCGCACCATTGCATCCGCAGTATGTTTGCGCACCCCCTTGATCGGGGTCCGCTCTTCGCGGCCGACCCGCAGTGGGGTCTGCTCCCCTGCAGTGTCGGCTCCGTGCAGATATGACTCGACATCGTCTCGGGTGACGTCGCCGCGAGCTCCGGTCGGGGGTACCTCGGATAGGTCGACGGCGTTGTCCTTGGCGATCTTTCGCACCGGCGGTGCAGCCAGCGGTCTGCCGTTCTGCCCGGTCGATGCCGCAGAGACCGGAGTGGTCCCCCGGCCGCCGCGTCGACTCGATCCTTCCTTCGCCACGCCGTAACCGACGAGAACCGGAACGCGTTCCTCGCTGTCCTCGACAGGACTCGCGTCGTCCACATCGGTGCCGGTGACGACGACGTCGGGGTCCTCGGTGTCTCCATCGACTCGGATGTCGATGATCGGAACCCCGACCTCGACGGTGTCACCCTCCGACACATGCAGGGCAGCAACGACGCCCGCGAACGGTGACGGAAGTTCGACGGCGGCCTTGGCCGTTTCGACCTCGGCGATGTTCTGGTTCAACTCGATCGTGTCGCCGACCGCGACCAGCCAGGTCAGCAGATCGGCTTCGGTGAGTCCTTCCCCGAGGTCGGGCAACGGAAAGCTCTTGATGGTGGGCATCGTCGAATCCTGTTCGGTACGTATCGGCGGCGGTCGGTGAGCGCGAGGTCAGTGCGAGCGGCAGCGGTCGACTGCGTCGAGAATCCGGTCGACGTCGGGGAGATAGAACTTCTCCAGCTTCGATGCCGGGTACGGAGTACCGAAGCCGCCGACGCGCAGTACCGGTGCCTCGAGGTTGTAGAAGCAGCGTTCGGAGATCCGAGCGGCGATCTCGGAGCCGAGGCCCATGAACACGGGGGCCTCGTGCGTGACGACCAGACGCCCGGTCTTGCGTACCGAGGCCTCGATGGTCTCGAAGTCGATGGGTGAGAGTGAACGAAGATCGATGACCTCGATCGACACCCCCTCGTGGGCAGCGACTTCGGCGGCTTTGCGGGCAGTGGCGACGAGCGGTCCGTACGCGATCAAGGTGAGGTCGGTGCCCTCGGTGACCACCCGCGCCCGATGCAGCGGGTACGACGCGTCGGCATCGAGGTCGATCGGGCTCTTCTCCCAGTACCGACGCTTCGGCTCGAAGAACAGGACCGGATCGTCGCTGGCAATGGCCTGCTGAATCATGGAGTAGCCGTCGGCGGCGTTGCTGCACGTGACGACGCGAAGTCCTGCGGTCTGCGCGAAATAGCCTTCGGGAGACTCCGAGTGATGCTCGACGGCACCGATTCCGCCGCCGTAGGGCACCCGAATCGTCATGGGGATCTTGACGTTTCCACTGGTGCGGTAGTGCAGTTTGGCGACCTGCGAGACGATTTGGTCGAACGCCGGATAGATGAAGCCGTCGAACTGGATCTCGCACACCGGGCGGAATCCCCGCATCGCGAGTCCGACTGCGGTGCCGATGATGCCCGACTCCGCCAGCGGCATGTCGAGTACCCGTCCGGGGCCGAAGTCCTTCTGCAGGCCGTCGGTGATGCGGAAGACGCCGCCGAGCTTGCCGATGTCCTCGCCCATCAGCAGAACCTTCGGATCGTTCTCCATCGCTCGTCGCAGACCTGCGTTGATGGCCTTGCCCAACGGAAGACTGGTGGGCCGTTCCAGGGTGGTCATGACGAAGCTCCTTCGAATCCGGCTTGGTACGAGGCGAACTGGGCTCGCTCGTCGTCCAGGAGGGGGTGGGGGTCGGCGTAGACGTTGTCGAACACCGACATCGCAGCCGGTTCGACGGTCTCGAGGCATCCGCGACGAAGCTCGGCCGCGACGTCATCGGCGGTGCGCTTGACCGAGGCGGCGAATGCGTCGTCGAACACGCCGATTCGCCTCAGTAGCTTCTCGATTCGGTCGATCGGATCCTTGGCGCGCCATTCGTCGTCGGTGGCACCCGAGCGGTATCGCGTCGGATCGTCGGAGGTGGTGTGCGGGCCCATGCGGTAGGTGACGGCCTCGATGAGAGTCGGGCCGCTGCCCTCGCGGGCGCGAGCGAGCGCTGCCCTGGTGACGGCCAGGACGGCGAGAACGTCGTTGCCGTCGACGCGGACCGACGGAATGCCGTAGCCCTCACCGCGGGCGGCGATCGTTGCCTTGGTCTGCACGGTCACCGGCTCGGAGATCGCCCACTGATTGTTCTGGCAGAAGAACACCACCGGTGCGTGAAAACTGGCGGCGAAGCCCAGCGCCTCGGAGATGTCGCCCTGGCTGGTTGCGCCGTCGCCGAAGTAGGTGATGGCCGCGCCCTCGGCTCCCTCGAGCTGCATGCCGATGGCGTACCCGGTGGCGTGCAATCCCTGCGAGCCGACGATGATCGCGGGCGTAGTCATGCGGTACTCGTACGGGTCCCAGCCCGAGAGCGTCGAGCCGCGCCAGAACCGCAGCATCTGGGTGGGGTCTACTCCGCGACAGTAAGCAACGCCGTGCTCGCGGTAGCTGGCGAACACGAAGTCCTCGGTGTCGAGCGCACGAGCGGATCCGACCTGTGCCGCTTCCTGCCCGAGCAGCGGTGCCCACAAGCCCAGTTCGCCCTGCCGCTGTAGCGCGGTCGCCTCGGCGTCGATGCGCCGGACGACCACGAGATCGCGGTACATCTCCATCATCGCGGCCGTGTCGATGTCCGCGACGTGAGGTGAGTAGGTCTCGTTGCGGACCACCGTTCCAGATTCTTTGATCAGCTGTACCAGCGAGGTGGTGTTCATGTTCGTCGCACTCTCCGTCGTGGTGTGATGTCCTTCACAAGAACACCACCGACAGCCAGAGTGCACAAGTGCTGACTTCAGAACTGCGCACGATGCACAATATTGGGTAACGACCGAGCGACAGGAAGTGCGCAATGACCGATCTGGACAAGACCGACGCCCGACTCCTCCTCGCCCTCTGCGCCAAGCCGCGAGCCACCGGCGTCGAACTCGCCACCACCTTGGGCCTGTCCCGCAACACCGTGCAGGCGCGCCTCGGTCGATGGGACGACAAGGGATCGCTCACGCCGATCGATCACCGCATTCCACCGAAATCTCTCGGCCGCCCGCTGCAAGCATTCGTCACAGCTCAGGTCAACCAGCACACCTTGGCTGCGGTCACCGAGCACCTGCGCACCATTCCGGAAGTGCTCGAGGTGTTCGGACTGTCCGGTGCTGCGGACATGCACATTCGCATCGCCGCAGTCGACGCCGACGACCTGTATCGCATCGCAGGCCTCATCCTCGATATCCCCGGCGTCGAGCGCACCAACATGTCCATCGCGATGAGCGAGTTGATCCAGTACCGCACCAAGCCGTTGCTCGAGCAGCTCGCCGAGGAAGGCCGACGCTGAGCAGGCAGACCAGCTCTGCCGAATCGATTCACGCGCCACAGTGCAACATGCACGTTCTCGGCGACGGTGGTTGACCAGCGTGCACGTTCACGGCACTCTTCGACGGACATGTTCCCGGACACCATCCATTTCCGGGTACCGCCGCCTCATCACCGAAAGAGACTGCCTGTGTCCATCGTTGCCGACCGCCCCGCCGTCGTACCCACCCCGAACGATCCCCTGCCGACGGGCGTCTTCGATCGCCCCGACATGCCGCGCGACTCCGCACACGAACGCGTCGTGTTCTGTCAGGATCCCGACACCGGGCTGCGCGCGATCATCGCGGTCCACTCCACTGCGTTGGGACCCGCTCTCGGCGGAACTCGTTTCTACCCCTACGCATCCGAGCAGGATGCGTTGACCGATGTACTACGGCTCTCCCGGGGAATGACCTACAAGGCGGCCGTCGCGGGAGTCGATCTCGGCGGCGGTAAAGCGGTGATCATCGGCAACCCGAACGCCATCAAGACCCCGACTCTGCTGGGCGCGTACGGCCGGTTCGTCGATTCGCTCGGCGGAACGTACGTGACGGCAGGCGATGTGGGCACCAACAGCGACGATCTCGACATCATCGCCGAGGAGACGGCGCACGTCGTCGGCAAGAACACCACCGCAGGCGGCACCGGCGACAGCGGCCCTCAAACCGCGCTCGGAGTCTTTCTCTCTCTTCTGGCCGCAGCCGAATCGACCTGGGGCTCGGACGATCTGACCGGAAAGCGCATCGGCGTCGAAGGTGCAGGCAAAGTGGGCTACAACCTCGTCGCCCTGCTTCGCGATGCCGGTGCCGAGGTGATCGTCAGCGACTCCTACGCGCCCGCCCTCGATCGCATCGTTGCCGACTTCCCCGGTGTCACCGTCGGATCCGACATAATCGGTGCCGACATCGACGTCTACGCCCCGTGCGCCATGGGTGCCACTCTCGACGCGTCCTCGGTGGCCCGGTTGTCGGCGTCCATCGTGTGCGGCGCAGCGAACAACCAACTCCTCACACCCGATGTCGAAGCCATGCTGGCTGCGCGCGGAATCGTCTGGGTACCCGACTACGTCGCCAACGCCGGTGGCCTGATCCAGGTGGAAGGCGAACTGCGCGGCAAGGATTCGGCGGAGGTGATGGCCACGATCGGCAAGATCCGCGATACCGTCGCCGGCATCTTCGCCATCGCCCGCACCGAGGGCATCCTGCTGGGAGCCGCGGCAGATCGTCTGGCCGAGAATCGAATCGCCGCCGCGCGGAACTGACCAGCGGCCTGCACACGACGCTCCACTCCCTGTCGTAAATCGGCGATACCCGCGCCACAGGCCGCGGAGTGGAGCGCCATGTGCACCCTCACCGAAGCGCGATGTACTTGGTCTCGAGGTATTCCTCGATGCCCTCCGACCCGCCCTCGCGTCCGAAGCCCGATTCCTTGACACCACCGAACGGGGCGGCGGCGTCGGAGATCGCACCGCGATTGACCCCGACCATGCCGGTGTCCAGTGCCGCCGACACCCGAAGGGCGCGGTCGAGGCTCTCAGTGTAGAAATACGCCACCAACCCGTACCTGGTGTCGTTGGCTGCGGCCACGGCCTCGTCCTCGGTATCGAATCCGACGATCGCTGCGACCGGGCCGAAGATCTCGTCCTGCAACAGATTCGCGTCGCCCGGGATGCTGTCGAGAACCGTCGGCGCGTAGAAGAATCCGGGCCCCTCGGGCGCGGCTCCGCCGGTGCGCACCCGTGCGCCTTTCGCGACGGCGTCGTCGACGAGGGCGGTGACCGTTCGACGCTGCTTGTCGTTGATGAGCGGCCCGATGTCGGTCCCCTCCCGATCACCAGGACCGACCGTCAATGCCTCGATCCGCGCCGTCAACTTCGCGGTGAATTCCTCACGCACGGAGTTCGCGACGTACAGGCGGTTCGCTGCCGTGCACGCCTCGCCGCCGTTGCGCATCTTGGCCAGCATCGCTCCGTCGACAGCGGCGTCGATGTCTGCGTCGTCGAACACGATGAACGGAGCGTTGCCACCGAGTTCCATCGACGTCCGCAGCAGCCTGTCGGCAGCGTTGCGCACCAACAGTTTTCCTACTCCGGTCGAACCGGTGAACGTGATCTTCCGCAGCCTCGGATCGTCCATCAACGGTCCGGTGACGGAGGCGGCGTCGGAGGTGGGAAGTATCGACAGCACACCGCTCGGCAACCCGGCGTCGGCGAACACCTGTCCGAGCAGAAGCATCGTCAGCGGGGTGTCCTCGGCCGGTTTGACGATGACGGTGCAGCCCGCGGCCAGTGCCGGCCCGATCTTGCGTGTGCCCATGGCCAACGGAAAGTTCCACGGGGTGATCGCCAGTACCGGGCCGACCGGCGACTTGGTGACCAGGATCGAGCCGTTACCCGCAGGCGCGGGGGTGAACCGGCCACCGATCCGAACGGCTTCCTCACTGAACCAGCGCAGGAATTCGCTACCGTACTTCACCTCACCGTGGCTCTCCGCCAACGACTTTCCCATTTCGAGCGTCATCAGCAGAGCGAAGTCGGCAGCACGCTCCTGCAGCAGGTCGAAGGCGCGCCGCAGAATCTCGGCTCGCTCACGAGCGGGCGTCGCCGCCCACCCCGGCTGCGCCTCGGCGGCAAGGTCGAGCGCGGCGATGCCGTCGGCCGCGGTGGCGTCGGCGACTGTGGTCAGCTCGTCGCCGGTCGCCGGGTTCAGCACGGCGAATCGTGCGCCCGACGCAGAAGGCGATTGCACACCACCGAGCCAGAGATCGGTGGGCAGCGAGGAGATCAGATCGTAAGCATCCATCAGTTCCCCTGCGCCACAGTGCGAAGCGAGTCTTCGAGCACGGTCAAAGCATCATCGAGCAACTCGTCGGAGATCACCAGGGGCGGCAGCAACCGGATGACGTTGCCGTAGGTGCCGCACGTCAGCACGATCACTCCGGCCTCGAGTGCCGCCGCCGCAACGGCTTTGGTGGCCTCCGGGTTGGGCTCACGCCCACCCGGTAGCACGAGCTCGAGCGCAAGCATGGCTCCGCGGCCACGCACCTCACCGATGATGCCGAACTCGGCACTCAACGCATTCAGTCGCTCGAACACGATGCGTTCGATGTCGCGCGCTCGGGCATTGAGACCGAGTGTCTCCATCTGCTCGATGGACGCCAGGGCCGCGGCGCAGGCGACAGGGTTGCCGCCGTACGTGCCACCGAGCCCACCGGGGTGCACGGCATCGATCAGGTCGGCACGGCCGGTGACCGCGGCCAGCGGCATTCCGCCCGCAATGCCCTTCGCCATCGTGATCAGATCAGGTACGACGCCCTCGTGCTCGCTGGCGAACCAGGCCCCGGTCCGAGTGAAGCCGGACTGCACCTCGTCGGCGATGAAGACGACGCCGTTCTCACGTGCCCAATCCGCCAGTGCAGGCAGGAATCCTTCTGCGGGCACGATGAAGCCGCCCTCACCCTGAATCGGCTCGATCAGGATGGCCGCGAGATTGCCTGCACCGATTTGCTTGTCGATGACGGAGATCGCTCGCGCCGCAGCCTGGGCACCGGTCACCGCGGAACCGTCGACGTTCAGACCTTCGCGGAACGGGTACGACATCGGCGCTCGATAGACCTCGGGAGCGAACGGCCCGAATCCGCTCTTGTACGGCATCGACTTCGACGTCAGTGCCATCGTCAGGTTGGTGCGGCCGTGGTACGCGTGGTCGAACACGACGACAGCGGACCGCCCGGTCGCGTGACGTGCGATCTTCACGGCGTTCTCGACGGCCTCGGCACCACTGTTGAACAGGACGCTGCGCTTGTCGTGATCGCCCGGGGTCAACGCGGCCAGCTTCTCGGCGACCTCGATGTAGCCCTCGTACGGCGCGACCATGAAGCACGTGTGGGTGAAGTGTGCGACCTGATCCTGCACGGCGGCAACAACTGCCGGGTTCGAGGCACCGACGGTGGTCACGGCGATTCCGGCCCCGAGGTCGATCAGCGAGTTCCCGTCGACATCGACCACGACGCCACCGTCCGCGTCGGCCACGTACACCGGCAGCGTCGAGGCAACGCCTGCACCGACGACGGCCTTGCGCCGCTGCGCCAACGCCGCCGACTTCGGCCCGGGGAAGGCGGTGACGATCTTGCGCTCCTGCGGAAGTCGGTACTCGATCGAGGCCATGGGTCGCACCTTTCGTGTGGGCTTGTCGTGCAAGTATGCGACTCGACGAGCACGACGGCCGGACGCCATTTCGTACACCTCGACGGCACATTGCACTCCATTTCGGCAGTTCTGCCGCTACAGTTCGATCGGTGAGCGTGCAGATGTCCTGGCTGTTGAGGCAGCAACACCTTCGCCTGAGTCACCGCGGCGGACCGGAGCGCAGCGCTGCGCCCATCACCTTCGCGCAGGCGACCGAACTCATCGATCCCAGTCCGTGGCTGTCGGGCGGTGAACTGATTCTCACGACCGGACTCGGCTTCGACGCCGACGGCCCGGCCCTCGGTACCTACGTCCGGACCTTGGCGGCCGCGGGTGTCGCCTGTCTCGGATTCGGAGTCGGGTTGTCCCACAGCACTATTCCCCGTCACATTCTCGACACCGCCGAGGATGTCGGGCTTCCTGTCGTGGAGGTTCCCTACGACATCCCGTTCGCCGCCGTCATCAGAGCGGTCATGAAACGCATAGCCGAGCAGGAATACGAGCAGGTTCTGCGTGCGGCGTCGGTCCAGACCCGCATCACGAGGGCAGCACTGCACGGCGGCGTCGACGCGATCGTTCGCGAACTGGCCGTCGCCACGTCCACATCGGTGGCGCTGATCGGCAATCGCACCGAATCGTTCCATCCCGCCGCCGCAGCCGATCTCGTAGAGCGCGCCCGCGACGTCGCCCGCAGCATTCGCCCGTCGTCGTCACCGGCCACGGTGTCGGTCAGCGAACCGGGGTGCACCGTCACTCTGCATTCGGTCGCCATCTCCGGCGGGGCGTCGAGCTTTCTCGCGATTCGCACCGCTGGCCCGGTGACGGGCGTCGAGCAGATCCTGCTCGGGCACGCGGTGTCTCTGGTGACCCTCGAACTCGAGAAGCCCACGCGGCTGCGCGCCGAGCAGTCGCGACTCAACACGCTCGCGCTCGGATTGTTGCTGGACGGCCATCTGCCCTCCCCCGACGGCACCGCGCTACCGAGCTATCTCGTCGACGCCGCCGACGACGACTCTCGCATCAGGGTCGCCGTTGTCCGCGGACCGTCCGAGCGCATCGTCGAGGCGATCGATGCCGAGTGCCGAGCCAGGGCGCGGCCCACGTTCACTCGGCAGACCGACACCGGTGTGGTGGTGTTGTTCCGCGGTAGCGACGACTCCGATGTCGTTGCCCGACTGTTCGATTCACTGCCGAGGTCGGTGCGCGTCGGCCTCAGTTCCAGCCTCCCCATCACCGAGACTCCCGTCGCTCTGAAGCAGGCTTCGCTCGCGTGCGCAGCGGCCGGCTCTGGCGATCGGATCGTCGAATTCACCGGATCGATGCTGTTGGCCTCCGAGCCGGTACAGGAATCGTTGCGTGCCATGGCCGCCGTGACCATTGCAGTGCTGTCCGAGTACGACCGCACCCACACCGCCGATCTGGTGGGATCGCTTCGGGCTTTTCTCGAAGCGAACGGGCATTGGGAGACCGCTGCGGCGACTCTGTCCGTTCATCGCCACACGCTGCGAAACCGGATCACCCGATGCGAAGAGTTACTGTCGGTCGATCTGACGTCGGCGCGGGTGCGGGCGGAATTGTTGCTTTCACTGCTTGCCGCGACATCGTGAACATCGGCAATCGTGTCAGTATTTCTCGATGAGCACGCCGCAGCCCCACATTGCCGTCGCCACTGCGAAATCGGTTCGACTCGGAGTACTGCTGGCGGCAGTCGGTGGATTCCTCGACGCGTACACCTACATCACCCGCGGCGGCGTGTTCGCCGGCGCGCAGACCGGCAACGTCGTGCTGCTCGGCGTCGATGTCGCCGCCGGCCGGTGGGTCGAAGCGCTCGCGTTCCTACCGCCGTTGGCGGCCTTCGTCCTGGGGGTCGCGACCGCAGAATTCATCGCGCTGCCCGCGGTTGCGAGGATCGTCCGACGACCGGTGCGGGCGGTGCTGGTGTTCGAGATCCTCGTGGTCCTCGTCGTCGGATTGCTGCCGGCCACCGTCCCCGATGCAGTGGTCTCGGTGATCCTCGCTCACGTTGCCGGCGTGCAGGTGACCACCTTTCGTGTGCTGGTCGATTCGCCGTTCAACACCACGATGACGACCGGCAATCTCCGCAGCATGGCGATGGCGGCTTTCCATCGGGTGGTCGAACACGATCTCGAGGCCGGCATCCGCGCCCGACGGTTCGGCGCGGTGATCTCCGGATTCTTCGGCGGGGCGCTGCTCGGCGCAGTCGCGGTCGAGCTGTTCGGGCTACGGGCGATCTGGGTCGCAGCCGTGATGCTGACCGCCGCTCTGGCACTGTTCGTGTTCGACGAGCGAACACCCAGGTCGTTGTCTCCGAAAGGTCAGTCGCCCAACCGAAGCGGAGCAATCGACTCGAACACATCACCCGGTCCCGGATTGCCGTCTGCCGACGAACCGCCCAAGTGATGCACGACGCCCCACACCGCGTTGAGTGCGGTGTGAATGGCTCCCTCGGCCCACCCTGCCGTCCACGAGATGTCGTCGCCGGCGAGAAAGATCCCCCGGTGTCGAGGTTCGAGATCGTGCTGCACGAAATGGGTGAACAGTCTTTCCTGGTATCGATAGTGGCCCGGCAGATTCGCCTTGAATGCGCCCATGAAATCGCGTTCGGTTTCCCAGGACAGAGTCACCGGCGTGGAAATGATGTGACTGCGGAAGTCGACACCGGGATAGATCTCCTCCAGCGATCGCAGCATGATGTTCATCCGCTCGGTCGGATCCAGGGCCAGCAGCTTGAGCGAGTCGTCGGACCACGTGTAGGACAGGCAGATCAGCCCGGGCTTGCCCTCACCCTGGTCGAGTAGGTACGTGCCGCGACTCATTCGATCGGTCAGCGTCATGCTCACCAGATCGCGGCCGGTGACCGGATCCTTGTCCTTCCAGAACGGCCGATCGACAAGTGCGAACACCTTGGTCGACCCCATGTAGTGGGTGCGTTCGATGGCGGTCCAGTGGTCGATGGGGAACAGGTCGTCGTCGCATCTGATGTTGCTGAGCAACATCCAGCTCTGGGCGGTCACGACGGCGGCGGCGTAGGTGCGGATGTTGCCGCGATCGTCGTGGATCGTGGTGCCGCCGTCGGTGCGTCTGATCTCGGTGACGCGCGACATCGTGGTGCCGCCGTTCAGTGACGCGACCGATGTGCCTGCGGGCCAGTGCGCCATGCTCGCCGGCGAGTCGGTCCACAACCGCATCGGGAGTTGCTGTGAGCCGCCGACGATTCCGCGATGGTGATCGTCCGCTGCCGTGATGACGACGCGAAGGATCTCGAGGATCGAGTTGGGATAGTCGGTGTCCCATCCGCCCGTTCCGAAACCGACCTGGCCGAACAGCTCTCGCATCCGAAACGACGAGAAGTGCTCGGACGCAGCCAGAAAGCCGTAGAAGGTCTGATCGTCGAACTTCACGATCAGCTCGTTCCAGATCCGCTTGATCTCGGCCACGTCTCGCCTGCGGATGGCACGCTGCAGCGGAATCAACTCGGCGTGTTCCTCGAGCGTCCTGTTCCACGCGTCGGCGACCTCGGCGAAGATCGGCGGGAGATCGTCGAGCTTGCGTGCGTAGTGGCTCTCGCCCTTGAGGTCGATCACCGTACTGGGGGTCACCTCGGCCAGCGGGTTCGGAAACGGTGTCGTCTCGAGCCCGACGGCGTCGAGGTAGTGGAACAGCGCGGTCGACGACGGCGGAAAACGCATCGCGCCCATCTCTGCCACCACACCGGGATGCCCGTCGAACGGTACCGAGCGCATCCGGCCGCCGATCCGATCCGATTCGTACACAACGGGTTCCATGCCGAGCTTCAGCAATTCATGGGCGACGACCATACCGGCGAGTCCGCCGCCGATCACGGCGACCCGGGTACCGAGGGCCGCGTCGGGAATGCTCCCCAGGCCGGCCGGATGCGCGAGGTAATCGTCGTACGCGAACGGGAAGTCCGGGCCGAACATCGTGAGCGGCTGGTCGTCCTCGGATGCGATTGCGCTGTCCGGGGTGACGGGTGTGGTCATCGGTCGGTCTCCTGCTCGGCCCGTGAGGGTCCTGTCGGGTAGAGGTCGGTACGGCGATCGGCCAGATGGGTGTTGACCGCACGCGATCGAGCGAGCTCGGCCGGATCCAGCTCGAAGGTCAGCAGTTCTTCGTGTTCACCGGCTCGCGCGAGGTCGTTGCCAGCCGGCCCGACGGCACAGGTCAGCCCGCAATACCTCAGGCTCGCCTCGGTGCCGCAGCGATTGACGTAGGTGATGAACAGTTGGCTCTCGTACGCCCGCGTGGGAACGACGTGAGTGGCGATGATCTCGAATGGGGTCATCAGACCGGTGGGAACGATCAACCACTCGGTGCCGGCATCGGCGTGCGCGCGAACGGCTTCGGGAAATTCGACGTCGTAGCAGGTGAGTACACCGCACCGCAGCCCGCCGAAGTCGAACTGCACCAGCAGGTCCGGCCCCGGGGTGAAGTGAGTGCGATCGAGGGCCCCGAACAGGTGCGTCTTGCGATAACGCGCGACCGATCGTCCGGATGCGTCGACCACCTGCACCGCGTTGAACACAGGCTCGCCCCCGTGATTCGAATGACCGAGTTCGGGGTATCCGTACACGATCGCGACACCGTGTGTTCGCGCGATCGAGGCGATGCGCTCGAAGATCGAACCGTCGAACGTTTCGGCTCGTTCGCGCACGAGATCCCCGATGTCGTAGCCGCTCACCGACATTTCCGGGGTCACCAGCATCGACGCCCCTGCTTCGGCTGCGCTGCGCGCCGCGGCATCGATCGCCGACAGGTTGGCCTCGACGTCGGCGGAGAACTCCGGCCCTTGGAACAGCGACACGATGACCGTCATGAGAGAAACTCCGGTTTCCTGTTGTGCAACTCTTCGGGCAGCGCGGGCGCCAGCACCCACAGGACCCGGGCACCACCACTGCTGTCGCTGCGAAAACTGTGCGGGCGTCGCGGCGAGAACGTGAACGCATCGCCCGGTCCGAGCAGCACGTCGTCGCCGCCGAAGGCACCGCCTGGATCTTCCTCGAAGGTCACTCGAACCTCGCCGGACAGCACGTGTACGAACGTGACGTCCAACGGCAGGGTGTACGCCTCCGCGCCACTGCCGCCACCTTCCTCGATCTCCCCCAGCAGTACCTGGACCCGCCGCTCCCCGACCGGGGTCAACAGATACTCCGTCATCGCCGTTCCCCCGAACATGATGCGCGGCAACGATTGCGCGCGCACCACTTCACCGGCGGGGGCGTCGTCGAACAGGGAGCCGACCGGAACGTCGAGCGCAGCACAGACCCGAACCAACGACGCGACCGATGCGTTCACCTGATCGCGCTCGAGCTTGGACAGGTACCCCTTGGTCACCCCGCAGGTATCGGCGAGGGCGTCGAGAGTCAGCCGCTTCTTCATGCGTGCTTCCTTCAGTCGCGCGCCGATACGTGGCGCGTCGTTCTCGACCGAAGCAGCAATCGACACCGTCATCGCCTCTCAGGAAACTCGTGTTGACAAGATCGTGCATCAGAGTAACGCTTGCCGGGCGAACTGGTCGACTCCACTGTCACCGGACTCTGTGAAATTCGGAAGGAATTCTCGATGAACCCGAGCAGTCCCGAGCACCCACCGATCGGTCCGGTCGACGCGACCAAGGTCCCCCGCTACGCCGAGCCCACCACGTTCGCTCGGCTCCCGCGCCTCGACGAGGTGTCCCGCGCCGACGTGACCATCCTCGGCGTCCCGTTCGATTCCGGCGTGAGTTACCGCCCGGGCGCACGTTTCGGTCCCGGGCACATCCGTGCTGCCTCGAAACTGTTGCGGCCCTACAACCCTGCCCTGAAGGTCTCGCCGTTCGCCCGCCAGCAAGTTGCGGACTTCGGCGACATCGGAGTCAATCCGTTCGACATCACCGAGGCGCTCACCACGGTGCACGACGCGGTGACCGACCTGCGCGCCGACGGCTCCTCGGTTCTGACCCTCGGCGGCGATCACACCATCGCACTGCCGATTCTGCGCTCGCTCGCCCGCGACCACGGACCGATTGCAGTGCTGCACTTCGACGCTCACCTCGACACGTGGGACACGTACTTCGGTGCGCCCTACACCCATGGAACCCCGTTTCGACGAGCCAGTGAGGAAGGCCTGATCGACCTCGAACGCTCGCAGCACATCGGCATTCGCGGCCCGCTCTACAGCGAGCAGGACCTCGAGGACGATCGAGTTCTGGGCTTCCAGGTGATTCGTTCCGACGATTACGAGGTCGACGGTGTCGCCAGCATCGTCGAGCGGATGCGCAGACGTCTGGACGGCGGCCCGGTCTACGTCTCGGTCGACATCGACGTTCTCGACCCAGCACATGCGCCCGGCACCGGCACTCCCGAAGCCGGCGGCATGACGTCCCGAGAGTTGCTCAACACTCTGCGCGGACTCGTCGGCCTGAATGTCGTCGGCGCCGACATCGTCGAGGTCGCGCCGGCCTACGACCACGCCGAGATCACCGGAATCGCTGCGGCTCATGTTGCCTACGAGCTGTTGTCGGTTCTCGCCCTCAACCGATAGGACGTCACCGCCGCGGCAGCACCAGGATCGGCACCGGCGAATGACGGATGATCTTCGTTGCCCGGGAACCGAGAAACACCCGAGCGATGGGTCCCAGTGGCCCGGACGATCCGATGGTCAGTACTTCGCCGTCCTGCCAGTGCAGTTCGTCGAGGGCTTCGCGCCAACTGCCGGCCGAGGCCAACTCGGTCGTCACCCGATCGACCGGGAGTCCCACCGCAACCGCGTCGTCCACTGCTGCGGTGAGCGCCTCGCTGAGCCCCCGGGACAGCTCGGCGGCGACGTCGTCCTCGGCTCGTAGCCCGATTTCTGGCGGGTACATCGTCGCACCACGGACCACGAACGACGCCAGACGAAGCGGAACGCCTGCTTCCCTGGCCAGTTCGGCGGTGGGGCCCACCACGCGCGAGGCCTCGCTGTCACCGGAGAACGCGCACGTGATCCGCGTCAGAGTCGTGCGCTCGCGCACGCGATAGCCGCGCGGGGCCAGCGCCACCGTCACCGGCGACGAGTGCAGCAGTTTGTCGGCGGTCGACCCGACGACGACCTGCCCGAGTGCGCCGTCGCCCGAGGAGCCGAGAACCAGAACCGCGGCCCCGAGACTGTCCGCCGCATCGGTCAACGCCGTCGACACCGAGCGGTGCGCGAGGCGGTGGAACGACGCGGCGATATCGGGCGCTTTCTCCTGCAGATAGTGCCGCGCCTTCGCCTCGGATTCGGCTGCCGTTGCCGCCGCCCAATCCGCGAACTCGGCATCGACGCGGGCCATCGACGGCGTCGACCACGGCTTGGGAACCACCGTCGCCACGTCGATGTCGGCACCGGTCGACCGAGCGAGTTGGGCACCGAGATCGAGGGCACCGACGCTGCCCTTCCCCGGTGCGAACGCGATCAGCACGCTCATCGCGCGTCCTGCCCTGCACCACGCAATGCCGAATGGTGCCGACCCCAGAAGTAGTAGAACGCCAACACGACCGCGAGCCAGAGCCCGAACCAGAACCACGTGGTCCAGTGCAGCCCGGACAGGATGTACAGGCACGCGAGGACCGACAGCACCGGAGTCACCGGGTATCCCGGAACCTTGAACGGCCGCTCGAGATCGGGCATCGAGCGGCGCAGCACGATCACTCCGATGGACACGACGATGAATGCGACGAGGGTGCCGATCGACACCAGGTCCGCCAGCTTGTCGAGCGGAATGAACGCGGCGAGGATCGAGATCACGACGGCGACGACGATCGTGTTGTTGACCGGGGTGTGCGTACGAGGACTGACCTTGGCGAAAGCTTTGGGCAGCATGCCGTCTCGGCCCATGGCGAACAGGATGCGAGTCTGCCCGTACATCGTCACCAGGGTCACCGAGAAGATGGAGATCACCGCACCTGCAGCCAGAATCGTTGCCGGCCAGGCTTGCCCGGTCACGTTACGCAGGATCTCCGCCAGCCCGGCTTCCTCCTGGCCGGCGAAGTCGGTCCAGGGCTGAGTGCCAAGGGCGGCCACGGCGACGACGAGATAGAAGACGATGACGACGATCAGCGCCGCAATGATGGCCCGCGGCATGGTCTTCTGCGGATCCTTCACCTCGTCGCCCGCGGTGGACACCGCGTCGAGTCCGATGAACGAGAAGAAGATCGTGCCGGCGGCCGCGGTCACACCTGCTGCGCCCAGGGGCATGAAGTCGGAGAAGTTTCCGGAGTCGAAGGCGGTGAATCCTACGATCGCGAACAGAGCCAGCACGCCGAGTTTGATGACGACCATGACTGCGTTGACGGCCGCCGACTCGCTCGCACCGCGAATGAGCAGAACGGCGCACAGCACGATCAGCACGACCGCAGGCAGATTCATGATGCCGGGATCGGCGTCACCCGGCGCAGCGGACAGCGCGTGCGGGATGGTGAAGCCGAAGAGATTGTTCAACAACTCGTTGAGGTACCCGCTCCACCCGACGGCGACGGCAGCGCTGGACACTCCGTACTCGAGCAACAGGCAGGCGGCGACACCCATCGCGACCACCTCGCCCATCGTCACGTACGCGTAGGAGTAGGTCGAGCCCGAAACCGGTACCGCCGATGCCATTTCGGCGTAACAGATGGCTGCGAGGCCGGCCGCGATACCCGCGGCCAGGAACGAGAGCACCACTGCAGGACCGGCTTCGGGAACCGCGAGCGACAGGACGAAGAAGATGCCGGTACCGATGGTGGCACCGACGCCGAACATCGTCAGCTGAAACGTGCCGATGGTGCGTTCCAACCCGCCACTGCTCTGCTGGTCCGGATCCACGATCGGCTTCTTGCGAAGCAGTTGCGATCGCAGACTCGATGCAGGTCTGTTCGACGAGGTCATGTGGGCGACTCCCAACGTGGAGAGAAACTCTCGAATCAACCGGTTCGGCTGATTCTGCTCCCCGATCGAGTGATTCGCACACCGAACCGGCTCGCTCGTCTCCGCGAGTTCTCGATGTGGTTCTCAGCTCAGACGGTGCACGGAAGAGCACAGAGCGTCCAACAGATCCTCGTCGTGGCTGATCACGAGCACACCGAGTCCGCCGTCGACGGCCTGTCGTTCGACCGATCTGGCGATCGACGCCGTCGTCGCCGCGTCGAGCATCGACGTCACCTCGTCGCAGATCAGATAGCGCGGCCGTTGCGCCAACGCCCGTGCGACACAGGCGCGCTGCAATTGCCCGTCGCTGACCTGGTGTGGGCGACGGGACAGCAGGTCGGCGGTCAGGCCAACCTGCTCTGCCAGATCCGCGACATCGACCGAGCGCCCGGCGATGACCGCTGGTTGCTCGATGATCGAGCGCAGGGTCATCCGTGGATCGGTCGCCTGCCGTGGAGACTGGAACAGCAGCGCGATCTGTGCGCGTGACGTCGCAGGTACCGAATACCCGACGCCACGCACCGTGGTCCCGTCGAGCAGCACCGATCCGGTTCGGGGTTTCTGCAGCAACGCAAGCACTCTCGCGAGGGTTGTCTTTCCGCTACCGGACGGGCCGGTCAGCCCCGTGATCGTTCCCGGTTCGACCGAAACGCTGACCTGTGTCAACACATCGGGGCCACCCGGGTAGCCGGCGCTCACGGCCACCGCGTCCAGGCTCATCGGTGCACTCTCGTTCGGTACGACCGCGCGCCCACCATCACCATTTCCGTGGGTCCACCGGAGTGTGGAGACAGTGGCCGGCGGAGGTGGTAGACGCAATCGTCGGGAAGGTCGGTCAACTCGGGCGGCGATCCCGGGAGCGGAGTCATCCCGCGAGAGGGCAGCGCGTCCAGCAGGTCCCGGGTGTAGTCGTGCAGGGGATTCTCGAGCACCGACGCGGCAGGTCCCGTTTCCATGAGACGCGAGGCGTACATGACGGCGATGCGATCGGCGACCTCCGTCCTGATCAACGACGACAGGTCGTGGGTGATCAGCAGTACCGCTGCGCCGTCGTCCGCGCACGCCCGCAGTAGCCCGAGCACGTGGTCGACGGCCGCGCGATCGAGGTTGGAGGTGGGCTCGTCGGCGACGATCACCGTGGGATCCGCGGCCAGCGCTCCGGCCAGAGCGACCCGCTGAGCCATTCCACCCGAGAGCTGATGTGGATGGAGATCGAGGTGTGCCGGAGCAAGCCCCACCCGCTCGGCGAGCCGATCGGACGTCGACGGACCTCCGTGTGCGGCGATCGTCTCGTCCAGTTGCGATCGGACGGTTCGAGTCGGCGTGAGATGTGTTGCCGCAGACTGCGGAACGAGCGCGACGTCCCTGCCCCGAAACCCTGCCGCACTCGTCACGTCGAATTCCCGTTCCGCGGTGGTGACCAGGACCGATCCGTTCACGGTCGTTCCGACCGGCAACATCGCCATCACCGTCGCCGCGAGAATCGACTTGCCGCAGCCCGACTCGCCGACCAGAGCGGTCACGGTTCCGACCGGAACCTTGAGATCGACATCGGAGGCGGCATGCACCCACCGTCGACCGATCGGAATGCGAACGGTCAGATTTCGAACGGACAGACCCCGGGTCACAGGCGAAGCTCCGACGGACGCGCCGGCGTCACCCGCGTCCGTAGTGCCGAACCCAGTACGGCCACGGACAGCGTGGCGACAAGCAGTATCGCGGCGGGGAACACCAAGGTCCACCAACTCCCCAGCAGCAGAGAACTGCGGGCTTCCTCGAGCAGGGTACCCAGGCTCGGCTCGTGTGGAGGCAGCCCGAACCCCAGGAAGGACAGCGTCGATTCGTGCCACACCGCGTGCGGGAGCAACAGGACGACGGCGATCATGGCCTGGGGTAGAACGGCAGGAACGAAGTGTCGAGTTGCCACGTGAAAACGACTGGCCCCGGCCAGAATTGCCGCGTCGACGAACTCTCGCTCGCGCAACCGAAGGATCTCCGAGCGCACGATGCGAGCCACCTGGGTCCAGTGTGTCAACGCGATCGACGCCACGATGGCGACGACGCTACCGCGAAACATCGCCACGATCACGATGCCGAGCAACAGGTGGGGCAGCGCGTTGACGGCGTCGGTGCTGCGCATGACGATGCGATCGACCCGCCCACCCCAGACCCCCGCGGCCAGGCCGACGACGCAGCCGAGGACCGTCGCCAGTGCCGCGCAGGCCACCGCGATGAGCAACGATGTGCCGATGGCCGATGCGCTGCGCACGAACAGATCTCGGCCGGCCGAGTCGGTGCCGAACGGATGCTGCGCCGAGGGCCCCAGCCTCGCCGACGAGAAGTCGACGACGCGATCGTCCACCCCCGCGAGCATGGGGACCGCTACCGCGTACACGGTCAGAGCGGCGAGGGCCACGCTCGCGATCGCCGTTCGCCTATCCATCCGCACGCACCCTCGGATCGAGTCGCACGACCAGTACGTCGGCGAGCAGAGAGCCGAGCATGACCGCGACAGTGGTTCCGAGAGTCAGCACGGCCAGCAACGGCATGTCGAGATCGCGTGCCGACTGCACGACAGCTCCTGCGACGCCAGGCCACCCGAATATCTCTTCCACCAGTACTGCCCCGACGACCAACTCGGGCAGTCGAACTCCGACGACGTTGACGAAGGGGGCCGATGCGGCGGGCACGATGTGGCGGCGAGTGATCTGGGCGGTGGGAATGCCGCGAGCCACCGCACCTGCCACGAAGTCCTCGCCACGCGCGGACACGATGGACTCGCGAACCGACAACAGCAGCCACGGAACCTGAGACAGAGCCAGAACCGACGCGGGCAGCAGCAGATGGCGGAGTACTCCACCGAGGGTGGGATCGCTGCCGCCGTCGGAGAGTCCGGCCACGGGCAACCATCCAAGACCGAGCGCGAACACCGCAATTGCGGCGAGCGAGAGCACGAACGGCGGCACTCCCTGAACGGTGACGCACGCGGCGGCGACGAAGCGGTCCAACCGGCCGCCGGCACGAATGCCGGAAGCGATGCCGACCGTGAACGCAATCGCAATCGCGGCCGACAGCGCGACTCCCGCCAACAACATCGTCCACGGAATACGCTCGGCCAGAACCTGACTCACCGGCTGTCCGTAGGATCGCGATTGACCCAGATCTCCTGTCACGACGCCCTGCAACCACTGCCAGTAGGCGACGAACCACGGCCGATCGAGGCCGAGGGCAACCGTCATCGACGCCTTGTCCGCCTCCGTCGTCGTCGTGTATCGGTTTCCGAGGTACCCGACGAGCGGGTCGAACGGGGACACCGCTGCGGCGGCGAAGAGACCGAGCGAGACGACACCGCACACCGGAACCAGCAGCATCAGTCGACGGCGCACCATCGCTCCGATGCCGCGCGAAGTCGTGGCGTGCCGTCGATCGACGGTCACGACGCGCGAGTCCACGTCTGCAACGACCACCACGGACCCCACGTGACGCCGTGGGAGTGCGGCTCGAGTACCGGGCCGGACATCGTCCAGTCCGAATCCTTCGATACGTACGTGTGGTCGAGAAAGACCAGGAAGACGTATCCCGGATCGGCCACGTAGGCGCGCTGCATCTCCCGGTACGCCTCCGCGCGTACCGCAGGGTCGAGGCTGCGCCTGCCGGTGTCGAGGGCGGCGTCGACCGTCGGGTTCGAGTAGTCGGCCGCGTTGTCGTAGACACTTCCGACGCCCGGCGCGACGAACGACGAGTCGAGTGTGCGGTATGCCTGCGTATCGGCATCGAACGGCTCTTCTCCGCCACCGAGCATCGTGGAATCCACGCCGATCCTGGGGTCTATCCGGTCCCACGACAGTGCTTCGAGGGTGACCTCGACCCCCACCGCCACCGCGTCGGACGCGAAAGCTTGCGCCAGATCTCGACGCACGGTATCGGTCGAGTTGTACATCACGGTGATCTCTGCGCGCTGTCCGTCACGCGTGCGAATGCCATCGGGACCGGGGATCCAGCCGCCGTCGGACAGGATCTGCCGGGCCGCGGCCGGGTCGTACTCGAACACCGCAGTCGGTTCGTAGGAGTCGCCGAACACCGGCGGAACGGGTGTGGCCGCCGGTCGGCCGTATCCGCCGAGCACCCCGTCCGTCATCGCCTGTCGATTCACGGCGAGATTGAGGGCGAGACGCATGTCCCGGTTTCCGGTGACCGGTGAGTTCGTCGGCAACGACACACCCCGCCAGTCCGCGGAGACATTGGACGACAACGACATTCCCTCGCGTCCGTCCAGGCTCTGCGCGAGAAGCGGCGGTAGGTTCGTCCCGTCGATGTCGCCCGCCGCCATCCGCTGGGCTCTGGTGTTGTCGTCCGGGACGTACAGCAGGGTGAGCTTCTTCACCTCGGGCGCACCGCCCCAGTAGTCGTCGTTGGCCTCGAATTCGGCTCGATCCGGCGACAGATCCACCAGAACGTAGGGGCCGGTTCCCACAGGTGCGCGGTTGAGTGGGGATTCGGCGGCGAGCCCGGGTTCCGCAACGGCTTCCGACGGGACGATTCCGATGAGCAACTTCGTCGGAAACGGCGCGTACGAATAGGCAAGTCGAAATTCGACGGTCGAATCGTCGATCGCGACGACCTCGTCGATCATGTCGAACGACGATCTCGCCTCGGACGCCGATGCCGGATCCAGAATCGCCTCGTAGGTGGCGACGACGTCGGCTGCATCGAACGCGGACCCGTCGGAGAAGACCACTCCCTCGCGAAGTGTCGCCGTCCACACCGTCGCGTCGTCGTTCGCCGTGGGAACCTCGACTGCGAGTGCGGGTTCGAGCGGTGGCAGACCGTCGCCGCCGCCGATGCGCACCAGCCCGTCGTACATCTTCGCCTCGCCCGCGGCACCGTACCCGGCGACCGGGTTGAAACCGCCGAGTTCGTAACCGTCGGCCAACACCAGTGCATCGGCCGATGCCGCTCCCGATTGCGACGGTGCAGAGCACGCGCTGACCGACAGCACGCACACGATCGCGACGACGGTCACCGAGCCGAATCGTGTCATTTACCTACCTTCGTCGAACGCCGAGTCGCGCGCGACGATGCTTCCACACCCGTGTAACCGATCGGTTTCGGCGACTTACGATGATGGGAGTCGACGAGGAGCAAGACACACATGGCCACACAGCGCGACGCGCTACCGCTCGATTCCGTCGCTGCGCAGTCGGCTTCGGACGCCGGCGGACTCGACGTCGCTCTGCTGGGCAGCTTCCTCGAAGTCCTCGCCGACGCCGTCGATGCCGGCGTCCCACTGAGCCGCCCGCAGCTGCACGAGTTCCGAGCGCAGGGTGATGCTGCTGCCCGCGCGGGCGTCGCACTGCGGGCATTGCTGGATCTGTACCTGAGCTCGGCGTGGCGACTGTGGCGCGAACTACCCGCTGTCGTCGCCGCCGCGGAGGACCCGGCCGGGGTCGTCACCGCAGGCGAGGTGATGCTGCGCGCGGTCGACGACGCGGTGGCCGAACTGGCCGAGGGATTCCAGCTCGCCCGGCGCACTCTCGTGCGAGCCGAGGTGCTCGCCCGCCGTGAATTCGTCGACGATCTGCTCTCGGGCACCTCCGATGTCGCCGGGGTGCTCGGGCGGGCGCAAACGTTCGGCCTCGATCTGTCGAGTCCTCATGTGGTGGCAGTGGTGACGTCGACCAAGCCCTTCACCGACGCCAGCTCTGCCATCACCCTCGTCGAACGCAGTGTGCAGGGCAGCAAGGGCGACGCCGAGTTGCTCGTGGCCACCAAGCAGGACAGGTTGATCCTGGTGTTCCCGGCACCCGACCTCGTCGCCGTCGACCACGTCCTCGACCGGGTGGGACGGGCCCTCGGTACGTCCACATCGACCTCGAGCGAATCGGTCGATCTACGTCGTAAGGGGGAATACGGCCGGACGCAGATCGGGGTCGGCCGCCCACGCAGCGGGGCGGTCGGTGTCGCGGCGTCGTACCGGGAAGCCCTCGACGCACTCGATCTCGCAGCCTCGCTCGGATTCGACGCATCGGTGGTCGATGCTCGTGATCTGCTCGTCTACCGCGTCCTGATCAGCGATCGCGCGGCGATCGCCGATCTGGTCGACACGTTGTTGACACCGTTGCTGAGCGCGCGAGGCGGCGCGGGTCCACTGCTGGAGACGTTGCAGGTGTACTTCGACACCGGTGCGAACACTGCATCCACCGCGCGCCGCATGCATCTGTCGGTACGGGCGGTGACCTACAGGTTGTCGCGAATAAAGGATTTGACCGGGCAAAATGTGGGCAACCCCGTCGAGGCATTCGCGCTGCACACGGCGGTGCTCGGAGCGAAGTTGCTCGACTGGCCCGAGGTCGGCTCGTCGTCGTGACTCAGCGGGGCCGCTGAACTTGCCGTAACCCGGCAACGAAATCGGTCGAAACGTGTCCGCAAAACGACCATGCCTGCAGGAAAGCGAACAGTCACACTGGAGTAGTCGCGGAAAGACGCAGTATTTTCCGCCCAGGCCCGAACGTACGGCCGGAAAAACGGCAAGACGAAGACAGACGAGAACGAGAAGGAGTGTGTGAAGATGGCGTCGTTGACACAGAAGTTGACATCGTTCGCTCGCAGCCCACAGGGCAAGAAGATGATCGACCAAGCACGTCGGTACGCAACCAAGCCCGAGAATCAGGCGAAGTTGAAGCAACTCGGCAGCAAATTCACGAATAGAGGTGGCCGTTCATGAACGTCGTCCCCTGGTGGGCATGGGCGGCATTCGGTGCCGTCGTCCTGATCCTGTTGGCCATCGACCTGTTGGCACACCGCGGTGCCCACATCATCGGTTTCAAGGAAGCCGCATGGTGGAGCGCACTGTGGGTCGGCGTGGCCATCATCTTCGGCATCGTGGTGTTCTTCACCTTGGGCACCACGGCCGGCGTCGAATACACGACGGCCTGGTTGTTGGAGAAGAGTCTGTCCGTCGACAATCTCTTCGTCTTCGCGCTGATCTTCGGCTACTTCAAGGTTCCCCGTGAGTACCAGCACCGCGTGCTGTTCTTCGGTGTGATCGGTGCCCTCGTCTTCCGCGCGATCTTCCTGGCCGCCGGTGTGGCCATCGTCAGCAAGTTCGCTGCCGTTCTGTTCGTATTCGCCGCCATCCTGCTCTACAGCGCATACAAGCTGATGAAGGACGAGGACGACTCGTACGACCCGAGCACCTCGATCGCAGTTCGTTTGCTTCGCAAGATCATTCCTGTCCGCGACGAATACGAAGGCACCAAGTTCTTCGTCAAGGAAGCAGGCAAGCGAGTGGCCACGCCGCTTCTCGCCGTCGTGGTGGCCATCGAGGCCGCCGACCTGGTCTTCGCAGTCGACAGTGTTCCGGCAGTTCTTGCGGTGACCGACGACCCCTTCATCGTCTACTCCTCGAACGCGTTCGCCATCCTCGGTCTACGCGCCCTGTACTTCCTGCTCGCAGGGTTGCTCGAGAAGTTCCACTACCTGTCCAAGGGACTGGCGATCATCCTCGCCTTCATCGGCGTCAAGCTGATCTTGCAGGCCGGACACAAGGTGATCAGTACCTCGATCCCCGAGATTCCCTCGCTGGTCAGCCTGGTGGTCATCATCGTGGTCCTGGCAGGCTCGATCATTCTGAGCCTGAAGAATCCCCCGAAGGAGGACGACGCAGACGCCATCGACAAGGTCGCTGCCGACAGCCCGATCGTCGATCCGACGGACGGAACCTCCTCGGCCGGCACCTCGCCGACCGGCACGTCGAGCACGGATTCACCGCGACTCGACAAGCCCTGACCCTTCACCACACATGCCCCGCCGATTCGATTCGGCGGGGCATGTTTGTGTTCCAGGGGGATGGGGCAATCACTGCACATGGCTGAAAAGAACTCGTACACCGTTCCCGGACTCACCTCGGAAGTGGGCGCGCGCGTCGCCGCGATCCTTCAGGATCGACTGAACGCCTACAACGATCTCCACCTGACCCTCAAGCACATTCACTGGAATGTCGTCGGTCCCAACTTCATCTCGGTACACGAGATGCTCGACCCGCAGGTCGAAGCAGTTCGCGGATTCGCGGACGACGTCGCCGAGCGCATCGCAACCCTCGGTTCCTCGGCCAAGGGCACCCCGGGCACCATCGTCTCCGAGCGCAGCTGGGACGATTACTCGATTGGTCGCGCGACGGCCATCGAGCACCTCGGTGCACTCGACCTGGTCTACACGGGAGTCATCGAGACCACTCGGAAGAACATCGAAGAGGTCGGCGAGATCGACCCGGTGACCGAGGACATGCTCATCGGCCAGAGCGCGCAGCTCGAACTCTTCCACTGGTTCGTGCGGGCACACCTGGAGAACTCCGGTGGTCAGCTCTCGACCGCCAACGCGACCAGCGAGGTCGACGCGGCGAAGCAAGCAGGCTAGACACTCACGCTTTACGCACCGACCTCGCCGTCAACCGGCGGGGTCGGTGCTTTTTCATGGGCCGGCGTCAGTCGGACGGTCTCGCTTCGTGCCCGCTGCGGCCGTGGGTTCGACGCTTCTCCTTCATCTCGGCCTCGAACACGTGGCGACGTCCGTCGAGCAATTCGTCTCGGACGGCCCGCTCGTGCTCGCGCAACGGGCCCCAGTATCCGTCGTCGAATTCCTCGACGAGCTGGAACGTCCAACGCCCCGGTGCGATGTTTCTGCCGATCATGTCCGTGTCGATCCGCTGCGCGATCGCGTCGTGATCTGCCTCGGCGAGTGCCTCGACGGCCTCACCCAACAGCAGGTCCGAATGCCCCATCAGTTGGTGGAACGAGTACAGGTGTCCCCGGGCCCGCTCCACACACTCGAGCGCCTCGGACAACTTTCCCACCGCGGCCACGGTCGCATCGTCCACTCCGCTCGGGCGCCGGTGTTCGGGTGAGGGCATATCGGGGGCGGAATGCATATCGGTATCTGGGTCCATGGGCGTCGATTACCCGAATCGGGCCGGCAGAACCCGCCGCACGTGCAGTTCGTGATTACCGACGTCGATCACGGGTATAGCTACTCGTGAACGGATAGACAATCGATTTCGAGGAGTTCACCATGGCTGATTTCATCGACAAGGCAAAGCACAAGGCAGAAGAGCTCGTGGGCGAAGCCAAGGAAAAGATCGGCCACAAGACCGACAACGACGATCTTGCTGCCGAAGGCGCAAAGGATCAGGCGTCGGGCAAGACCAAGCAGGTCGGCGACGACGTCTCGGACGCCGCAGGCAACATCAAGGACAAGTTCAAGAACTGATCGTCTCGATCGGTCGAAACGAAACCCCGCACCCAGGCCTCGGCCGTCGAGGGTGCGGGGTTTCGTCGTTCCCGGTCCCTCGTCAGATCGGCGGATTCGGCAGCGGCATGGGACGTCCGAACATCCAGCCCTGACCGAGGGTTGCTCCCAGAGACCTGGCGCGACGCAGATGCCTGCGGGTTTCGATTCCTTCGGCCAGCAGAACGGCGTCGCTCGAACCGACGTAGGCGCGCACCTGCCGTATCGCGGCGCGTGAGCGGTACGGGGACCTCACGATCGACGCGTCGAGTTTGACGATGTCCGGCGCGACCGAGGCCAACAGCGCCAACGTTGCAGGCGTGGCACCGACGTCGTCCATGGCCACCGAGATGCCGCGAGCGCGGGCTCCTCGGACCAGAGCCATCAGCAACGGCACGTTGCGGTCGAGGTCTCGCTCGGTGATCTCGAGGACGACGTCGAGGTCGTCACCGATCGCGTCGAGGTGGATGTCGACGTCGCGTTCGTCGGCGAAACAGCCCGGCTCGATGTTGAGAAAGAAACGCACCCGACGCGAGTAGGCGCGTTCACGCGCCGCCCGCAGCGCGGCGGCGCGACACGCGACGTCGACGCGACCCACCAGTCCGCGCTCTCTCGCCAGCGCGAACACGTCCTCGGGCACGGCCAGGCTCGGAGACGGCCACCTGGCCAGAGCCTCGTATCCGACGACTGTCCCGGTGGCCAGTTCGACAACGGGCTGAAACAGAGCGGCCACGGACTCCACCGAATCGAGTGCCGCCGACGCTGCGAGCACCGCGCCGTCCGGCGCGGTCACAGTGATCGCTCGTCCACCGGAACGCGACGGGCCTCGAGGCGGTCGGCGATCAGAGCAGCGTGCAGTCTTCGCAGTCCGGACGGCTTCATCGGATCGAGTCCGGTGAGCTGCTCCACCCTTTTGAGACGGTAGTCGACGGTGTTGGGATGCACCGTCAGCCAGGTGGCCGTCTTCTTTCGGTTGGAGTCCGAATCGACGAATGCTTGCAGCGTCGGCAACAGGTCGACCGAATCGCGCAGCGGATCGATCAGTGTCACAAGGTGTTTGCGCCCCAGGCCCGGTCTGCTCACCTGGTACTCGAACACGAGATCCGAAATCCGGTACGTGCCTGGTGCGTATCGGAGCCGACGCACGAGACTCAGCAGTTCGTACAGGTGAGGCGCGGTAGCGGCGATGTCGTCGATCGCGGCCGACCCGGTTGTCGCAGTCACCGCCACCTGACCCGCGTCGGCCAGACGATCGATCAAGTCGCCGACGTCGACGCCGGGGACATCGGGCAGCAGGACGGTTCCGCCGGTGGGACTGATCGACGCGATGGGCACGCAGTCCGCGTCGAATGTGGCCAGCGCGGTGTGTATTCTTCGCAGTTTTCGAGCCGCCATCATCGCCGCGTCGATCCGACGGCCACCTTCGTCGGCATGGGCCGGAAAGTGCAGGGCGACAACGTGATAATCCTCGGCGAGCAGCGTTCCCATCCGATCGGCGATCTTGCGAGCCGTGCCGTCACCGGTCAACAGCGCGTCCAGCAGTTCCACGTCGTGACGGGGACCGTTCTGAGCCAGCGTACGAAATTCCGTCAGGTAGGCATCGGACACGGCCGCGGTGACGACGTCCAACAGTTCCATGACCAGGACGGTTCCGTCGGCGAGTCGATCGTCGGCACCCCCGTCGCCCGGGCGCGGTGCCTGTCGCACAGCCAGTGCGCAGCCCTCGTTGACGGCATGTTGGATACGGACGAGCGGTACGCCGTCTCGGGCCCACCGGGTCGCTGCGTCGCGAAAGACGTCCATCGCACCGGGTATCGGTAGCCGCCCGGATTCGAGTACTCCGGTCGCCAGTTCGCAGCAGGTCGTCGTCATGTCGTCGAGTTCGCCGCGGGCGCACTCGCGCGGCGGTGGTGTGTCCTCGGGCTCGCCGAAGTACTGATCCAGCATGCGTGCGGCAGTCTCCCTCGGAGTCCGCAGACGGTCGGAGGCCCGTCGCCCACTGACGTATTCCTCCTGCGACACGTGCACGCTTTCCGTTGCCGTCACCGAAGACCCCACCCCTCGCACTCGAAACCTACTTCAGGTTTGTTTCCCCGCTACGAACAGTAGAACAACAATCAAACCTGTGGATTGTTTTTCCGAAAATATCCGGCAGTCGGTTCGGATTCGGGTCGTCGGTGCTCAGTTGTGACGATCTCTCACATACGACTCGGCGGTTACGGGCAGATTCCAAACGCCTGACAGGAGAACGAGAATCACCGAAATCCGCGCTTAATGTTCCGCCTTGTCCAACAACCCTCGTCGAAAGTCAGGCTCCATGACCACTTCTCGGTCCACCTCCCGCACGACGCGGAAGGCAACGACGGTGCGCACCGCGATGATCGCCGCAATGGCGTGCTCACTCACCCTCGGTACCGGTGTCGCAGCACAGGCACAGCCCGCCACCGCACCTGCTCCGCCCGCCACCGTGCAGGGCGACACGGTCGTTCCGCCCGGTCCGACCGAGGCCTCACCCAAGGCCGCCGACCAGGGCATCGCCCAGCCGAACATCGAATCCGCAGCTCCCGCGACCATCACCTACGACCCACGGACCGAGACCACGGGTTACGGACCGGAGCAGAAGAACTTCCTGGCCGGATTCCTGTACAGCATTGTCAACCCCAATGTCGCACCTCAGGGTGCCAACGACTGGAACTGCAAGCCGTCGGCAGCGCATCCACGTCCGGTCGTGCTGCTGCACGGCACGTGGGAGAACGCCTACAACAACTTCGCGCGGATGTCGCCTGCGCTGAAGAAAGAGGGCTACTGCATCTTCGCGCTCAACTACGGCGACCGGGACTCGAGCATCGTCGGTAATCTCGAGTCGCTGCGCGGCACGGCATCCGTCGCGTCGAGCGCGAAGGAGATCGCGACCTACATCGACGCCGTGCGCGCCGCCACCGGGTCCGCTCAGGTCGACATCGTCGGCCATTCCCAGGGTGGACTCGTAACCCGCCAGTACCTGCGCTTCGAGGGTGGCGCCAACCCGGCCGACCCGACGAAGAACAAGGTGAACACCGTCGTCAGCGTTGCCGGATCGAACCACGGCACCACACTCGTCGGTATCGGCACTCTGGGTCGCACGATCAACAACCTGGGCCTGAACGTACTCGGCGTCGTCGGTGCCATCGCCGGACCCGCCGCCTCGGACCAGGTCATCGACTCGGATCTGGTCAAGGGATTGGCAGTGGGCGGTGACACCGACCCCGGCATCAAGTACACCGTGATCGGCACCAAGTACGACGAGGTCGTCACCCCGTACAAGACGACGTTCCTCACCGCCGGTCCCGGTGCCACCGTCAACAACGTCACCCTGCAGAACGGTTGCGAGATCGATCTGTCGGACCACCTGTCGATCTCGGTCTCGCCTCGCGCGATCGGCATCGTGAAGAATGCACTGGATCCGAAGGGCTTCCCCACGAGGTCCATCCCGTGCGCATTCAACTCACCCATCACCGGCGGCTAGTCACCGGCGAGCAAACCTCGGTGAGGGCGATCGGCTGCGGAGGCCGATCGCCCTCACTGTTGCGCGGGCACCCATCCGAGTAGGGGCCCGAGGTTGTGCGCCATGTCGGTCAAGATCTGCACGTAGTCCTCGTGCTCGAAGCTGAACGGCAACGCGAACGCTACCTCGTCCACCTCTCGAAACGACCTGTTGGCGTACAACTTCTCGGCGATCCTCTGCGAAGTCCCGACGAGGTCGGGCGCGAACATCATCCGAGCCGGACCCTGCGGCTCGAGCGTGCGCGCGAATCGCCCACGCGCGTACTCCTCGTACTTGGCCGTTTGCGAAGGGCTCGCACTGTCGGTCGGGATAACCACCAACCCCTGCGAGACTCTCGCACCACCCCCGGCCGGGTGGAACTCACGAAAGCGCCGAATGTGCGAGAGCTGAATCTCGTCGAAGTCGATCGACTCCTCGGCGCGAACCACGCTGCTGATCAGAAGATTCATCTCGTTCTCACCGGCCCACTGCGCTGACCGCAGGCTCGCTCCCCCGTACCACATCCGGCCACGCAGACCGGGTGAATACGGTTGCACGCGAGCGGAATACGACTCGATACCCTCGGTCCCCGACCACGTCGACGCCGGCTCCCCGGCGACGAACCCGAGCAGCCTCGACACCCGTTCGTACCCGAAATCCTCGGTGTCCGCTGTGTCGGGATAGAGCGAATGCTTGACCCGCTCGAACTGCATCGGTTGTCCCACACTGACTCCGGGGTTGATCCGCCCACCGGACAACACGTCGACGGTCGCCAGATCTTCGGCGAGCCGTAGGGGGTTCTCCCAACCCAGTGGTGTCACCGCCGTACCGAGCGCTATCCGGTCGGTACGCTGCGATGCCGCAGCCATGACTGCGATGGGTGAGGAAATCCCGAACTGCAGGTGACGATGCCGAAGCCATGCGCTGTCGAAGCCGAGCTTCTCACCGAGTTCGATGATGTTCAACGTCGATTCGTGGCCACGCGCTGGGTCGGACTCGTCGAACAGCCCGATCGTGAGAAATCCGAGCGAACGCAACGGGTGAGAAGGCGTAGGCACGTCGAGACTCCATTCGGCCGAATTTCGACCCAGCCTAAACGAGTCGGTCGGCCGTGCGGCGGATCCCGGAGCCGTCGATTTCGACGAGGCCGCGAGCCGCGAAGGCGTCGAGCCATCCGATCATCGGCCACCGCCCCCATCGGTCGAAGAACGTGCGCGCGTTGGCGACGATGTCGTCGAGATGCTCCACCGGAGGATCGGAGACCGGATGGAACTGGTGATAGGCGTGCGCCCCACCGACCCACCGCAACCCCATGCGCGACGCCTCCGCGGTGGCTGCGAAGTCGGTGTCCTCACCGCCGTAGCCGGTGTAGTCCTCGCAGAAGCCGCCGAGTTCGGTCCAGGTCGTTACCCCGACCGCGAAGGACAGCGACCAGAAGAGATCGAAGTTGTCTCCGCGCTCGACGGTGCCGACCGGCGGGTTCGGCCGCGCCGGGTGCGGTGCGGTCAGCAACGTCAGAGCCTTGCCCTCCGCACCGATGTCCTTCTCTTTCAGATAGGTCACCGGGCCGCAGAGCAGGGATCGCTCGTTGCCGGGCAGCGTTGCCGCACGGCGGTACTGCTCGATCATGTTCGGGCCCGGAATGCAGTCCACGTCCAGGAACACCAGCAGTTCCGCGCCACGTTCGATTGCTGCGGCCGCGCCTCGATTGCGGGCGCGGGCCAGCGGCAGCGGGGTCTGCGGGGGCATGTCGATGCACGTCGCCGCCGAACCCGATCGTGCGAGCACGTCTTCTATCGCGTCGTCGCCCATCGAGACCACGACGTGTTCGACCTGCTCTTCCGATGCACTCAGACCGCGCACCTGAGCGGCCAGGTGCTCGTGCCGACCGGACACCACGGTGACGACGACGGTCTTCACTGTCGCGCCGTTCGAGGTGCGGCCTGCTCGATCGCCCTGGCAGCACGTGCGGGTGCGCCCTCGGTACGCAACGCGGACCACCGCCGGCCACCGATCTCGAGAGCGCGATCGGCCGCAGCATGCCATCGCGCGACGGACGGCCACGAGTCGAGAACCTCGGCGAACGGGCCGCCCGCCAGCGCCGCGGCGGTGGCATGCTGCTCGTCGAAGGGACGGGCCTGCGGCACGACGATGGCCGGCGCGCCCGAAGCAGCGACGTCGGCGACGGCGTTCTGGCCGGCGTGCGTGACGACGAGTGCCGCCGAACACAGCACCGGCCACACGTCGTCGACCCAGTCGCCGCCTGCGACGCCGAGTGCGCGGAACTCGAAGCGGCCGTCCACCGCCGACCACGAGTCCACCAGGTCTCGGGTCAGCGCCGTGCCACCGGCGGCGCCCAGAACCACCACGGTCGGATCGGCGTGGGCAGTGTCTCGCTCACGTTCGGCGAACCGGCTGATCGAGCCTGCATAGGTGGTCTTCTCGGCGAAGGGCCGCAGCCAGGTCGGGTCGTAGACCTCGCGGGACCACGGTGCGACGATGTGGGTCGCAGCCCGGTAGGCGAGGTTGTGGATCGAATCATCCCGCTCCCCCGGTATCGCCATCACGATCACGCGAACACCCATGAGCCGCAGGAACATCGCTACTTCCACCGATACGTCGACCACCACTGCCCGCGGTCGCTCGCGCGCCACCCACTCCGCGATGATCGCCATCCGTTCGGTCAGACCGTCCACGTCGTGGGGAGCCCAGTGCAGCACCCCTCCAGCCGAACTGTCCACCGCCGCATCGCCTTTCACGGAGTCGTCCACGTCGAGAGGAAGCGAGATCCACTCGGCCGCCGCATGCGCTGTCGGTCGAGCACGCGAGGACAACACCGTCATCGGCTCGGCCATCGACCGTGCGATGGCGTCGGAACGGGTGATGTGACCGACCCCGTGGTGGTGCGCGTAGTAGCCGATCATGCGATCGCGAGTCGGTCGTCCACCGAGTCGACCGCCGCGGCCAGAGTCGAGTGGTACAGCGCCTCGTACTCGTCCACCATCCGGCCCATCGAGCACACCTTCTCCGCCCGGGCCCGGACGTCGGACCTCCTCAGCGCTGCCGCCGCGGGGATCGCTGCGGCGAGGCCGTGTACGTCGTCGGCAGCCACCAGCACTCCCGACGAGCTGTCCACGATCTCCGGTATGCCGCCCCTGGCGAACGCGGCGACGGGAGTGCCGCAGGCCAGCGCTTCGGCGACCACCAGGCCGTACGGCTCGGACCAGACCGGCGAGACCAGCGCGACCTCGGCACCTGCCACCAACGCCGCCAGGGCGGGCTGATCGAGGTGTCCGACGTACCGGATGTTCTCGTCGAGCACGGGTTCGACGAACTCGTGAAAGTACTCGAGATTGCTCAGCGGACCGGCGATACGCAGCGAGCGCCCTGCTTCTTTCGCAGCCGCGATGGCCAGGTGCAGCCCCTTCTCCGGGACCACCCGACCCGACCACACCACGTAGTCGCCCCCGGTGCCGAACGGCCAGTCCTCCAACGAGATTCCGTTGCGAATGACGACGGTTCCGGCGGTGACATCGGCCCACTGCGAGGCGGCGAACTCGCTGACAGCGGCAAAGGTGTTGGCACCCGGAGGAGCCAACGCAACCGCGGACTCCAGCCACGCGAACGGAGGTGTGTGCAGTGTCGTCACCATCGGTACCGACAGCGTCGCCGACATCGCCAGCGGCAGGTAGTGCAGGCTGTGGTTGTGCACGATGTCGAACGACCGAGACAGCGTCCCGGCCAGTTCCAACATCACCGCCAGATACGCGTGATGCTCACGGATCGCGGTGGGAGTGATCGCCACGTCGGCGATCGAGATCGGCGTCAGATCCAACGTTCGGACCGGCAGCATCGTTGCGTCCAGGTCGACGCTCGATCCGTCTGCAGCGAACAGACTCACCTGATGTCCACGCTCGGTAAGCGCGCGCACCAGGTTGTAGACGTGCGCCTCCAGACCGCCGGCGAAGGGTTGTGCCACTGGAAAACTCGACGACGCCAACACCGCGATGCGAAGTGGGTTCTCGTTCAACGCATCTCCTTTGTCACTGCTGAATAGATCGCGGCATGAGTTGCTGCGATTCGCTGTCGTTGCTCCGCGCGAACGCCCGAATCGAGCGCAGGCGTTCGATCGGCGTGCGCTGCTCGCACGGCAGCAACGAGGGTTTCGGGATCGAACGAATCGATTCCCATTCGGAAACTGTGCACCCGGGCCTGATCTGCGTAGAAGCCGCAGTCCGACGCGACCACGGCGGTACCGAGATCGCGGCAGGCCTCGAGCCAGCCCGAGTGGGTTCCGAATCGATACGGCAACACCGAGACATCGATCGACGACAGATAGTCCCACAGCGCGTCGTCGTCGAAACGTTCGTGCACGCGCACGTCGACATCGGGAAAACTCGTGTAGTCCAGCAACTTTGCGCCGACCGTCGGGCTGTACCAATGGCTGGAGGACTCGAACACGTCCTCGTCGATGTCCAACCGGACAGTGGCGTCGGGTAGCGATCGTGCGGCCTCGACCACCGCATCCATCACAGCCAACGGGTCCATGTTGGACCGCAGGTTCTTGGCGTGGACGCCTATGACGAACGAGTCCGACTCCGGGCGCGGCAGTGTCATCCGCTCCAGTGGCACGACGTGCGGATGGTCCACCACTGTTGCCTCGACGCCCCACCGATCGTGAATCCAGGCAGCGGCTCCCGCGGTGAGGGTGATGACGGCGGCGGCAGCGGGAACCAGTACGTCCAACTGTCGCAGGTGATCGGCGCTGTCCGCGAAATGGGGATTGTGCAGGTCGTGGACCGTCAGCACCAACGGCTGCCGGTGGGCGCGCAGATGCTCGACGGTGCGGGTGAGTTCGTCGGCCGTGAAGGACTCGAACCCGAAATGCACGTGCAGCACATCGAAGTGCACGTCGGTCTGCTCGGCGAGCCACCGAGCATCGAGCAGTCGTGGGGGCCACCACTGGCCGGGTACGTCGACTCTCACCGGGGTCGGATCGGGCAGCACGATCACCGCCGGGTCGACGGACATCTCGTGTGGGGCGGCACCGACGACGGGCTGCAGGTGTCGGACATAGGCGTGCGAGGACGGAACCGATGCAACGCGAATCATGAATTCCTTCGGGTACAGGCAGGTGGATCGTGCCTGGTCCCGACACGCGATACGTAGCCTGTACCCAGTTGGAGCCGGGTTCAATCGGGGTTGGCGAAGCCCGTCCGCCGGGTCTACGTTGACGAGAGAATGGTCCAACAAGAACGATCACACGACGTCGGGGCAAGCATGGACGGTCGCACCCGCCATTACGGCGAATTCTACGGACCGGCGGACGACGCCGAGAAGGACGGACCGCTCCTGCTCGTCTGGGGAAACTGCCAGGCCGAGGCACTGCGCATCCTCCTCGGTTCCGACCCGGCCATGCCGCTGCGCACGGTACGCATCCCTCCCGTACACGAGCTGGAAGCCTCGGACCTGCCCCACGTCGACCGCCTCGTGCGCCAGGCGTCGGTGCTGCTCACCCAGCCGGTTCGAGCCGGCTATCGGTCGCTGCCACTGGGGGTACCCGATCTCGCCGACGCGCTCGCACCCGGCGCCACCGTGGTCCGGTGGCCGGTACTCAGATACGCGGGGCTGCACCCCTTCCAGGTCATCGTTCGACACCCGAGCGACCCCGCTGCCGTCCCGAACATGGTGCCGTACCACGACTTACGGACGATTCTCGCCGCCCGTCGCGGCCTGAGCGGCGACGAGGACTGGGATCGACCGGTCTCGGACGACGGTCTGCGACAGGCAGCCGAGGCGAGCCTCGACGAGTTGCGCCGACGCGAACGCCGAGACACCGACATCGTTGCCTCCGACCTGTTCGCAGATGCCGGGATCGACGCCACCCACACGATCAACCATGCGACCAACGTGGTGCTCGGCGCTCTCGCCCAGCGGATACTCGATCAGTTGGGGACCGGGAGCACGGTGCGAGATCCGGGACGCGAACTGCTCGGCGGCGTTCGCGCGCCCGTCGAGGGGCGAGTGCTGAATGCTCTGGGTCTGCAAGGTGATTCGCGGCCGAACTGGTCGGTGGACGGCGCTGCCGTGTCGCCGGATTCCGTTCACCGCGCGCACCTGCAGTGGTACGCGGATCGTCCCGAGTTCGTCGATGCGGCGCTGGAACGTCACGCCGAATTGATCCGTACCCTGGAGCTGGCACCGTGACCGGGACGGTACTTCATCTCGTCATGGGGCCCGACGAGCACGGTGTCGTCCGCTGTGCGCGCGAATTGGCCTCCGCCACAGCCAGTCCGGTGATATCGGATCTCGAGCAGCTCCCCCTCGACAGTGCGATCCACGTGCACTTCACCGACCGGTTGTTCGGCCGTACTGCAGAGGCGGCGGCGGATGCTTTCGTCGCCTTCGCGCAGCGGCACCGCGCACCGATCACCGTCACGATGCACGATGTCCCGCAGGCATCCGACGGCCACGCATTCGAGGCGCGGAAGAAGTGCTACCGGCGGGTGGCCGATTGCGCCGCTGCCGTCGTCGTCTCCAGCATGCACGAGCGGCTACTGCTCGACGACGTCCTGGACGGTGGAGACGACGTTCGGGTGATCCCGCTTCCGATCGGACGCGCGGAGCCACGAACCGAAGACCGAGTCGCCCCGCGAAAACTCGTCGGCGTACTCGGATTCGTCTACCCGGGCAAAGGGCACGAGGAGGTGCTCGATGCCATGACGTCGCTGGACACCGACGTCGACTTTCTCTCGATCGGGTCCGCATCACCGGGCCACGAATCCATGATCGACGAACTCGGCCGTGCTGCAGAGCAACTCGGCCGATCGTTCACCTCGACCGGTTTCGTTCCCGATGCAGAGCTGAACGAGATCCTGCGGTCGATCGCGATTCCCGTCGCGTTCCACCGACACGTATCGGCATCGGGTTCGATCAATTCCTGGATCGCGGCCGGCCGTCGACCACTCGTCCCGCGCGGTCGGTACGTGGAGGAAATGGAGACCAACTCCCCCGGGGCGCTGTGGATTCACGAGAATTCGGTCGACGGCCTCGCGTCTGCGATGGCGGAGGCTCTGCGCCATCCCGACAGGACCTGGCAGAACCGCGACGTGGTCACCTACCCCACGCTCGAGCAAGCAGCCGTGCTGTATCGCGCACTGTTCGACGAACAGTGCGCATCAACGGCAGACCAGCTACCCGACGGCCGATGGGTGGTTCCGGGCAATCGGTGGGATCTCGCCGAGCCGGTCGATCGGGAACCGCGAGTGTCCGTGGTGATCCCGTACTTTCGCCAGCAGCGTCAGCTCGAGTTCGTACTGACCGCGCTGACACTGCAGAGCTACCCGGCCTCGCTGCTCCAGGTGATCGTGGCCGACGACGGGTCCCCCGAAGCACCGGACGTCGACGGCTTCCGGACGGCCCTGGACATCACCGTCGTTCGACAGGACGATCTCGGCTTCCGCGCGGCGGCAGTACGCAACCTCGGCGCATCGGTGGCCGACGGGGAGATTCTGTGTTTTCTGGACGCCGATACCGTCCCCGAACCCGGCTACATCGCGGAATCGGTACGGCTGACAGGGGCGGTTCCCGATGCTCTCGCCGTGGGCCGGCGACGCCATGCCGATCTGACGGGCTGGTCCGCCGAGGACGTGGCCGGGTGGTTCGGCGAATTTTCCGGACCACCGGAGTTGTCGGAGCCGGGGTGGCTTCGGGACGGGTATTCCCGCTCGCGAGACCTGCTCGATGCCGATCGGCGTTCGTACCGGTTCATCATCAGCGCCGTCATGTCGTGCAGCCGTCGGCTGTTCTCGGAGATCGGTGGATTCGACGAGACCTTCGTCGGCTACGGCGGAGAGGACTGGGAGTTCGCGCATCGCGCCTACGACGCCGGTGCCGTCCTGGCGCACCTGCCCCGAGCGGTCGCCTGGCACGACGGACCCGAATGGGCCGAGCGGACGGGCGGGGATCGCGAACGCAAGAATCTCGAAGCCCTGATGCTGTCCTCGCGCATCACCGACCCTGCGGCTCGCACTCACGGCCTCGTCTACGCCGTGCCCGAGATCGTCGTGGTCGTCGAGTGCGCCGGACACAGCTCTGCCTCGCTGCTCGCCACGGTCGGTTCCGTTCTGCGCGAGCGAGATTGCGCGGTCTGGCTGGACGGTTCGGACGCGGCGTCGTTGCGAGAGCAGTGGGGCGACGTGGACCCACGCGTCCATCTGGGCCGGCCCGGCGACACCGGCCGCAGCCACATGGTCGTACACGTCCACGGACTCGTACTGTTCGGTGAGCACGCTCTGCGCCGAATGCTGGCAACCGGTGCCGATCGCATGACCGTGGACGTCGGCGGCTGCGGTGTCGTCGAGTGTCGCAGTTCGCGGTCGAGTGCGCGCGCGGCGCGGTGGGCCGATGCGCTCGGTAGTGATCGGCTCGATACGGCCGAAGGTCTCTTCGGGCACATGCACCGCACGGCCGTCGAATTCGGGATCTCGACCGGTGAACATCAACCGAATCTGTCCTGGTGAAGGGGAATACGGTGCGGCGGCCACTGATGGAAGAATGGATGTCCGCGCTCGTCGGGGACGACGTAACAGCAAGGTCGGGTGAACAATGAACAGAACGCTGTATTCGATGCTCTGGATGATGGCGATCATCGCCCTCATCGCATTGATCTGGGGCACAGTCGGTTACGTGTACGCCGACGAACATCCTCTGCGCCGTGCGGCGTTCGTCGGTGGCGGAGTGTTGATCTCGGGCTGGCTGATCGTGCTCGCTGCCGTGGGCATCAAGATCTCGCGACTGAAAGCGCGGCGGAGAGCGAGCAACTCCGACGACGACCGATAGTCCTGCTGCGGTGCGGATTGAGAACGCCGCGGGCGGGTACTCCGCATCGAAGTCTCGACGCGCAATCGCCGGTCACCTGCTCGTCGAGTTCCTCTCAGTCAGTGCCGAGCAAGGGTTCTCGATGGTCAATCAGCGCAGTACGTCGAAGCAGCAGGGTGTGCCGGTACGTCCGGCGACTCGCGAGGAGTATCTGTCGACGTGGTCGACGCTGCACAACGGCATCGATCCTTCTGCTTCCGGGTTGGTCTCGGGTTGGCTTCGCGTCGTCTATGCGCTGAGCGCGCCGCTGGTCCGCGCGTCCGTATCCGCCCACGCGGTCACGCTGACCGCCGTCGTCGTGGCAGGAGCAGCAGTGGCCCTGTCTCGCCCCGGCACCTCGGCACCACTGATCGCGGCTGTGCTGATCGTGATCTCCGGCCTGCTCGACGGTATCGACGGTGGGGTCGCGATGATCGGTCGCTCCCAAACTCAGTGGGGGTACCTGCTCGATACCGTCGCCGATCGCTGCAGCGACCTGCTGCTCCTGGCGAGCGGTCTTGCGCTCGGAGCACCGATGCCGCTCGTCCTCGCGGTCGGTGTGACGACAATGCTGCACGAGATGGCCCGTGCCCGCGCGGTCGGTTCCGGCATCGAAGATGTCGGTTTTCTGACGGTGTGGGAGCGCCCCTCGCGTGTGATCGCGGCTGCGGTCACGGCGACGGTCGCCGGTGCCGCTCCGGCCGCCGCCGGATCATCGGCGACGATCGGAATGTCGGTGACGTGCGCGCTCGCAGTCGTCGGGTTCATGCAGTTGATGTTCGGGCTGCATCGACGGGCCGATCGAACTCGGCAGTGACCAGCCAGCCGGCCAGAGCCAGCACATGGAACACGAACATCCACAACATCATTGCCACTCCACCGCCGATCGCGGTGAGGCCTCCGAACGGCGCACCCAGGTCCACCGGTATCGCCAGGAACAAGATGAATCCGTGGACGAACCCGGTGACGATGGACGAGGTGACGAGTGATCCGACGATCAACGCCCGCCAGCCCACCGCACGTGGCGCAATCACGCGATAGGTCCATGCCAAGGGTACGGACAGGATCACCCACAGGCAGTTGAAGCCGAGGAACACGCGCGCCGACATGGCACCGATTCCGCCGCCACCGGTCGTTGCTTCGAGTAACCGCGCTACGCAGAGGACGCCTGCCAGCAAGACCGGCGCGGCGGCGAAGAACGGCACCATCGCCAGCCGACCCCGCCAACCGGTGAACGATTCTCGGATCGGAGCGAACCGCACGATCGCCCGGCGCAGGCCCTCCCCGTAGAACGTCGCGGGAAAGATGGCGATCAGGACGCCGATCGGGCCGAGTTCGATTCCGGCAGTAGCCAGTCCGTCCACGGACGCGCGAGCACCCAGGGCGTCGGGCAACAACGCCGAGATGGCGTCGAAGCCCCCGCGCACCCAGTCGGCCGACACCAGCAGAGCGCAGGCGCGGATGGTGAGGAGCAACAGCGGCACCACGGCGATGACGGCGTAGAAAGTAAGACCGCCCGCGATCAAGGTGGTGTCCTCGCGGGCGAACCCGGCTTTGATCGCCTCGACTCCCCGCGCTGCCCTGGTGCGTATCGAGGTCATCTCGTGCGGGCACCGAAGTACAGGGCACCCGTCGACGGGTCATTCAAGGGTGACCTCCACTCCGTCGATGACCTTGAGAAACGGGCAGATCGAGGTCGCCTGCGCCAACACTGCTTCGGCGTCGTCGGTACCGGGAAGAGATACCGCGAGTGCGAACGTCGCGTCGTAGCCGGATGCGTCGGAGTCGGTGAGCACCACGGTGCCCTTCACTGCAAGTTCGTCGACGCTGCCCCCGACGGTTCCGAGCGCGATACGCAGAGATTCGACCAGGCAGCTCGACAATGCGGCGGCCATCAGCTGTTCCGGGTTGGTGTGCTCCCCCGGCCCCCCGAGTTGCTTCGGTTCGCGCACACCGAGGGACAGCACCCCGTCGTCGGAGGTGACTCCCGTCGCGGTGGCAGAGACAGTTGCTGTGTACAGCTCGGTGTTCATCGATGTCGGATGTCCAGTCGGCAGCCGATCGAAACCGTCAGGTTCCGCACCTGCGGAAGGAGGCCGACGGGTACGTGTCGCTGTTCACATATCGGACACATCAGTTTGGTCGAACCTACCGACGGGTAATGCTGCAGTCAGGGCCGAGCATCACGCTGTGACCCACAGGCATCGGCCAGAGTAAATCGACCACCCGACCGAAAGGGGAGCACCATGAGCACATCGACGTTGATCGCCCAGTTGCGTGTCGCACTGCAGCTGACGAACACCGAAATCCAGATCGCCGAGACTCGCGTCGTTCAGGCGCGCACCGAGGCGGTACGCCGGGAGTTGACCCAGAACGCCGCGAACGGTCGCGACCGCGCCGCAGCCATCGAGGAAGCCCTTCGCGGACTGGGAGGACTGCCCGATCTCGTGTCGCCGTTCCTGGGACGCACGCTCGCCGCAGTCAAGGCAGTGGCCGAGCAAGCACAGCCGTTCGACGAGGCCCTGCTGGGCGATCTCGCCCTCGAGCAGCAGCTGCTGGGCCGCGCCAAGTACATCAAGGCTCTGGCCACCGCAGCGAACGAGCCCACCGTCGTCGCTCTGGCGACCCGGCTGGCCACGGCGCACAGCGCCACGGTGGAATGGCTCGAGACCGTCCTCGCGGAAGATGCACTGGGCGGACCCGCAGCATTGCGTCGCACCCCGTTCCAGGCCGCCGCAGGCACCGCGGTCAAGATCGTCAACGCGCCCGCAACCTGGTCGGCTCGCGGTCTCGACCGTGCACTGGACGCAGCTCGCGCTACCCCGGACCGCCTCGCCGGACTTCTGGGCCGCGGCGCGCACGCCGGTGACGTGGCAGTCAAGACGCTGACGGCAAGTCGCGATGCAGCGCTCGAAGCAGCCGAGGACGTCACCCGTAGCGAGGGCGTCGATACCGTCGCCGACGCAATCCACACCGCGCGGTCGGCCAGCGGAACCCTCGACGCCGACGAGCTGCCGATAGCGGATTACGACGACCTGAACGTCTCGGACGCCGTCGCCGCCATCAAGGACCTCACCAACCCGACCGACGTTCGCACCGTCGTGACGTACGAAGAGGCACACAAGAACCGCCACGGAGTCGTGTCCGCAGGACAGACGCGCGTGGCAGCAATCGCCAAGGACGTCATCTCCATCGACTGACGAAGATGGATTGATCCTTCTGCGAATACCGATGCGGCCCGTGAACTTCCGGGCCGCATCGCTGTATTCGAAGGACGTCGCTAGGGCTTCAACAGCACCTTGATGGCACCGTCCTGCTTCTTCTGGAAGATGTCGTACGCATGCGGAGCCTCCTCGAGCGAAAGCTCGTGTGTGGCAAACGAGTCGACGCCGAGGGGATCGTCGTCACCGAGCAACGGCATGATGTCGTCGACCCATCTCTTGACGTTCGCCTGCCCCATCCGGAGCTGAATCTGCTTGTCGAACATGGTCATCAGCGGTAGCGGATCGGCCATGCCGCCGTACACCCCGATGATCGAGATGGTTCCGCCGCGGCGGACGATGTCGATTGCCGAGTACAGCGCGCCGAGTCGATCGACACCGGCCTTCTGCATCATCGGCGCGGCCACGGCGTCCGGAAGCATTCCGACGATCTGCTGTGCGAGTTTGCCGACCGGCGATCCGTGCGCCTCCATACCCACCGCATCGATGACCGAGTCCGTGCCCCGGCCGTCGGTCATCTCGCGGATGACGTCGCCGACGCCACCGCTGTGCTCGGCCAGGTTCACCGTCTCGATTCCCCGCGCTGCGGCGCGGGCGAGTCGCTCGGGTACGAGGTCGACGGCGATCACTCGCGCGCCCTTGTGCTGTGCGATGCGCGCTGCCATGTCTCCGATGGGCCCGAGTCCGAGGATCGTCACCGATCCCCCGTCGGGAATTGCCGCGTACTCGACGGACTGCCATGCGGTCGGCAACACGTCGGAGAGGTAGACGAATCGCGAATCCGGCGGTCCCTCCGGAACTTTGATGTGAGTGAACTGCGCCTGCGGGACGCGGAGGTACTCGGCCTGACCGCCGGGAACTTGCCCGTAGAGCTTGGAGAAGCCGAACAGTGCTGCACCCGTTCCCTGCTCGCGCACCTGCGTGGTCTCGCACTGGGTGTAAAGGCTCGAATCGCACATGTAGCAGTGCCCGCAGGAGATCTGGAACGGGATGACCACTCGGTCTCCGACTGCCAGATCGCCGGTCTGCGAACCGACTTCCTCGACGATGCCCATCGGCTCGTGGCCGAGGATGTCACCTTCGTCCATGAAGGCACCGAGTGTTTCGTACAAATGCAGGTCCGAACCGCAGATGTTGGTCGTCGTGATCTTCACGATCGCGTCTGTCGGCAGTTCTATCCGCGGGTCGGGAACGGTGTCCACGCCGACTTTCCTCTTGCCTTGCCAGGTCACTGCGCGCATATGGTCCTTCCGATGGAACGACCTCGAAGTTCGATGTCGTGCACTGCGCATTGCCTGTTGTGACAGGTCACAAACACAGAGGTCGTGAGTGGTTGGTACCGAGCGTCAGCGGGTAGCCACCACTATGACCGCGTTGTTCTCAGTCGATCCGTCCACCACCCGCTCCCCTGCGCTGCCCACTCCCTGTGGGCCTATCTCCGATGCCATCACTCGGCGCCTGACCGCGGGTGAGCCGAACGGGACTGCGATCGTGCCAACGCCGACCCAGGTCGATCCCACGTCACGAGACGTGCAACTGTCACTTTTGATCTGCTACGAACTGCACTACCGCGGATTCCAGGGTGTCGCCGACGCCTGGGAATGGGATCCCGAACTCCTTCGACTGCGAGGAGCTCTCGAATCCGCCTTCCTGGCCTACGTACGGGAGAACGTGGAACCCGGCACCGACGCGGTCGCAGAGATGGACGCACTGTCCGTCGAGGCCACCTCGGGAACCGGCCCGTCCTGGTTCCTGCGCGACGAGGGCTCATGGGAGCAGATGCGCGAATACTTCGTGCACCGATCCGTCTATCACCTCAAGGAAGCCGACCCGCATGCCTGGGCCATTCCCCGCTTGACGGGTCAGACCAAGGCTTCCTACGTAGCAGTGGAATTCGACGAGTACGGCGGCGGCAAAGGCGACCGCCTGCACCAGCATCTGTGGGCCGAATCGATGGTGGCCGCCGACCTCGATTCAACGTACCTCGGGTACGTCGACCGCGTCCCGGCGCAGACATTGGCGTGGGTCAATCTCATGTCGCTCTTCGGCCTGCATCGTGGTCTGCGCGGTGCCACCGTGGGCCACCTCGCGGCAACAGAGATCACCTCGTCTCCGGGCTCACAGCGCTACGTCCAGGGACTGCAGAGGCTCGATGCCCCCGCAGCATGCATCGCGTTCTACGCCGAGCACGTCGAGGCGGACGCCGTGCACGAGCAGGTACTACGTCACGATGTGGTCGGCACGCTCCTCCGCCACGAGCCAGAACTGGAGGCAGATGTGGTGTTCGGAATGCGTGCGCTGGATTTCGTCGAGAACGAGCTCGCCGACCACGTGATGAAGCGGTGGTCTGCCGGTCAGTCCTCGCTGGACTGAGAGGGTCGCCGCTTGGCGCGGTGGCTCGTGTCGCACAGCGGGTAGTTCTTGCTGCGCCGACACGTGCACACCGCGACGACGAAGCGATCCGATTCCACCCGCGTACCGTCGTCGAGTTCGATGGCCACCGGTCCGTCGATCAGCATCGGTCCGCCGCGGACGATTCTCACCGTGGTGCGCGCACCTGCCGCGTCATCGCTTGTCGCCACGAACGACCACCAACTCCTCTGTTCGGCACCCCGGAGCCAATGCTCCGCGAGCTTCCAGCCATTCTGCGCGCCGGTGCATCACAGGCCCGAAATCGATGGTCTGCCGGCCCGCTTCCGTCACCGAGAATCCGTTGTCGGAGAGCATTCTCACGGTGCGGTGGGGGCCGGAGAACTCCGAATGGACGACGAGCAGCACGCCACCCGGCGCGAGCAGGTCGGCCGAGGCGCGACACAGCGGATCGAGCACCGTCCGGCCGTCCTCGCCCGCATCCCAGGCACGGTGCAGGCCCATCCCCGTCGGAGGAAGCTCGGACGGCACGTACGGGGGATTGCACAGCAGTACGTCGAACGGTTCGAGCTCGGCGGCCTCTGCCAGGGAACCCAATCTGACGTCCACCTCGACGCCTACCGAGCGCGCGTTCCGCTCGGCGCAGTCGACAGCGCGGGGCGAGATGTCGAATGCCACCACTTCGCGCGCGCCCAACAGTGCGGCGGTGATCGCCACGGCACCACTGCCGGTGCACATGTCCAACACTCGCGCGCCGGGGACGATGCCCGTCGTGGCGGCGATGTCACACAGCAGAAGCGAATCCTCCTGCGGTTCGTACACACCGGGATCGGCGTGCACGGATGTCAATGCTCGGATGGAATCGGATTCGGCTGTCGTCATCGGCGTGCCTCCCACGGTGTCGCGATCGATGTCGTATTCCCGTCGGACCCGCAGTCAAACCCGTTGCCGTTTCGAGGCTTACGAACACCCCACCCCGGGTAGTCCTGCGGAGCGTGGTTGAGGAGTAGCCCGCAGTCCCCGAATGTCGACTGTCGATTCCCCCGTGCGCCGGGCGAGGAGTTCGGCTGCTCAGGAGTGTGTTCATGATCGTCGTACCGTCCATTACGTCCCCGCTCGCCGAAGTGATTCCGTCGCTGACCGACTCGCGGCACCTCGATACCGAGATGATGCTGTCGGTCGACGAGAGCGCGGGTTCCGACATCGTCGTCCGAGTGACCGGCACGATCGGTGACTCGGATGTCCCCCTCCTGGCCGAAACGCTCGGTGAGGCGGCCGAGCGCGGGCGCGCGTTGATACTCGACCTGTCGTCTGTGGCCGGAGCCGCGGCCGGTGTCCACTCCGTACTCGACGCCACCGCCATCCGACTCGGCCGGTGGAATCAGCAACTGTCAGTGGTACTTTCGCCGGCACTGCAGCAGTCCGGCATCGGTCTCGTACCCGATCGAGTCGAGGTACGAGGATCGACGACCGAACCCGTGCTCGCGCCGACAGCAGACACCCGGTGATCCGTTCGATGACGACGAGGGCACGCACCGAAGCGCGGCAGGTGTCTCTGTGACCACCCCGAACACGACCTACGACGTGCTCGTCGTCGGCGGCGGCAACGCGGGCATCAGCGCGGCAGCGCGACTGCTGAAGAAGGGCATCTCCGACGTCGCGGTGCTCGAACCCAAGAAAGTGCACACCTATCGCCCACTGCTCTCGTACGTGGGCTCCGGTCAGGCAGCTCTGACCGAGGCCGAGCGCACCCAGCGTTCGGTGATCCCGACCGGATGCGTCTGGCTGGAGGACTCGGCGACAGCGATCGACCCGGTGAATCGTCTGGTGCGCTGCGCGTCGGGCACCGAGTACGGCTACCGGGATCTCGTCCTCGGACAGGGTCTCGTCGTCGACACCGACGCGCTGCCCGGAGTGTGGGCCGCGCTCCGATCCCCCGCCGTCACCAGCAATTACCTCGACCGAGCCGAACGCACCTGGCAGCTGGTACGCGATCTGCCAGCCCACAGCAGCGCGGTGTTCACCGTGCCGCGGCCACCGGTCGGGTGCACCGGCACCACCCTCAAGCCGCTGTTCCTCGCGGCAGACCATTGGACCCGCACCGGCCGCATGCCGGGAATGGACATCACGCTGGTGGTGGATCGACACCGACTACTGGGTGTGCCACAACTCGACAGCATCGTGATCGCACGACTACGCGAGCTCGGCGTGCGCATTCTGACCCGCACTGCGGTGACGGCACTGCACCCGGAGAGCGGACACATCACCGTCACGGACCACGACGGCATCGACGAGCGGCTCGGCTACGACATGCTGCACCTCGTACCGCCGTTCCGCGGTCCGAAGTGGCTGGAGGAATCGAACCTGACCGGGTCCGCCTCGCACGGTGTCGTCGACATCGACGGACGAACTCTGCGCCACCGGATCCATCCGGAGATCTGGGCCGCAGGTGACGGCGCAGCCATCGACACCGATTCCTCGGGTGGCGCACTGCGCAAACAGATTTCGATTCTCGTCGACAATGTGATCGCAGCGCGCAGCGGCACGCCGTTGTCGGAGTACGACGGCTACACCGTGGCCCCCATCCCGGTCGACGCACACCGCCTGATCGCTGCCGAGTTCGATCGCACCGGAACCCTGACGCCGTCGTTGCCGTCGTTCGTCGATCCGCTGAAACCCCGGCGCTCCGCCTGGGCGTTCGACCGTTACGGCCTACCGCTGTCCTACTGGAACATGATTCTCGCCGGCCGACTCTGACCGATCGGGCGAGCCCATGAACCCGTCGGGGTCACGGGCGACCACCCGGTGACCGTCGTCCTCCAGGGCGCGAAACGCATCATGCAGGAGCCGTCGAGCCGTGCCGTCGATTGCCCGTACCTCACTGAAATCGATTGTCGTACTGTTATTTTCGCCGAAACCGTGGACCATCCGGGCGATGATCGCCTCGGCACCCGCGAACCGAAGATCACCCTGCAGCTCCACTGTGGTCACACCCTCCGCCTCGGTCACGCTGCGGATGGCCGATTCGCCGCTGGGTGCCACATGCATCATGTGCAGACCCAGATCGCGCGAGAGCCTCTCGAACACCGCCACCCCACGGACGCTGTTGCCGTGCTCGTTCAGCCTCGGAGACAGCACAGCAATCCCCACCTGACCGGGCAACACACCGATGATCGCCCCGGCAACCCCGCTCTTGGCCGGAATACCCACGGACGCGAGCCAGCTGCCGCTGCCGTCGTACATTCCACAGGTGGCCATGACCGCCAACACGTGTCGATCGATCGCCGGGTCGACCACCTGTTCGCCCGTGCCGGGATCCTTCCCCCCGTTCGCCAACACCGCGGCGATCCGGGCCAGATCGTTGCAGGTCACGGTCACCGCGCACTGACGTGCATAACCGTCGACGACATCGGCGGGCTCGGCTCCGAGATGGCCGACCGACTTCAACAGGTGCGCGATCGCGGTGTTCCGGTCGTCGGATTCGAGTTCTGCCTCGTACACCTGACGGTCGACGGAGAGTCCGCGGCCGGCCATTCGGCTCAGAAGGTCCGTCAATCGCCCTGCCCGCTCTTCGCTTCCGTCGCCTCGAATCATCGAATGCACCGCCAGCGCACCGGCATTGATCAACGGGTTCCGCGGTCTTCCGGTCTCCGCTTCGAGGGATATCTCGTTGAACGAGTCTCCCGACGGCTCGACGTCGACGGCCTCGAGCATCGCCTCGATGCCGTTGTCCTCGATGGCCAGCGCGTACGCGACCGCTTTGGCGATCGATTGGATCGAGAATTCTGTGTCGGTGTCGCCCGCTCCGTGCAGCGATCCCCCGACGGTGGCGAGGGCGACCGCGAACGTGTCGGGATCCGCCGAGGCCACTACCGGGTTGCCCTCGGTCACCGTCCCTCCATCGAACTGTCTGCAGTCCTCCAACACGGAGGCGAGGTATTCGGGAACAGGCGATCTCATGTGTCCACGCTAGTCCTCGGCAAGCAGGTCTTGACATCACGGCCGTGCTGCCGCTTACACTCCTGGTTCCTCAACCGTTGTAGGGCCCCCTCCCGCAAAGATCGGATTCCTGACGTGCGATTGCGACGCCTGATCGCTGCCGATTCGACAGATCGTCTGGCCGTGTACGCACCCGAGTCGGGATCGTGGGTCGACCTCGATACCGCCGTGTCGACATTGGGTGCCGACGAGTCTCTACGCCCGCTCACCCGCACCGTGCTCGGGTTTCTCGATGCCGGCGAACGTGTGCGCGACGCGGCCTCTGCCGTGGTGCAACGCGCCGTGTCCGAGGGAGTCGCGGTGATCGACCGACCGGCACCGACGCTTCCGGTGGTCCCGGCGTCGCTTCGCTGCTTCCTCGGCTGGGAGGCTCACTGGGATCTGGCCGCGCACAACCTGGTTCGCCGCAACCTGCCGAAAGCTCTCCCGTTCATCCGCGGATTCGAAGCCGTCACTCGATCGACGTTTCCGGCGCTCCGTCCGGGGCCGGGGTTCGACGACCATCCGGTCTACTACACCGGCAACCACCTCACCGTCGTAGCCGACGAAGCTCCGGTCGAATGGCCGTCCTACAGCCGGGCACTGGACTTCGAGCTCGAGTTCGGAGCCGTGGTGACCAGGCCCGTCCGCGACGTATCCGAGCGGCAGGCCACTGCTGCGATCGGTGGGTACGTGGTGTTCGACGACATCAGTGCCCGCGACACCCAGTGGGAGGAGCAGCGTCGCACCCCGTTCGGTCCGGTGGTCAAGACCAAGACTTTCGCCAGCTCCATGGGAGCCGATATCGTGACCGCCGACGAGATCGCGCCGCATCTGGATTCGTTGACGGCCACCGTCACCGTCAACGAGGAACTATGGTCGACGACCGGCACCGCCGGTATGCGGTACTCGGTCGGCGAATCTCTCGCATACGCCAGCCGCGGCGAAAACGTCTACCCCGGTGAGTTGTTGACGTCCGGCACGCTTCCGCGCGGATGCGGCCTGGAACTCGACCGATGGATCGCCCCGGGCGATCGCGTCGAGCTGAGTATTCAACGGATCGGATCGGTCACCAACACGATCGGGACTCGCTGAACTCAGCGCTCGGTATCGGATTTGTCGGTGGAGGCATCCTGGAACATCTCCAGGAACGATCCGAAGCCGGATGCTCCCTTGCGTGGTTCGTCCATGTTGTGGTCGACGGCTCCTGCCGCCACCTCGTCGTGTGTCATGTCTTGTAGCTTGCCGCTCGCAAATTTCAGCGAATCAGGGACCGAGGACACGAATCGGCAACGAAAGATAACGGACCGATAACGACGAACTCGAAGCTATGGATGGATCGAGCACGGTTTCCATCCATAACTTCGAGTTCGGTCGAGAGAGTTAAGCCAGCTCGAAGCGATCGAGCATCATGACCTTGTCCCAGGCAGCGACGAAGTCCGCGACGAACTTGTCCTTGGCGTCGTCGCAGGCGTAAACCTCTGCGAGAGCGCGCAATTCGGAGTTCGATCCGAACACCAGGTCGTTGCGAGTTCCGGTCCACTTCTTCTCACCGGTCGCCGCATCCTTGGCTTCGTAGATGCCTTCCTCCGCGGCGGGGACCCATTCGGTGCCCATGTCGAGGAGGTTGACGAAGAAGTCGTTGGTGAGCGTTCCGACCTTGTCGGTCAGGACGCCGTGCGACGACTTTCCGAAGTTGGCTCCGAGCACACGCAGTCCGCCGACGAGCACGGTCATCTCGGGTGCACTGAGCGACAACAGGTTCGCCCGATCGACGAGGGAGTACTCGGCCGGAAGCTTCTGACCCTTGCCGAGGAAGTTGCGGAAACCGTCGGCCTTCGGCTCGAGATCGGAGAACGAATCGACGTCCGTCTGCTCCTGCGTCGCGTCCATGCGGCCCGGCGTGAACGGCACGCTGACACCCGACGCCTGCTCGAGTGCTGCGACGCCACCGAGAACGACGAGGTCGGCGAACGACACCGTTCCGGAGAACGACTGCTGGACTCCCTCGAGCACACGAATGACCTGTGCGAGCTCGTCGGGCTCGTTGACCTCCCAGCCTGCCTGCGGCTGCAGGCGCAGACGGCCACCGTTGGCACCGCCGCGCTTGTCGCTGACTCGGAACGACGACGCCGCGGCCCAGGCAGCCGAGATGAGCTGCTGCTGAGTCAGTTCGGAGTCGAGGATCGTCTTCTTGAGCTCGGCGATCTGCGCCTCACCGATCAGTTCGTGATCGACGGCCGGGATCGGGTCCTGCCAGAGCAGAGTCTCGGACGGGACCTCGGGGCCGAGGTAGCGCGATACCGGTCCCATGTCGCGGTGGGTGAGCTTGAACCACGCCTTCTGGAATTCTTCGGCGAGCTCCTCGGGGTGGTCGAGCCAGCGACGAGTGATCTGCTCGTAGATCGGGTCGACGCGCATCGCGATGTCGGACGTGAGCATCGACGGGTGGCGACGCTTGGTGGGATCGGCGGGGTCGGGAACGAGATCCGCGCCCTCGCCGTTCTTCGGGCGCCACTGGTGCGCACCTGCGGGGCTCTTGTGGAGCTCCCACTCGAATCCGTACAGCGTCTCGAGGAAGCTGTTGTCCCACTGGGTGGGTGTGGGGGTCCAGATGACTTCGAGACCACTGGTGATCGCGTCCGCGCCGACGCCACTCTGGTAGCTGTTCTTCCAGCCCAGACCCATCTGCTCGATGGGTGCACCCTCGGGCTCGGCACCGATGTGCTCGTCGGGATCCGCCGCACCGTGCGTCTTGCCGAACGTGTGCCCACCGACGGCGAGTGCCGCGGTCTCGATGTCGTTCATGGCCATCCGGCCGAAGGTCTCGCGGATGTCCAGTGCGGACTGCACCGGATCCGGGTTACCGTTCGGGCCCTCGGGGTTGACGTAGATCAGACCCATCTGCACTGCGGCCAAGGGGTTTTCGAGACTGGTGCGGTCGCCGTTGTAGCGCTCGTCGCCCAGCCAGGTCTGCTCGGGGCCCCAGTAGACGTCCTCGTCCGGCTCCCAGGCGTCGACGCGTCCGCCGGCGAAGCCGTAGGTCGGCAGACCCATGGACTCGATGGCCACGTTGCCGGTGAGCACGATCAGGTCGGCCCAGGAGAGCTTGCGGCCGTACTTCTGCTTGACCGGCCAGATCAGACGACGAGCCTTGTCCAGGCTGGCGTTGTCCGGCCAGCTGTTCAGGGGGGCGAAGCGCTGCATGCCCGCTCCGGCTCCACCGCGTCCGTCCTGCTTGCGGTACGTGCCTGCGGCGTGCCACGCCATGCGAATGAAGAAGGGGCCGTAGTGACCGAAGTCGGCAGGCCACCAGGGCTGCGAGTTGGTCATGAGGGCTTCGATGTCGCGCTTGACCTCGGCGAGGTCGAGGGAGTTGAACTCGGCGGCGTAGTCGTAATCTGCACCCATCGGGTCGCCGACGGCCGGGTTCTTCTTGAGAATCTTGAGGTTCAGAGCCTTGGGCCACCACTCGCGGTTACCGCCACCCTCGACGGGCATCGGCATCGAATCGTGCATGACCGGACACTTGCCACCCGACTCCTGTGGCTGATCCTCGTTCATCTCTTTTTCGCGTGTTGTGTGATCTTGTGACACGTGCTTCCTTCCGAAGTGTGACGATCGGGCTGTGATCGAGGTCGATTCACGAACTCTGCTGTGTTCGAGAACCGGGAGGGAACGAAACAGGAGCTGTCGACTGCCCTCGAGCAGCCGAACACTGTGCGCAGAAGCCCCAGTAGATGACTTCCGCCTCGTCGATCGTGAAACCGACGGAGTCCGATGCGGTGAGACACGGCGTTTCGCCGACCGCGCAGTCCACGTCGGCGATGACACCGCAGGAGCGGCACACCGCGTGGTGATGGTTGTCGCCGACACGAGATTCGTACCGGGCAGGAGATCCTGCCGGTTCGATTCGCCGTACCAGGCGCGCCGCGGTCAACGCATTGAGCACGTCGTACACGGTTTGCCGCGACACCTCGGGCAGCACCGATCGCACGAGCCCGAGGATCGTGTCGGTGTCTGCATGAGGATTGGATCCGACGACCTGGAGCACCGCGACCCGCGGACGGGTCACGCGCATGTCGGCGGTGCGTAATAGCTCCGCGTACGGTGAGATCGGCATCACAGCAATACTATCCTCCGCTTTTCTGGACAAAGTCAAGTATGCAGACGAATTCGCCGAATGTCGACCGCAACGACGCTCGACGCGTCACCTCGGAGCCGACACGACTCCCGCTGTTCGTTTTCCGGTCACTCCCCCGTGGCACCGAACCCCGACTTCAGCCCGGGTCGGAGACAGCCGCACCTGTGCGGCCTCGATCAGCGCCTGCCGTTCCACTGCTTCTCGATGCCGCGCAACACCTCGAGCGTCCGAGCAGAATCGGCATCGACAGCCATCCTCGACCGAGCGCGCTCGAGCGCACGCTCGGCCCGCGTCACCGCGCGGTGCCCCGAGTCGGTGGCCTCGACCATGTACTGCTGCCGGTTTCGCGGATTGACGCTCCGCGCCAGCAGCCCCGCCTCGACCAGACTTGCCGTCGTGGCGGTGATACTCGTCCTGTGTCGCACCAACTCCCGCGACAGCGCACTGTAGGACATCGGCCCTCGTCTGCACACCAGTTCCAGTACCTCGTACCTCGCCCAGCTGAGCCCCTGCGCATCCAATGCCTCTGCCAGACGAACCCGCGCGGCCGACGCCATGCGCAGCACCGTGGACACGATTTCGAGCTCGGTCGAATGCACCGGCGAGCTACCACCGTCGAACGATTCAGCGAGGGCAGTCATCGAACACCCCCTACTTGATCTCTGCGAGGACGGTGCCTTGGGTGATGGCGTCGCCTGCGGTGACGGTCAGGCCGGTGATGGTGCCTGCTTTGTGGGCGTTGACGGGGTTTTCCATTTTCATTGCTTCGAGGACGGCGATGAGGTCACCGGCGTCGACGGTTTGGCCTTCGTCGACGGCGACTTTGACCACGGTGCCCTGCATGGGTGCGGTGACCGCGTCGCCGGATGCGGCACCGGCTCCGGCACCGCCGCGGGTGCGGGCTTTGGGCTTGCGCCGTACCGCTCCTGCGGGCCCTCCGCCGCCGTTACCGCCGCTGAGGGACAGTTCCCCGGGCAGGGAGACCTCGACGCGGCGGCCGCCGACCTCGACGACGACGGACTGCCGCGGCAGGACCTCGTCGTCGTCGATGGGTTGTCCGGCGGTGAACGGGGGAACCTGGTTGTCCCATTCGGTTTCGATCCAGCGGGTGTGGACGTCGAAGGAGTCGCCGTCGCCGATGAACGCCGGATCGGAGACCACTGCGGCGTGGAACGGAATGACCGTCGCCAACCCTTGGACATCGAATTCGGCGAGTGCTCGACGTGAACGGGCGAGGGCTTCCTCGCGGGTCGCGCCGGTGACGATGAGCTTGGCGAGCATCGAGTCGAACTGGCCGCCGATCACCGAGCCGGATTCGACACCGGAATCGACGCGAACCCCGGGTCCCGACGGCGCACGGAAGGTGGTGACCGGTCCGGGGGCGGGTAGGAAGCCGCGTCCGGCGTCTTCGCCGTTGATCCGGAACTCGAACGAATGGCCGCGTGGTTCGGGATCGTCGGTGATGGACAGTTCTTCACCGTTGGCGATCTTGAACTGCTGCAGCACCAGGTCGATGCCGGAGGTTTCCTCGGTGACGGGATGCTCGACCTGCAGACGGGTGTTCACTTCCAAAAAGCTCACCAGTCCGTCCTGGCCGACGAGGTATTCGACGGTGCCGGCACCGTAGTAGCCGGCTTCGAGGCAGATGGCTTTCGCGGAGGAGTGGATTTCTTTGCGTTGGGCGTCGGTGAGGAACGGGGCGGGTGCTTCTTCGACGAGTTTCTGGAAGCGGCGTTGCAGGGAGCAGTCGCGGGTGCCGGCGACGATGACGTTGCCGTGTTGGTCGGCGATGACCTGAGCTTCGACGTGGCGGGGCTTGTCGAGGTAGCGCTCGACGAAGCATTCTCCGCGGCCGAACGCGGCGACCGCTTCGCGGGTGGCGGAGTCGAACAGCTCCGGGATTTCCTCGCGGGTGCGGGCGACTTTCATGCCGCGGCCGCCGCCACCGAACGCGGCTTTGATCGCGATCGGCAGGCCGTGTTCGTCGACGAAGGCGAGGATCTCGTCGGCGTCCTTGACCGGTTCGGAGGTGCCGGGGACGGAGGGGGCTTCGGCGCGGGCGGCGATGTGGCGGGCGGTGACCTTGTCGCCGAGGTCGCGGATGGACTGCGGGGACGGTCCGATCCAGATCAGACCGGCGTCGATGACGGCTTGGGCGAAGTCGGCGTTCTCGGAGAGGAATCCGTAGCCGGGGTGGATGGCGTCGGCCCCGGACTTGGCGGCTGCGTCGATGATCTTGTCGATCACCAGGTACGACTCCGCGGAGGTCTGCCCGCCGAGCGCGAACGCTTCGTCGGCCAGACGCACGAACGGTGCGTCGGCGTCGGGTTCGGCGTACACAGCGACACTGGCCAACCCGGCATCGGCCGCCGCCCGGATCACCCGCACCGCGATCTCACCACGATTGGCGACAAGAACCTTCGAGATTTTCTTATGGGAAGTCGAGGTAGTCATGTACTGAAATTCCTTTACTGGCCATATCGGGCATTGACGAAAAGGGCTGGGGCACTTGCTAGTCCGTAGCGATGCATGTCTTCCGGGCGACCCCACAGATCGATCGGGGCCGGCAATTCCTCGGCCACCGTCGGCTGCGCGGCAGTCAAAACCGCAACGACAGCAGCGATCTCGGCGTCCGTCGGACTTCCGCGAAACGACCAACTGACCGACGCTGCAGCATGATCCGCGTCGTCGCTCGCTGCGTCATGATTCGCTTCGTTCATAGTGGGATGTTTCCGTGTTTCTTGGGTGGGAGGGTGACTTGTTTGCGTTCGAGTAGTCGTAGTGCGGTGACGATCTGGCCGCGGGTGTGGCTGGGGGGTATGACGGCGTCGAGGTAGCCGCGTTCGGCGGCGATGTAGGGGTTGACGAGGGTGTCTTCGTATTCCTGCTGCAACCTCAGGCGCAGGGCGTCGACGTCCTCCCCGTTCTTGGCGGCTTCGAGCAACTGTTTGCGGTAGACGAACCCGACGGCGCCGGAGGCTCCCATGACGGCGATCTGCGCGGTCGGCCAGGCGAGGTTGACGTCGGCTCCCATGTGCTTGGAACCCATCACGTCGTACGCGCCGCCGTACGCTTTGCGGGTGATGACGGTGATCTTCCCGACGGTCGCTTCGCCGTAGGCGTAGAGCAGTTTCGCGCCGCGTCGGATGATGCCGTTGTATTCCTGCCCGGTGCCGGGCAGAAACCCGGGAACATCGACCAGGGTGATGATCGGGACGTTGAAGCAGTCGCAGGTCCGCACGAACCGGGCTGCTTTCTCGGAAGCATCGATGTCCAACGTTCCGGCGAACTGGGTGGGTTGGTTGGCCACGATTCCCACCGATCGGCCGTCGATGCGCCCGAACCCGACGATGATGTTGCGGGCCCGGCCTTGTTGGACTTCGAGGAATTCGTCGTCGTCGAGGATCCGGGTGATGACCTCGTGCATGTCGTAGGGGGTGTTCGGTGAGTCGGGGATCAGGGTGTCGAGTTCGAGGTCCTCGGCGGTCAGATTGTCTTCGATGGACCCGGCGATCGGGTCCGAGGGTGCGGTGCGGGGAGCGTCGGCGCGATTGTTCGACGGTAGATACGACAGGAGGTCGCGGACGTAGTCGAGGGCGTCTTGTTCGCCGGAGGCGACGTAGTGCGCGACCCCGGACTTTTCCATGTGGGTGTGCGCGCCACCGAGTTCTTCCATGGTGACGTTCTCGCCGGTGACGGTTTTGATGACGTCGGGTCCGGTGACGAACATCTGGGAGGTGCCGTCGACCATGACCACGAAGTCGGTCAGTGCCGGGGAGTAGACGTGCCCGCCGGCGGCGGGGCCCATGATCAGCGAGATCTGGGGGATGACTCCGGAGGCGCGGACGTTGCGGTGGAAGATCTCGCCGTACAACCCGAGGGAGACGACGCCTTCCTGGATGCGGGCTCCGGCGCCTTCGTTGATGCCGACCAGGGGCCGTCCGGTTTTGACGGCCAGGTCCATGACCTTGACGATCTTCTCGCCGTAGATTTCGCCCAGGGAGCCGCCGAAGACGGTCGCGTCCTGGGAGAACACGCACACATCGCGGCCGTCGACGGTGCCGTAGCCGGTGACGACACCGTCACCGAAGGGCCGGTTGTCCCCGAGCCCGAAGTTCTGGGAGCGGTGCCGGGCCAGGGCGTCGAGTTCGACGAACGAGCCCTCGTCGAGCAACGCGGTGATCCGTTCGCGGGCGGTGAGCTTGCCTTTGGCGTGGACCTTGTCCACCGCTGCCTCACCGGACGGAATCTCCGCAACCGCGAGACGTTTACGAAGATCGGCCAATTTACCCGCAGTGGTATGGATATCGGGTTCGGTCGTGGTCATGAAGGTGTCCCCTACGGTTGCTTGTTCGGGCGTGTCGAGTGGATTCTGGTGTCAGCTGGTTGCGAGCGATCGGGCGATCACCAGACGCTGAATCTGGTTGGTGCCCTCGAAGATCTGGGTGATCTTGGCGTCGCGCATGTATCGCTCGACGCGGAAGTCGCGGGTGTAGCCGTAGCCGCCGAAGACCTGCACCGCGTCGGTGGTCACCTTCATGGCCGCATCGGTGGCGATCAGCTTTGCCACGGAAGCGTTGCGCGAGTAAGGAAGTCCGGCGTCACGCCGACGGGCGGCGTCGAGGTAGGTGGCGCGGGCGGAGTCCACTGCGGCCGCCATGTCCGCCAATACGAAACCGAGGCCCTGGTGGTCGATGATCTTCTTGCCGAACGCCGTACGCTCCTGGGCGTACTTCACCGCGTCGTCGAGTGCCGCCTGGGCGATTCCCACTGCTACAGCGGCGATTCCGAGCCGTCCGGCGTCGAGCGCGCTGAAGGCGATCTGCAGCCCCTGCCCCTCCGCACCGATTCGCCACTCGGTGGGGACGTGGACGTTGTCGTAGTGCGCCGAGGTCGTCGGGACGGCGTGCAGCCCCATCTTCTCCTCGGGCCTACCGAAGCTCAGGCCGTCGGTTCCGTCCGGAACGAGGAAGCACGAGATCCCCTTGGATCCTTCGCTTGTTCGGGCGAACAGGTTGTAGAAGTCGGCCACTCCACCGTGCGTGATCCACGCCTTCGAACCGTTCACCGTGTAGCCGCCCTCGGTCGGGGTGGCCTTGCAACTGAGTGCGGCAGCGTCCGAACCGGCCTGCGCCTCGGACAACGAGTAGGCACCGATCTGAGCCCCTCCGAGCATGTCGGGAAGCTTGTCGGCTTTCTGTTGGTCGGTACCGAAGGCCATCACGGGGTAGCAGGCCAGACCGTGCACGCTCACTGCAACGGCCACTGCCGCCCAGCGCGACGCCAGTTCTTCGAGGACCTGGAGGTAGACCTCGTACGGTTGGCCACCACCGCCCCATTCCTCCGCGTACGGCAGGCTCAGCAGTCCTGCCTCACCCAGGGTGGCGAACACATGGTCCGGGTACGCCTCACGCCGCTCGTGATCGTCGACGATCGGGTCGAGCACCTTGTCTGCCACGTCGCGGGTCAGCGCGATGAGGTCGCGCGCTTCGGCAGTGGGCAACAGACGATCGACGGGCACGTGAAAAACCTCCGGGAAGTTCGGATCAGTACTGCCGGATGATCCGCAGTACTGATGCACAGTACTGCACAAGGCGATGCAGTACCATCCCTGATGTGAACGCACCCGTGACCTCGCATGCCACGGCACGCCGTTCCGAGCTCTTCGACCAGCTCGTGAGCCTGTTTCTGGCAGAGGGCTTCGCCCACCTGACGCTCGACACCATCGCGGCCCGCCTCCGATGCTCCAAGTCCACGCTGTACACACTGGCGTCGAGCAAGGATCAACTCGTCGGCGGCGCCACAGTGCACTACTTCAAGTCCATGACCACCCAGGTCGAGAACGCGGTCGCCGAGGTGGACGGCACCCGCAACCGCATCACCACGTATCTCACCGCCGTCGGCGCGGCCCTGGAATCGGCGTCCGAGCAGTTCATGACCGATCTGGCATCTCTCGAATCCGCTCGTTCGGTGTACGAACGCAATACCGCGATCGCCGCTCGGCGTGTTCAGGAGTTGATCAGCGAGGGCGTCGCCAGCGGTGAAGTACGAGACGTGCACGCCGCATTCGTCGGCGATGTCGCCTCCTCGGTCATGGTGCGCATCCAGACGCGTGAGGTGTTTCGCCTGACGGGATTGAGCGACGGCGACGCCTATCTGGAATTGGCGAAGCTCTTGACCGCCGGAATCGGCGCCTAGCCGGAGCCGGGAATGAATCCACCTCGACACACGCTGCAGTACAGTGAACTTAGTTGATCCTTCAACGAAAGAGCGCGTGATGAAGAAGATCGGATTCTTGTCCTTCGGACATTGGTCGGCATCCCCACAGTCGCAGACACGGTCTGCGTCGGACGTGCTGCTGCAGTCCATCGACCTCGCGGTCGCAGCCGAAGAACTCGGCGCCGACGGCGCGTACTACCGCGTCCATCACTTCGCCAATCAACTCGCGTCGCCGTTCCCCCTGCTCGCTGCCGTGGGCGCCAAGACGAGCACCATCGAGATCGGCACCGGCGTCATCGACATGCGGTACGAGAACCCGTTCTACATGGCCGAGGACTCGGGCTCTGCCGACCTCATCTCCGGCGGACGGTTGCAACTCGGCATCAGTCGGGGATCGCCCGAGCAGGTCATCGAGGGTTACCGCTACTTCGGCTACGCACCCGCCGACGGTTCGGATCATGCCGATATGGCGCGTGAGCACACCCGCATCTACCTCGACCTCCTGGAAGGCAAGGGCTTCGCGCAGCCCAATCCACGACCGATGTTTCCCAACCCACCCGGACTGCTGCGCCTCGAACCGCACTCCCCCGGATTGCGTCAGCGCATCTGGTGGGGTGCCGGAACTCGCGAGACCGCCGAGTGGACCGCGCGCCAGGGTATGAACCTGATGAGCTCGACACTGCTGAGCGAAGACACCGGTGTGCCGTTCCATCAACTGCAGGCCGAGCAGATCGAACGATTCCACAAGACGTGGAGCGATGCAGGCCACGATTTCGCACCGCGAACGTCCGTGAGCCGCAGCATCTTTCCGATCGTCAGCGATCTCGATCGGGCCTACTTCGGCCGAGAGGGCACCGGCGACGACCAAGTCGGCTACCTCGACGGCGGCAAAGCACGGTTCGGCAAGACCTACGCGGGCGAGCCCGACCGGCTGATCGAGGAACTGGCCACCGACGAAGCGATCGCTGCCGCAGACACTCTGCTGCTCACCGTCCCCAACCAACTGGGCGTCGACTACTGCGCTCACTTGCTCGAGACACTGCTGCGCGACGTCGCTCCCGCCCTGGGGTGGCGTTGAGCACCTGCTGAGCAGCGGCGTTTGGCTTCGGTGAACGTGGGTACTGGCAGCAGGTTCACCCACCCCACCTGCCAGGAGTTCCCATGCTCAAACGCGACGTATCCGCGCGCCTCGATGTAGACATCACCGCAGCCACCACGCTCGAATTCCAGATCGCAGTCGCACCGCACCCAGGTACGACGGTCACCGAGTCACTGTCCTTCGTCCTCGACGGTAACCCCATCGAGGCCAAGGAAGTGAGCGGACCGCACGGCAACCGGATCCACGTCATGCCTGCCGACGTCGGCAATCTGCAGGTCTCGTACGACGCCACCATTCTGGGCAACACCACCCCGGCTCCGGTCACCGACTACGACATGTCGCTCTATCTCCGGCCGAGCCGGTACGCCGAGGCCGACAAGTTCTACGGGTTCGCCGCAACCGAATTCGGCGACTACGCGGACTCCGAGGAACTGCTGGCGAAGATCTCCGCATGGGTGGGCGCACGTCTGAATTACGTTCCGGGAAGCAGCGATCCGATCGACGGAGCCGTCGACACATTGCTCGCCGGACAGGGTGTCTGCCGGGACTACTCGCACCTCGTGGTCGCCATGCTGCGTGCGGTCAACGTTCCGGCTCGGCTGGTGGCGGTGTACGCACCCGGCTGCGATCCGATGGACTTCCACGCCGTCGCCGAGGCGTTCGTGGGCGGCCAGTGGCGTGTTGTCGATGCCACCTGCCTCGCCCCTCGCTCGACGCTGGTGCGAATCTCGGTCGGTCGCGATGCTGCCGACACCGCATTCCTGGACAACCACAAGGGTGCGATCACCCTGAACAGTTCGGTCGTGACCGCTGTCGTCGACGGCGAGCTGCCTCAGGACGACATCACCGAGCTGGTCTCTCTCACCTGATGCTCCGAGCGAACACTGCGGCGATATGAGCTACATCACAGCGGCGTTTGCTTTCAGGGGCGGAAACCGACTAAGTATCCGTTACCAACAATCACAGCCACCTGAAAGGGCAACACCATGAGCTTCATCGACAAGGCCAAGAACGCTGCAGAAGACGCCATCGGCAAGGCCAAGGAGGTTGTGGGCGACGCAACCGACAACAAGGACCTCGAGGCCGAGGGCAAGAAGGACCAGGGTTCGGCAGGCGTGAAGAAGGTCGGCGAGAACATCAAGGACACCTTCAAGTAACCACCCCCATCGCATCGAGTGCCGCCGATCTCGATGATCGGCGGCACTCGCCTTTCACTCCCACCTTTCCTCACACCAGAGAACGGATGCCCCTCATGACCACATCGACAGACACGACCAAGGCCCCCAAGCGTCGCGGCGGATTCGCCTCGAAGTTCGCCCTCCTGATCACGCTCGTCCTGGTCGCAGCGCTGGTGATCTTCGTGCTGCAGAACACCGTGCACACCACGATCAACTTCCTGGGTTGGAACTTCGACCTCGGTCAGGGTGTCTCCCTGCTCGGCGCAGCCGTCGTCGGTGCCGTCATCACGCTGACCGCGACCGCAGCGCTCAAGGTTCGACGCGCAGTCCGCTGACCGACTTCGACCCGAGAAGGAATGCCCGATGCTTCCCCTGCTTGCCCGTAAATACCTGTACCGCTACCTGATCGTCGCGATCGGGCTACCCATCCTCGCCCGACTGCTGGCCTTCGCCGGTCAGAGCCTCGAAAAGCGAACAGGGAACGACAACTTCGTGTCCAGGGGCCTGAAATCGGCCGGCAGATTCGCGCAGAAGCGCGCCGACAAGTCCCAGGGCAAGCAGGACCGCAAGTCCCGCAGCGTCGGTCGCTAGAGCCGGTCGCCGGTTTCTCGGCGGAGGTCCTTCAGCACTTCTCGGAGCACGACCCGATCGTCGAATTCGACGATGTCTCGACCGTAGGCCTGCTCGGTGTCGCAGCCGCGGCCCGCGACCACGACCACATCGTCGGGTTCGGCCATCTTCACTGCGAGCGCGAGCGCAGTACGACGGTCCGGCTCGACGACGACCGACGCCGACCGTGCAGCTCGCGCACCTTCCGCCACCGCAGCTCGGATGGTGTCGGCATCCTCGGACAGCGGACTTTCGTCGCTGACGATCACCACGTCGGCAAGTTCGGCTGCGGTAGCTCCCAGCGGGAAGCGTTTGCCCGGATCGCGTTCACCCGTTGCCCCGACGACCACGATCACCCGACCGGTCACCAAAGTCCGTACGAACGGCAACAATCGGCGTTGTCCCGCGGTGTTGTGCATGTAGTCCACCAATGCCAGAAACGGCTGCCCGGCATCGACCTTCTCGAGCCGTCCGGGAACGGATCGAACGCTCTCCAATCCTGCGGCGACCACCGCGAGATCCTTGCCTGCGGCCAGTGCTGTGGCAAGCGCAGCAAGCGCGTTACCGGCCTGGTGCGGACCGAGCAGGGGCAGTCGAACGTCGATCGAACCCGTAGTTGTTCGGACAGTCATCGTTGTATCGACGCCGGTGCATTCGATGTGCTCTCCGAACACCTCCGCACGGATGTCGAGTACCGACCACCTCCAGCACGGAACGTCCACGAGCTGGGCCAACCTTCTTCCGTACACGTCGTCGATACCCACCGCCGCGGCTGCTGTTCGGTGGGCTGCGAACAACTCCGCTTTGGCGGCGAAGTATCTGTCCATGCTGCCGTGATAGTCGAGGTGGTCGGGACCGAGATTGGTGAACCCGACCGCAGAGAAGCGCATACCGTCGATGCGGTGTTCGGACACTGCATGAGAGGACACCTCCAGCGCGACAGCCGTTGCGCCCTCGTCTCGAAAGCGGCCGAGCGTGCGCTGGACCGTCGCAGCCTCGGGTGTCGTTCGCGCAGTGGGTGACCACGTCGCCGGCCCGGCCAATCCGATGCCGGTCATCGTGCCGACCGTCTCGCCCGAGGCCTCTAGCCCCGCAGCGAGCAGCAGTGCAGTGCTGGTCTTTCCATTGGTTCCGGTCACCCCGTAGACGTCCATGGCGTCCGCGGGGAAATCGTGGATCAGTGCGCAGACCGCGCCTGCGCTTCGGCGCGGGTCGTCGACGACGACGGTCGGCAGCACGGTCGACGGCCTGTCGGACAGGACGGCCACCGCTCCGCGCTCGTACGCCTCGAGTTCGTGGTTCGACCCGTGGCCGTGAGAGCCCGGAAACGCCAAGTACAGGTCTCCGGGGCGGACCATCCGGGAATCGTCACTCGCCCCGGTCACGCGCACGGATTCGATGGGTACAGGTGATCCGATCGTGCGAGCGATATCAGCGAGCGCCGTACCGAGACCTCGGCCCGGCGACTTCCAGGATCCGTCGGCCGCGGGCTCGGTCAATGACCCGCCGGGTCGGTGAGGGATTTGCCTTCCTTGGCCTTGACACGCTTGCGCTCCAGGAGGACCAGAGCAATCCCGGCGACGAGTAGCACCGGCGCGGCAACGGCCCCGATCCACACCCACCCGGTGAATCCGTAACCTGCCGCGGTGAGAGTGAGACCGAGACTCACCAATGCCACTCCGATACAGATGTACCCGGGCCAGTTGCGTGTGTCGACGATTGCCTCACCCGCGTGCCCGCGCGTCGTCCGATCGTCGTCGGTTGCCCCGGCGTCGGATTCGCTCGTGTTCTCGTCTGCCATGTGGATCCTCTCCGGATACGGACCGTTCGTCCCATTCGAGACAAGCGGTTCGTATCGGCTGCCCGCTAGTCACCGGCGGTAAACCTGAGGTCGGATCGGACGATCAGTCGTGCCAACTCACTGCCGCGAACGGAGCGTGGCTGGCGAGTCGGCCGACGATGCCGGCGTGCGCGAAATCCTTGGCCGTCGCGACGGCGTCGAGCACGCCTGCGCCCTTCGCGAGCTCCGCGGTGATGGCTGCGGCGAACACGCAGCCGGCACCCGACACGCGCTCTTCGCCCACCTTGGGGGCTCGCAGCACGGTCAGTTCGGACCCGTCGTAGACGACGTCGACGGCCTCGTCGCCGGGCAGACCTGTGCCACCCTTGACCACCACGAAACGAGGCCCGAGATCGGCGATTCTCTTGGCGGCCTCACCCAGATCGTCGACGGTGTCGATGGCGTCCATTCCGGACAAGGTCTGCGCCTCGAACAGATTGGGGGTGATCACGGTGGCCAACGGAAGGATCTCGCGCCGCAGGGCATTGTCGGTGTCGAGTGCGGCACCCGGCTCCTGGCCCTTGCAGATCAGGACCGGATCGACGACCACGTGCCGCCACGGCTGCAGGCGCAGCGACGCCGCTACCGTGTCCACGGTGACGGGGGTGCCGAGCATGCCGATCTTGACGACATCGAGATCGTGTGCGGCAGTGGCCACTTCGATCTGATCGGCGATGACCGTGCTGTCGATGGGCACGAATCGGTGCCCCCAGCCCGCCTTCGGATCGAACGAGACGATGCACGTGATCGTGCCGACTCCGTAGACCCCGAGCCGCTCGAATGTCTTGAGATCTGCTTGCAGACCGGCTCCGCCGGTGGCTTCCGAACCAGCGATGACATAGGCGATTGTCGACATGGCCTCAGTATGACAATCGCAGATCGGCACCGACGCGAGTGGTCGCCACGGGATTGGGTCCGGAGGTTTCGGGGCATACGTCGAAGTCGGTGCGTCTCCTCGAGCAACCGACGACACCGCGCAGTACATCGACTTCGAGCCCAGGAGTAGCGGAGCACGATCGGAGATCGTGCAATCACGCACAACGACGAGAGTTTCGGAGGCCGAATCGTGCCCACCAGCAGAAATACGTCAGCCACCTGCGAGGACGTCTGGAACGTCCTGGCGAACGGATGGAGCTATGCGACCTGGGTCGTCGGCGCGTCCCGCATCCGCGCGGTCGATGGCAACTGGCCCGCAGTCGGCAGCTCCATTCATCACTCGGTGGGTGCGTGGCCTGCGGTACTCAGTGACGTCACGCGGTCGGTGGGACTCCATGCCGGTCGAGAACTTGTGCTCGAAGCCCGTGCACTGCCGTTCGGAAAGGCCTCGATAACAGTGCGACTGCATCCTCTCGCCTCGGGCTGCCGCATCGAAATCATCGAGCACGCAATCACGGCACCCTTCGATCTGGTCCCCGACCGGGTCCAACATCTTCTGGCGCATCCACGCAACGCCGAGGCGCTGCGCAGGCTTGCACTCCTGGCCGAGCGGTCCACTGCACCGTGACCAAGACCCCACTGCGACAAGCAGTTTCGGGAAAGATGCTGTTCGTGTTCATTCTCGGCGATGTGCTCGGTGCCGGAATCTATGCTCTCGTCGGTGAGATCGCAGGTGAGGTCGGCGGAGCGATCTGGCTCCCCATGCTCGTCGCGCTGCTGATGGCGCTGCTGACCGCGGCGTCGTACGCAGAGTTGGTCACCAAGTATCCGAGAGCGGGCGGCGCAGCGGTTTTCGCGCAACAGGCGTACGGCAAACCGATGGTGTCGTTCCTCGTCGGATTCTCGATGCTCGCCGCGGGTGTCACCAGTGCGGCCGGGCTGGCACTCGCCTTTTCGGGTGACTATCTGGGCGTGTTCCTCGACGTGCCTGCCGTACCCGCTGCAGTGGTCTTCCTGCTGTTGATCGGGTTGCTCAACGCGCGCGGCATCACCGAGTCTCTCCGCGCCAATCTCGTGATGACGGTGGTCGAGGTGTCCGGGCTGGTCGTCGTCATCGCCCTTGCCGGACTGGTGTTGAGCCGCGGCGACGGTGTGCCCTCTCGCGTCCTCGAATTCACCGACGAGACGACACCGACCTTGGCGGTTCTCGGCGCGGCTCTGCTGGCCTTCTATTCGTTCGTGGGTTTCGAGACGTCCGCGAACATCGCCGAGGAAGTCGAGGACGTGCGCCGGGTCTACCCACGAGCCCTCCTCGGTGCCGTCACCGTGGCCGGTGTGGTGTACGTGCTCGTCGGGCTTGCTGTGTCGACGGTCGTACCTGCCGACACACTGTCGCAGTCCACCGGTCCACTGCTCGAGGTCGTCGCTGCAGCGGATGCCGGCATTCCGCCGTCGGTTTTCGGTCTGATCGCACTCGTCGCTGTCGCCAACGGCGCGTTGCTGACGATGATCATGGCATAGCGGCTGACGTTCGGGATGGCGCGCGACGGTCTGCTCCCCGGAGTGCTCGCCGAGGTTCTGCCGGGTCGCAAGACACCGTGGACCGCCATCGTCGCCACCACAGCTGTCGCGATGGTCCTGGCCACCACCGGTTCTGTTGCGGCACTGGCCGAAACCGTGGTGCTCCTGCTGCTGTTCGTCTTCGTCAGCACCAACGTCGCCGTGCTCGTACTACGCCGAGATCGGGCAGAGACCGACCATTTCCGAACGCCCACAGCACTTCCCGTCCTGGCGCTGATCACCTGTGCCGTACTGCTGACCCAGCAGTCGGGAGCAACGTGGCTCCGCGCCGGACTGCTTCTTGCGGTAGGCGTAGCGCTGTACTTCGTCGGTACCGTGCTGACCGGCAGGACGAAGACCGAGCAGAGGAGTACATCCCGATGACCACGACCGAAGTAGACGCGATCGTGATCGGCAGTGGCCACAACGGCTTGGTCGCGGCGGCAGCGATGGCAGACGCCGGCTGGGACGTCGTGGTCCTCGAGGCCGCCGAACATCCCGGCGGCGCTGTGCGCAGCGCCGAGCTCGTTCCCGGTTTCACCAGCGACCTCTTCAGCGCGTTCTACCCGCTGGCGCTCGCCTCGCCTGCCATGAAGGCACTCGAGCTGGAAAGCCACGGGCTGCAGTGGGCGCACTCCCCCGCGGTGTACGGCCATGCGCGATCACCGCAGGACACCGACGCTCCGGTCGTCCACCACGATGTCGAGATCACCGCCGCGCGGCTGTCGGAACACGACGCGCGGGACGGCCGCACCTGGTTGCGACTCTTCGAGCAGTGGGAGCGCATTCGCGAGCCCTTCATGAACTCGCTGTTCGGACCGTTTCCACCCGTCGTCCCCGCGGCTCGCCTCGTCCACGCCTTGGGCGTACCCGAGACGCTGCGCTTCGCACGATTCGCCGCCCTCCCCGCCCGCGTGATGGCTCACGAACTCTTCCACAGCGAGGCCGCTCGCTGCCTCCTGCTGGGAAACGCCATGCACGGTGACGTCCCGACCGACGCCCCCGTGAGCGGGATGATGGGCTGGCTGCTCACGATGCTGGCCCAGGACGTCGGGTTTCCGACCCCCGTGGGCGGATCCTCTGCGCTGACGTCGGCGTTGATTCGGCGTGGCGCCGCATCGGGTGCGGTGCTGGAGTGCGGTCAGGCGGTCGAGCACATCGAGGTGCGCGGCGGTCGAGCTCGGGCAGTGCACACCGCGGCCGGCGACACGTTTCGGGCGCGCCGAGCGATCGTGGCCGACGTGTCCGCACCGGCGCTCTACGGTTCACTGCTTCCGTACGACGCCGTGCCGCGCCGTGTGCACGACGACTTGCGCACCTTCGAGTGGGACACCCCTGTGGTCAAGGTGAACTACGCGCTCGATCGTAGAATCCCTTGGAATTCACCGTCTCTGGCCGATGCCGGCACCGTTCATCTCGGTGCGGACGACAACGGTCTCGTGCATTGGGCAGCCGATCTCACGACCGGAGTCCTTCCCGCGAGTCCGTTCATGCTGTTCGGTCAGATGACCACTGCCGATCGGAGCAGATCACCGGAGGGCACCGAAAGCGCTTGGGCCTACACGCATCTGCCGAGAGGCGTCGTCGACGACGCGGCCGCCGACACCGTGGCGGATCGGGTGGACGAAGTCCTCGACGCCCACGCACCGGGGTTTCTCGATTCGATCGTCGGGCGGGTCGTACAGCGACCGAGCGATCTGTACGGTGCCGACGCGAATCTGCACGGTGGTGCGGTGAACGGCGGAACCGCACAGCTGCAGCAGCAGTTGATATTTCGACCGACACCGGGTCTGGGTCGGTCGGAGACGCCGGTGGAGGGTCTGTTCCTGGGCTCGGCATCGGCGCACCCCGGTGGCGGAGTGCACGGAGCAGCCGGGCTCAATGCCGCCCGGGCAGCGCTCGGCCAGCGAGGTGTCACCGGCTGGGTGAAGAAGAAAGTCACCGGTTCACTCATCGACATGTTGACCCGGTGACGCCGTTATCGAAGCGAGATCTTTCGTTACCGGTTCGAGACCTCGGACGAGGTCTACCGAAATCGGACACTGACATTGTTGAAAGCACAACAACTCAGCGTCGTGCACCGTGCGGGAAGACCGACCGGTCCGAGCGCTTCGGGGAAGAGGTAAAGACATGTTGACCAGCACCGCAACCATGGAACGCTCCCTTCGCGACGACGAAGGCGTGTTCCGACTCGAGACCGTCGTGCGACCGGACCGCCACAACACGCTGCGCGCGTTCGGCGAACTGGACATGTCCACCCGGGCCGAGTTCGTGCACAGCCTCGACCGCCTGGCATCGGCGTCCGTGCAGGTGACGGTCGACTTGTCGGAGGTCTCGTTCATGTACTCCGGCGTCGCCAACGCGATCATCGATTTCACCTTTGTACATCCGGGCAAGATCGCCGTATTCGCGCCTGCACGCTCGGTCCGCATGGTCCTGGAAGTACTGGGCGCAGCTGACCTGTTCGTCGACACGTTTCGGTCGTGAATCCGACTCGACAACAGGTAACGTCCAAGTTATGTCAGAGGAGCCGACCGGAGGACCGTTCGAGATCGTGGCAGCCGAGCACGACTCGGCCACCGTACTCACCGTTCGAGGCGAGTTGGATCTCGACACCATCCCAGAACTGTCCGCCACCGCGTTTCCCGCGGCCGACAGTGCAGCAGGAGGTCTCGTCGTCGATCTGACCGACGTCAGCTTCCTGTCGTCGAGCGCGATCACTGTGCTGGTGCGAGTGTGCGATCGGCTACCCGATGCCTCACGCATGGCTCTGGTAGCGGTCGACGGAGTCGTGGTTCGTCCGGTGCAGCTCAGCGGAATCGATCGAGTGATGGCGACCTTCACGACCGTGCCCGACGCGGTTGCCCACGTTCGGTCGGCTGTTCTCGACGCGGAGGTCGACCGATGACCGACCGATACCGAATCGGGCGACGACGATGACCGAGAGCAGTCTCGCTCCCAGTCGTTGGAGCCACACCGCCCCGGCCGAGCCCGCCGTGGCGACCGTACTTCGGCGCCGGTTGCATCACTGGACTCTCGAACTCGGCGTGAGTAGTGATCTTGTCGACGACATCGTCCTCGGGGTCTACGAGGCACTGGCAAACGTGGTCGAACACGCCTATCACTCGGTGCCCGAGCCAGGGACGATGACGATCACCGCCGCCTACGAACACCGGACGCTGACGGTGACGATCTCCGACACCGGGACGTGGCGTCCACCGACGCCGACGACCAATCGAAGTCACGGCCTGCAACTCGCAGCCGCGGTGGCCGACGACCTCCTGGTCGACCATCGACCCGGTTTCGGCACAGTGGTCACTGCTGTGTGGACCGATCCGATCACAACCGACCACTCGAAACCCGCCACCCGCTCGTCATGACCGAAGGGAGTCCCCATGTCTGCCACGGCTGCTGATCTACTCGACACTGCACCGTGCGGCGTGTTCTCGGTCGACGTCGCCACTTCGCGAATCCTCTACGCCAACGTGGCCGCCGCTCGGATCACCGCGCGCAGCCGCGAGACGCTCGTCGGAATGTCCGTCAGCGACCTGTTCACAGTCGAGTTCGAGCCGATCCTGGCGGCCCTGATGAATGTTGTGTCGACATCGGAATCGGACTCGCCGGTCGGAGCGAACGCGAAGTTGACCGTCGCGTCCGACCCACGCGCCGCGATAGCCGTGTCGATCCTGGCCAACAGTCTGCGCACGGCCGAAGGGGCCGTGACGGTGACGATGACGCTGCACAACGAAACCGAACGCCATGTGCGCGAGAAGGATCTGGTCGACGCCCGCGACAACGCGGAGGCCGCCCAGGACGATGCCGAGGCCGCACTGGACAGATCACAGGACGCATTGGGGGCCTCGGAAGAAGCACGCAAGCAGGCCGAGGCGGAGAGAACCCAGGTGCAGATTCTGGCGTCGACGCTGCAACGCACTCTGCTGCCGCCGATCCTGTCGGCTCCGACGGGCATGAACGTGGCAGCGCACTATCACCCCGCATCCATCGACGAGGTCGGTGGCGACTTCTACGACGTGTTTCCGCTCGACAAGCAGACGTGGGGATTCTTCCTCGGTGACGTGAGCGGTAAGGGTGCGGGAGCCGCCGCCGTGACGTCACTGACCCGGTACACCCTCCGCGCCGCCGCAGTGTTCGACCGCAACCCGATCTCGGTGCTCGAAAACCTCAATACCGTTCTGCACCACGAGTTCCACGGAGACGACCCACGTTTCTGCACGGTGGTTTTCGGCACCATCACTCCGGGACCGGACGGCGCAAAGGTTGACCTCGCCAGCGGCGGACATCCGCCGGCACTGCGTATCACGCACGACGCCGTCGTCGACTTCGTCGACACCACAGGTGGCCAGTTGGTCGGGGCGTTGGCCGAGCCGCACTTCGCATCGGCATCGGTGACCCTGCGCCCCGGCGACGTCATGGCGTTCTACACCGACGGATTGACCGAAGCGATCGTCGGACCAGGGCGGACGCGCTTCGACGACGACGGTGGCCTCGAATCCTTCGCTGCGAGAAAGGGTGCGACCACTGCACCGAAGATCGTCGACGATCTCACGTCACTGTTGGCATCCTTCGGGGACGGCCTGCAGGACGACGTCGCACTGCTCGCCTTCGAGGTACCCCGGCCCGAGGCCGACTCGTAGCAATCGACGCCGGAGCCGCGAGTTCGCTCACCGAGCGAAATCGCGGTACTCGGTGCATCGCATTCGACTCCGCGCCACTGTCACGCTTGCGCAGCGAGCGCGCGTCCGGCCTGCCGGCCGCCGAAGATGCACCCACCCAGGAACGTTCCCTCCAACGAGCGGTACCCGTGCACACCGCCGCCACCGAACCCGGCGATCTCACCTGCCGCCCACAATCCGTCTATCGCCTGTCCGTCGCCGTCGAGGACACGGCCCTGCAGGTCGGTTTGAATGCCGCCCAATGTTTTTCGCGTGATGATGTTCAACCGCACGGCGATCAACGGACCCGATTTGGGATCGAGAATCTTGTGCGGTGAGGCGGTACGCGCGATGCGCTCTCCGCGCGATCGACGCGAATTGTGGATCGCGGAGATCTGCAGGTCCTTGGTGAACGGGTTGTCGACCTCACGGTCGCGGGCCTCGATCTGCCGCTTCAGATCGGCGAGGTCGATCAGATCCTCGCCGGAGACCCTGTTCATTCCCTGGACGAGTTGGGCGAGGGTGTCGGCGACGACGAAATCCTCTCCGTTCTTCTTGAACGCCTCCACCGGTTCGCTGGCACCGGGCAACACCCGGCCGAGAACGAGCTTGAGGTTCTTTCCGGTGATGTCCGGGTTCTGCTCCGATCCCGAGAGTGCAAACTCCTTCTCGATGATCTTCTGCGTCAGAACGAACCAGGAGTACTCGAATCCACTGTCCTGAATGGCTTTCAACGTGCCGAGAGTATCGAACCCCGGAAAGTTCGGAACCGGGAACCGTCGCCCACGCGCGTCGAACCACATGGACGACGGGCCGGGAATGATTCTGATTCCGTGGTTCTTCCAGATCGGATTCCAGTTCTTGATGCCTTCGGTGTAATGCCACATGCGGTCTTTGTTGACCAGACGGCCACCGACTTTCTCGGTGATGCCGAGCATGCGGCCGTCGACGTGTTCGGGGACTCCCGAGATCAGGGACTTCGGAGCCGTTCCCAGCCGTGCCGGCCAGTTCTCCCGCACCAGGTCGTGGTTGGCTCCGATGCCGCCCGCAGTGACGAGCACGGCCCCGGCACGCAACTCGAACTCACCCACCTCGACGCGGCTACTGGCCGAACCTCGCTCCGCGGCACTGGGTTCGAGAAGTGCGCCGCGGACTCCCTCGACTGTGCCGGCACTGACGATGAACTCGTCGACGCGGTGACGAAAACCGAAGCGCACCAACCCTTTGTCAGCGGCCTCACGTACGCGTCGCTCGAACGGCGCAACGACCCCTGGACCGGTACCCCAGGTCAGATGGAACCGCGGAACCGAATTGCCGTGGCCCTCGGCGAGGTGGCCACCACGTTCGGCCCACCCGACGATGGGAACCCACCGCACGCCCTGCGCGTGCAGCCAGGACCGTTTCTCCCCCGCCGCGAAATCGAGGTACGCGCGCGCCCACCGATGGCCCCAGTAATCCTCGCCCGCGGGATCGTCGATGCCGCGGTCGAAGGTCGCGGTTCCGAGCCAGTCCTGCCACGCAAGCTCCGCGGAATCCTTGATGCCCATGCGTCGCTGCTCCGGGGTGTCGACCATGAACAGACCGCCCAATGACCAGAACGCTTGGCCGCCCAGGTTCTGCGCGGGCTCCTGGTCGAGGAGCAGCACCCGCTTTCCGGCGTCGGCCAGTTCGGCGGTCGCCACCAGTCCGGCCAGGCCTGCACCCACCACGATCACGTCTGCGTCCATTGCCCCACTGTGCTGTCGTCGGTGCCGGATCTCAAGGAAACCGCCTCAAATGACTATAGGATTTGTCAGATATTGACAAAGAGTGGGGAGGTAGGTCGATGTACCCAGCGCGGGTCGCCGTAGTCGCGAAGATCGAATCGGAGCTGGGTCCCGTCGTCGCATCCGCAGTACACGCGATTCGCGACGCGATCCCGGTCTACCGATCACTGCAGGGTGCGCAGTTGGCCGATGTCGAGGCCATCGCATATTGGTCGCTGAGGCGGTTGATGGCCCTGTGGGCGCATGGCGATCGGACGATCGACGACCGTGACCACAGTAGATTCCGCGCGATAGGTGCCGCGCGCGCAGCGGACGGGCGCCCGCTGGCCGATGTGCTGCGTGCGTATCGAGTCGCGTCGAGCGTGTTCGTTCGGCACGTGACAACCGAGTATCTCGATGTACTCGAACCACCGGACATTGCCGAACTCGGCCTCGGCGTGCTCGACGCCATCGACGCAATCTCCGAGGAAATCATCGGCGCGTACGTCATTGCGCGCGAACAGCTCACATCCAACCGTGCGCAGGCGCATGCCGCGCTGCTCGACGACCTGCTGGCTGCCAGACACAACTCGCCCGGGACGGTGTCGGATCGTTCTCGCGAACTCGACCTGAAGCTGCCCACGCACCCGAATCTGCTTGTGGTGCAATCGACAGATCCGGGCCGACCCATGTCCGACGACACCGTCGAATCGCTGGTCCTCGCAGTAGGACTCGTTCCGCCGGACCGCACCGCACCGTCGGGTCAGCGGAGCCACTTGTGCACTCGGCGCGAGCAACGCGCGATCGTGCTGTTGCCACCATCGATCCACCGCGCCGAGGCGGACCTCGCGTGTCGAGATCTGATGCTGCGCGGATGCCTAGTGGAGAGATCCACCATTGCCGGTATCAGCAGTTCGTGGCGACTCGCATCGGAGGCTCTGGATACTGCACCGGATCACGCGTTCGACGACCGGGCACTGCTCGATCAGGGTGACGGTCAGCTGCTGGCACTGCTGACCGCGCGCCCCACCGCGGACACGAGCGAGGTGGTACGTAGCGTGCTCGGTCCGCTGGCCGAGGCGGCGAACGAACATATTCTGCAAGGCCTTTCGGCCTTCATCGCCACCGGTACGGCAACGGCTGCCGCCACCCGACTACAGGTACACCCGCAGACTCTGCGCTACCGACTGCGCCGAGCCCAGGAACTGACCGGCCGAGATCCCCGATCTGCGTGGCATCGCCTCGCGTTGGACACTGCGATTCAACTGCGGCAACTCGGGTGATCCGATCTTCGGCAATGCCGGGCACATCGAAAACCCGGACACCCATGCATGAACCCATACGCGGTCTCGTCACCTGAATGGGACGGTGGTCGAGCGATTCAGTTGATGTTCCACGACTCGACAGCATCGAGTCGCCGGCCGTCGGAGTCGTACGTGTAGAAGCCTTCAGCGTCCCCGAGACCGGTCTTTCCCGCGTCGATACCCTTTTGCAGTATGTCGGCAAATTTGACCTGATCCTCGCCACCGTGTGCGCGCGCGATATGTGCAGCGACGTTGAAGCCGACAGTGTCGTATATCTGGAACGGACCGGCGGGTGCCCCGGTGGCTATGCGCCACACGTTGTCGATGTCCGCCGGATTGGCAACCCCGCCGACGTAAAGGTTGGCTCCTGCTTGCAGAAGCGGGATCAGAAGACTGTTCAGCACGTATCCCGGAATTTCCTTACGGACCGGAACGGGAACGAGACCGATCTCCGACGCAAAGCTCAATACGACATCGAAGTAGACAGGATCTGTTGCAGCAGTTGCCATCACCTCACCGGTGTTGTACCGCCACACGAGATTGGCGAAGTGCAATGCAAGAAACTTTTCCGGCCGCCCGGTGGCCTCGGCGAAACTGCTGGGCAGTAGCGACGACGAGTTGGTCACGAAGATAGTTTTCGGCGGAGCGGACGCGCCGATATCCGACCAGACCTTCTTCTTGAGGTCGAGATCCTCCGGAACTGCTTCGATCACCAGGTCGGCGTCCGAAACGGCCTCGGCGACGCTGGTGGTGGTCGTGATGGATTCGATGGCCTCGTCGAATCGCTCCTCGTCGAACGTCTTCAGGTCACGCTTGTAGTATCCGCGCATCCATTCCCAGCGACCCGGCAGCTTGGCAAGTAGTTCGTCGGAAATGTCGTATCCCACAACGGTTTTTCCGTGGTAGGCAGCCTGCATCATGATCTGCGAACCGAGCACTCCGGTTCCGAATACTGTCACGTTATCGACTTCGGTCATGGACGACACACTTCCCTCTATGGAGTCACTGGTTTCCCGCTCTCCAAGTTCTACCGCTGAGCGCGAAGCCATCGTCTCGTGGGGTCCAGCAGTGGACCGACTCGACCGACGACAGCGCTTTACACTCCACAGGATCGACGGTTCACGCATACTCGAACAATGGCTGTCGATCCCCGCGGAAGAGACCTGAAGCGCTACCTCGAAGAAGATCCCGGCGGTCCGGTGGTGATGCTCAACCTGCTTCGGTTCGCCGAGGGTGGTCGCGACTCCTACGCGGAATATGCGAAAGCACTGGACGAGACGTTCCTCCCGCGCTACGGCGCGACGGTGCTGTACGCGGGCGACGGTTCGACCGCACTTGCCGCCGAGGACGGACAGGCCTGGGATGCAGTGCTGCTGGTCCAGTACCCGTCACGTAAGGCGTTCAGCGAGATGGTGGCCGATCCCGAATATCAGACGGTGACGGCGTTACGGACCGCCGCGTTGAAAGAGGCGGTTCTGCAGGCCACCATTCCGTGGTCGTGAATTCGACCTTCGGCTTCGCATCGTGTTCGCGAAGAGGGACTTCACGGCGTTGCGAGCAACTTACTGCGGAACAGGTCGAGCACCTGGTCCAAAGCCTGCCGTGTCGGCTGCCCTGGTTCGTCGATGAGTCCCTCCGTGACAACGGAATGCGGCGGTCCGAAGGCTTCCGGGTTGAAGGAGGAATCGGGTAGTTCCACCGAGACGAATGCGTCGCCGAGCTGCTCTCGCAGCCATTGGAATCGCGCAGGCGGGCACATCTTGTCGCCCTCGAAGCGCATCCCCAGGACCGTGAGCTCTCCTGCTGCACAACGGCTTTTCACCTTGTCGAGATCGCCCGGGGTGATATCGATGGATCGGGCGCGAGACTTCGATGCCGCGAACGGAAGCGACGGCTGCGAGAGCACCGGTGCGATCAGACGGTCGTCCGCCGCCATAGCGAGAGCGAATCCGCCGGTGAAGCACATTCCGATGGCACCGACGCCGGGTCCGCCGCAGCGCTCGTGCTCCTGCGCCGCCAGAGCCCGCAACCACACCACGATGCGCGACGACTTGCCGGTGGCCAGGATGGTGAATTCGCGACTGATGCACGCCGGCACCATGGCGCGGGACATGGTGGCAACGGTGCCGAGCGCTCCCAGCGGAGCGGCCAGCGGATCCTTGCCGTCGACTCCGAACAGGTGCGGAACAACGGCCGTACAACCGATTCCGGCGACGGTTCTCGCGAAGTCCGCCACCCTGGGAGTGATGCCCGGCATTTCCGACATCACGATCACAGCCGGTCCGGTTCCGATGCGATACACGGGCGCTGTCCGCCCGTCCGCGGTGAACTCGGTTCGCTCGAAGTCGGCCAGAGTGTCATCGGTCATGGGAGTGCGTCCTTCTGCCAGAGGTCCACCGCGCCGAGCCGACGCTTGCGATCAAAGCTAGATCATCGCGGATCGACACGACGTCGATCGAACACGTGTCGCCTGCGCAATCACCACGAGTCCGTGTCGGCCAGAACGGTCACACCCAGCGCGACGAAAAGCGTGGCACCGGCCGCAACTCCGAACAGACTCGCGGCAGGCGCACCCGCACGTCGGCCGAGCACACTCGCCGCGACATCGAGGGCATCGATCCCGACCCCGGCCGCTACCGCTGCCTTGCGAACCTCCGAGGACGGGTGATGCAAGGCCATTCCGAGTGCCAGATCGCGTACTCCGAAAAGGCGGGTCGCCACCCCCGCGCTTCCGGGCTCACGCATGGGTCCGAGACCGAAGGCGCGCCACGAGTGCGCAGGACTCACCCACGACACCAATCCGGCAGTCGATCGCAGAACCGACAGTGCGAGCAGCGGGGTCGACTGTGAACGCATAACGTCTCCTCAAATGGTGTAGTGGTTACTACACCGACGCTACCTGTAGTGCCCACTACAATCAAGGCGTGGCAACCAAACATTCGCGCGAAGAGATGCTGTCCGGCGCATTGGACGCCGCCCTGGAAGGCGGCCTGAGCCGCTTGACCTTCGGCCGACTCGCATCGCGTCTGCAGATCAGCGATCGCATGGTCGTCTACTACTTCCCCACGAAGGACGACCTCGTGACGTCCGTTCTGTCGGTGGTGGGAGACCGATTGCAGCGCGTGCTGTCCGCGGCGTTCTCGACGCCGATGAACGACCACCGCTCCCTCGTCGCGGCGGCATGGCCGGTCGTGGCAAAACCTGAATACGATCCGTTGTTCGGCCTGTATTTCGAGGCGATCGGACAAGCCACTGCAGGACTGGAGCCCTACCGGTCGGTGGCCTCACTCTTGGTGGAGGGCTGGATCGAGTGGCTCAGCGGCTTTGTCGTCGGTAGTCCGGACTATCGACGGATGGAGGCCACAGCTGCAGTGGCACTGCTCGACGGCCTGCTGCTCATGCGTCTGTTGGGAGGCAGCGATCTCGCCGCCACAGCATCGACGTCTCTGCTGCACACCGGTGGATCCACGAAGGAACGACCGAGTTCATGACTACGTCTGTTCTTCGATCGGCGACTGGAACGACCACAGATGTCCCTCGGGATCGCGCACGCTGTATTCACGGACGCCGCAGGGCATGTCGGTGGGCGCGTAGTCGATGACAGCGCCGGTCATTCTCGTGCGCCCGAGGCGAGGGTAATCATCATCGGTTAACCGTGGCTCATCCCGGCCGCGAGCACGTGCGAACCGTCGGTCCCCGTCGCGCTCGGCGACGTTCCATACCTACGCAACCTCCAGGCCACGCTGAACGATGCCATTCGCCAGGCAGCGGCCGACACCGACACGACCTTCGTGGACATGTCCGCGGTGTCGGAGGGGCACGATGCATGCCAACCCGTCGGAGTGCGGTGGGTGGAACCACTACTGTTCGCGGATCAGCTCGTGCCGCTGCACCCCAATGCCCTCGTGAGGCCGCCATCGCGGCCGAAGTGACCGAGGCGCTGCGGACAGACTGACTATCCAGCTAGATGCCGACGCTGTCGACCCCGAACTGAGCTTGGTCGACAGTGAACCCTTCGTACATCAACTGATCGATGAGGCTCTGGCGCGAGAAAGCGGTGTAATCGAGGTAGGTCTGAGCGGACTCGGCGGCCTGCTCGTTCCAATCTGGCGCTACGTAGTCGACTGCAAATGTAGCGTCTTCGGTCGAGTAGTCCTCGTACTCCAATTGTTCGATCAGGCCCGAGCGCGAGAACGCCGAGTAGTCGAGGTATTGCTCAGCCGCTCGCACGGCGTTCCTTTGCCCGCCGGTCATTTCGGCCGCAGGCGAAGTTGCTTCGGTAGTTCGAGGAACGACAGGGGCAACAGGGATAGCGGTTGTCGGCACCACCGACTCGACGGTTTGCACCCGAACAGGAGGAGGTGGCACTGCCGGCGCCAGGGAAGTCTCCACGATTGTCGGGGCAGGCACCGCTGCGGACTGCGAGGGCGTCGTACTGCTCTGATCGCTTGCCGCAACGTCGACCTGCCCACCGGGTGAATCGAACGCACCGATGACGACGAAGAGCGCTACGACGCCACCGACCGCACCTGCAATCCATGGCCACTTCCTACGTCCGGCTCTGTCCGTTTCGGAAGCGTTACTCCGATCTGAAAGATCCGCCATCGGTGCCGAATTCGATGGGTTGGGATGAACTGCTGAAGTCCATTGATGTCCGTCCCACCATCGAAGCTGTTCGGCAATCTCGGCGTCCGGATACCATCCAGCAGGCGTATTCATGGTCGTTCCTCAATGCTCGATGAGCGCAGTTCGCTTTGCGTCCGACGCAGCCCCTCGGCAGATCAGCCTGGACCCGTCCCAGTGACTTCGGGGATTCGAGCGAGCGGCCATCACCGGTCTCCGCCGAACTTCCACCTCTGCGTCGGTAGTTCGAACTAGTACCATCCGATTTGCACCGCGTCGTCGATAAGAAGTTCTGCGAACGATATCGAGCTGGGGCTTACCGAAACAGACGACTGAAGTTCATTCGTCCGAATGGGTCAGACCACCGAATCCGAGACCGGGAGTGGCGACTGGAACGACCACAGATGTCCCTCGGGATCGCGCACGCTGTATTCACGGACGCCGTAGGGCATGTCGGTGGGCGGGTAGTCGATCGATGCCCCGGTTGCCGCCACGCGAGCGTGGTGGGCATCGACGTCGTCGACGAGGATCGCAAGCGATGCCGTGACCGATCCGGTTGTCAGCGGCGACACCATCCGGTGTTCGGGGGCCTCGCGGTGAAGCCACACCACACCGTCACCGGCATGCACTTCACCGTGCACCGCTCTGTCGCCGTCGTATTCGATGGGTCCGGGAGCCAGTCCGAACACGTCGACGAGGTAGGAATGCGCAGCTGCGATGTCGCGATAGACCAGCAACGTGGTGCGTCTGGTGACTGCCGGCTCCTCGGTCGACAGACCCGAGAGCAGGTCCAACAGCGCGTCGTCGCCGAGGAGAGCACCGTGCAGTAGCCGGTCCTCGACCGCCCGAACCCGCTCTCGCACACGAGCGAGCTCGGCCATCTGCCGGTCCAGGTCGGCCAGATGCTGCCGACTCAGGTGCAGGAGATCCGCTGCGTCCGGATCCACATCGCCCAGCGGGGTGCCCAGTTCCCGGAGCAGTCGAATCCGGTACAGCCGGTCGAGGTCACCCCCGTCGTAGCGACGCCTGCCCCCTCCGTCTCGGTCGGGAGCGAGCAGACCGAGTTCTTCGTAGTAGCGCAACGTACGCTCGGTGACGCCGGTTCTACGGGCCACGTCACCGATGCCCCATGTGCTGGAATCGCTGCTGTTCATGCAGGCAACGGTAGAACCTCACGCCACGTAAGGAGCAAACTCCGCCGGTTCGGATCACACGTCTTCGAGTCGAATTCCCTTGGTTTCCTTCATGAAGAAGCAGGCGACACCGGTCAGAGCGGCCAGGAACATGATGTACACACCGAACACCCAGCCCAAGTCGAGGCCGAGGAAGAGCTGGTTGAGATACGGCGCAGTTCCGCCGAACACCGCTACCGAGAACGAATAGGCGAATCCGATTGCCTGCGTGCGGAGTCGGGTGGGAAAGCTCTCCGAGAGAGTCGAGGAAAGGATGGATGCCGGGACGGCGATGACGAGCAGCACCACCGTCGACGGGAGCAGCAGTGACCACCATTGCGTCGAGATCATCATCGTCAGCGGGATCTGCAGCACGAACATCAGCACGGCGAAGGCGGCCAGCATCGGCCGTCGACCGATCGAATCCGAGAGACGACCGAAGAACGGCAGGGACACCAGCGCAATCAACTGAGCGACGACGAGCATCCAGTACGCGGTGTCCGGGTTCATCCCCCGCTGCGTGATGGCGAACGTCGAGACGTAGGAGGTCCAGGTGTAGTGCGCCGCAGTGATTCCCGACGTCATTCCGATCATCAACACGATCGCCTTGACGACGGTCTTGCGTGCGATCGGCGCCTGTTCCACCTTGTTCTGCTCCGAATCGAAGACCTCGCTCTCGTCCATGTTCTTGCGCAGGTAGAGCGCGAACAACGCCAGGAGTGCTCCCAGCAGGAACGGGATACGCCAACCCCATTGGCCGACAGCCGATTCCGACAGCGTCGAGGTGATGACGCCACCGACCGTGTACGCCAGAGCCGACCCGCCGAAGATCGCGACGAACGCGACGCTTCCCCACATGCCCCGACGGTTCGGCGGTGCGATCTCGCCGACGTAGGAGTACGCCGTCGCCGACTCACCGCCGTGCGCGAATCCCTGCATGACGCGTGCGAGCAACAGCAGTACCGAGGCCCAGGCACCGATCGCACCGTAGGTGGGCATGATGCCGATCAGCAGGCTGCCGGTCGCCATCATGAGCATCGTGGTGACGAGAACGAACTTGCGGCCCTTCTTGTCCGCGATCCGGCCGAACACGATGCCGCCGAGGGGCCGCATCAGGAATCCGACGGCGAACACTGCCAACGTCGACAGCAGTGCCGAGACCGGATCTGCCTGGCTGAACATCGCCGCCGCGATGAACGGTGCGAACACCGCGTAGGCGCTCCACTCGTACCATTCGAGAACGTTGCCTACGGTGCTGGCGAACAGCGATTTCTTCCGCGAGGAGATATCGGGTGCCGAGCGGGTATCGCGTGATGATCCGACGGTCATGGAGTGTCGCTTTCGGTCGAATGAGTTTGCACTGGAACAGGTTTGAGTGCTGCACGCCGAATCTTCCCGGTCTGGGTCTTGGGAAGTTCGTCGATGATGTGTATGACCTTCGGGCGTTTGTAGGCCGCCAGTCGGTCGCGTGCGAAATCCACCAGCGCATCCGGCGTCACCGTGGTGCCGTTGCGCAGGGATACGTAGGCCACCACCGATTCGCCCTGGTAGTCGTCGGGCCTGCCCACCACGGCGGCCTCGAACACCGCGGGATGTTCGTAGAGGGTGTCCTCGACTTCTCGGGGCCAGACCTTGTACCCCGACACGTTGATCTGATCCTTGAGTCGGTCGACGAGATACACCCATCCGCCGTCGTCGATGATCGCCACGTCTCCCGTACGAAGACGACCTCCGGGCATCGTCGACGCGGTCGCATCGGGATTGCGCCAGTAGCCCGAGACCACCTGCGGACCCGAGATCTCCAGTTCCCCCGCGATTCCCGCGGCCGTCGGCTCCCCGGAGGAGTCCAACGTACGCAACGTCACTCGCGGCAACGGTAGCCCGACGGACAGCGACCCACTGGCGGAGTCCACCGGCGCTCGGGCACCGGGCGGCACCGCGATGACGCCCGCTGTCGTTTCGGTCATGCCGTACGCGTTGTGGATGTAGCACCCGAATGCGGACTCGAAAGCGGTGACCGTTGCGGGCGGGATGGGCGCGCCGCCGGAGTACAAGGCCTTCACCGACTCGAAGTGGGCACGCGTCGCACCTGCAGTCTCGGAGATCGCGTTGAACACCGTGATCGACCCGATGGTGTACGTGACGCGGTGCTCGACGAAGGCGTCGAGAGTGACTGCCGCATGGAAACGGTGAGCGAAGACGAGCACACAGTCGCGTATCAGAGCAACCGCCGCGTCGAGCATCGCGCCGGTGATGTGAAACAGCGGCGCGACGGCGAACACGACGTCCCCGTCGGCGAGACCGGCGCGTTCCCCGAAATCCAGAGCCGTCGCGAATGCGTTCGCATGCGAGATCTGCGCACCCTTCGGCGGTCCCGTGGTTCCGGACGTGTAGGCCAGGAGTGCGAGATCGTCCGGTTGCGGGGCGAATTCGGGAACGGGCCGGCCACGGTACAGATCGATCAGGCCCATGAGATCGTCGTCGGGTCGGGGGGTCACACGAGACGTCGAGGAGAAGACGCGCGGGTCGTTGCGAGCCTGCAGGTCCAGTCCGCTGGTGCTCACGAGTAGCCGAACCGTACTACCGAGGAGTGTCGAACCGAGGGCTTCGAGATCGTGTTCGTCGCAGACGAGCGCGATCGGTTCAGCGTCGTCGATCAGCGTTCGCAGTTCGCGATTGCGGTACATCGGGTTGAGGATCAACGCGACCGCCCCGATCTTCCACAGCGCGAGAAAGGTCAGGGGGTACTGCGGAATGTTCTGCAGATAGATGCCGACACGGTCGCCGCGCGTCACCCCGCGGTCGATCATGGCGGCCGCAAGGGCGTCGGATGCCTCGTCCGCCTCGCGGGCGGTGAGCACGGTGTCGAAGTACGCGAGCGCCGGCCGGTCCGGGGCATCGGACACTCTCCTACGCCATCCGTCGAGGACGGTTGCAGGCCCGATCGCTCTGTCGAGGGTCATGGACGGCCCTTTCGGTTGACCGGAATCTCGGCCCAGGAGGACCGACCGAACACTCGCTCGGTGAAGGTGTTCACAGTGTTGCGGATCACAACTTCGGTGTCAACCCGGTGCGTAGCGGCCGGTGACACCCCGGTCGACCTCTACGGTAAGCGCATGACCGCGACCCACATCTGGCGCACGTACGAGGGATCGAACCTCTCCCCAGCATTGGCGTCGGCGCTGAACACGTTCGTCGAGCAGGGGTACCACGGCACATCGGTGCGGCAGATCGCGGCAGGTGCCGGCCTGTCCGTTCCCGGCCTGTACCACCACTTTCCATCCAAGCAGGCCCTGCTGGTCGGCATCATGGACGCGTCGATGGACGAATTGCTGGATCGGACTCGATCGGCCGAGAACGAAGCAGGTCCGTTGCCGAGCGATCGGTTCGACGCGGTCGTGGAGTCCCTGCTGCTGTTCCACATTCACCGACGCGACGCCGCCTTCGTGTGTTCGACGGAGATCCGCAGCCTCGAATCCGCGAATCGCGCCGCGTACATCGCGAAGCGGGACGAGGAGCAACGAGTGCTCGACGCCATCGTCGTCGACGGCGTCGAGTCCGGCGTCTTCGACACTCCGCACCCGGCGGATGCCAGCCGAGCCGTCACGACGATGTGCGTCGGCGTCGCAACGTGGTATCGACCCGACGGGCCGCTGTCTCCGAGCGAGCTGGTGGCGGTGTATCTCGACATTGCCCGTCGCACGGTCGGAGCTACGACCGGCGGGCGGGAGTAGCTGCCCCGGAATCCTTGACCCGATCGAGTGATTGTGCCAACCTTCCAGTGACCGAGCGAGTGTTCGGTCGGCACCGGAATGGGAGCGCATCGTGGCCATCGATCTGACATTCGACCCCGACATCGAGAAGTTGATCGAGAGGACGCGCACGTTCACTCGCGAACACGTGCTTCCCATCGAGGACCGCTTTCTGGGGAACGTCGCCGATGCCGGCGGCGATCGACTTCGCGTCGAGATGCAGGCGGCCGCCAAGGATGCCGGCGTGTTCGCCCCACATGCCCCCGTCGAATACGGCGGCCACGGTCTGTCCATGAGTGACCGCGCTCCGGTGTTCGAGGAAGCCGGTTACTCACTGTTCGGACCGATCGCTCTCAACCTCGGCGCACCCGACGAGGGCAACGTGCACATGCTCGCCCACATCGCATCGACGACGCAGAAGGAGCAGTTTCTCGCTCCCCTGGCGCGCGGTGACATGCGCTCGGCATTCGCCATGACCGAACCCGCCCCGGGTGCCGGTTCCGATCCCTCGGCCCTGACCACTGCGGCCGAGCGGGTCGACGGTGGCTGGAAGATCAACGGACACAAGTGGTTCATCACCGGTGCCGATGGTGCAGGTTTCTTCATCATCATGGCCCGCACCTCCGGTAAGCCAGGAGATCGCGGCGGCGCGACGATGTTCCTGGCCCCTGCGGACACCGCGGGGATCACGGTCGGCCGTCACATCGGCACCCTGGACAAAGCCATGATCGGCGGGCACTGCGAGGTGTTCTTCGAGAACGTGTTCGTGCCCGACGACAACGTTCTCGGGGCCGTCGACGAGGGATTCGCCTACGCCCAGGTGCGTTTGGGACCCGCCCGCATGACTCACGTGATGCGGTGGCTCGGGGCCTCGAGGCGAGCCCACGACATCGCCGTCACACAGGTTGCGCAGCGCGAGGGTTTCGGCGGCAAACTCGGCGATCTGGGCATGGTGCAGAAGATGGTCGCGGACAACGAGATCGACATCGCGGCCACCCGCGCTCTGTTGACCAAGGCCTGCTTCGAGCTGGATCGGGGTGGGCACGCGAGCAACGAGACCTCCATTGCCAAGACGTTCGCCGCCGAGGCGATCTTCCGCATCGTCGACCGCAGCATTCAGATGTGCGGGGGGCTCGGCGTATCGGACGATCTTCCGCTGGCGAGGCTCTCACGCGAGGTGCGTCCGTTCCGTGTGTACGACGGCCCGTCCGAGGTACACCGCTGGGCCATCGCCAAGCGGACGATCGGTGCAGCCAAGCGCGCAGCGCGGGAGGCACAGTCGTGAGCGAACTTCCGGGCATGAATCGCGATGCGCTCGAGCAGTTCCTGCGAGGGAACGGCATCGAGGTCGACGGTGAACTGTCGGTCGAGATGATCAGCGGGGGTCGCTCCAATCTCACCTACAAGGCATTCGACGACTCCTCGACATGGGTTGTTCGCCGCCCTCCCACGAGTGGGCTCACCCCCTCGGCGCACGACATGGCCCGCGAGTGGGCCGTCACGGAAGCGCTTGCATCCACCGACGTTCCGGTCGCCGGGACCATTGCGTTCGATCGAGACGGCTCGGTGCTCGGTGCACCCATGACCGTCGTCGACTTCGTACCCGGCCGAGTCGTTCGTAGCCGCGAGGATCTTCGCGATCTGACGGATGCGCAGGTCACCGAGAACGCCGCCGAGTTGGTCCGAGTGCTCGCCAGGCTGCATGCGGTCGATCCCGACTCTGTGGGCCTCGGCAGCTTCGGCCGTCCCGACGGGTTCGTCTCGCGACAGGTCGCGACGTGGGCTCGGCAGTGGGAACGAGTCAAGACTCGTGATCTACCCGACGTCGAACGATTGCATCGTGCGCTGGAAGCAGCAGTACCGGCGGGATCTGCGTCGTCCATCGTGCACGGCGACTATCGCGTCGACAACACCATTCTCGACGCACATGACGTCGGTTCCGTTGCTGCGGTGGTGGACTGGGAGATGTCCACGCTCGGCGATCCGCTGACCGACGTGGCGCTGATGTGCATCTACCGCCAACCGGTCTTCGATGCGGTCCTCGGCGCGGACGCTGCCTGGACGAGCGATCGGTACCCCTCCGCAGCAGACCTCGCGCAACACTACGCAGTGGAATCCGGTCGAGAACTTCATGATTGGGGCTTCTACCTCGCCCTCGCCAATTTCAAACTCGGAGTGATCGGCGAGGGAATCACCTACCGTGCGCTGTCGGGCTCCGACACCGGGGCCGGTGCAGGCAAGGCCGCCGAGGCCACCGGGGAGTTCATCGCGGCCGGGCTGCGAGCACTCGCAGGAACCACCGACTGACGCGAACCCCGCTGTCAGGCAGGTTCTCTCATCACACCGACGTGGCGGACGGTGCCGGACACACCCGGAAGCTCCTGTGGCTCGGACCAGGTGTTCAGCCCGTCCGTGCTGTCGGAGTAGAAGTACTTTCGGTTGGTGTAGTCGTCGTAGTACAACCGCCAGGTGCCGTCGGGCAACTCGATGACTGCCGGGCCTTCTTTCAGTGGTCCGAAATCGCGGGTGGGAACGACGGTGTACGGCCCGATCAACGACGGTGCCGTCCAGTGCTCGATGACCTTGTGGGTCTCGTTCTTGGTGAACGCGTGGTAGGTCGGCCCTACCTTGACCACCGTGGTGTCGATGTGGTCCGCTCCGATGCCGACGAACGGAACCGGGAAGCTCCACATCCGCAGGCCTGGATCCATGGCCGTCATCAGATACGGCACGAACCCGCCGCCGGTCGACAGCGAGACGATGATGCTGACGCGGTCACCCTCGACGAACCACTCGGGTGCCCATGCCTTCGTGGTGAACGGAGACAACGACGGTCCGTCCGAGAAGCCGGCCGATCCACTGAATCCGGAAGGGCTGGCAGATCCGGTACCGGCTCCGGTGCCCGGTAGGAAAGCGCAGCAGAACGGGATCGGGAAGTTCTGCAGGAACGTCCAGTTCACGCGGTCACTGCTGCGCGCGAAGCCGATGTTCGCACCGCCGCCGGTCGTGTACGTCACGTAGTACATCCCGTCGGTGTGCCGAAAGATACTCGCGTCGCGCACCACTCCGGACGGAGGTCGGTACGTCGATGTCTGCAGTGCTGTGAAATCGGTGCCGTCGCTGGACTGGTAGACATCCATGTCTCGATCGCTGTCGTTGCTGAACGCCACCATGGTGTAGCGCCACGCGGAGGGTGCAGCGGCACCTGTTCCTGCGGCGGAGAACAGCAGTCCGGCGACAGTCAGGATCACCATCGGGACGACGAACAGGAACCTGCGTGCGGTGGATGTCACCGAGGAAGTATGTCCGACCCGTACGTATCATGCGTAACTTTGGTAACAGCTCCAACAGATCGTTACCGATGTTGTTATGAATGCGAAATGTACTGAGTCGTGGGCTTGGCCTGGTACATCTCGTGATCGGCATCGTCGAGTATGTCCAATGCACTTCGAGTGTCGTCGCGGTCGACGGTGACGACACCGATGCTCGCCGTCACCGTCAACACCCGCCCCGCGGCGGTGATGGGAGTGGCCAGTTCGGCACGAACGTCGTCGGCCTCGGTACCGACGCACCGCGAAACGACCGCCACGAACTCGTCACCCCCGATACGACCCACGAAGGCATCGGCCGGGAGCGCGCGCGTCAGTCGGTCTGCGACCACCCCCAGAACGGCGTCGCCGACGGTATGACCGTGCAGATCGTTGATGGTCTTGAAGTTGTCGAGGTCGATGAACAGCACGGCCATGGAGTCCTCGCGATCGGGCTTGGCCAGCTGTTCGTCCAGGCGAGCCAGAATCAGGGGCCTGTTCGGCAGACCGGTCAGGTCGTCGTGCGTCGCAGCATGCTCGAGCTTCATGCTCATCCGGTAGGTGTCGGTGATGTCGACGAATGTCGCCACCACGGAGGGGTTCGGGTCGACCGGGGTGAGCATCGTCGCCGTCAAGGACAACCAGAAGTTCCGACCGTCTCGGCGACGCTCGACCCCGATCACCGCCTGGCAGGGCTCACCGGTTTTCCTGGTGACGGCGACCGGATGCTCGAACGGGTGAATCGGCTCTTCGTCGGTGCCGTACACCCGAAACGGAAGAACCGATGCCTGTCCTGCGGTCGCCAACCCGACCTGGATGTCGAGAATGGTCTTCGCAGCCAGGTTCGCAGATTCGATACGGCCGGTGTGATCGAGAACGACGACACCGGCCTCCAGCGATTCCACGACCGCGGTGAAATGATCCTCGACTCTGCGTACTGCGCTCTGGTCGGCGCAGACCAACACGTAACCGTCGGGCATCTGGGCAGCCGACACGATCACCGCAAGCGCCGTCCCTTCGGCATGTCGATGGGAATCCGTCAGTCGGCCGCCGACAGCGAGAATCGCGGCCGGATCGCAGGGCACCCCGACGGCCGCCGAAACGTCACGGCCGAGCACGTCCGCTGCCGGTCGACCGTAGACCGACTCCGCAGCGGGATTCCAACTCGACACCAGACCGTCCGCGGACACACCGATGATGGCATCGCTGACGTGCTCGACCAGAGCGGCTTGCTTCTGCAGCGCCTTCTGCGCCGCCTTGTGTTCGGTGAGATCGCGAAGAATGACCTGAAACGCCGGCTCACCGTTCCACACCGTGCGCACCGATACCGCTTCCATCGCCAGTGTCGTCCCGTCGAGGGCCAGCACCGTCGCTTCCGACGCGGCGCTGGCGGTGCCGTGTGTGTCGAGGGCGGCGATCCGCGCGAGCATGGGGCCCACCGATTCGGCAGCGATGAACTTCGTGATCGGATGCCCGATGACGTCCGTTGCTGCCTCGGCACGCAGAAATCGCATCCCGGCGGGGTTGAGGTAGACGAGGATGCCTCGCCGATGGACCCCGATGGCGTCCGGCGAATGCTCGACGAGAACCCGGTAGCGATCGGCGAGCCCGGGCAACGCGGGACTCGATCGGGGGTCGCCGACGCCATCACGCTCCCCTGGAGCCATGCTCGGTCCTCGCGATCGTAGACGGACGGTCAACACCCGATTGAACCACTTACGAACGTGCCGTTGGCGGCTCATGTCTGTTTTGAACTTTATGTCCGGTTTCTCGGCTGGACCTGACGCCTGTTTGCGGGGCTAAATCGAGGAGCGAACCGAATCCGGTTCGCGTAACTCGACAAGAAACGGATTTCGACGTGAGCTTTCTCGGCATCGACATCACCGGTATCGGCGCACTGTCCGGCTACGGCTGGGGCGCATCCGCCCTGTGGGACGGCCTGTCCACGGGCAAGGCGGCGGCCACACTGCACCACGACCACACCCGACCGGGGCAGAATCCGGTGTGGCTGGCGAAAGTCCCCGACGGCGGGGACCAGAGCGATGGCACCAGCCGATTCGGGCGGGTACTTCGCGGGGCAGCGCGGGAGGCCATCGACGACGCGATGGCGCGGGGCTGGCAACCCGGTCGACGAGTGGGTCTCATCCACGCCGTCGTCCTGGGTGAAGTGGACGAGTGGCGTAATTTCTATCTGCACAACGGCGGCCAGCGCCGTGTTCGTGACTATCTCACGCTGATGCCGTCGACTCCGGTGTCCCTACTGATGCAGGAATACGGCTTTCACGGGCCGGCCATGAATGTCTCGGCGATGTGCGCGTCGGGCAATGCAGGGCTGCTGACCGCCAAGATGTGGCTCGATACCGGGTTCGTCGACGACGTGGTGTTCGTGGCCACCGATCTGTCTCTGACTCCGGAGAACATCGACCACTTCGTGAAACTGGGCGTCGGCATCGTGGACGTGGAGCCCCAGGACGGCTGCCGCCCCTTCCAGGAAGGCAGCCGCGGGTTCGGAATGGGTGAGGCTGCAACGGCATTCGTTCTGTCGACGCGAAGCTCGGCCTCGTACGCGCGGGTACTGGGCGGTTCGATGACACACGACGCGTTTCATGCCACCTCGATCGACCCTGCGCTCACCCAGGTGCGGGCCTGCTTCGAGCAGGCGTTGGTCGACGCCGACGTCACTGCCCGGCAGGTGCGGTATCTCAACGCTCATGGCCCCGGCACCGCACAGTGCGATGCGGCCGAAACTACGATGTTGGAGACGGTGCTTCGATCACACGCACAGGTGTACTCGGTGAAGCCACTGACGGGACATTGCCAGGGGGCGGCCTCGGCAGTCGAAACCGTTTCGGCAGTCATGGGATTCGAGCGCGGACTCGTTCCGGCGGCCCCGCAGGTCTCGAATGCTCATCCCCTGCTGCTCGACGGATTCACCACCGCCGAGGCAGGATTGACCGTGAAATCGTCATTGGGAATGGGCGGACACAACTCGGTGGTGGTGTTGGCTCCGGCGTGAGCTGCACTCGTCGGTCCGGCAGCCCGCGTCGTCGCGGGCTGCCGGCTCGGCGTGCGGACTTCAGACCTGCGCTGCGTTACCGCAGATTCCGCATTCCTCGAACTCGACGCGCTTCCAGCGTGCGACCGGAACGAAGAACAGCGTGAATTGCTGGTACTGCTTCATCCGCGCCCACTGGGTGGTGTTGTGGCACCGCGGACAGTTTCGGGTTGCCCCCGGGCCGATGTGTTTGCGCTTGCTGCCGAAACCGAAGAGAAGAAACATGACACCAGCCTAGGGGTCCGGACGGAGTCAGCTCGCGATCATGCCGTGGGGATCGATGACGAACTTCTGTGCGACTCCGCTGTCGAATTCACGGTAGCCGCGTGGTGCGTCGTCGAGCGAGATGACGGTGGCATTCACTGCCTTGGCGATCGAGACTCGTTCCTTCAGAATCGCATTCATCAATTCACGGTGGTAGCTCATCACCGGGCACTGACCGGTGGCGAACGACAGCGATTTCGCCCAACCGGTGCCGAGACTCAACGACAGCGCGCCGCGCTGGGCCGCCTCGTCCACGCCACCGGGGTCTCCGGTGACGTACAGCCCCGGGATGCCGATTCCGCCGCCGGCCGTGGTGATGTCCATCAACGAGTTGAGAACCGTCGCAGGCGCTTCACGAGACGAATCTCCGCCGTGGCCACGGGCTTCGAATCCCACCGCATCGACGGCCGCGTCGACCTCGGGGACTCCGAGGATCTGCTCGATCTGATCCTGCGGAGCTCCCTTGCCCACGTCGACGGTCTCGCAACCGAACGTTCGCGCTTGGGCGAGCCTGTCGGCGTTCATGTCGCCGACGATCACCACCGACGCTCCCAATAGTTGTGCGCCGACAGCGGCGGCGAGGCCGACCGGACCCGCACCCGCGATGTACACCGTCGCACCGGGTTTCACCCCTGCGGTCACCGCCCCGTGGAACCCGGTGGGAAAGATGTCCGACAGCATGGTCAGGTCCAGAATCTTCTCCAGGGCCTGGTCACGATCGGGAAACTTGAGCAGATTGAAATCTGCGTACGGTGCCATGACGTATTCGGCTTGGCCGCCGACCCAACCGCCCATGTCCACGTAGCCGAATGCCGAACCCGGTCGATCGGGGTTGACGTTCAGACAGATTCCGGTCTTGCGCTCCTTGCAGTTACGACACCGGCCGCAGGCGATGTTGAACGGTACGGAGCAGATGTCACCGACCTTCAGAAACTCGACGTCTCTACCGACCTCGACGATCTCACCGGTGATCTCGTGACCGAGCACCAACCCCTCGGGTGCAGTGGTTCGCCCGCGAACCATGTGCTGATCACTGCCGCAGATGTTGGTCGAGACAACCTTGAGGATCACTCCGTGCTCGCACTTGCGGCCGATGTTCGCCGGGTTCACTCCGGGGCCGTCGGTCAACTCCAGGCCCGGAAAAGCGATGTCCTGGACCTCCACCTTGCCCGGTCCTGCGTACGTCACTGCGCGGTTGTCTGCCATGAGTTCTCCTCTTCGTCGAGTGAGTTGTGTGCTCATCGAGCCGAGATCATCGACCCGATCGCACCTGTGGCCTGCCTCACACCAGTATGCACAGTTGCGAATAGGTGCGTTGACGAGAAACTCGAATCGGCGCGAGTGAACACTCTCGCCTCGCACTCGATGAACCGATGCATCCCACGCACTTGACTCGACCGATGTTAGCGCTCACACTGTGTTGCACACGTCACAGCAAGTGGCACCGCGAAGGAGTTTTGCATGCCGGTTGACCAGTACACGGTAGGTGTCGATTTCGGCACCCTGTCCGGACGCGCCGTCGTCGTTCGCGTGTCCGACGGTGCCGAAATTGCCTCGGCAGTCCACGATTACCGACACGCGGTGCTCGAGGAGACGCTGCCCGGCGGCACGGTTCGGTTGCCCGACGCGTGGGCACTGCAGGTGCCCGACGACTATCGCGACGTCCTGCGCCGCGCGGTGCCTGCCGCTCTGGCCGCCGCGGGCATCGAACCCGACCAGGTCGTCGGCATCGGTACCGACTTCACCGCGTGCACCATGGTGCCCACCTACGCCGACGGCACTCCGCTGTGTGAGGATCCGCGCTTCGCCGATCGGCCGCACTCGTACGTGAAATTGTGGAAACACCATGCAGCACAGGGGCAGGCGGACCGCATCAACGATCTGGCAGAGCAGCGCGGTGAGAGTTGGCTCCCTCGCTACGGCGGACTGATCTCCTCGGAATGGGAATTCGCCAAGGCGCTGCAGATCCATGAGGAAGACGCCGAGATCTACGACGCGATGGACCGATGGGTCGAAGCGGCCGATTGGATCGTCTGGCAACTCTGCGGACATTACGTGCGCAATGCGTGCACTGCCGGATACAAGGGGATCTATCAGGACGGGCACTACCCGTCCGCGGACTTTCTCAGAGAGTTGGCACCGGGCTTCGGTTCCTTCGTCGCCGACAAACTCGATCAGCCCCTGGGCGAGTTGGGTTCTCGCGCAGGTACGTTGACCGCTGAGGCCGCGCGATGGACCGGGCTGCCCGAGGGCATCGCCGTCGCTGTCGGCAACGTCGACGCGCACGTGACGGCCCCCGCGGCCGGAGCGGTGGAACCGGGCCGGATGGTCGCCATCATGGGAACCTCGACGTGCCACGTGATGAGCTCGACCGTCCTCAAGGAAGTTCCCGGAATGTGCGGGGTGGTGGACGGTGGAATCGTCGCCGGATCCTTCGGCTACGAGGCAGGACAGAGCGGCGTCGGCGACATCTTCGGATGGTTCACACGGACCTCGGTTCCCGCGTCGTACAGCGAGGCGGCGGAAGCGGCGGGTGAGTCGGTACACGAGCACCTGACGCGTCTCGCGCAGACGCAGGACGTGGGTGAGCACGGGCTCGTCGCGCTCGACTGGCACAGCGGAAACCGATCGGTCCTGGTCGATCACGAACTCTCCGGGTTGGTCATCGGAACCACGCTGGCGACGCGGCCCGAGGACACCTACCGCGCGCTGCTCGAAGCAACGGCGTTCGGAACTCGCGTCATCGTGGAGACGTTCCGCGACAGCGGCGTTCCGGTCGAGGAGTTCGTGGTAGCGGGAGGGTTGGCACGCAACCCGCTCCTGATGCAGATATACGCCGATGTGTTGCGAATGCCGTTGTCGGTCATCGCTTCTGCACAGGGACCGGCACTGGGATCGGCCATCCATGCCGCGGTTGCAGCCGGGTGCTACCCCGATGTACCCGTCGCGGCGAAATCGATGGGCAAGGTACGTCGGGCCGCATTCGTACCCGACGAATCACGCTCGGCGGCCTACGATTCCCTGTTCGAGATCTATCTGGAGTTACACGATCGATTCGGCCGAGACGTGCCGACCATGCGCCGGCTGCGGGCGCTTCGACGTGACGCACTGACTCGAAAGGGGGACGCGTCATGACGGTCGTCGACGATGTGCGCGAGGTCATCGAGGAGATCCGTCGCGACGTATGCACCCTGCACGCCGAGCTGGTGCGGTACGGGCTGGTCGTGTGGACGGCAGGCAACGTCTCGGCGAGGGTCCCCGGTCGGGACCTGATGGTCATCAAGCCCAGTGGCGTGTCCTACGACGACCTGACGCCCGGCAACATGGTGGTGTGCGATCTGCACGGCAGGGTGCTCGAGGGTGACCATGCACCGTCCTCGGACACCGAGGCCCAGGCCTATGTCTACCGGCACCTCGAACACATCGGCGGTGTGGTGCACACACATTCGCCGTACGCGGTGGCGTGGGCGGCTCGCGGAGAACCCATCCCTGTGGTCACCACCATGTGCGCGGACGAGTTCGGCGGAGACATTCCGGTCGGCCCCTTCGCCGTGATCGGCGACGACTCGATCGGACGCGGCATCGTCGACACCCTCGCCGACAGTCGATCTCCGGCGATCCTCATGCAGAACCACGGTGTCTTCGCGGTCGGCCCGTCCGCCCGATCTGCGGTGAAAGCCGCGGTGATGTGCGAGGACGTCGCGAGGTCGGTGCACCTGGCATATCAATTGGGACAACCTCTTCCCATTCCGAGCTCGAAGGTCGACGCACTGTACGACCGCTATCAGAACGTCTACGGCCAGCGCTGACCGGCGCGTCCGATCTTCTCTCCACGGAGGTACCCCCATGTCCGAAATATGGTTTCTCACCGGCAGCCAAAGCCTCTACGGCCCCGAGACTCTCGAGCAGGTAGCCGTCCAGTCTCGCGAGATCGCAGGCAAACTCGATGCGGCACTGCCCGTCTCGGTGGTCTGGAAGCCGGTGCTACTCGACGCGTCGTCGATCCTGCGCTGCATGCGCGAGGCGAACGCCGCCGACGAATGTGTGGGCGTCGTGACCTGGATGCACACCTTCTCCCCCGCCAAGATGTGGATTGCCGGCCTCGACGCGTTGGATGTCCCGCTGCTGCACCTACACACGCAGGCCGGAATGTCGTTGCCGTGGTCGACGATCGACATGGAGTTCATGAATCTCAATCAGGCCGCCCACGGGGACCGCGAATTCGGACACGTCGAATCCAGGGTGGGTGTTCTGCGCACGATCGTGGCAGGTCACGTCGACAACCCCGCGGTGATCGAGCGTGCGGAGCAGTGGGTGCGAGCAGCTCTCGGCCGCGCGGAGTTGAGGTCACTGTGCCTGGCACGTTTCGGCGACAACATGCGCGACGTCGCAGTGACGGAGGGCGACAAGGTCGAAGCCCAACTGCGATTCGGAGTCTCCGTCAACACGTACGGCGTCAACGATCTGGTCGAGGTCGTGGACGGCGTGAGCGAATCGGCCGTGTCCGACCTGATCGACGAATACCGGTCGTCGTACGACATCGCACCGAGTCTCGACAAGGGCGGTGACCGCCACGACTCGCTCCGCTACGGTGCCCGGGTCGAGGCCGGGCTGCGGAAGTTCCTCACCGACGGTGGATTCAAGGCCTTCACCACGAACTTCGAGGATCTCGGTGGGCTTCGCCAGTTGCCAGGACTCGCGGTGCAGCGCCTGATGGCCGACGGGTACGGGTTCGGCGGTGAGGGCGACTGGAAGACCTCGATGTTGTTGCGCGCCATGAAGGTGATGGCCGAGGGACTCGACGGTGGAACGTCGTTCATGGAGGACTACACCTACAACCTCGTCCCGGGGGCCGAGAAGATCCTGGGCGCACACATGCTCGAAGTATGCCCGTCGATCACGACCTCGCGGCCTACGCTCGAGATCCATCCGCTCTCCATCGGCGGCCGCGAAGACCCGGTGCGCCTGCGCTTCACCGCCGATCCCGGCCACGGTGTCGTCGTCGGACTCTCGGACGTCGGTGAACGATTTCGATTGACGGCCAACGTGATCGACGTCGTCGAGCCCGACGAGGCGCTACCGAATCTGCCGGTGGCCTGCGCTGTGTGGGAGCCGCAGCCCTCGCTGTCGGTATCGGCCGAGTCGTGGCTGACCGCAGGGGCACCCCACCACACGGTTCTCAGTACCGCGATCGGCCTGCCTGTGCTGGAGGCATTCTCGGACATGATCGGCGTCGAGCTGCTCACCATCGACTCCGCAACCACCACACGTCAATTCCAACAGACACTGCGATGGAACGCGGCATACCACCGACTCGCGGCGAAGTTGTGAGGTCGTTGCTCCGGCCGCCGGCTCACCCGTGACGTCTTCGGTATTCCTGTTCGGCTCCGGGGTGGAGGGGGATGCTTCCGGTCATGACCAATGACCGCGCGTCGAGAAATTGGCTGCCGATCGCCTGACCGGGCACCAGCGCGGACGACTGATCGAGAAGCACACTCACCAGTGCAGCGACCACGCGGTCCGGCACGTCAGGATGTGCCAGCAGAAGATTCGGAATACCGACGGTGGTGACCTCCGGATGCTCGCCGTACACGTTCGGCGGCACCGGCACCGCCTCGTACGCGGTACCGAACTCGCGTCTGAGATCAGTGACGACGGTGCCCAGATCGAGTAGACGAATCGCGGCTCGGGGCTGGGCAAATGCCGGAGTCGGCAACCCGCCCGCCCACATCACGGCGTCGATTTCGTTGCCCGTCAGTGCATCTGCTGCCGAGCTCATCGACAGCTGAACCTGATCGACAGCACCGCCTTCGGCCACACCCGCTGCGCGGAGGACTCGCTGCGACACTTCGGTGGCACCGGATCCCGGGGCACCGATGCTCACCTTTCTCCCTCGCAGACCGTCCATGGACTCGATATCGGAGTCCGCTCGTACAGCCACTTGGAAGTAGTTCTCGTAGACGCACCCGACCGCCGCCAGCTCTCCGCTCGGATGGCTGTAGGCGGCGTCCATGAGCGTCAGGGCCAGCTCGGCCTGCCGTGAACCCAACGCCTCGAGGTTGTCGACGGAGCCGGCCGTCGTGAGTGGAAAGACCTCGGCGACATCGGTTTTCGCGGCAGCGTCGGACAGCAATCCGGCGAACTCCCAGAAGAACCCGCCGACCTCGCCTGCCGCGAGGCGCAGCTGCATCGGCGGGTCCGAGGCGCAGCCACCCACGACGGCAGCGCTCAGGGCCAGCAGACCGGCCTGCAGCGCCGTTCTACGTGAGAACGACGCTGCGGGCTCGGCCATGCCAGTCACTGTAAGGCGTAGCCGGTCACTGGAACGCTCGGCCCTGCTCTCGGTCGAGCACGGTCTCGGACTTGTTGCGCAGTACGAAGATGTACACCAGCAGCGAGATGGCGATCACGACCGTCACGTACAGAATGAACCAACCCACGTGCCCACCGTTCTTCGCGGCTTGATAGATCAGTGGTGCCGTGCCGCCGAAGGCCGAGTTGGCGAGTGCGTACCCCAAGCCGACGCCGAGTGCGCGGACGTGCGAGGGGAACAGCTCCGCTTTGACGATCGCATTGATCGAGGTGTATCCGGTGAGGATGACGTAGCCGACGCACACCAGTGCAAGTGACTGGACCACCGACGTCGCCGTCGGAAGGTACGTGATGAGTACGTAGGTGTACAGCACGCCTCCGATGCCGAAGAAGACGAGCAGCGGCTTGCGACCCACCTTGTCGCTGATCATTCCGCCGATGGGCTGCAGCAGCATGAGGAAGACCAGACCGGCGAGGTTGATCCAGGTACCGGTCATCCCCCGGTCCTCGTATGCGGTCTTGACCATCGAGGGTGCATTGACGCTGTAGGTGTAGAACGCGATGGTGCCACCGGCCGTCACCATGAAGCAGATCAGCAACGCCCGCCAGTGATTGGCGACCAATTCCTTCAGGGAGCCGGAGGCTTTGTCCGCACCGCTGCGCACTGCGTCGAGTTGATCCTCGGTCAAGGATTCGTCCATGCTGCGACGCAGCCAGAAGACCACCACTGCGGCCACTCCGCCGATGAAGAAAGCTATGCGCCAACCGAAGTCCTCGATCTGCTCGCGCTCGAGGAACACCTGCATCAGCAGCAGAGTCACCTGTGCGAGCACGTGCCCACCGACGAGGGTGACGTACTGGAACGAAGAGAAGAATCCCCGACGCTCGCGGGTGGCGGCCTCGGACATGTACGTCGCCGACGCACCGTACTCACCGCCGGTGGCGAAGCCCTGAACGAGACGGCACAGGATCAGGATCACGGCGGCCCATACGCCGATGCTCTCCCGTCCCGGAGTGAGCGCGATGACCAGCGAGCACGCGGCCATCATCGAGACGCTGAACGTCAGCGCAGCCCTGCGCCCGTTGCGGTCCGCGTAGCGGCCGAAGAACCACGACCCGACCGGGCGCATCAAGAACGTGACCGCAAAGATCCCGTACACGTAGATGGTGGAATTCTTGTCGGCGGAGTCGAAGAACTGATTCTCGAAATACGTCGCGAAGACGGTGTAGACGTACACGTCGTACCACTCGACCAGGTTGCCGGACGAACCCCGCAACGTGTTGAAGACGGCACGGCGAGTGGCAGCGCGCGAGGAGACAGGTGGACTCGGGAGCGTCGAACCGGTGATCGAGGTGGCCTCGTTGGCCATGGTTTGGTCCTTCCACATTCAGCGGGCAATTGGGCTGCCGGGCAACGATCGGCAACCGAAGCCTCCCTACTGTGACGGCAAACACAGCCTGGAACCAAGCCGTTTCGGATTTCCTAACACTCCCTTAGGAAACGGCCCTCGGAAGCCGCAGCTCGATCCGAAGCCCCACTGGTCGACCCGCCATGACTCGAAGTGATCCACCGGCTCGCTCGGTCAGGGCGTGGACGATCGACAGACCGAGACCGGTACCGTCGCCGTGCGCACCCGACGCTCGATAGAACCGGTCGACGACCTTGGCGAGCTCCTCTGCGGGCACACCGGGTCCGTTGTCGGACAACCACATCGTGACGTCCGCGTCTCCGGTTCGGTAGCCGACCTCGATGCCGGCACCGGCGCCGGCGTACTTGGTTGCATTGCTCAGCAGAGCGTCGAGAATTCGAGTCAGGTCGTCCTCGGACATCGCAACACAACACTCCGTGTCGGCTTCCGGCTCCGAGACGTGCACGGTCATGTCGGCCACGGCTATCGAGGCCGACCAGAATCCGACTCGATCGGCGACGACCGCACCGAGGTCACACCCTGGGGATCGAGTGGTCGTCGGGGTCTCGGCAGCGGCGAGGACGAGCAGGTCTTCCACAACGGAGCTCAGACGATCGACCTCGAGCGTGGTCCGCAGGTGCGCATCGGTTGCCGAATCCGGAACCCGCATTCCCAGAACGTCCATCCGAATTCGCAACGCTGCCAGTGGGTTCCGGAGAGCATGGGCGGTGTCGGCCACCAATCGGCGTTGCGCAGCGGTGGCGGCCTCGACGTCGTCGGCCATTGCCTCGAAGGCACTGGACAGCTCACGCACCTCCGGTGGCCCGACATAGGGCACCGGTTCGAGTCGTTGCGAACCTTCGATCGACGCCTGATCGTGGAACTTGTCGCCGAACGAGTGGACTCGCGAGGACAGTGCGGTGAGCGGACGAACGACCCAGCGCGACAACGCAACAGCGATCACCGCGACCGTTGCGAGAATCAGCATGGCACCGAGGGCGATGACCGCCCAGGTGATCGCGACGTCCCTACGCGCAGAATCGGTGGACGCCTCGAGAACCACTGCGCCGTCCACTTGGGTGCCCCCACCGACCGGTGCGGCAATCAACACCGAGGAATCCGACCACGGCGTCAGACTCGACGGTAGGTCACCACGCTGATTGCGCAACGCTCCTGCCACCGCCTGCTGGACGTCGTCGCGCTGCAGGTCCAGGCCGGACACCGCGCGTGCCTCTCCGGTGCGGTCGACGACCGCAACGCCCTCCTCGTACAGATTGTTATAGCGCTGCACCGATTCTCGGATACGGGCCACGCCGGATTCGTCTTCTCGTGAGCTGAGTTCGGCAAAGAACGATGCTGCCGCGGCCCTGTTCTCGCCGAACCGTTGGGCCCGTTCGCGACCGACCAGGAGCGCGAGAGGAACCGACAGCGCAAGCACGACGACGGTGGAGTAGATCATCAACACCAACAGGACACGCCGTCGCACGTCAGGTGTCCCAGCGGTAGCCGAAGCCGCGGATGGTGACGATGGCACCCGGGCGATCGAGCTTGGAACGCAATGCAGTCATGTGCACATCCAGCGTCCGCGAGATCGCTACGTACGCATCGCCCCAGATGGCGTCCATCAACTGTTCCCGGCTCACCGCTTCGCCGCGACGCGTCACGAGATGCGCCAACAGGTCGAACTCCTTGGTAGTCAGTGCAACAGCGCGTCCACCGACTTCCACGGCACGACCGGAGAGATCGACGACGACGTCCCCGAGCGTCAGCCTGTCCGCCGCGGGTCCCGACGCCGAACTTCGACGATGTGCGGCCACCTCGAGTCTCGCGTGTAGTTCACCCAATCGAGCCGGCTTGACTACGTAGTCGTCTGCGCCGCCGCGAAGGGCCCGTACCACCGAGCGCTCGTCGTCCCGCGCCGTCAGCACCACCACCGGAACCGAACTCAGCGTCCTGAGCTTCCGCAGAACCTCGAGGCCGTCCATGTCGGGCAGCCCGAGATCGAGCAGCACGACGTCCATGTCGTGGTAGCCGAGCAGGGCGTCGGCACCGCGGCGCATACGGACAGGCGTGTGCCCCACCTCGGTCAACGCGTCCACCAACGCGTCGCCGAGTCCGTCGTCGTCTTCCACCACAGCTATTCGCATCGAACTCAAGATAGGCCACCATCGGGGTTGGACGCGGGCATGAGTGTTCACGGTCGGGTGTCATGCGCGGGATGCCGCCGATGGGCGACGGTAGTGAACGCTCAGGTGCGGCCCGTGTGAGCACCGAACCCGTCAGGCAGGGGTGCTCGCGCGAAGGCCCGGTGCCAGTGCGATATCGATGACTTGCTCGAGTGTCAGTACGTCATTGGCGTTCACATCGATTCGGGTGCCATCGGGCGCATGCGCAACAACGCGGTGTGTGTCGGTCCGGTCCACTGTGTCGAGAACGGTGCCGTCTTCTCGCATTGAACGCTCCTTCACGAAGCCGGCGAAGCACGGACCGGCGGCTTCGTCGGACAGTCCGACGGTGACTGTCAGCATGCCGGTCCGGTTGCCGACGGTGACGGTTCCGAGCGCGTCGGCCTCTCCGTTCGGCGACTGCCGTACCGCGACCGCGTCGAAGCCGAAGGTCGGTGCGAACGGTTCGGGTTCGACGGTCGCTCCGGTGGGTAGTGCCGCGATCAGGGCATCGGTCATCGCTTGTGCTTTGGCCTCGAACCTCCACGGCACCTCGGAAATGTCGGCGTCACCCTCGCTGACAAATTCGTAGTTCACTCGCACCAAGTCCTCTGGCTGAACGACCTCCTCGCAACCCGGAATGACCACTGGGTCAGGCTGCGGTTCGTGCAGCAGACCGGCGACAGCTGTGCCGGCAGCAACGATCCCGACGATCACCGCAACCGTCGACCACACCGAGCCCTGTGCGCCTGTCGAATTCATGCAGTCCTTGCCTTCTCGGGATGGGTTGTGTCGTCATTCTGGCATCTCGGGGGTGTAGTTCTGGGCGCAGCGGGGCACACCCATGATGTACATCCATCGGCGACCTGTCGCCCCGACTCCGTGGAGATTTCATGACGATGCCGACCGACGCAAGCGATGCAGTCCCCTCGCAGGGCAGCAACGACGGCCCCCGAGAGCACACCCCCGAGACGGACGCCGTCGAAGGCGCGCACGTGGACGAGGAAAACGTGCCACACCCTCCCGAGAACGGAAACGCACAGAACTGAATCGGGGCTCGACGGCGCGATCGCGCACCCGGCCGTCGAAAACGTCGGCTTCATTGTGGCCTGACCACGTTTCGGTGCTGATTCCTAGGTAATTCGCCGGCCGGCTTGCCCGAGTTCGATTGGTGAACAACGAGTTCGCGCAAACGCACGCGCATTCGTCAGACGCGCGCGAGTTCGTCCACTATTTCGCGAGCATCCGGCGAACGCGCGCGCGTTTGCGGCGGCACTGATGAACGCCGCAGTCGATGTTCGGCGCAGCGGGGATGATGTTCCGGACGCGTTCGCCCCGCAGCCACAGTGAACCGCAGAGGTTTGCCACCGCAGAAGTCACCGGCACGCCCCGGTCAGTAAGGTCTAAGGATGACTGTGCGAGCAGGTGTGGTGGTCACGGGAACCGAGGTTCTGGCCGGTCGGGTCACCGACCGGAACGGCCCGTGGGTGGCTCAACGACTTCTGGAGATGGGCGTAGACGTTGCCCATATCACCGTGTGCGGTGATCGCCCGGACGATCTGACTGCGCAGGTGCGGTTTCTGGCCGATCAACGCGTCGACTTGATCGTCACCACCGGTGGTTTGGGTCCGACCGCGGACGACCTCACCGTACCGACCGTCGCCGCGTTGTACGGCCGCGAATTGGCGCTGGATGCCGAGCTCGAAGATCGCATCCACGCGATCGCGCAACGGTGGCGAAGCCGCATGAGTTCTGCAGCCGACTCCGAGCCGCTACGGGCCGGTATTCGGAAGCAGGCGATGGTTCCCCAAGGCGCGCAGTCCATTTCACCGACCGGAACCGCACCCGGGGTCGCGATACCGGCCGACGAGTCCAGGTCACTGCCCGCCGTCCTCATTCTGCCCGGCCCACCTCGCGAACTGCAGGCGATGTGGCCGGAGGCCCTCGACAGCGCACCCGTCGCCGAGGTCCTCGCCCGCCGCACACAGATGCGCCAGGACACGATTCGCGGCTACCGACTGTCCGAGGCCGACCTCGCCGAAACGCTGCGAACGGCAGAGCGCGAGATCACGAAATTCGACGATCTCGAGATCACCACCTGTCTGAGTCTCGGCGAGCTCGAAATGGTGACCCGCTACGCCGAATCGGCGAGACCTGCGTACATGGAACTCGAACGTCTTGTCGGAAAAATGCATGGTGCACGAGTCTTTTCGACCGACGGGTCCACCATCGACGACATCGTCGCGCACCGTCTGTCCGGGCATCGGATCGCCACGGCAGAATCGTGCACCGGAGGGATGATCACCGCACGCCTGACCGACCGCGCAGGATCGTCGGCGTACGTCATCGGCGCGGTGGTGTCCTACGCCAACGAGGCGAAAACGGGACTGCTCGACGTCCCTGCCGAGGTCATCGACCAGCACGGAGCGGTCAGCGAGCCAGTGGCCGCGCTGATGGCCGAAGGCGCACTGAGTCGACTGAACGTCGACATCGCGGTATCGACCAGCGGCGTCGCGGGCCCGGGTGGTGGCACCGAGGCCAAACCGGTCGGGACCGTCTGCTTCGCTATCGCCGTCACGGGCCGACCTACCGTCACCCACACCCTTCATCTTCCCGGAGACCGGGCAAGTGTCCGCGCGCTGTCGACCACCGCGGCAATGCATCTGCTCGCCGACGCGTTGAAGACTCACTGAAGGTCTTGCCGACAGCGCAGGAGGGACCCGAACATGTCGTCACCGACGGACAACTCTGAGCAGCATTCACAACCACCTGTGGACGGGCAGCCAACGGGTCGCCGACTTGCCGTCGAAAAAGTCCGTTTCATGAGCATCGTCGGCGCATCGACTGCGCTGCTGTTGTCGGCCGTCACCTACATGTGGGCCTTTGCAAAGGGTGTGGACTTCGTCCGTCTGCTCGTCGTCGAGGGCCTCTCCTCCGACAAAGCGCTGGTCAAACTGTTCGAAAGTATCGACTCCATCCTGATCGCGACCGTGCTTCTCATCGTCGGATTCGGTCTGTGGGAATTGTTCGTCCACGACCTCGACCTGCCACCTTCACTGACAACCACCTCGTTCGGTCAGTTGAAGAGGCAGACCGCAGGAACGCTGCTGCTGGTACTCGTCGTGCGATTCCTCGAAGTGTCCATCACCAGGCCGGAACCTGATGAGCTCATCGCACAGAGTGTTTCCACCGCGTTGGTCGGCGGTCTACTGATCGTGTTCGCAACCTGGCATCGCAGTCCGTGAGTCATCGTCGCTATCGGCCTGTGCATGCTGGTATGGCTGTCGTCGATTCCATTCCCCGCGATGCTGAGCCGGGTGGCAGGAGTGCTGGCGAGCGCCTCGCTGTACATCTACCTGACCCATTTCCAGATCTACCTGCCGATACGCGACGACCACCCATGGTCGGCATTTGCCCTGTCGATTCTTGTCGGAATTCTGTACTGGAAGGCGGTCGAATTCGTGCTGTCCCTCCGTAGTCGAATCATGCCGCGATCGAGGGCAGTCCGTTCCGACATCGTCGCACCGTCCGACTTGTCAGACTCCCGACCGCGGGAGGACAATTTGCCACCATGGCATTGATCTCGAAGGGCTTCGTGGGCCGTCGACGCGGCGACGACGGGCGTACTCCCCCCGGTCAGTACCTGACCAAGGATTTTCCCGTCCTCGCGATCGGGCCTGCGCCCGTGGTCGCGACCGACACGTGGTCGTTCTCGATCACCACCGAACGCGGCGAGACTCGCAGCTGGACCTGGGGCGAATTCGCAGATCTTCCGCACGAGACTCCGACCGTCGACATCCACTGCGTCACCAAGTGGTCAAAGCTCGACACCACCTGGAAAGGCGTGAGCCTGGACGTTCTGCTGGACGGTCTCGATACCGATGCCGGCTACGTCGTGGTGCACGGCTTCGACGGCTACACCACCAATCTTCCCCTCGAGGACCTCAGGGATGGGAAGGCCTGGCTGGTCACCGAGTTCGACGGCGCTCCCCTGACTCGCGAACACGGCGGTCCGGCAAGGCTTCTGGTCCCGCATCTGTATTTCTGGAAATCGGCGAAGTGGATCTCACGCATCGAGCTCACCGTGGAGAACGAACAGGGCTTCTGGGAGCGCGGCGGGTACCACGACTACGGAGATCCGTGGCGCGAGCAGCGATACCAGGGCGACTGACGTGACATCGGCGGCCGGGGCGAAACCTTGGCTCGTTGCCACGGTGGCGACCGTGCGGCGTGAGACACCCACCGCGTCCACCCTCGTTCTCGACGTCGACGGGTGGCCCGGCCATCTTGCCGGGCAGCACGTGGACGTCAAGCTCACCGCCGAGGACGGCTACAGCGCACAGCGAAGCTACTCCCTGGCGTCGGCACCCGACGGAACGTCGCGCATCGAGATCACGGTGCAGAACGTCGCGGACGGCGAGGTATCGCCGTACCTGGTCGAGGCCGTCGAGGTCGGCGATCGCATCGAGATCCGCGGGCCGGTGGGTCGATGGTTCGTCTGGCGGCCGTCCCGGCCCTCCGAGACCCCGTCTCCGCCGATCCTGTTGGTGGGCGGCGGTTCCGGCATCGTCCCGCTCCGCGCGATGGTTCGTGCGCAGGCGTCCGCGAACGGCGGTCGGGTGCCGTTCCGGGTGCTGTACTCCGTGCGCGAACCGGCGGAGGTCTACTTCGCGGACGAATGGGCTCGTCCGCCGGCCGGCGTGGACGTCACCATGATCCACACGCGGCGTGCTCCTGCCGGCAACGCACGGCCCCTCGGCCGCATCACGGTCGAGGACCTCGACGCGCACGGATGGCCGGCGGAGTTCGAGCCGCGTTGCTACATCTGCGGCCCCACGAGTTTCGTGGACACCGTGGCCGACATGCTGGTGGAGCGGGGCCACTCGGCAGCGAACATCCGAACGGAGCGTTTCGGACCGAGCTGAGCAGCAGCGGATCAGACGATGTCGCCGAGGAACTCGATCTTGAGTCGGGTGTAGTCGTCGGTCCATTCCGAATCCACCGACATGAACGAATGGTCCAGTCTCGCCTCGTTCTTGCTGTATAGATTCAGGCGGTTGTCGACGCCCACTCGATCCAGCGCAGCGCTCAGTTCGGCTGCCTGGTCGGGGAAGGTACCGGTGTTGCCGTCGGAGATGAAACTCGGTGGAAAGTCGGCCGTGACATTGTCGATGACGTTCGCCTGCGCCAGCAACGCTCGGTCGGTGGTATCGAGGTAGCTTCGGGCGGCGATGTCGAAGAAGAAACCGTTCGACGGGCTCGGTGATTGCGGTGCGCCCGCTCTACCGACATCGAGGGCAGCACTCTCGAATACCAAGGCCTTCACAGCACTTCGATCGATGGTGGGCTCGATACCCAGCGCCCGCGCGTAATCGGAATCGGTCTGCACGGCAGCGTAGTTGCCCACGATGTGGCCACCCGCACTGGTTCCGGCGAGGACGACGCGACTCATGTCGAGTCCGTACCCGTCCGCGTTCGTTTCCAGAAACTGCACGGCCTGGCCCAGTTGGATTGTCTGCGTGGGAAATCGGTAGCTCGGCGCGAACGCGTAGTTTACCGACACCACGTTGTAGCCCGCGTCGAGCATGGGGCCGGCCCACGACGCACCGCCGGAATCTGCGCTGGGAGCACCATCGGTTTTGTCCCCGACAATCCAACCACCACCGTGAATCGCGACGTACGTGGGCCGGCTGACCGATGGATCGTCGTCGGCGATGTAGATGTCGAGGAACGAATTCGGAAGCGTCGAGCCGTATTCGATGTCGTTGGTGAGGCGTGCTCCGTCGACCACCGCCGTCGCCGTCTGCGTGTCGGGCTCGAAGGAATTGCTCTGCCCCAACGCATGAAGCGATCGAATCAGTGGTGCCGGACTGGCCGCAGTGCCGACGACCACGACGGAAATCACCAATGCAATCGCTGCAACGAAGCCGGCCGGGACGGCGGTGGCCACCCCACGAGCGGAGGCCTTCGAACGGCCTGCCCATGCCGACGCGAGCAGATAGAAGCCGAGCGCTATCGACGCAGCCAAGGCCGTAACCCACAGTGCGTGGATATCCGTCACCAACCATGCCACCTGAGTCACGACGGTGACGGACCCGAGCGAAGCCCCCACGCCTACACGCTTTCTGGCATCGGACAAGAAGAGACATGTCGCGACCACTGCCACGGCGATGACCCACAATCCCACCGCAAGCTGCTGACGGATGAGGACGAACTCGAGCCACGCGAGTACGACGCCGGCGCCGCCGGTCACCGCGAGCGCAGTCGTCATCGCTCTCGTACGGTGCCCTGCTCCGACTTCGGTGTCTGCCTGCACCATCACTGCGCAGAAGTGTGACGTTGCCTGTGCAGTTCGCGAACGGCGTCGCTGAACTCGGCGACCGGTCCGTCCACCGCGATGCCGGGCACGATCTGCTCGATGGGCGACGGCGTGATCGCGAGTGGTGCAGCACCGAATTCTTCGAGCCACGTGAGCAATTGAGCCGTCGACGTGGCGTAGACGATGCGGCCGAGTCCGACTATGCCGTGGCTCGCAGAGCACATCACACAATGCTCACCGGAGGTGTAGACCGTAGAGGATCGACGCTGATCGGCGTCCAGGTTGGTCGCAGCCCACCGAGACAGTGCGATCTCGGGGTGCTGGGTGGGATCGTTCAGGTCGCCGACCCTGTTTCTGTCCTCGGCCAACAGCTCGCCGCTGTCCGACACCAGAATCGAGCCGAACGGATCGTTGCCCGTTCGCGCCGCCTCTGCCGCCAAATCCACAGCCCGGGCCAGAAAAGCACGGTCGCTCGAAGAGATGCTCACAGTGCACCGACGATCGAAGTGTTCACGTCTCGACCGTACCGCCTCGAAAATCCCGCCTGCCGGACCGGTAATTCGACACCGATCCTCGGTATGGTCGGCGGGTGAGCTTCTCGGTACGGCCGGCCACGTCGTTCGCGGATCTGCGGACGATTCTCGGCCCGAAGAACCCGACGTCCTCGGTCTGTTGGTGTCTGAGTCATCGAATCGATTCCGCGACCAACAGAGCGCTCGTCGGCCCGGAACGCGCCGCATACGTCGAGAAGCTGACCCGTCGAAAAGTCGCACCGGGCGTATTGGCCTACGACGGGGACGAGGTGGTCGGCTGGGCTGCAGTGGCACCGCGCGCGGAGCTGCCGTTCGCGCGCTCGAACAAGATCCCGCACATCGACGATCTACCGGTGTGGACGGCCTGGTGCTTCCGCGTCAAGGCCGGACACCGCAAGCGCGGGATCGCACACGTGTTGTTGGACGGTGCCGTTCGCTTCGCGGCCGATCACGGTGCTCCGGCGATCGAGGGCTATCCGGTGGACAACAAGGGTGCAAAGGTCGATCTGACGATGGCCTACGTCGGCACCCGCGGACTGTTCGAGTCGGCAGGCTTCGAATTCGCAGCCGAGACGACATCGGTATCGGGCGGAATCCCGCGAGTAATCATGCGAAAAGACCTGCGCACGTGACGTCCGACTCCTGACCCGAGAGGTGCCTGATGCCGATGTAGTGGGAGAACACGCGAATCACGACCTTCACACGTCAGTCTCCGAACAGTGAACTCAGTGCCGGTGCGACGTCGCGGTAGGTCTTGATGGTCCGTATACGACCGTGCCCTGTTCGCGCGAGATCCCGTCCGAGGTCGACGTCATGTTCACCCGACGTGTCCAGTAGTACGTCGAGGCGCGCGATCCTGGCTGCGGTCGGGCGTGGATCGGGACCGGCGTTGTGGACGCAGTCCGAGAGCAGAAGAACCCGTGGGTCGGGAGCGGACGCCCTACGCGCTAGCCCGGCCGCGGTCTCGAGCGCGAACTGCACGTTGGTCAATCCCCGCGCCGGAATGCGGAGAACGGTGTCGAGAATATTCAATGGGGTCCGCGAGTCGCCGAATCGACTGAGTACGGCCGCGTCGGACCAGAAGGCGACGACGGCGAGGTTGTCTCGGTTCATCTCACCGGCCAGAGCGCCGACGGTCGCGGCCGCAGTGCGCACCCGTTCGCCCTTCATCGACCCGGAGATGTCGACCACCAGGACGATGGATCGCTTGGTGTGCAAGCGTTCTCGGACGACGATGTCATCGTCTTCCGGTATCGGATTGGCCGCCAACACATCGAGCATGCGGTCCAGGTCGATCTCGTCACTGCCGCCTCGATAGCGCAGAGACGTCAACTCCCCGACGCCACGCCGTGCGCGTGTGTCGATGCGTGGACGCCGAACTGCCAGACGAGCCGCGATCTTTCGGGCGCGGGCCCGAGTCGCGGCGTCGGCAGTCGACTCGCTTTCGGTCGCGTCGGTCAGCGGAATCACTTCGGCCGATTCCTCGGTGAATCCGGGTGCCGACGGATTGTTCTCGCCGGAAGCCTTACCCGGCTTGCTGCGGCCCTGAGCGATCAGTACCGCACCGCTTCCGCCGCCGGGACGAAACAGCGACGGTGACTCCGTCAGCTGTTTCGGTTTGCGGCGCAACGGCTTCAGAGTTCCTGCCGGCTTACGGGTCCCCGGCCGTGTGATCGGAGATTCGGCCTCGACGGCTCTTCAACCAGGTGCCGCCGCAGCGGGACGCAGCACGAAATGGTCCTGCCATATCGTGTGCAAGACCATTTCTGCTGGTGCGTCGGATGTCTCGTCGATGTGAATGCGCCCGGACAGGGCAACGTACATCGCGTCGAGCATGACCTGCTGGTAGTCCTCGGGCAGGCCTCTCGGTGGATCGATGTCGGTGACGAGCGGAATCGCCACCTCCCGCAGATCTGCCAGTTGCTGTGCGACGAGGGTCAGATCGATTGCCCCGCGCACACTGCTGCCCTGGGTGATGTCCTCGTGCTCACGCGTCAACCGAGTGACGGCCACGGCGTCGGCGATCAGTCGCGCGGAGTCGGATTCGCTACGGAGACCCACGATGCCGCGTTCCGCTTCGGCATCCTGGTAGCCGATGGCAAGACGACACAGACGGTCGTGGACGCTGGTCGACAGGCGGGTCGTACCGACGTTGTCGTAGGGATTCATCGATGCCACTACGCGGAACGTCGGTAACGCGTGCACAGTGCCGACGCGCGGGACGACGATGCGTCGTTCTGCCATCGCGGTGAGCAGCGTGTTCAGGGTGTCCTCGGGTGCGCGATTGAACTCTTCGATGTAGAGGAAACCGCCGGTGCGCATTGCGTCGATCAGCGGTCCCGCTACGAAGTTGTCCTCGCTGTAGTCCTCGCGAAGAACCCGAGCCGGGTTGTGGTGCCCGACAATTCGGGCCGGTGTCAGATCGGCGTTGCCCTCGACGAAGAACAGCGGAATGGACCACTCGGAGGTGATCGCGCCGAGCAGCGTGCTCTTGCTGGTGCCAGGCGGGCCCTCGAGGAGCAGGTCCCGCCCGGCCGCGACCGCTGCCAACAGGAGGTCGAGTTCACGGTCTCGACCCACGAGGTGCGCAGCAATCCGCCGGCGCACCTCACCGATCGACGCGGTAGCAGTCATTTGACCGTGTACCCCGCATCGACAGGAAGCGTTGCACCCGTGATGTATCGCGCATCGTCGGAGACCAGGAACGCTATCGCGTTGGAGATGTCGATTGCCTCGATCCACGGCACCGGCAGCGTGTTCGTGGTCTGGAAGATCGGTGCCGACTTCTCTCGCGACGGGTTCGGATCGTCGGGAGCGAACAACCCCCACGTCTTGGGATTCTGAATCATGACGGTGTCCACACCGGTCGGATGAACGGTGTTGACGCGAATACTGTGCTGTCCGAATTCGTTTGCGAGAGTGCGCATGATGCCGACGACGCCGTGCTTGGTCGCGGTGTAGTGCACCGTGTTCGGTGTGCCCTTGAGGCCCGCCGTCGAACTCGTCAGCACGATGGAACCACCGCGACCGCCGGCGATCAGATGCGGCAGAGCAACTTTGCACGTGTTCCAGACGCCCGTGAGGTTGATGTCGATCATGTTCTGCCATGCGTCGTCGGTGATATCGAGTGCCGGCGCGATCTCGAACACTCCCGCATTGCCCAGGACGATGTCGAGGCGACCGAGCTCTGCGACGCCGTCGTCGACGGCCTTTCTCAGCGCGGCCGAATCACGCACGTCGGCCTTGGTGGCGACGATTCGTCGGTCGAGCGCTTCGACCTGCTTCACCGTTTCCGCCAGATCCGCTTCGGTCGACGGCGGATACATCTCGATGGTGTCGACCGGTCCGCACAGGTCTACAGCGATGATGTCCGCGCCCTCCTGCGCGAGACGTATTGCGTGACTTCGCCCCTGACTGCGAGCAGCCCCGGTGATGAATGCGACTTTGCCTTCCAGCTTGCCCATGTCCGTCTCCTACTTGGCCAGGAAGCCGGCGTCGACGGGCAAGGTGACGCCGGTGACGTACCGCGCATCGTCGGACACCAGCCACGCGATGGCGTTGCTGATATCGATCGCTTCGAGCATCGGCACCGGTAGCAAATTGCCGAGCATGGCTGTGGCGTCGGGGTTTTCGGTGAGGAACTTCTGCATGACGTCGTTGACGACCATCGGCGTGTTCACCCCGGTCGGGTGCACGGTGTTGACGCGTATGGAGTACTGCGCAAGCCAATTGGTGAACGTGCGCATCAACCCCACGACCGCGTGCTTACTGGCCGCGTAGCCGTCTCCGGCACCGGATCCGTTACCGCCCGCACCGGACAGGCCCTGAGTCGAGCTGGTCAACACGATCGACCCGCCCTGGCCCTTGGCGATCATGCTCGGAACCCCGGCCTGAACGGTGTTCCACACACCGAAGAGGTTGACCTCCACCACATCACGGAAGGTCTTCACTTCGTCGGGGTTTTCGGCACCCTGGGGTGCTATTCCGGCATTCGCCAGAATGATGTCGATGGGGCCGAGTTCGGCTACCGCCGAGTCCACTGCCGCTTTCATCGCGTCGTAATCGCGGACATCGGCTTCCGTGGCGACGATGCGCCGATCGAACGCCTCGACTTCTTTCACGGTCTGTGCGAGATCTTCCGATGTGGCCATCGGATAGGCGACCGTATCGATCTGTGCACAGATGTCGACCGCGATGATGTCGGCACCTTCTTGCGCGAGCCGGAGAGCGTGGCTACGCCCCTGTCCGCGTGCGGCACCGGTGATGAAGGCTACTTTTCCGTCGAGCTTTCCCATGATCGAACTTCCTTGATCGTCGGATGAAAACGGTACGAGCGCAGAACGGTTCGCCGAATGGCCGGGTACGCTCGGGCGGTATGTCCGGTTTCGAGGACATGATTCGACGCTATATGACACCCAGTGCAGATGTGGCCGAATTACTTGAATCGTTGTTGATTTACGTTCCGTGGACGCGAGAACAGGACGACCGATTCAGACGTGCACACGCAGTGAAGTATCGAGGTGAATTGCGCGCCGAACCCTCACGAACTCTGTCGCCGCTACAGGTCGTCGCCGTGCTCGAGCGCCTCGCGGATTCGGCCGAGCAGCGCAGTGGCGTCACGGAGGGTGCGTTGCTCGGCCGGCGTCAGGTCGTCGAGGATATTCACGAGAAGCCCCTCTGCCGCAATGTCGTAGATGCGCAATTGCTCTCGAGCAAGATCGGTGAGGCCGACGCGCATGCTTCGAGCATCCGAGTCGTCGGGTCGGCGAGCGACGAGCCCGTCCGATTCCATCGTTCGGACGAGGTTGCTGATCGTGGGGCGAGCCAACCCCAGCTGACGTCCGAGCACTGTGGGGCCCTCCCACTTGTCCGGAAAGAGTCGCCGCAGGATCTCGATCTGCGCGTCGGGCAGGGCTTTGAGCCCCGCGCGCGAGCGGGAGGCGTTGAGTAGCACGCGCCGGAAGGGGCCAATCTCCTCGCTGAGATGGCGGGCGATATCGGCGAGACCGGGCGCGCTGTCGGAATCGTCCACCGCGCCAGACTACTCAGCCTCAATTTAGGTTTGCAACAAACGCATTTCTGGGTGATCATGGAGTCATGAGCATTCACACCAGCGTTGCCGACCCCACTCCCGAACAAGCCCTGGACTCGATCATCGGCCATCGGTTCATCTACACCTACGCCAACGGGTGGCAGTACGAGATGTACGTCAAGAACGCCACCACCATCGACTACCGGATCCACACCGGAATGGTCGGCGGTCGCTGGGTCAAGGGACAAGAAGTCGATCTCGTCGGACTCGGTCGCGGCGTCTACAAGATCTCGTGGAACGAGCCCACCGGCACGAGCGTCGTCGTCAACGTCGTTCCCGAAGACCGCGTTCTGCACGGCACCATCTTCTTCCCGCACTGGGTGGAACTCGACGGGTCCAAAACCGTCCTGTTCCAGAACGACCACCTCGACGAGATGCGTCAGTTCCGCGATCAGGGTCCCACCTATCCGATCTACGTCGTGCCCGAGTTCGCGCACATCACCTTGTTCGAGTACGTCGGTATCGACGACGACACCGTCATCGACACCGCGCCCGCTGACTTACCGGCCGGCTTCGCCGACCGAAGCAACTGAGATGGACCTCCAGAACCCCGGCATGGCCACGCTCACACTTCCCCATCGTGGGCAGGTGATCCGCGGCAACGAGTACCGACCCGAGAACTCCGACAGAACAGCGCCGTCCGTTCTGATCGTGCACGGCTTCAGCGACTCGAGCATCGGACCACAGCGCCTCTTCGTCCAGATCGCTCGACGCCTCGTCGAGGCGGGAGCAGTCGTCCGCGCGTACGACCGACTCGGCCAAGGCATCAGCGACGGCGAGTTCGAGGACATCACCCTGCGCGACGAGGTCGAGCAGGTGTCGACCATGATCCGGGAGTTCGCTGCCGATCGATCTGCACCGGTGCACGTTCTCGCCCACAGCCTCGGCGCAGTGGAAGCGGCAATGGCGGTCACGCTCCTGTCCGACCGTGTCGCCAGCCTCACCCTGTGGTCACCTGCAGGCGTTGTCGTCGACGACATCACCGTCAAGCACGAGATCCAGGGCCAGCCCATCGATTCCGTCGCACAGAACGGCGGCTTCGACTTCGGCGGCATGTGGCTCGGACCGGCATTTTTCGACGACATCCGCAATGGCCTCGATATATACGAGGCTGCGGCCGGATACAACGGTCCCGTCGACATCGTCCACGGCACGGCAGACCAGATCGTGCCACTCGAGTACGGACGCCGTTACGCAGAGTTGTTGCCACACGCGACATTCACCGCAGTCACCGGTGCCGACCACACCTGGTCATCGCGTGCGTGGCGAGGCGAACTTCTCACGCGCCTGCTGACGTTCCTGGGGTTACCGGGCGCTGGGTGAGCAAGGCTCCGGCGCGAGTCCGTCGATCACGATTCCGATCGATCCCGAGCCAGGATGCGTTCGAGGTAATCGAGATCCTCGCGGAGCATCGAGATCGCACGTTCGGGCCCCTCGGGTACGAGAGGAGTTCCGCTGTCCTGGACGACGGTCCGCAATGCCATGTCGGCGAGTTGAGTGGCCACACTCCGATCGGCGTCCGGGTCACCGCTCTGATGCCACCAGGCGACCCAGTTGAGCATGCCGATGATGCCGAGTGCTGCTGTGCGCGGGTCGACAGGCCTGAATTCCCCTGCCCTGACGCCATTTTCGACGACCGTCACGAACTCCTTGAGCACGTGCCTGCGACTCTGCTGGTACGTCCGCGAAATCTCCTCGGGCAGATCGGCTTCCGACCTGATGATGAGCTTGAAGCGGTCGGCGGTTTCGGCCTGGTTCAGGGCGATCGCGGTGGCCATCTTGCGCAACTTCTCGGTAGGGCCGAGATCGGATCGCGCATTGATCTCGTGCAGAACTGCGGCCGGGGTCTCGGTGCTCTCGCTGATCAGGCGCGAGAGTAACTCGTCCTTGTTCGCGACATAGTGATACAGCGCCGGGCGGGTCAGACCGGTCGCGTCCGCGATGTCCTGCAGTGTGGTGCTGGCAAAACCCTTATCGGCGAACAATCGCGTGGCCTGGTCGAGAATCTGCTTCTCGACCAGTTCCCGACGCGGATTGCGCGCCGATCCTCGTGGTGAGTCCTCGCGTGTCATGACCGAAGAATAACCGTCGCTCCCGTCAACGACCGACAGACACGAGGTGGGTGCGCGCACTGACCAGACCTGCCACCGCATCGGACAAACACTCCTCCGGCACGTCGACGACGACGAGCGCGCCGGTGCTGCGCATCATTCGCTCCGCGACATCGAGTCGGGTCAGGACGTGATCACGCTCGCCGGACCCGGTCAGCCACACCGTGGAACTTGCCCTGGACTCGTCGACGATGGCCGTCGCCTTCTCGTTCCACGCAGATTCGACGTCCACGGAGACCACCGTCGTCGTCGGGTCCTCGCGAAGATCGGACGGGGCGAATCGATCGGAAAACGACCGCCCACCGTGTTCGATGGGCCGCGAGAGGATCCAGCGGGACACATCGGCAGGAACCTCCGAGTCCGCGGGGATCTGCGCGTAGCTCGCGATACCCTTCCACGCCACCTCGGGGGCAGATTCGAGAAATCGCTCCAGGCCGACCTTTCCGGCGCGCGTCATGTACGCCACCATCAGTTGGTCCACGGGCAGATCCATGCGCTGCGGAAAGGACTCCCACCATTGTTCACTTCGCATGGCAATCTGCTGAAGGTGTTCGACCGCGGGGCGACGCACCCGTTCGTACTCGGTGAGGGCATCGCCGACGGTCGCAGCCGACGCCAGTGCCGCATCGAGGGCGATGGCGTCCTCCATAGCAAGCTTCGTTCCCGATCCGATCGAGTAGTGCGCTGTGTGGGCGGCGTCCCCGAGAAGAACGACGTTGTCCACGGACCACCTGCGGCACTTGACGGTTCGGAACTGCATCCACCGGGTCCTGTTGCCGATGAGCCTGTGATCCTGGAGGGTGTCGGCAAAAGCAGACTCGAGGTAGCGCAACGATGCCTCGTCACTGTCGGTCGGGTCGGTGGCTGCCGTCGTGACGTCGAAGCCCGCGCGATGCCACGTGTCGAGATCCGTCTCGATCAGGAACGTACTGCGATCCGGCGCATAGGGATACGCGTGCGCGACGAAAGTGCCGTGCTCGGTGGTGACGGGTACGAAGATGGCGCTTGCCAGTGCGAAATCCGTTCCGCACCAGAGGTAGAGGCCGGTCCCGATGGTGATGTCGGTGCCGAAACCCGGGTCTGCCGTTCGCGTTGCGCTGTTGATTCCGTCCGAGGCTATGACGAGGTCGACATCGAGATCACCCGGTTCACGGCGTTCGCCGAATTCGAGCCGGACACCGGCGTCACGCGCTTGCTCCTGCAGGACGGACAGCAGCGAGGTACGGGCCACAGCGAGCAGATCACCGTGGGCCAAGCGGGCGATCGACTCCCCCACCTGCATCGACATCTCGTGTGAATACGCCTGGGCGACAATTGCATCGAGTGATGCAGCGTCGGCCTGACGTAGATTCCGCTGCGTCCGCGAGGCGAGGCCGACTCCGAACCCGAACGTGGTGTCCGGTGAACTCTGTTCGTAGACGGTGATCTCCGCGTTGGGATTGGACAGTTTCAGCAGCCGCGCGGCATAGAGGCCACCGGGGCCCCCGCCGATGACTGCGACGCGGTCGAGTTTCATTGTTGCCTCTCGAGCTTCGCGGCGATGTCCAGCCGCAAACGCTTCTTGTCGATCTTGTTGACGTTGGTTCGGGGAAGCGCGTCGAGCCACTCGAGGCGCTCCGGCCATTTGAACTTGGCCACACCGAGTCCCGTGAGATGGTCCTGCACGTCGGCCATCGTCAACGGGGCCCCGTCGGTGACGAGATACGCGCACGTCTTCTCGCCGAGTCGAGGGTCGGGCATCGCGACGACGGCCGCGCCCACGATGGCCGGATGGTCGAGCAGAAGAAGCTCCACCTCCTCGGCGTTGATCTTCTCGCCGCCGCGGTTGATGAGGTCTTTGATGCGCCCCTCGATCGTGACGTACCGCTCGCCGTCGACGACGGAGATCGACGCCAGATCGCCGGTTCGGTAGAAGCCGTCGGAGGTGAAGGCAGTCCGATTGTGCTCGGGGGCACCGAAATACCCGGTGATCGTGTACGGGCCACGGCAACACAATTCGCCGACTTCCCCGACGGGTAGCTCGATCTCCGTGCCGGGATCGAGAATGCGCACCTCGTCCTCGGCGCAGACAGGAGTGCCGACGGTGGTGATTCGAGCGTCGCGAGGGGCGGCGACCGGGGTGACGGTGAGCAGCCCCTCGGACATCCCGAACAACTGACCCGCCCAATGATCTCCGCCGTCGTCGACGCGGTCCATCAGCGCCGGTGACACTTTGGCACCGGACAGGATCACGTGCCGCAGACGTTCGCGCACCCGATCGAACTCGGGACTCAGCACCGCCTGGTAGTGACCGTGGCCGATCAACACCTCGGTGGCCTCCGCACGTTCCATGAGGTCCAACGCCGATCCGACGTCGGCGGTCGCGAGTACCAGGCACGCGCCGACCGAATGCGAGGCGTGCAGACCGCAGGCTATCCCCGCGTTGTGCACGATGGGGATCAGATGGGCGACGCGGCTGTCCGCGGTCCATTCGAGCCGTTGGGCGTACATGAGCGCGTTGTTCCAGTATTCGGCATGGATCCGCGGAATGACCTTGGGTACTCCCGTAGTCCCGCCGGACAATTGGAATGCAACCACGTCCTCGGGATCCGTCTCGGCCTCGATGGTGTCGACGAGAGCTCGGGCCTCGGTGGCATCGATGTCGCGGCCGAGGTCCTCCAACCGCAGTCCGTCACCCTCGTTCGCCCCGACCGTCACCACGTGGCGAACGGTCTCGCTCCCTTCTGCATGTTCGTAGGCGAACGAGACCAGGTCGAACGACGGCAGACCGGCCTCGACCACATGCGCGACCGCGCCCACCGCGGCACCGATGTGCGCAATCTCGTGCATTCGGTGCGCGGCCAGTGTGGCGACCGGAACCAGTCCGGCCTTGACGCAGCCGTACCAGGCCAGCACCGTCTCGAGCCGGTTCGTCATCTGGAACAGCACAGGGTCCAGGCGCACCAGTCCCAGTCGAATCAATCCGGCGGCGACCGCATCGGTACGACGATCGAGTTCGGCGAACGTCATCGAACCCTCGGCGCTGATGATCGCAAGCCTGTCGGGATACCGAAGAGCGATGTCGCGGAACCGGCGACTCGTGGGAAGTGAGCTCCACGAACCAGTCTCACGGTAACGCTGCGCGCGATCCTCCGGGTATCCCACCAGCCTGCCGTCCCAGTCGGAATGGGTCGTCTCCGTGGTCACCGTCATCGTTCGGCCACCGCAGGAAGCAATCGAGAGATCTCCAACGAATGATCGGGATGATCGGCAGGAACGATTCCCGAGTACACGGCCGTCCAGCATCCCGGGCAGCACAGCTGACGGAACACGATGGGCGTGTCGACGTAGATGGAGGGATCCGATGTCACCTGCGGCCCCGCCGCCGAGGACGGCCCCTCGTAGCGAGCCAGATCCAGTACACCACTCGACTTCTCGTCACCGAGGAGCCGGCCGCACTGTGCACAGGCGATGACCCGAACGTCCCCGACGGTCACCTCGGACAGGTTGTCGTCGAGACGTCTTGCCAGCGAGAGATCCATGATGGGAGCGTCGGAGTGCTGGGTGGAACGCGTGCGCCGTTCGTCGATCATGTCTCGACGTCGTCGCGCAGTTGCTGCCTCGTCCACCTTTCCCGCGTCGATGACCACGCCGTAGACGACGTTCGCCCCCTCTGCGGTGACCTTGCCCTCCCGTAGGTCCACGACCACAGCCGCCGGATCGCGATGCAACGGATCTCCGTAGCCGCCGCCTCCCTGCCAATGCATGTACAGCACCTCACCGGGAGCGACATAGCTTTCGGCGTAGCATGCGCCGAATTCCTTTCCGCCGCCCAGATCTTCGAGGGCTCCGGGAATTTTTCCCGCTGCGAACTGCTCGATGACGTCGGTACTTCGCGCCAGAATTTCGAGTCCGGTGTTGCCGGGGTACCCGCCGGCGAGGCCGTTGTTCTGCGCCACGGCTTTACCCGCCGAGGCGAGGACGAGGCCCATCGGGAGCGAGGTGCCGTACGGCGTCACAGCGAGCGATGCACTGACGCCACCGCGTTGACGACCGGGTCCACCCGAGTCGGGCTCTTCACGACGCCACAGTGTGAGCAGCGGGTAGAGGAACTCGGTCATTTCCGTATCGGGGATGCGCCCCATCGGAATACAGAAGAGGCCTCCGGTGTCCATGCCGTCCGCGGTCGGGCGTGCGCCGTAACCGCCTGCCATCGGTTCCATCATGATGTTGAGGAACGGAACGGGTTGTTCCCCGCGTTCGTCGAGGCCTGCGATCACCGCGGTGTCCCAGGTACCGCAGCACGCAGCCTGCACGCTCTTGCCGAGGTCGACCGATCGGTCGAGCATCTGCGACAGGCATTCCGCGATGAGGGTTCCGGTCAGCCAAGCGGGTCCGATGGGACCACGGCTGACTGCTGCAGGGAAGCGCGCGTTGTTGATGGTGCCCTCCTCGGACACCAGGTCGAAGCATCGCATCAATCCGCCTGCGGACCAGGGAATGTCACCCGCGAGGATCGGAAGCAACGCGAGCATAACGCCGCCGCGCATGCCTGCGTACGTGCAGTTGATGACGCCCGTCTGCTTGTCGGTGCCGGTGAAGTCGAACGTGAGATGGTCGTCGGTCTTGCTCATCGCGACCGTGATCTTGTGAACCTCGCGGTCACCGGTGTGCGACTGGTCCTGGTAGCCGGTGGCCTTCCAGGTCCCGTCGGGGAGCGAGGAGAGCTTGCTGCGCAGTCGCCCTTCGGCGTCCGTCATCATGCGCTTCATGACGGCTTTGACGGTGTCGGCACCGTACTGCTCGATGACGGCGAGCATGCGATTGCGGCCGACGGTGTTCGCGCCGATCTTGGCGCGCAGGTCGAGCCCGACCAGCATGGGAACACGGGAGCGTCGAACCCAGAGATCGGCGACGTCGCGCTGTAGCTCGTAGTCGCGGACCACCTTGACCGGCGGAGTCGGAAGCGATTCGGAGAAAACATCTTTCGCCGACGGGTCGAACGATCCGAGGCCGGAACCACCGAGATCGGGTTCGTGGCAGATCGCGCTGGTCCACGCGAAGAGCTTGCCCTCGTGGAAGATGGGTTGGTAGACGATGACGTCACTCTGGTGCAGTCCCCCGCCGACCCATGGGTCGTTGCAGAGGAACATGTCGCCCTCCACGATCCCCGGGTTGGTGGCGCGGTGTTGCAGGGTCCAGTAGATCGCCAGGTCGACGGCTCCGACGAGCATGGTGTTGTAGAGGCCTACCTGAACCTCCTGTCCCAGTTCGTCACTGATCGCGAAGTCGAAATCGTTCGCGTCGGTGACGATGGGTGAGCCGGACATTCGTTTGAGTGCCTCGCCCATCTCGTCGGTGACAGACCAGAGTCGGTGACGGATGACCTCGTAGGTCAGCGGGTCGAGTTCGTCGATCTGCTGCTGGGTGACGGTGTGCACCGGCAGCGTCGGTGGGAGCGTGCGGGCGAGGGCGTCGGGGTCGACGGGGCGGGACGAGAAGATCTCGGACCCGGGAATCGCTGATGTCATGTTCGGTTCTCCTGTGGTCTCAGCCGGCGACGATGTTGAGGTTGCCGAGGCGGTCGACAGTTCCGGTGGTTCCGTGCGGGACGACGACTGTGGTCGTCGGGACTTCGACGATGGCGGGACCGGCGAGCACGTGCCCGGCGGCGAGCTTGCTGTAGTCGTAGATGTCGGTGTCGACATAGCCGATTCGACCGTCCAGGTTGACCTTTCGGGTGCCGATGCGAGCGACCGAGGCGTCGGCGGAGTCGGCCGACTTGAGCTCGGGGAGGGTAGGCGAGAACGGCAGGACGCCGGTTGCACGCACGCGATAGGTGATCGCCTGAATGCCGGCTTCGCGAAATCCGCTGTCCTTGCCGTACAGATCTGCGTAACGCTGCTCGAAGAGATCGGAGGCGTGTGCGACGCTCGCCGAGTCCAGCGAGCCCTCGGGAATGGTTGTTGCAACTTCTGCCAACTGCATCGTGTACCGCATGTCGATTTCACGTTCGACCTGGACAGACGTGAAATTGAGCCCTTGTCGACCGAGGGCTTCGCGGACGCGCTTCTCGAGACCGTCGAAATTCGCTTCTGCGCGAGCAGGATCGAGCGGCATCGCTGCCGGGTCGGACAGCTCGGCCGCGAGCACGATGTTCGACGACGCAAGACCGTAGGCCGAGAACGCCGATGCCACCTGCCCGAGCGGAACGATGACCTCCTTGACGCCGACTTCGGCTGCATAGGCGGCGCAATGTGATGGGCCGGCTCCGCCGAACGCGTAGAGAACGAAGTTGCGCGGGTCGTGCCCGGCTTCGACGACGGTCTTGCGCAGCAGGTCGCCGGTCTGTGCGTTCTGGACGGCGTAGATCGCGGCGGCTGCGTCCTCGACCGACAGACCGAGCGGTTCCGCGATGCGGCGTCGAATGGCCTCGCGCGCACGCTCTTTGTCGAGTGGTTTGCGTCCTCCCAGCAGGCCGCGCTCGGGGAGAATCCCGAGGACGAGATTGGCGTCGGCATTGGTGGGTTCGGTGCCGCCCTGCCCGTAACAGGCGGGTCCGGGTACCGCCTGGGCGCTGTGCGGACCGATCTGGAGGTTGCCACCCGCATCCACCCACGCTATGGCACCGCCGCCCGAGCCGATGGCGTGCACCTGCAGGGTGGGGACATTGATCGGGTGGTGGTTGATGATGGTGCTCGACGCACGCACCGGCTCACCGTCCACGACGAGGCCGACGAGGAAGGTGGTTCCGCCGACGTCGGTGGCGATGATGTTCTTGTGACCGAGCTGCTTTCCGAGCGACACCGCTCCGACCACGCCGCCGGTCAACACGGACCCGACTGTGCTGATGGCGTTCTTCGGGGCCTCGGCTGCGGCAACGGCACCGCCGTTGCTCTGCATCACCAGCAGTGGGCCCGCGAGATCGAGGGCACGTAGCTTCTTTTCCAACGAGCCGAGGTAATCGCGCAACCCCGGGCCGATCTGGGTACTCATGATCGTGGTTGCATTACGAGCGAACTCGCGGATGCGCGGGCTCACCTCGGAGGACAGCGAGACGAACATGTCGGGGTCGATCTCGTGCACGAGTTCACGAATGCGCTGCTCGTGCAGGGGGTTACGGAACGACCAGAGCAGCGAGACCGCGATGCCGGAGACACCGTCGTCGACGAGGCTTCGGATGGCGATACGTGCGGACTCTTCGTCGAGGGCTACGACGACGTTGCCGTCTCGATCGAGGCGTTCGGTGACCTCCAGCGCATGCCGCTTGGGAACGAGACCGTGGGACTTGCTCTGCCCCAACACGTTCTGCAGTTGCTCGGGCGAGCCACCGAGGTACCGGCCCTCGACGTTCATGATGTAGATCGAATCGCGATGCCCCTTGGTGGTCAGGAACCCGACCGGCGGGACGTTACCCATCACCAGAGCGTTGAGCGAGGACGTGGTGCCGTGCGCGATGTGGTGGGTGTTCGCCAGCATTTCCTGCACCTGGCATCCGAGTTGCTCGGCCAACGCTTCGAGAACGTCGATGACGCCCTGTGAATAGTCGGGTGGAGTCGAGGGCGCTTTTGCAGCGACCACGGTCCCGGAACTGTCGTCGAGTACTGCGTCCGTGAACGTTCCGCCGACGTCCACTCCGATCACATAGGTCATGCCGGTGTGCTCCTTAGGTCCGAGTCGAAGACGTCCTGGCGTGTGAGAGCGAAACACCCTCGAACACTGCTTACGTCTGCGTCGAGTATTCGACGTAGACGACGACATGTCAAGCACGAATGTGAGTGCTGTCACCCTGCTCGATACTGCCCGAACGGACGCATCGATTCGATTTCCCTGGTCCAAGCCGCTTGACGAATCGTCGCATACGTCGAATACTCGTCATCAGCGTCAATTACCGAAAGGCAGTTCATGAGTATTCATCGTGTGGGCTTGGTCGTACCGAGCTCCAACGTCACCGTGGAAACGGAGATGCCCGCATTGTTGGCGCGACATCGACATGCCCGGTTTTCGTTCCACTCCTCGCGCATGCGCATGCAGGCCGTGTCGCCGGAACAATTGCGGGCCATGAATGCCCAGCGCGAACGGTGCATCCTCGAATTGGGCGATGCCGGAATCGACGCTGTTCTCTATGCGTGCCTCGTCGCCCTCATGGTCGCCGGGCCCGGGGAACACCAACGGGTGGAGGGGCTCATAGCGGAACAACTCGCCACGGGCGGGTCCAATGCAGCCGTCAGGTCGAGCGCGGGCGCTCTTGTGGAAGGCCTGCGTGCGCTGGACGCCAAGAACATAGTTCTCGTGACGCCGTACATGCGACCACTCGCGGAGAAGGTCGTCGACTACATCGAGGCCGAGGGCATTCGCGTACTCGATTGGCGTGCGCTGGAGGTGTCCGACAACGCCGAAGTCGGTTGCATCCCAGGCGAACGAGTCATGGACGCGGCACGGTCGTTGGATCTCACCGGTGCCGACGCTCTGGTGATTTCCGCGTGTGTACAGATGCCGTCCCTACCGCTCGTCCAGGCTGCCGAGGACGAATTCGGCATCCCCGTTCTGTCGGCCGCGACGGCAGGTGCCTACAGCCTGCTCCGTGCGCTCGACCTACCCGTCGATCTTCCGGACGCCGGCTCACTTCTTCGGGCAGACGCCGTCGTCACGTCCTAGATCGTCACTTTCGTAGAGAGGAAATCTTCATGTCCGACTTGCCACACAAGGTGCGGGGCGTCGACCACGTCGCCTACCCCACATTCGATCCGGCAGCAACGGTCGAGTTCTACCGTGACGTTCTCGGGTTCCCCGTCGTCCACTCCATCTGCGCAGCAGGATGGGGCCCGGAGAAGCATCCGGACTTCATCCACTTCTTCTTCGACATCGGCAACGACGACCGACTCGCGTTCTTCTACTACTTCGGTCTCGAACCGTTCGACGGAGGACCACAGGGTGATTCGTACTCGCGCTTCGCCGAGAACGTACCGATCTTCTTCATCCGCTCGCGTCATCTCGCGATTCACGTCGACAGCGAAGCGGACCTGATGGAATATCGGCGACGGTTGGACGGCAGTGATTGGCCCGTGGAGATGCAAATCCAACACGAGACGATCGAGTCGATCTACACACACGATCCCAACGGCTACATGATCGAGCTCACCCGCGCGATGCGTCCGGTCACGCCGCAGGAAGATCTCGACGCGAACCTGACGATCGACGCTCTGATCGACATCGTGCGCGGACCCGACCCGAGCATGGCGAACCTGTTGACCCGCAAGGCCGAACTGATCGTCGAACGTGCGGCTGATTGGTCGGCCGAGAACGAGGTGGGAGTGTCGTGACCACGTTGTATGTGCTCGATATACCCGAGAACACCAGTATCGCCTCGGTGGCCGACGTCGACCCAGCCGTACGCGTCGACCACGTCGGCCCGTACTTCCGCATAGTCTCGGACAAGGACATCGTCATCGACCGTCGGGCCACCGGATGCAGGCACGCCGTCTGGTACAGCAGCGTCTCCGGCCTGTCGGAGTCTCGAATCACGCAGTGGGACAAAGACGCCCTGCGCGTCGAGCAGTCATGACTCGGACCCGACTCGGTGCTGGACGCTACCTCGATGCGGCCGAGGCACCGACGAACACTGTCACGTCGACGCACGAGCTGACCACTGCCGATGGCGCCAAGGTCAGTGGAGTGTTGAGAACGGTTCCGGGCGCGGACCTCGTCGTTGCGTTGATGCACCCGCGCCAGGATCTGACGCATCACGTTCTCGTGCCAGAGCTGCTTGCACGCGGATATGCAGTGTGGACCCAGGGCACGCGATCGGTGAACAACGACATCTCGCTGGTGCACGAGCAGGCTTTGCTCGACGCCGCCGCCGGGCAGGTGTTCCTACGCTCCCACTCTTTCGATCACGTTGTCACACTGGGTCACTCGGGCGGTGGCACGCTGTTCGCGTTCTACTGCGAGCAGGCCGGGCTCACGCCCGAGGAGCGGCTGGCGGCAACGCCGGCCGGCCGGCCGATCGACCTCGCATCCGCGGAGATGCCCGTACCGGACGGTGCGATTTTCATGGCTCCACACCCGGGACAGGGCGCGCTGCTGCTGCGACTGATCGATCCGTCCGTGGTCGCCGAATCGGACCCCATGTCCGTCGACCCGGCACTCGATCCTTTCGACAGTGCGAACGGATTCGTCGAGGCACCGGAAAGCTCCAACTATTCCGCCGATTTCGTTCAGAAGTACCGCGCCGCTCAGCTCGAGCGCGTCGCTCGCCTCGACGTGATCGCGCGGTCACGGGTCGCCGAAGCATCCGAGGCCCGACGGCGTTTCAAGACAAACGGCAACGCCCACGACCGTCGAGATGCGTTGGCACCGCGGATATTGACTGTCTATCGCACCGACGCGGACCTGAGATTCACCGACCTGTCGCTCAGTTCCAACGCCCGCCCCTACGGTTCGTTGTTCGGCCGGCGGCCCGATCTGACGAATTACGGGCTTGTCGGTTTCGCCCGTCTGGCCACCCCGGATGCCTGGCTGTCGACGTGGTCCGGTCTGAGCTCCAATGCCGACTTCGTTCGGTGCGCACCGTCGGTCACGGTCCCGTCGTTGTTCGTCGAATTGACCGGCGATCAGGCGTGTTTTCCGGAGGACGCCTCGAGAATGGTCGAGGCCCTGGGCTCAGTGGACAAGTCTCACGTGGCGATCGAGGGCACCCACTTCGGGGGCCCCATTCGCGATGGCGCGCCCACCGGCGCGTCTCTGGCCGCCGCCGATATCGGTGACTGGTTGTCCCAACACTTCATCTGACCCTCTCGCGAGCGGAATATCATGTCACGTAACACTTTTTCTCCCGTCGTTGCGCTGTGCCTGGCGGCCTTGACGCTGGAGGGATACGACCTTCTGATGTACGGAACGGTGGTGCCGTCGCTCCTGGCGTACGAGCCGTGGGACCTTGATCCAGCGACCGTCGGTGTACTCGGATCCGTGGTGGGAGTCGGCATGCTGGTCGGGGCACTGGCCGCGGGCAGCATCGCGGATCGTTGGGGCAGACGACGCGCCTTGATCGCCGCGGTCGCTTTGTTCTCGGCCGCAATGGGATGTTGCGCAATAGCACCTTCGCCCGAAATGTTCGGAGCAGCGCGATTTGTCGTCGGCGTCGGTGCTGGAGTTCTGATGCCGACCGCGGCGTCGATGCTGATCGAATTTTCCCGCCTCGACACCAGAGCGAGAACGGTCGCACTGGGGTTCGTGGGCACCAGCGTCGGCGGTATCGCAGCGGGGATCCTGTCGCTGTGGCTCGTCCCGGCATTCGGCTTCCGAGCGATGTTCGCAGCTGGGATGATCCCGGCGTTGTTGATTCTGCCGATGATGATCGGATACCTCCCTGAGTCGCCCGCCTTCCTCAACGCGCGGGGTAGGACGGATGCAGCACAAAGGATCTCGACTCGTTACGGACTCGAGGACACAGTCGAGGTTTCCGGTGGTGAGCCGACATCGACAGATCGCGGAATCGGTGCGTTGTTCACCGCGAACCGTGCGCGAGTGACGCTGTCCTTCTGGGTGATGACCCTGCTGTGTCTGCTCGTGTTGTTCGGCGTCGCGACCTGGTTGCCTGCAGTGATGCGATCGGCCGGATACCCGCTCGGTGCCGCACTGTCCTTCCTGCTGGTGCTCAACGTCGGCGGTGCAGTAGGCGCACTCGGCGGTGCCTACCTGGCCGATCGGTTCGGCATCAAACCGGTGACCACCCTCGGATTCCTCTGTGCAGCAGTGTCGTTGGCATTGATCGCGACCACTCCCCCGATCGGGATCGTGTACATTCTGGTGCTGATCGCAGGAATGGGAACGACCGGGACGCAGATCCTGCTCAACACCTTCATCGGAAGTTACTACCCCGTGTCCTGCCGGACCACAGGACTGGGCGTCGCACTCGCGGTGGGGCGACTGGGCGCGATCGTGGGGCCCACCTACGGTGGACTGTTCGTCGCCGCGGGTGCGGGAACCAGCACTCAGCTTCTGGCTTTCGCCTTGCCGGCGATCATCGGAGCCGGGGTGACGATTCTGATTCCGGCGGGACGACAGCTGCGTAGCAGCCGAGCATCTACGTCGGAAGGTCTACACCAGGTACCCGAGGCAAAATGAGTGCATTCACGATCGGATTCACTTGCCGGTCCACACCGGATCGCGCTTCTGCATGAAGGCCATGATTCCTTCCACGGTGTCCGCCGATCGGCTCAGTGACTCCAGAGCCTGTTCGCTGAGTTCCCAGCTGCGGGCTTCCGTCTCGATCTCGCCGTCATTGATCCCGCGAGCGACGCGCTTGCTCGCCTGAACAGCGAGAGGTGCGTTCGCGGAGATGACGTCTGCGAGGGCAAGAGCGGTGCTCAGCACTTCGGCCTGAGGAACGACGCGGTTGACCAATCCCCACCGGAGCGCGTCCTGGGCGCTCATGGCGTTCCCGGTCAGCAGTAGCTCCAGCGCGACGGCACGCGGCAGGGCTGTGGTCAATCTGAAGACACCGCCCGCTCCGGCGATGAGACCCCGCTTCACTTCGGGAAGTCCGAAGGTCGAATTCTCCGCGGCTACAACAAGATCACCGGCCAACGCGAGTTCCGTCCCACCACCGAGGGCGCTGCCGTTCACCGCGGATATCACCGGCTTCGCGATATGGTGTTTGACGATTCCGGCGAAACCCCAGTGCGCGGTGTCCGGTGGAGTCACCCCGGCGGGTCCGGCCGTTCCGAGGGCCTTCAGATCTGCTCCGGCACAGAATATTTTGTCGCCTGCGCCCGTCAACACCACGACTCGGATGTCGTCGGTCTCTTGGGCGAGCTCCCAGGCCGCGCCCAAACCTCGATGCACATCGGCGTTGATGCTGTTGGCTGCCTCCGGCCGATCGATGGTGACGACGAGGGTGTGCCCCCGCACTTCGGTCGATACCACTTCGGACACGTCGATCCTCATTTCTTCGGGCCGTGAGACCCCACAACACTAATTCAGACAGTCACTGTCTGCAATGGTCCGATCGATTGTCGACTAGCTCAATGCTCGCAGTACGGTGTCGACGACCAATGTCGAGTGGTTTACGGCGGCGCGACTTCTCGCGCCTGCGTGCGCTTGCGAGAACAGTGCACGCGCCAACACCGCTCCCGTCACGAGTTCGAGAAGTAGCGTCGTAGACGTGCCCTCCGGTAGCTCTCCTCGCGCAATGGCGCGGCGGACGATGCGTCGGGTGGTGACCAAGCGGCTCTGGTTGAGAGTGTCGGTGAGATGCGACAACAGGTCCGGATTCACCCTCGCGTCCAGAGTCACCCGTAGTGAGACCAAGCCGCACAGCTCCCCGTAGCCGACGGCCAATTGCTCCGCCAGTTCGACGAGGTCCCCACGGACCGATCCGGTGTCGATAGGCGTCGACAGCGGCGACCGAGCTTCGAGCGCCTGGACCAGAAGTTCTTCCTTGTCGGCCCAGCGGCGGTAGAGCGCGGCGCGGCCGACCTTGGCCTGCCGCGCGACTGCGTCGAATGTGAATCCGCGCCAACTGGTTTCCCAGTACACCTCGAGCACGGCGGCGTACACGCGGTCCTCCATGTCCGCATCACGAGGCCGTCCTGGTCCGCGCGGAGAATCCTGAGACATGACTGCATCCTCTCACCGGTCTGCCGGCCGAACGCGACGGTTACATGCAGAAATCGACGGCAAGGTTCCCCTCGTTGTCCACCAGGTCTATTCGGCGTCCGACGGCCGACTCGTTCCGCACGGACACGAGGTCGTGAAGCATTGCTGCGAATTCATGTCCAGCTCGGCCCGCTACCCGGGTCCCATCGTCGGTAGCAGCCACGACAAACGCTTGCTCCGGCAGGCCGCTGCGGTCGTAGGTGACTGTAGCCGTCTCGATCGTCGCCCTTCCCGAGTAGCCATGCACGACATGTGCCGGCGTACCCGAGGAATCCACCGGCTCCGGATCGCCGATGTATCCGTCGCGATGAGCACTCGTGGACAGCAGCACCACATGCTGGTACGTCAGGTAGCCGCCGTTCGCATGAACCAACGCGACTCCGGAGTTCTGACGCAGCAGCCGCGTCGACTCTGCGATGGCGTGGAGCGAATAGCTGCTCAACGGCCCACCGAAGAACGAATGTCCGCCCAGGACAGTAGGCGTCGATCGCTCGGCCAGGCCCAGCTCGTCGGCCAATAGCGCCGGCACGATCGGGAAGCAGCTGTACGCGTCGACGAATGCGAGGTTCGCACTGGTGACATCGGCCCTCGACAATGCGCGTTGCACGGCCGCACGCAGAGCCGGGGCGTCGTCGAACACAGCGCGCGCCAACACATCCGGACTGTCGACGGCACCCGCACCACCCCACAGGTACACCATCCGGTCCTCTGCCACACCGGCCTTGCGAGCGGTGGCCAACGAACAGACCATGACTGCAGCTGCTTGATCGACGAACGGCATGGCGTTCATCGACAGTGGATAGCAATCGGACACAGACCGATTCGACGACGTGACAGTGCCGATGTCCTCCGGCGTGCGTGCAACAGGACTCCAGGCAACGGGATGTTCGGCCGCGATTGCCGAGAAGCGGGAGTACATGTCGGCCGATTCGAGCAATGCTTGGTTGGGGGTCAGTCCACGGCTGTGGGCACGGGCGTTCTCGAAGAGCGGGTAGATCTGTACCGGTGCCAGAATTCCTGCTCGCTGCATTTCGGCGCTGCCGAGGTCCTCGGGCGAGAACGACGGAGGGCCTCCCGGTGCGGTGGTCCAACCCGACTCACCGGGGTCCACACCCGCCTTCATCAGGGCGCGGACGGAGGCCTGCGCCTCGCCACCCACCACCAATGCTGCAGTTGTGAGTCCTTCGGCGATATCTCGGCCGACCTGGTCGAGTAGGCGCGCGGGGTGGTGCCCGCCGATCGTGCTGGTGGAACTGGATGTGAGGGTGACGCCCAGCCGCTCGGCAACCAGGGATGGAAGGTCGTCGTAATTCCAGCTCGTGGTGCGAACGGCGTGCACAGCGTCGAGCTTTTCCTTGAGGCCGCGCCCACCCGCGTCGTCGATCGCTGCGTTCACAGCGCGCAGAACGAGCTCGAGAGGCTCGATGGTGCTTCGCTCAGGTCCGGTGCCTTCGAACTTCAGGTCACCCACACCCACGATGACCGGGACTCGTTCCGCGTCGATGGACATCTTCACAGCCTATACAGACAGGAACTATCCGTAATCCGCCCGCCGATCGCCAACGCCACACCCGTTACCGGGGAACTCGATCGGCCCGACGGATCGTTTTCGGCGGCTCGGACCGAGTTCGGACGCTCTGCGTATCAACTCCCCATGCGCCTTACCTGGTGATTGACATCACACGCACCGGCGGCTATCTTTCAAACTGACATCAGTTCAGTTTGATGGAACGTTGCAGCCACCTCGAGCATCCGGGTCGAGTCTGCGATCCGATGTCGACCGACTCCACGTCTTACGACGACTCGCCGAGTCCGCGGGAAGTTATCGACGTGCCCGAAAGGAACGCAGGCATGAACAAGTTCAGGACGACGATGGTCGCCGTGGCAGCGACGGCTGCGCTGGTGAGCCTCACCGCATGCGGGGGATCGTCTTCCTCCGCATCCGCTCCGGTCGAGGGCGATTGGGATGCCGTGATCGCTGCAGCGAAGGAGGAGGGCAGCGTAATGCTCTACTCCAGCCAGAAGCCGGCCAACCTCGACGCTTTGACAGCAGCGTTCGAGGCGACGTACCCAGAGATCGACATGGAGTACGTCCGCGGCACCGACTCCGAAATCAACCCCAGGGTCGAAACGGAGAATCGCACGGGGACCGGCATTGCCGACGTTCATATGACCACCGACGCCGCCTGGATCGAGAACGCCGCCGAATCCGGCCAATTCTCCACCGACCTCATCGGCCCCGACCTGGACGCGCCCGCTTTCGATCCGGCGGACAGCGTCATCAACGACCGGTTCTTCCTCTCCAGCGCAGCGGTGTTCGGACTCGGGTGGAATACCGCAGCGGTGCCGGACGGCGTCAGCGCACCGGAAGACCTGATCGATCCGAAGTTCCAGGGCAAGATCGGCATCGTCAACCCCACCGGAATCGCGTCGTACGTCGATCTCTACAAGTACTACTCCGAGACCTTCGGGGCGGACTACTGGAACCAGATCGCCGAGCTCTCGCCGCGGGTGTACCCCAGTGCACTCGGGGTGGCGCAAGCCCTCACGTCGGGCGAAGTGACAGTCAGTCCCAGTGTTCAGCCTCTCGTCACCGAAGTTGCCTCGGGCGCACCGGTCGACTGGGTCTTGCCCGACAGTCCGTGGGGAACCCCCTGGTACTCAGAGGTTCTCAGTGCCTCGCAACACCCCAACGCAGCGCAGGTGCTGGCCAACTTCATGGTGACGGCCGAGGGCCAACAGGCACTGAACGGCGGATACGCCGCCGTCCTCCCCGATATCGAGGGTGCGGTTGCGCGAGCTCAGGACATTGCAACTCCTGACATCGCCGAACTGACGCCCGAGAAGGTCGAGCAATACTCACAGGAATGGCAGACCCTGTTCCAGGGCTGACCCTCCCCGGTTCCAGACGTCGCCTCGGCGCACGGACCACGACATGCACTGTGACAGCCACGCACACCGATACTCCGAAAGTGAGTACGCAATGACCTCTCGATTCTCGGTCTCCGGACTGACGAAGAAGTACGGTACGAACGTCGTCGTGGACAGCCTCGACCTCGAGATCGAGCAGGGCGAATTTCTGGTCCTGCTCGGTCCGAGCGGTTGCGGCAAGACCACGACGCTGCGGTGCCTCGCCGGACTGGAGACACCCCAGGGCGGCTCCATTTCGTTCGCGGGCCGGACGGTGTTCGATGCGTCGTCGAAACTCCATGTGCCGGCTCACAAGCGGAACATCGGCATGGTGTTCCAGTCGTATGCGCTGTGGCCCCACATGACGGTCGCCGAGAACATCCGGTACCCGTTGACGGTACGCAAACTGAAGAAGGCGATTGCCGACGGCGCTGTCGAGACAGCCGCGAACATGGTCGATTGCGGCGCTCTACTCGACCGGTACCCATCGCAGCTCAGCGGCGGCCAGCAGCAACGTGTCGCGGTGGCCCGTGGGCTGGTGGCCCAACCGGATCTGGTGTTGTTCGACGAGCCGCTGAGCAATCTCGATGCACGCCTGCGCGACCAGGTTCGGTCGCAGATTCACCAGCTACACCAACAGCTCGGTTTCACCGCTGTGTTCGTCACTCACGACCAGTCCGAGGCGTTCGCACTCGGCGACCGTCTCGCGATCATGAAGGCCGGAAAGATCGAACAGTACGACGAGCCCGAGCACGTCTTCGAGAATCCGGCATCGGAATACGTCGCCGCATTCATCGGGATGGGGAATCGACTCGAACTCCGGCGCGGCCACGACGGCTGGGTCACCAGCGGCTCGGACGTCATCGATTTGCAGACAGCGACAGTCCGCGAGCGCGCAGACGAAGGCACCAGTGCTGTCGCCAGGTTCCGACCCGACGATGTGCTGTTGCACGACACCACCGACCAGGTGCCGCCCGGAAACATTGCCCTGCACGCAGAACTCGTGACGTACGAGTACGGCGGTCGGTACTTCGACGTGGCAGTCAAGACCGGCGACGAGCAGTTGACACTGCGCGCCGTGGCCGCCGAACACAGTGCAGCACTGCGGCGTAGCAAACCCGGGCAGCCCGTCGTCGTCAGCTTCGCGCCGTCGTGCCTGAGGGTGTACGCGCTTCCCGACGCGTCCTCCAGGACGAGCTCCGAGCTCGTCGGTTCCGCTGGAAAGACCTCGTGATGGCAACCGCCGTCGACACCGAACGTCCCGCGTCTGCCGAGGCGCCCGGTAAGCGATCGTTGACGATTTCGCCGACCTGGCGCGCGCGAATCGGTTACGCCGCCATCCTGGCCTATCTGGTCGTGCTTCCCATGGTGAAACTGCAGATGCTGGCCTTCGAGGACGGCGCTGCCGGATACCGAAGCCAGTACGGCCGCTTCGACATCGGCGTCACTCTTCGAACCACCGTGGCGTTGGCGCTGGGTTCGTTGGTCATCGCGATGGTGCTGGGAACGTTGCTGGCCTTCGCTGCGAGCAGGCTCCCCGCAAAACTGGGTTGGCTTCGGGTCATTCCCATCCTGCCGATCGTGATGCCGGCGGTGGCGAGCGTGGTCGGATGGGCGTTCCTGCTGTCTCCCGGGCCCGGCTATCTCAACGTGGTCCTGCGACTGTTGCCGTGGTGGAGTGGATCGGACAGCGGACCGATCGACGTGTACACCGTCCCGTGGATCATCGTGCTCACCGGCTTCGGTCTGACGTCGTTCGTATACCTGTTCGTCAGCTCCGGCATGCAGAACATCAGCTCCGAGCACCTCGAAGCGGCCCAGGTCAGCGGATCGTCCACGGTGGGAATCTTTTTCAAGATCGTCCTCCCACTGCTTCGACCGTCCCTCATCTACGGCGGCGGCATCGCGCTGCTCCTCGGACTCGGCCAGTTCACCGGTCCCCTGCTGCTGGGTGCGAACACCGGCGTCAAGGTGCTGACCACCGAGATGTACCGCCGGGTGTCGGAATCCCCGTCGGACTTCGCCGCGGCTGCGGCCGCCGGGTCTCCGCTCGTGATCTTCGGACTCGTGCTGGTGCTGGCGCAGAAGGCGTTGCTGGGCAACCAGACTCGCTTCGTCACGCACGGCGGCAAGGCATTCGCTCCCTCCACCGGTAAAGCCACGTGGGCCACGGTCACCATCGTCGTGTTCGCACTCTTCGCCTTGGTCATCCCGCTGGTCGGTCTGATCATCGTCTCGTTGACGCCGTACTGGTCGGGATCGTTGTCGCTGAGTCTGTTGACGCTGGACAACTTCAGGGCACTGATGGACACGACGGCGGTGGTGGAATCGGTCCTGACCAGTGTGCTGACCTCACTGGGCGCAGTAGCAATCTGTATTCCGCTCGGCTACCTGATGGCAAACCTTCTCGTCCGCGGTCGTCGGTTCAGAATTCTCGCGCTGATCGCGGACCTCATGACCGCACTGCCGCTGGGCATCCCGGCCGTGATCTTCGGCGTCGGATTCCTGCTCACGTACACCGAGCCGCCGCTGATCCTCTACGGAACCAGAACGGTGATCATCCTCGTGTACATCGTGCTGATGCTGCCGTTCTCGACGAGGATGCAGATGACGGCCATGCTGTCGCTGGGCAACACGTACACCGAGGCGTCGGCCACCAGTGGTGCGTCGCCGTTCGTCACCAACATCCGAATCATGTTGCCGCTGATGCGTCCGACGATTCTCAGTGCCGTCGCGCTCATGTTCATTCTGCTGACCCACGAATTCGCCGCGTCACTTCTCGTGCGAGCCTCCACCACCCAGGTGATGGGCACACTCCTGTTCGACATGTGGCAGAACGGCTCCTATCCGCTCGTGGCTGCGATGGCACTGCTGATGACTGCCGTCACCACGATCGGTGTCGCCGCGGCGATGCTCGTCGGCGGCCGCAACGTGCTCAGTAAGCTGTGACGGGCGTGCGGTCCCGGCTCCAGGACAAGGTCGTTCTGGTCACCGGGGCAACCGGAGGGATCGGCACCGCGATCGTCGAGCGTCTGGCCTCGGAAGGCGCTGTGCTCGTGGTGACCGATGTCGACGGTGCCGCGTGCGGCGCACTCGTAGCCGCACAGGACGGGCCCGAACGGCATCTACCGCTCGGCTTGGACATCACCCGAGAAGATCAGTGGCACAGCGCTGTCGAGGCAGTGGCCGCGCAGCACGGCCGGCTCGACGCCGTGGTGAACAACGGTGCCATCGGCAGTCTCGGAACGGTGGTCGACGAGGATCTCGAGCGGTACAACCGAGTCGTCGAAGTCAGTCAGACCGGGACGTGGCTCGGAATGAAACACGCGGGTGCGTACGTCGAGCGATCGGGCGGAGGCTCCATCGTCAACATCTGTTCCATCCTGGGCAGCGTCGGCGGCCTCGGTAACAGCTTCGCGTACGCCGCGGCCAAAGGCGCTGTGCGCACCATGACCAAGAACGCAGCCCTGCACTGGGCCACCAAGGGTGTCCGCGTCAACTCCATCCACCCCGGATTCATCGGCACCACGCAACTGCTCGAAAGGTACGAGGGCTCCGAACGGCACAGCGCCATGATCGCGCACACCCCGATGGGTCGACTGGGAACCGGAGCCGAAGTGGCTGCCGCCGTTGCCTTTCTGGCCGGGGACGACTCCACGTTCGTCACCGGGACCGAGCTGTACGTCGACGGCGGCTGGACCTGCGACTGATCGAGCCGGCGGGGCTGTCGGCAAAGACGCTTCAGCAGTTGGTGAAGAAGTCCACCCCGTTGGAGGTCTGCGCCGACAGTCTGCCGCGCTGGACCAGAACATCGAGGTGCGCAAGCGTCTCGCAGGTCGCCACCATCTGGTTGAAGCTGTCCAGGGTTGCGAAGGATCGATCGTGTCGGGTCCACGTCAGCGCCGACGCCACGTCCAACCCGGTTGCGCGAGGAGCAGATTCGACGACACTCTCGGTAGCGGCGAGGCGGCGATCGTGGTGTTCGAGCAACTGCCGGCAGCGCTCGTGCACAGCGGCACCGGGATGGCCGTGCGACGGCAGCATCGTCCGGTCCGGTTCGTCGAGCATCGCGGTCAGCGACGTCAGGTATTGAGCCAGCGGGAGGTCCCACTCGCCGAGCTCGAACCCGATCGACGGGGTGATCGTGGGCAGCACATGGTCTCCGGTGTAGCACAGGTTCCGGTCGGCGTCGTGAAACACCATGTGGCCCTTGGTATGCCCGGGGGTGTGCGCAGCGACCACCGCATGGCCGGGAATGTCGAGGGGGCCGGGCTGCAACCACGCGTCCGGTAGTTCCCAGTCCGAAGCCTCGAAGGGTTCGGCCTTCCCGCTCTTCAGCGCGATGCGAGCGATGTCGGGCGCGCCCGCGCGCTCGAGCTCCCGAATCGAGCTGACCGGAACGTTGCTGCGCAATCGACCGATCGCCTCGATGCCCGGTGCCTCTGCGGCACCGAGATGCACCCGGGTCCCGTATCGACGACGCAGCTCGACTGCGAACGTGTAGTGATCACGATGGACGTGGGTGACGTACACGTCGTGAATCTCGGACGGTCGACGTCCGATGCGACGCAACGCATCGACCAGTTCGTCGTGAGTGGATGCCCGGTGCCAACCGCCGTCGATCAGCACCAGCCCCGTATCGGTCTCCAGCACATAGACATTGATCGCCCGCAGGCCGTCCTGCGGCATCTGCAGAGGAACACGATGAACGCCGTCTGCTACTGCAAAACAGCCCGGGTCGGCCCACGACGACGTCATCCCGCGTCGCTCGCGAGGGGCACCATCGTCTTCTCGTCGCCGTACCACATCATTCGTCGCCCACCCATGGTCCCGACATGGGCGACGGCAGCTTTCCACTCGTCACTGGCCAGGGCGGCTTCGAGTGCGTCGCGTGACTCGAAGCTGAGCACCGACAATCCGTCCCACCCTTGGGATTTGCTACCGAATGCTTCGACCAGTTCGGTGTGCTGCCAGCGGAGCAATCCGGGCAGGGGGTACGTGACGTCGGCATGTTCACCGCGCCACCAGGCGATGAACTGCTCGTGGGTCCATTCTTCCGGACGGGCGGCGATGAGTACCAGGTTGTACATAACTCTCCTAAGTGAATTCTGTTCAGTTCAAGTGGTCGTACGGGTCCGTCGCAGACACCGCTCTCGGGTGCTACTTGCGGACCACTCGGATGGCGGCGTCGGTGACCAGCGTGGTGATGTCGTCGATCGTCAGACGGCCGTCGGGGCGATACCACCGCCATACGCTGACCACCAGGGCGAGTACCAGCCGCGCGGACATCGTCGGATTCGACTCGGCGAACTGGCCCGCCTCGATTCCCCGACCGACCAGGGCGGTCCAATCTCGCTCGATTCGTTGAACGAGTGCGCGGCACTCGACTCGTTCGGCCTCTTCCTTCGCGGACTGACGTTCGGTCGCCAGAAGGTCCATGTGGTTGTGCAGAATGCGCCGAGCCAAGGCGTCCTGAGGCGAGGCGGCCAACGACGCGGCAATCGCCGACCGAAGCGCATCCTCGGCGTGCGTCACACCGTCGGTGGCCGCGACGAACCGGGCAGCGGAGTCGGTGAGTTCGATGCGCATGATCGTCAGCAGACAATGCGCCTTGGACTCGAAGTAGTGATAGAGAGCAGTCTGACCGATACCGACCTCGTCGGCGATGGATGCCCACTTGGTGTGCTCGTATCCCACCTTGCCGAAGTGGTCGATGGCCGCCGACAGGATCCGCGTCCTCTTGGACCGCGGGCTCTCGCGCCGAACGTCGGTTCCTACGGTCATGATTGCCCCTACTGATAGAACGTATCCAGCCTCGGTGAGAGTTTACCTTTCTCGATGTGAATTCGAGTCAGTTGTGCCCGCGAGCTGCCTGGCCAGTGCGGTCGCGTCGGGCCGCGACAGTTTCCCGACGCGATTCTGCGGTAGATCGGAGACCGTGAAGACGTATTCCGGCCACTTCGACTTGGGAAAGTCACTGTTGGCCAGCTGCGCAGTGACGTCCTCTAGCCCGAGCTCCTCACCGCCGGTCACCACGAGCGCTGCGGCGCGCTCCCCCAGCAGGTCGTCGGGTACGGGAACCACACAGACCTGCACCACGGACTGCAGCGAGGCGATTGCCGACTCGACCTCGTTGATGTCGATGTTGCGCCCGCCGCGAATGATGATCTGTTTCTGCCGACCCATGACGCGAATCGAGCCGTCCGGTGCGACCTCCACCAGGTCACCGGTCGGGAGGAAACCGTCGGGCGTCAACTCGGGCGGAACGGGAGTACCGGCTCGGGCGTACCCGACGAAGAGCGACGGGCCCTTGACCTGGGCGGCACCGATATCGTCCGCGGGTAGCGGATGGCCGTCCGAGTCCACGGCCCGCACAGTGGTGCCGGGAAACGGCCGACCGTCGCGTCCGAGGCGGATCGACACCGGGTCGTCGAGGGCAGGTGTCGTGTGGCCCAAGCACTCGGACATTCCGAACACTCGCAGGAACGTGGCGTGCAACCACTGCTCGGCCTTGGCGAGGGCGCGCTCGTTCATCGGTCCGCCGCCGACCGTCATGGCGCGCATCGTGTCCAATGCGGCCTCCGAGTCCGGTGCGACCGACAGCTGAAGCGCCATGGTCGGAACCAACATCGTCCAGGCGATCCGGTGTTCCTTCGCTGCCCGCAGCGCTGTCTCGGGAGACCACTTGCCGATGGCGACCATCGGACCCCCCAGCAGCGCAGGCAGATACATTCCGAAGCAGAATGCCGCAACCGACGACAGCGGAACGAAGGCACCGATCGCCTCGCCCGGACGGAGGCCGACGGCATCGATGGTGGATCGAGACGCGTATCTGATGGCGTCCTCGGATTGCACCACACATTTCGGTCGGCCGGTCGAACCCGAGGTCATCGCAATCGCATCGCCTCCGTTCCATCGGGCGACGGAGGCGAACGCACCACTCGTCGCTCGCACGCGGTACGAGCCGAAGGCGGGCTTGTCCACGGCGAACTGCTCGTCGGGCACACCCCAATGACGAAGGGCCCCGGGCGTTCCCACGACAACATCCGGTCGAATGTCCTCGAGTGCCAGCGCGAACTCCGACTCCGTTGCGTGCGGGCTGACCACAGCGACCACACCGCCTGCGAGACCGACACCGAGGGCAGCCGCGACGGTGCCCCAGGTGTTGTCGGCCTGAATCACCACGGTCGGCGGGCTGGGGTCGATACCACCGAACACGTCGGCAAGGGATTTCGCGGCCTCGACCACGGTCCGGATCGTGTGGCTGCCGTCCTCGTCGACGACGGCAACGGCATCGGGGTTCTGATCGGCGCGGATGACCATCTCGCGGGCAAGCCGTTTCACTGGTGTGACTCTTTCCTGGTGCGTGATGCACTCATGTCGAGGACTGCACGGCCGGTGACGGATCCGTTCCGCAATCGGTCGTAGGCAGAGATCGCCTCGGTGAAGGGGAAGGTGGTGATTTCGGCGCGCAACAGGCCGTCCTGCGCCTGTGCGACAACGGCTTCGAGGTCGGCTCGCGTGCCCCAGAACGGTGCATCCACCGTCCATCCTGCGGCCAGACCGACATCCTTCCCGGCTGTCAATCGGCCGCCGGCGCTGCCTACCACCACGAGAGAACCCCCGTTCCGAAGCTCGGCGGCGGCCGGCGCGGTTGTGGTCGGCGCGCCGACGAAGTCGAGAACGAGGTCCGTACCGCCCAGTGTCGTGAGCCGTTGCGCCGCAGCGGAAACGGAGTCGTAGAATTCGTGCGCTCCCGAGGACTCGGCCACAGCGGCGGCTTCGGCCTTGGAGTCGATTGCGATGATGTGCGGCACGTCCATGGTGCGCAGAATCTGCAGGGCAAGGTGGCCGAGACCGCCGACTCCGACCACGACTACGACGCTGCGGTTGTCGATCACCGCGGAGTTGGTGCGAATGGCATGGTAGGCAGTCAGTGCCGCATCGGCCAGAGGCGCTGCACTGCACGGATCGAGGGTGCCGGTGGGAACCAGTGCCCGCTCGGACGGCACCAGCATCAGTTCTGCGAGGCCGCCTGGATATCCGAGTCCGTTTCCGATGGGGGCCAGCCGACCGTCCGGACGTCGAACCAGCGACCGACAGTAATTCTCTCTGCCACGCAGGCAGTTGGGGCACGTCCCGCAACTCCAGATTCCGTGTACGACCACGGCCCGGCCGATCCATGAATTGTCGGCCGACGGGCCGGCCGAGACGACCGTGCCCGCTACTTCGTGCCCCAGCGTCATCGGCAGTCGGTAGTCGAAAACCTCCGTGCCCGAATCCATCACGTGCAGATCGGAACGGCAGAGTCCGGCGGCGTCGACGCGAACCAGAAGCTCCTCGCCGGCCGGTATCGGGTTCGGTACCTCCCGAAGCTCCGGTCCGCTGCCCCACTCGCACAGCTGCACGGCCAACATCAGCGCGCCGTCCATCCGCCGTCGACCACCAGGGTCTGGCCGGTCATGTACGAGCTGGCGTCCGAGGCCAGAAACAGCACGGCACCGTCGATCTCACCGTCGACGCCGCCGCGTCCCAGCATGGTGTTTCGCCGCACCCACCCCGCGGACTTGTCGTTGGTGAACAGGCCATCGGTCATCTCCGTATCGAACCATCCGGGCACGACGGCGTTGACGCGAATGCCTCGTCGGCCCCACTGACCGGCGAGTTCGCGAGTGAGGCCGAGTGTGCCTGCCTTGGACGCCGCGTAACTCGCACCCCCGATGGGAGCTGTGGACACCAGGCCGATCACCGAGGAGATGTTGATGATCGAGGCCGCATCACCGCTCGGAATCTTGCTCACCGCGTACGTGGCCAGATGGAAACCGGCGACGAGGTTGACGTCGAGGATGGACTGGAAACCGTCCACCGTCTCGTCCTCGGCGTTGGGAGGGCCGGGCTTTCCGGCATTGTTGATCAAGACATCGAGCCGGCCGGATTCGTCGAAGCAACGGTCGACAAGAGCTCTCCGGTCTCCGTCGTCGGTGACGTCGCACCGAACGGGCACGATGGTCGGCATCTCGGCCGACAGCGCTTCGAGGCGGTCGAGCCGCCGCGCGGCGGCGTACACGGTTGCGCCGGCCCCGGCGAGGGCACGGGCGAAACCGAGGCCGAGACCGGACGAGGCACCGGTGACCACAGCGACGCGACCGGTGAGGGAGAACATGTCCTGAGTCATGTGTCCACTTCCAAACTGATTGTCGGACAATACGAGTGAGCGATCAGTACACGGAGGTGCGGCCGCCGTCGACCGGAATGATCGCACCCGTGGTGTATCCGGCGTCGTCGGAAGCCAGGTGGGTGATCAAGCCGGCGAGTTCGTCGGGCCGCCCCAACCTTCCGGCCGGGAGCCGGTCGACGATCTTGCCGATGAACTCCTCGTCCCAGTTCTCGGACATGTCGGTGGCGAAACCGCCGGGCATCACACAGTTCACGCGCACGGTGGGTGCGTACTCCTGGGCAAACGCCCGGGTCAGCGCGTTGAGCCCGTTCTTCGCCGCTGCATACATCGCCTCGGGCGGGCTGGGCCGCTCGGCTCCGATACTCGAGATGTTGATGATGGATCCACCGCCTGCCGAGACCATGCGGTCCCCCGCCACGGCCATCAGTCGGAACGGACCCTTCAGATTGACCTCGATCGTCTTGTCCCACAGTCCTTCGGTGACCGACACGAGGTTCTCGGCCAGCGGCGCGATCCCGGCGTTGTTGACGACGATGTCCAGGCCACCGAATCGCGTGATGATGTCGTCGACGGCCGGTTCGATGCTGTCCCAGTGCCCGACGTGCAGCGCATACGGATGTGCGCTGCCCGGGCCCGAGTCACCCAGGCTCGCGACTGCACTCTCGCAGGCGTCGAGTTTGCGGCTCGACACGATGACCGTAGCGCCCGCGTCCTTCAGTCCGCGCGCGATCGCCAGACCGAGGCCACGGCTCGCTCCTGTCACCAAGGCGACCTTGCCGCTCAATTTCGGTGTGCTCATGAGTACCTCTTCACCTCGAGTCGGGCGATGGTCCGCAGATGGACCTCGTTGGGGCCGTCGGCAATCTGCAGGGCTCGGGTGATGGCATACAGCCGAGCGAGAATGGTGTCGTTGCTGACTCCAGCAGCGCCGTAGGTCTGCACCGCTCGGTCGACGACCTTGTGGGCCACCTCCATCGCAGCCACCTTGATCGCGGCCACTTCCGAACGAGCCGAGGCGTTCCCGCGAGTGTCCATCAACCAGGCCGACTTCAAAACCAACAACCGGATCTGGTCGATCTCCAGACGGCTGCGGGCAATCCACTCACGCACCACACCTTGATCGGACAACGGTCCGCCGAATGCCTGCCGAGCGAGCGAGCGACGACACATCATTTCCAGAGCGCGCTCGGCCATGCCGATCGCCCGCATGGCGTAGTGCATGCGTCCGGGGCCGAGTCGGCCCTGGGCGATGGTGAATCCGTCGCCCTCCTCTCCCAGCATGTTGGCGGCGGGCACGCGCACGTCGGTGAACTGAACTTCGCCGTGCCCCAGACGATCCTGGAACCCGAACATGGGCAGGTCGCGCACCACCTCTACGCCGGGAGCGTCGGCCGGAACCAGAATCATGCTCTGCCGGCGGTAGGTGGAACTGTCCGGATCCGACTTCCCCATGAAGATCATGAGCTTGCAGTCGGGATCGAGAACGCCGGAGGTGTACCACTTTCGGCCGTTGATGACGTACTCGTCCCCGTCACGGGTGATGGTCGAGGTGATGTTGGTGGCGTCCGAGCTGGCGACATCGGGTTCGGTCATGGCGAAGGCAGAGCGAATGGTGCAGTCCAACAGCGGCTTGAGCCATTGCTCCTTCTGCTCCTCCGTGCCGTACATGGCCAGGATCTCCATGTTTCCGGTGTCGGGTGCAGAGCAATTGATCGCTTCGTTCCCGATGATGGAACGGCCCACGATCTCGGCGAGCGGCGCATATTCGAGATTGGTCAGCCCGGCACCGAGGTCGTCGTGGGTCATGAACAGGTTCCACAGCCCGAGTTCACGAGCGCGCGCCTGCAGATCCCGCATGATCTGCGGTTGCTCGTGCGGATTGTCGTTCGCGGCGATCTGAGCGTCGTAGACACTCTCGGCCGGGTAGACGTGGTCGTTCATGAATGTCTCGAGCGTGGCCGACAATTCGGCCGTCCGCTGTGAGTAGGAAAAGTCCACTTCCGTGTGCTCCTGTCGAGTGAAGGGGGCGTCAGCGCGCGAGCAGTGCGGTGCCGGTGTCGATCAACCTGCGGATGGTCGCGGGCAGCTTTTCCTGATCCGGGTCGACGTGCCGACCCTCGCGGTGCCGACGCAGGTTGTGGCCCATGATCGCCGCCATCTTCAGCCGTCCCAGGGCGTCGAACCAGGTCATGTCCGGCAGCGCCGGGCCGGACCCGGTGTAGCAGGAGATCAGTTCGTCGGTACTGGGCAGACCGGGCACGTCGCGGCCGACCCCGGGAAAGTTGGTGCCGTCGGCGAATACCAGGAACCACCCCAGCTCGACGCGTGGATCACCTGCGCTCCAGATCTCCCAGTCGATCAGAGCCGCCGGCTCGAGACCGTCGGAGATGATGTTTCCCAACCGGTAGTCCCCGTGGACGAGTGTGGGTGTGATCGCGGTCGGAATGTCTCGGCGGAGCAGTCGAACCAGCTCGTCGGCACCCTCGACGAGTTCCACCGGAACCGCAGCGAGCGTCTTGGACCATCGGTCCAATTCGTCTGCCGGCGAGAGAATGTCGCCCGTATCGGGAATGCTTGCGAGCGGCACGGAATGCAATGCCGGCAGCACCTCTGCGGCTCGCCGCATGCGAGCGGCAGCAATGCTCGGTTTCACCTCGGGATCGTCCAGGACGGGTTCGAGTGACTCACCGACGACGAGTTCCATTGCGAACCACGCCGGTTCCTGCTCGTCGACCGCCACGATTGCCGGTACCGGCACCTCGGTGTCGGCCAGCGCGCGCAGGATCGATGCCTGCCGGAGCATGTCGTGCCGCCCGACCGAGCGTTGCCCCTCCGGAACGGCCTTGACAACGAAGTCGCCGTCGGATGTTCCCACTCGATACGTCAATCCGGAATGGCCACCGAGAAGCGGTTCGAATGTGTTGACGGTGACGCCCAGCTCGGTGTGCAGGGCCGCGGTCACGCGTGCGCGCAGTGAGGATTCGGTCATGGTCGCGGCTCTCTCGGCAGACCGAGCACACGCTCGGCGATGATGTTGTGCTGAATCTCGTCGGTGCCGCCGGCAATTCGATAGCCCGGGGCCCCGAGTAGATGCTCGGACCACGCGAACGTGCCCCACCCTCCCGAGTCGGACGTCAGTTCACGCCCGAGCAGTAACCGCGCGACTTCGGAGGTCCTGGCCATCGTGTCGGTGGCCAGCAGCTTTCCCAGTGACGCTTCCGGACCCGGGTCGTTGCCGGCGATGACCGCACCGGCCACTCTCATGTTGCCGATTCGCTGCACGAAACTACGTGTCACCAGATCGGCCACGGCGTCGCGCTCGATCTCGGTCAACTCGCGACCGAGGTTCTGGGCGAGGGCCACAGCGCGATCCGCGTTCGCGAGCCCGAGGTTTCCGCCGTCGAGGCGTTCGGCCGCGAGCACCGTCAGGGCAACCTGCCAGCCCTTCCCGACCGGCCCCAGCCGGTAGTCGTCGCTCAGGTGCACGCCGTCGAGATACACCTCGTTGAAGGAGCTGCCCCCCGTCATCTGGCGAATGGGGCGGACGTCGACCCCCGGCGCGTCCATCGGTACGAGGAACATGGTCAGACCGGCATGCTTGGCGACGGTGGAATCGGTTCGGCACAGGGCGACTCCGTAGTCGGCGACCAGTGCACCCGATGTCCACACCTTGTGACCGTCGATCGTCCATGAGCCGTCGTCGGCCTGCGCCGCTCGTGTCCGTACCGCCGCGAGGTCGGAACCGGCCTCGGTCTCGGAGAACAACTGACATGCAATGACGTCGGCACGAAGCATCGCGCGGACGAACCTCGTCCGCTGCTGTTCGGTTCCCCACTGTGCGATGGTGGGTGCCACCAACTGCTGAGTGACAGAGAACATCTCGGTCCTCTTGGGCACGTCGAACATGTCCTCGACGCGTCGGAATGCCAGTACGTACGACAGTGGCAGATCGCGGCCGCCGTACTCGATCGGTGAGTTCAACGCGCCCCACCCGGCATCGAACTTCGACTGCTCGTACGCAGCGATTTCGTCGGTGTGCGCCTGCTCTTCCTCCGCGGTCCAGTTCTCGAACACGGCTACCGTGTCGGGACCGACGCCCCAGACGGAGTCCGTTCGCGGTGCTGCAACGGTTTTCAGCCACTCGGTTGCCTGGCCGGCGAATTCGCCGATATCCGGAATCGTTCCTTGTGTCACTGTATTGCCTCGGGTTCGTGTCGTGTCAGACTGTCAGCACGGTGCAGGCGCTGATGCCCGGTGCGCCGTATACGTGAGTGAAGCCCACTCGCGGATTGCCGGGCACCTGACGTTCGCCGGCCTCGCCACGTAACTGAGTGACGATCTCGTGCACCTGGCGGAGACCGGAGGCTCCGATGGGTTCTCCGTTCGCGATGCATCCGCCGTCGGTGTTGATCGGCAGTCGCCCGCCGATGTCGGTTTCCCTCGCCGCGATCAGGGCTTCTTGCTCGCCGGGCTCACAGAACCCGCATTCGGCCATGTGCATGATTTCGGCACCGCTCTCGGTGTCCTGAAGCTGCGCGACGTCGACGTCCTGCGGGGTGATACCGGCCTGCTCGAAGGCCGCACGTGCCGCGTCGGCGCTCACACTCGTCGGCTCGCCCTCACCTTGGATGGCCGGACTGAACACCTCGAAGGATCCGAATCGGCGGGTCCTGTGCGTGATGGCGGCGAGCTTGATCGGACGACCGCCCGCACGCTCGACGTATTCCTCGCTGGCAACGACAATCGCCGCTGCCCCCTCACCCGGCGAGCAGAACATGTATCGAGTGAGTGGATCGTTGACCATGTCGGATTCGGCGATCGTCGTGGCGTCCATTGCTTCCCGACGCCAGGCGTTGGGGTTCAGAACCCCGTTACGGTAGGCCTTTTCGGCCACTCGTGCCAATGTCTCGCTCGAGATCGCGTGCTGACGCATGTAGCGGGAGATCTTGGCACCGAAGAATTGGGTGGTCACCATCAAGCCGGCCTCGCCGTAGCCGTCGGGTAGTCCCCATTCGGCCGGTCGTGGGTCGAACGCTCCACGCGGATGTTTGTCGAAACCGACTGCGAGAGCGACATCCGCGGAGCCCGACCGCACGGCATTGACGGCCGAGAACAACGCGCTTCCGCCTGTTGCGCAACCGTTCTTGACGTTGGTGAACGGGATACCGGTGAACCCGAGTTCGGCGACGAGAGTATCGGCGAGACCCGATCCGTCACTGCCACCGAACGCGACCTGGACATCCGGCCAGGCCAGACCGGCATCGCGCAACGCGTTGCCGATCGACGTCACGGCCATCTGACGACCGGACACTCCTGGCTGGCGTCCGAATTTGGACAGACCGGCACCGATGATCGAGACATTCTGTGTCACTGCGTCATTCCTGTCGATTCCGGTCGCGGACCGACTGTGTCGACCGCGAATCGGGGCACCGGCGCGGTGGACGTCAGACGCACCGGTGCCCCATCCAGTTCGTCGAAGCTCTCACAGTCGATGATCGCTTCGATCTTGATGCCCTCGGGCAGTTCCACGTAGCCGACTGCGAAGGGTACGAACCCGCCGACCGGTGGTACGTATGGAGGAGACTTGGGCGCGAAACGCTGAATCGTGTAGGCCCACACGGTGCCTCGTGTACTCAGGGTGATGTTCTCCGCAGTGGGTTTGGCGCACCTGCTGCACATCGCACTCGCGGGGAACGCCACGGTACTGCACACAGTGCACTTGCTGCCTTCGAGTGCGACGGCCGTTGCCTGCTCCATGATGCTGCCTTTCGGGCTCTTCGGTCAGAACGCGGACGTGGTGCGGGTCAGCGCCCGACCCACTTGGGCTCGCGCTTCTCGAGGAATGCGGTGACGCCCTCCTTGCCGTCCTCGGACTGGAGCGCATTGCCGACTGCGAGATGCTCCATGACCATGAGCGACTGAATGTCCGCATCCAGGCCGCGGTCGATGCACATCTTGGTCAGCTTCATCATGAACGGGCTCTTGTCGACCAGCGGCGCAATGAAGTCTGCGACCAGCTGGTCGAGCTCGGCCTCCGGCGCGGTGGCATTGATCAGGTCGAAGTCCACGGCTTCCTGGCCACTGAGGAGCTTGCCGGTGAGCATGAGCTCCTTGGTCTTGCGGATGCCGATCATGCGCGGGAGACGGTAGATGGGTCCCGCGCCACCGAACAGTGCACGACGGATGTGGAAGTCGCCGATCTTGGCTGTGTCTGCGGCGACAGCGAAGTCGCACGAGATCATCAACTCGAAGCCGCCGGCGGTGACGTAGCCCTCGAGCACCGCAACGGAGGGGGTGTTCATGGAGTACAGGCGATCGCACACCTTGGCGGACAGCACTGCGACATCCATGGCGTTGGTCGTACCGACGAAGTCCGACAGCAGCTCGTCGAGGTCGAAGCCGGAGCAGAACTGGTTCTGCACACCGCGCAGGACGAGAACCTTCAGATTGGGGTCGTTGTCCACCTCGACGATGATCTCGTCCAGACGATGCAGCAGCTCCACCGTGACAGCGTTCTTCTTGTGCGGGCGGTTGAGCCAGACGCGAGCGACGTCGCCGTCCTTCTCCAACAGAATGTGGTCGGTGTCGATCATGTGACAGCCTTTCGAGAGTGCAAGTTGAACTGGATTCACTTCAGTATTGATCATCAGGGCGATGGCGTCAATAGCCGATCCCCGCCGATCGCAGCAATCGGTCTACACAGCAAGGAAATCGGCGATCCGCGCCCGATGTGCCCGCGAATCCCCCTGCAGCGCTTCGTTTCCGAGAACTCGGCGGAAGTAGCTGTGCGCCGAGTGCTCCCATGTGAACCCCACTCCCCCGTGCAGTTGCACGGCCTCGTGGGCCACATGCACCGCGGCGTCACCACACACAGCACCCGCGACGGCAATCGCCAGACGCGCCTCGTCGGGATCCTCGTCGTGCACCGCTGCGGCATACCGCGCCGCCGATCGGGCACGTTCGAGTTCGATCAACATGTCGGCCAGGCGGTGTTTGATCGCCTGGAACGACCCGATGGGGCGGCCGAACTGATGACGCGTCTTGACGTGATCGAGCGTCATCTGCAGCAGGGCGTCGGCGATACCGGTGTTCTCGCAGGCAAGCGCCAGAGTCGCCACGTCCTGTATCCGTGCGATCGCATCGACGGCTCGGTCCACCGGCACCAGAAGCGTCGCGGACGCGCGATCGAACGAGATGTCTGCCTGTCGCCTGGTCGAGTCGACGACGCGTCGATCATGCGCCGTGGACGCGTTTTTCGTGGATACCGCGAAGAGTGCGATCCCTTCGGGAGAGCGGGCGCTGACGACTATGACATCGGCACCGCCGCCCCCGACGACAAACCGCACCTGACCGGTGAGAACCCATTCGTCGTCGGCACGGTGAGCGTCGAGATCGTCGGACTCGGCGGTCAGCGCACTCACCGCCGCAACCGTCGTACCGTCGAGGACTTCCTCGAGCAGATCCGAGTTGCCCGCCTCCATCATGGCGCGAACCCCCACAGCTGCGTGCTGATAGACGGGTTCGACCACCAGGGCGCGACCGCACTCCTCGAGGATGATGCCCAGCTCGACCATTCCGTAGCCGAGGCCACCCGTCTCCTCCGGCACGGCAAGACTGGTGACCGACATGTCGGTGACCAGTCGTTTCCACAGGTCGACCGAGTAGCCGGAGGCAGAGTCCGCAGCGGCGCGCACCTGCTCGATCGTCGAGTACTTGGCCAGGACGCCACGGATGGTCTCGCGTATCTCGGCCTGCTCGCTACCGGGTGTCAGCGCGGGCGGCTCCGAACGAGGCCAGGGGACTTGTGCGTCGCGGTGAGATGAGGTCATGTCGCTCCACTCGAGTTGAATTCAATTCTTGAACGAACTCTAACGGGTGAAACCCTCGACAAACAGGGTTTACCTGAACTAAGTTCAATTCATGCCATTGAAGATAGTGGACTACTACGCCACCCTGGACGCCGGCCACCTGGACGAGGCGGTGGAGATGCTGTCCGAGGATGTCGACTTCTCGATGATCCTGCCGAGCGGGGCCAATCGGAAGACCGGGCGAGCCGCCATGCTCGAATACCTCTCCGGCCGGCCTCCCGTCGGTCGACAGCACCGCATTCTCCGGTCTGCGGTCGACGACGACCTGCAATTCGCACACGGCGCGGTGACCGAGGGTGATCGGACCACGGGCTATTTCGTCGGGGTCATGCACGTGCGCTCCGACGGCCTGATCGACCGGTACCAGGTCTCGTTCGATGCCGAATTCGCACTGCTCGATACCGATGCAGGAGATCGACGATGACGACGAACACGAACACGCAACCGACCCCCGCGCTGCTGCGTTGGTTCGAGTACATGGATTCCGACGACCCGGATCGGGTCCTCACCATGATCTCAGCGGACTTTCGTATGTCCGTTCAATTCTCCAAGGGACACGGTGAGGCAGCCGAGTTCGTGGGTGATCGAGACGGACTCGTTGCGTACCTGCAGCAACGCGAGAAGAGCACCCTCGTTCACCATCTCGACCGCGGCGCTTCGGTCGACGGCGTCGAGATGGTGCTGGGACGGACCACCCGCAACGGAGCCTTCGAGGCCTCGTTCAACGCGTCGGCACAACTCGACGACAGCGGACGTGTCCGACGGTTGCTCATCGCCCGCACGCCGGAATTGGCGTTCGACTAGGAGCCGATCGGCTCGCGAAACAGAGAAGAAAAGAGCGAGATGCCTGAGCAAGCACTGATTTTCGAGGCCATCCGTACCCCGCGGGGCAAAGGACGCAACGGCTCACTGCACGGTGTGAAGCCGGTGGACCTCGTCGCGGGGTTGATCACCGAACTCCGCGCCCGTTTCTCGGATCTGGATCCATCCGACATCGACGACGTCATCCTCGGCGTCGTCTCTCCCGTCGGAGAACAGGGTGCTGTGATCTCCCGCGCGGCCGCTCTGGTGGCCGGGCTCCCGGAATCGGTCCCCGGCACCCAGATCAATCGTTTCTGCGCGTCGGGCCTCGAAGCGACGAATCTCGCAGCACAGAAAGTCGCTTCCGGGTGGGACGATCTGGTGATCGCCGGCGGCGTCGAGTCCATGTCCCGGGTTCCGATGGGCAGCGACGGTGGTGCCTTGTTCACCGACCCCGCCACCGCCTACGACCTCTACATCGTTCCGCAGGGAATCGGTGCCGACCTGATTGCGACGGTCGAAGGGTTCTCCCGCCACGACGTGGACACCTACGCCGTGGAGTCCCAACGACGCGCCGAGGCAGCCTGGAATGCAGGTCATTTCAAGAAATCCGTCGTTCCGGTCGAGGACTTCAACGGTGTCACCCTGCTCGATCACGATGAGCACAGACGGCCGGGAACCACGACGGACAGCCTGGGCAGGTTGAAGCCGGCCTTCGCCGCGCTGGGCAAGGTGGCAGGTTTCGACGACGTCGCTCTGCAGAAGTACGTCGACGTCGAACGTATCGATCATGTCCACACCGGCGGTAATTCGTCGGGCATCGTCGACGGTGCCGCGCTGGTTCTCATCGGCAGTGCCGAGGCCGGAACACGTGCCGGTCTGGTACCGCGCGGCCGCATCGTCGCCACGGCACAGGTCGGCAGCGAACCCACGATCATGCTCACCGGCCCCACCCCGGCAACGGTGGCCGTGTTGAAACGAGCGGGTCTGACCGTGGACGACATCGACGTGTTCGAGCTGAACGAGGCCTTCGCCTCCGTCGTGCTGAAGTGGATGAAGGACCTCGACATCCCGCACGAGAAGACGAACGTCAACGGCGGTGCGATCGCGATGGGCCACCCACTCGGTGCGACGGGAGCGATGTTGGTGGGCACCGTACTGGACGAGCTGGAACGAATCGGTGGCCGATACGGCCTGATCACCCTGTGCATCGGTGGCGGAATGGGTGTTGCCACCGTCATAGAACGCCTCTGAACCGCCATCGTCGACACACAGGAGTACGAGAGAACATGAGCGACAACATGATCGGGTGGGAACGCGGCGCGGACGGCATCGTCGTACTGACGATGGACGATGCAGGCAAGAGCGCGAACACGATGAACGATGCGTACATCGCGTCGATGGCCGCAGCGGTCGAGCGACTCGAAGCCGAGAAGGACGACATCACGGGTGTCGTGATCACGTCGGCCAAGAAGTCGTTCTTCGCCGGCGGCGATCTGGGCGACATGACGGCCGACCCCGGCGATGCAGACAAGCGCGACGTCGCACGTGCCTTGACCGAACGGATCGACGGGATCAAGGGCGTTCTGCGACGGCTCGAGACTCTCGGTCGCCCCGTGGTGGCCGCGATCAACGGCGCAGCTCTCGGCGGCGGGTTCGAGATTGCGTTGCACACCCATCACCGCATCGCAGCGGACGTACCGGGCACCCGAATCGGCCTCCCCGAGGCCACACTCGGATTGTTGCCCGGTGGCGGCGGGATCGTCAGAACGGTCCGCCTGATGGGACTCGATGCCGCCCTGTCGAAGGTGTTGACGAAGGGCCAGCAGCACTCGGTGGCCGACGCGAAAAAGCTCGGTCTGATCGACGCCACCGTTACCGGTGTGGACGAGTTGATTCCGGCCGCGAAGGCGTGGATCGCCGAGAACCCGTCGGCTGTGCAGGCGTGGGACGTCAAGGGTTTCGAGATTCCCGGTGGTGGACCGACCGACCCCGCCGTTGCTCAGAATCTCCTCGCCGCAACAGCGTTGCTGCGCAAACAGCTCAAGGGTGCACCCGCCCCCGCACCGAGGGCGATCCTGGCCGCCGCAGCGGAGTGCGCGACCGTCGACGTGGACACTGCGGATCGCATCGAGACCCGCTACTTCGTCTCTCTGATGACCGATCGAGTCGCACAGAACATGATTCGAGCGTTCTACTTCGACATGCAGACCATCCGACGCGGCACATCACGCCCGGCCGGGCACGACACGTTCACCGCCCGTTCGGTGGCGGTCATCGGAGCCGGAATGATGGGCGCCGCTATCGCCTACGTGTGCGCCAAGGCCGGTATCGAGGTCATCTTGAAAGACCTCGACCAGGACGACGCTGACCGCGGAAAGCTGTACGCCGAGAAGCTCGAAGCGAAAGCCCTGGAGCGGGGGTCGACGACAGCCGAGCGATCGGCGGCACTGCTCGACCGGATCCGGCCCACCGCGGACGCGACTGATTGCAGCGCAGTCGATCTCGTGATCGAAGCCGCATTCGAGTCCGTGGACGTCAAGACTCGGATCTTCGGGGAACTCGACGGTATAGTTCCCGCCGATGTCGTCCTCGGCTCCAACACCTCCCAGCTTCCCATTTCGATCCTGGCCGATGGCGTGAGCCGACCCGAGAATTTCATCGGAATCCACTTCTTCTCGCCCGCCGACAAGATGCCCCTGGTCGAAATCGTCCGTGGCCGGGAGACTTCCGAGTCGACAGTGGCGAAGGTCGTCGACTTCGTGTTCCAGATCGGTAAGACCCCCATCGTCGTCAACGACAGTCGGGGCTTCTTCACCTCGCGAGTGATCGGCGCGTTCCTCGACGAAGCGATGGCCGCGGTCGGCGAGGGCGTCAACCCGGTCTTCATCGAACAGGCAGGCGCGCAGGCCGGCTACCCCGTCCCACCGCTGCAATTGATGGACCAGGTGACCTTGTCCCTGTCGCAGAAGATCCGCAAGGAGAACGAACGCGCGCTGGCGAGCGAAGACAAGCCGCCTCGCCGACACGGCTCGGATGCGGTGATGGACAAGATGGTCGGAGAACTCGAGCGCCCCGGGCGTGCCGGCGGCGGCGGTTTCTACAGCTACGACGAATCGGGCACGAGAACCGGGATCTGGCCGGGCGTGCGTGCGTCTTTCGATTCGGGTTCGACTCGAATTCCTTTCGTGGACATGCAGGAACGGATGCTGTTCGCCGAGGCGATCGAGGCGGTCAAGTGCCTCGACGAGGGGGTGTTGACGAGCGTGGCCGATGCGAACATCGGGTCCCTGCTGGGTATCGGATTCCCGTCGTGGACCGGGGGCGTGATCCAGTACATCGACCAATACGACGGCGGGCTGTCCGGTTTCGTCGACCGAGCACGCGAGTTGGCATCGAAGTACGGGGCTCACTTCGAGCCGCCACAGTCGTTGGTGAACAAAGCACTACGCGGAGAACGCGTCCATACACTCGTGTCCTGAACGAAAAGAGAATGCTGTGAACGCAGTACGTCGATCGGTGATGTCCGTCGGGATCGCAGCGGTGACTGTCGTTGCTGCGGCGTGCGGGCAATCCTCGCAGGAAGCCGGATCCGCACCGGTGCAGGGCACGTGGGACGACGTCGTGGCCGCGGCCGACGATGAAGGAACCGTGTACCTGTACTCCAGTCAGCATCCCGAGAACCTCGCGCTACTCGAGACCGCCTTCGAGTCGAAGTATCCCGACATCGATCTCAAGTTCACGCGAGGCAGTGACGTCGAGCTCAACCCGCGCGTGGAAACCGAAGCCCGCACCGGCCGTGGAACTGCCGACGTACACATGTCGACCGATGCCGCGTGGATCACGAATGCGTCCGAATCGGGTACTTACTCGACGCCGGTAGTCGGGCCGGCCTTCGACGACCCGGCGTACGCTCGGTCGACGAGCATGCTGAACGACACGTTCTTCCTCACGAGCGCAGCAATATTCGCACTCGGATGGAACACCGATGCCGTTCCTGCCGGGCTGTCGTCCCCGGAGGATCTGTTGGATCCTGCGTTGAAAGGCCGGCTGGGCGTCGTGAACCCTGCGGGGTTCGCCGCCGTTGTCGACGAGTATCGGTTCTTCGACGAGAACTGGACCGGTGGCGGTTTCCTGGACAAGCTCGCCGCGCAGGAGCCGCGGGTGTATCCGGGCACGTTGGCCGTGGCGCAGGCATTGAGCTCGGGCGAGATCGCCGCGTCGCCGATGGTTCCCCCACTGGTCCGAGAGAAGGACGCAGGCGCACCGGTCGACTGGACACTTCCCGATCCGGCGTGGGGTGCGCCGTACTACTCCCACGTGCTGTCGTCGGCTCCGCATCCCAACGCCGCTCAAGTGCTGGCCGACTTCATGGTGTCGGCCGAGGGGCAACGCGCCCTGTCGAAGGGGTACGGCAGCGCACTGCCAGATGTCGAGAACTCGGTCGGGTCGGCTCAGGACATTTCGCTGCCCGATTCGGATTCGCTGACGCCCGAGAAGGTCTCGCAATTCCAGCAGGAGTGGGAAAGCAAGTTCAACTGAACGTCGGTGGATGTGGCGGCCGGGTGCGCCACTATCGCGGTGCCACATCCACCAGCACTCGCACCTGCGGTTCGGCCGCCAGGTGGGAGGCGATCGCGGTCCTGATGCGGTACTCGGGCACCGTCAGCCTCTCCGTCTCCTGAGCGGCATACTCCGACCAGCTCTCGAAAGTGCACAGCTCGACGAATGTTGCTCTGGTGCTGGACATCTGCGCACAGGACCACCGCAGGGCCCCGAGTCGGAGTCTGGACGAGCGCAGGGGTCCGACGTCGGCGACGAACTGCGTCAGCTTTTCCGGATCGACGACATACGTCGTTTCGACGGTTATCCGGCGGCCGTCGAATTCGGTCGAGAGTACCGGCGGACCTGCCCCTCCCGACAGATCCGGTGCAATCGATTCGCTCGGCAGAATCCCCCGTCTGAGAATCTCTACTGCGGAGACCGACATGACGGTCGCCGAGACGATCACTGCTGCAACGAGACCGACCGCGTCGGCCAGAAACCCCCACAGGAGCGCTCCTATTGCCTGACTGCCCTGAAAGGTCAGCATCACGAATGCGATGACACGCGACTTTATCCACTTCGGCATCACAGCGTGGGTAGCGATCATCCAGGTGCTCTGGATCGCAACCCACGCCGCACCCACGATGACCAGCAGTACGAAGACCACACTCACCGACGGCACGAGCACGATGCCCGCGAGTACCGCCGCGTAAGCAACCGAACCGATCGCTACGAAGGTGTTCCAGCTCAACCGTGCACGGAGGGGCGTCAGTGCGACGGTCCCGGCCACCGCACCGATCCCGATGGCACCCGAGAGGACCCCGAACTGTACCGACGACGCATGTAGTCGTTCGTATGCCACCACCGGTAGCAACGCCCACAGGGCACTCGCCGGAATTCCGAACGAGATGACCCGCAACAACAGTCGCCGTGTCCACCGCGAATGCCGAATGAACCGCAGACTCACCCCAACCGCGTGGTGTACGGATTCGGTCTTGGGCTTCTTTCCGGACTCGGGCGGCACCTGAGTGACGGCCACGACGACGCAGACTGCGAACAGCGCGGCAACGGTCGCAAATGCACCGCTCGAACCCCACCATGCGAGTATCGCGCCCCCGATCACCGGTCCGACTGCGCGCGCCCCGTTGAAAATGGCACCGTCGATGGCGGGGACGACTGCCATCATGTCGGTCGGCACCAGATGAGGAAGCAGCGCCTGCCACACGATTGCCACCGACGCGAGCCCGCACCCGGCGAGAAACACGGAGGTCATCAACGCCGGGGTGGAGGACAGGCCGAGCAGCTGCAGCGCCGTCATGACAACCGACGCCACCAGGAGAGCGATTGCGGTGCCCGCGAGCAGCAGTCGATGACCGGCGAACTCCGCGATGGCACCGATCGGTAAAGCCAGGAGAAAGAACGGCGCACTGGCGGCGAACTGGACCGAGGAGACCACCAGCGCGGACTCCCCCGACTCGGTGAGCGTCCACTGCGCAGCGAGAACCAGGATCCACACGCCGACACTGGCGCTCAGCTCGAAGCCCAACATCCGCCGCAACTTCGGAATACGCATCGGCGCAAAGAAACTGATGTGATTCGACGATTTCACCTGTGCCACCTTTCGGACGCGGCCTACACTTGAACTTAATTCAGTTGCGGAAGGATTGTCGCGTTTTCCGCATTACACGATTCGAAGGGACGTCATCGAAGACCATGATCAGCCGAGCACTCTGCCTCGCCGCCCACCCCAGCGGAAAACTCACGACCGAGCATCTGGAGCTGACGGACATCCCGCTCGCCCCACTGCTCGATGGCGAAGTGCTGGTACGAAATACGTGGCTCTCGATCGATCCGTCGATTCGACTGCGCTTGGGTGAATCGGCACCGTCCGGGTACCTACCACCCCTCGAGATCGGAGATGCCTTGGTGGGGTTGGCGCTCGGCATCGTCGTCGAGTCACGGCACGAGAACTTCAGGCCCGAGGATCTGGTGTCGCACATGCACGGCTACCGCGACTTCGCAGTGGTCTCCGCCGCGGCCGGCGGATTGGGCGGCGCGGGCACCCTCACCAGAATCGACACCCACGACTGGCCCCAACAGTGGTTTCTCGGTCCGCTGGGTAGTTCCGGCCTCACGGCTTATGTCGGCCTCTTCGAGGTCATGGACATTCGCCCGTCCGATACCGTCTGGATCTCGGCCGCGGCAGGAGCAGTCGGAAGTATCGCTACCCAGCTCGCCGCCCACCACGGCTGCACGGTGATCGCGTCCGCAGGCAGCCGACGCAAGGCCGATCACCTGGTCGATGCCCTCGGAGCCTCCCGCTCGTTCGACTACCACGACGGCGACATGGACAACCTTCTCACGCGCACCGCCCCGGACGGGATCGACGCATATTTCGACAACGTCGGCGGCTCCCACTTCATCGCTGCCCTCGACGCCCTTCGCCCCGAAGGACGCGTCGCGATGTGCGGGGCAATTTCCACCTACGAAACATCGAACACGTTGCCGTCGAACCTGTTTCAAATCACTGCGAAGAGCTTGTCGGTACGAGGATTTCGAGCTGGTTCGTTCGGCCATCTGTACGACAGAATGCGATCCACTGTCGGAAGCCGACTGGCCGACGGAACCATGATCTACGAAGAGTCCGTCTACGACGGCCTCGAATACGCCTCCACCGCACTGGTCGATCTACTCAACGGGCGAACGAGCGGAAAGACGCTCTGTCGGTTGTAAATGTCCGACGCACCGGCTCAAAGCGGTGCGGCATTCGACCGCACGACGCGCGGCGGCGTCCATCGCTCGCTCAGGGCATCCTCGGCCGGTTGATAGATCCTCAGGACCAGAAAGAACGGTTGCTGGGGCGCCGGAAGCCAGGCGTGCTCGGGACTGTCGGTCGTGGGCGGCGATGCGCTCACTGTGATGGTCGACGGTCCTGCGACTCCGTCGCCTCCATTGACCGCTGATCCTGCCGAGTGTTTCTTCCCAGGCGCGTCGTACAACCAACCGGTATCTGCGTCGTACAGCGTGATGCTCCAAAAGGCCTGTGCCGGCGGGGACGTGACGAACTCTATTTCGTATCGATCGCCACCTTCGCACGACAGGCGTTGTCCATCGTTGTCGACATAGGTGTTGTAAGAGCAGTTCTCCTCGACCACGTTCGCGCCGAGACCGACGTAATTCATGACCGCACGTGCAAAGAAGTTGTGCCCGTGGGCACCCTTCCCGAGCACCCGCGTCCAACCGGAATCTGTGCGACGCCCCAGCAGCGATCGAGACCGGGACAACATCGTCATCGCTGTCTCGAAGCCCTGCTCCATGCCTTTCTGTGTGGCCTCATCGAGGTCGTCCGGGGAGAAACTGCCCGATCCGATACCGAGCTGACGAAACTGGTGCACGTGGGCTGCGTCGGTGAACGGGACTCCGTTCACCGTCAACGACACATCGAGGGCAGTGAAGAACGCCGCCGACGAGACTTCGACCGAACGAGCATCGACCACCGGCCACGCGTGTGCCGACGCGGTCGGTGCGTCGATCGTGACCGCATCCTGCAGACTGTGCACGGTCGGCAGGTCCGAATCTCCGAACGCCTGTATCCGCATCAGGAGCCACATGATCGGTGTGGCGACTCTGAACACCTCGATACCTTGGGGCGCCGAACCGGTCCAGTCCGAACACGCCAAGAGCAACGCACGCGGCTGTTCGGGGTGCGTACGCCGACTGACATTGCTGGCGTTGCTGTACGCGTCCAGGAAATTCAGTGTGTAGTACCGACTACCGAAATCGGGAAGAACGACGACGATCGGTCCGTCCGAAAGGTCCAGCCAGGCATTGGAATACAGCGTGTCGACGTTGGGGACCCGGAAAGCTTGGAAATCTGCACCGGCAATCGTTCGCTCGTGAACCAGCGAATTGGTTGCCCAACGTTCGCCGTCTGCAGCCGGGGCACACGCATCACACATGCCGGCGTATTGGTACACCGATGGCAGGCCGTAGACCACAGCGTGCATCGCCAGTGATTGTGCCCAGAGCTGCCGGTCCAACGCGTCCGACGGGTGTACATCCGCCGCATCGGTTGCAGCGATCTGATCGGCCGAACTCGGGTCGTAAGTGCGCATCGGTGAAAAGTCCCTTCTCGCAGACGCTGTCGCTGATCCGAACGTCCGTCGCGTCGTTTGTTTGCGGCGTCTCGGCGCGTCGAAGCCGTGGATGGTCACTGGAAAGTGATTGACATCACGCAGCATAGCTGCTGAACTGAGGTCAGTTCAAACAGGAGGACAATACATGCGACATCCGGTCCGGACGAAACACATGATCATCGCGATACTCGTCGCCACATCGACCGTCGCGCTCAGCGCGTGCGGCTCGTCGGGTGGCGACACTGCATCGGTGGAGGGAAACTGGGAAGACGTAGTGTCGGCGGCCGAGGAAGAAGGCTCGGTGACGCTCTATTCGAGCCAGAACACCACCATCCTCGACAGCGTAAAAGCCGCGTGGAATGCGAAGTACCCCAACATCGCTCTCGAATACGTGCGGGGTACCGACGCGGATCTCAACCCACGCGTAGAGGTCGAGAACAAGACCAAGAAGGGGATTGCCGACGTCCATGTCGTGACCGATACCGCGTGGATCGCCTCCGCTGCGGAGTCCGGGAGTTACTCCCAAGAATTACGCGGCCCTGGTTTCGACAACCCCGATTACGACCGGGACTCCAGCATCAAGAACAACCGCCTTTTCCTGAACGTCGCGGCTACCTTCGGAATGGGCTGGAACACCGATGCGGCCCCGAACGGCCTGACCGATCCCCGAGATGTTCTCGACCCCGGGTACAAGGGACGAGTCGGAGTCGTCAGCCCTGTCGGCATCGCATCGTACGTCGATCTGTACAGCTTCTACCGCCAGAATTTCGGCGACGATTTTCAGGAACGCCTTGCCGCACAAGAACCGAGAATCTATCCCAGCGCCCTCGTACTCGCACAGGCATTGACGTCGGGCGAGGTTGTCGTGGCACCGATGGTGCAGCCTTTGGTCCAAGAAGTGGCGGCCGGTGCGCCGGTGAACTGGGCTCTCCCCGAGCCATCGTGGGGTACCCCCTACTACGGGCATGTCACGTCGGTCGCGCCACATCCGAATGCGGCTCAGCTTCTGACCAACTTCCTGGTCAGTACCGAGGGACAGACCGCGCAAGCCATCGGAGTGGCGACAGCACTGCCGAACATTGCCGGGGCAACCGCTGACGCCCATGACATCGAGGCTCCTGACCCCGAGCAATTGACCAAGCAATACGTCGATCAGCAGTCCGCGGAGTGGGAACAGCAGTTCGTGAGGTAGCAAGCAGAACCGAGCGCAGGCCGTGACGGGATCGCACCGTCACGGCTTGCGCATTTTTCACATCAACGTGACGTGACGGACCAGATGACGAAGGTCAGGGACATGAGTCCGAGGGCCGGAATCAGTACTGCAATGGCATGAGCACGCAACGGAAATGTCGGCGGTGCACTAATTTTTCCACCGGCAGTACGTGCGGACCTCATCCGCGCGATCCACCCCGAGACCAGCAGAGCCGCTGCGCCGAAGCTGACCAGCACAGCCAGCGCTACCAACGCGGGCTGGCGAGTGTGCGCGCTCAGGCGGAAACCGATCACTGCACAGACCGCGACCGCCGATTCGGTTCGTGCCCAGGCCAGCTCGGTTCTCTCGACCTGCAGACCTCCGTCCCCGAGTGCGCCCCCAGGCCGCCCGGAGGGGCGCTCATGACGGGCTCGCCACATCATCACAGGACGGACCACAGCACCAGAACGCCGACCGTTGCGAGAACCGCCGCCAGAGGCAGGGCGATACGGGGAGACGGAAGGGCCTCTGAATTGCGCATGGACTTCTCGGTCCGCGCCCAACCCCACCATGCATGTAGCGGAACACCGATGGACGACAAGATCAGCATCACCGAAGCCACCACACTCGGTGTGGACCCACCGCCGATGTCGAAGACCTGCAGAGCCACGCCGGCTGCCATCAACGCCAGCGACGTTCGGATCCACGCGAGATAGGTTCGCTCGTTAGCAAGACTGAAGCGTGGATCGGGCTCGACACCAACGGAATACACCGACCGGGGAAACCTGCGACGCCCGCCGTCTTTCACATCGACCTCTCGAACTCCACTGCGGTCGCAGTATCGCCGTGTCCAAGCTTTCGCGTATCGCGACCGACGATACGTGTTCGATACTACAGTGGAGGTGAATTCAGTTCACCTTAAGGGGGCCATATGCCGATCGAAATCGAGTCGGAACGTCGCGATCTGCGCGACGCCGCGAGCGCACTCCAGGTCTGGGGATTCCCCGTGATCTTTGCCCAACGCCTCCGGTTGCGGTTCACCGATCCGTCGAGTCCCCACGCGCAGCGACCTTCCACGTCCGCTGGTGCCCCACTCAATTGGCTGGGCCACCAACGTGAACTGTCGAATCCCACGCTGACGGCCGGTGTCGCCCCGAATGTCGACACGTTGTACTCGTTGGCGTTCGTCGACCTGGACTCCGGCACCTTCGAGCTACGGCTACCGGACTTCGGAAACCGTTACTACAGCGTGCAGATCGGTGAGGCGGACTCGTCCACCAACACGGTTGTCGGACAGAGGACGCACGGGTCTCGCATCCCTCCGATCACGTTGTTCCGACAGACACCCGCACCGGCCGAGATTACGGACCGACGGATCGCGTGTCGGTCGAGATTCGTGATGATCGCCATCCGGATTCTGGTCGATCCATCCCAGGGCGCAGATATGAACGCGGTCAACGAGTTACAGAACCAGATCGTTCTGACCGGCCCACCTACACCGCCGACTGCGCGTGCAGATCTCGCCCTGAGCGCCGTCGCCCGTTCCGACGAACTGCGGCGGCCTCTCGACTTTCTCGCTGCCCTCGATCACGCCACCGGCAACCTTGCCGACTCGGACGTACCGACCTGGGTCAGGCACGCGCACCGCCGTCTCGTCGATGCACTCGACGACCCCGTCGAGCGTCGTACCGCCGAGCCGGACATCGCAGACGGCCTGGGGGAAGGCCTCGAAGCTATTGCTGCGCAGGTGAAATCGATGGGCCGAATCGTCAACGGCTGGGCGATCAACGATGCAGGTGCAGACTTCGGAGCAGATCATCTTCTGCGAGCCGCCGTTGCCTACTCCCAGATCTACATCAACCCTGCGGCCGAGGCGCTCTATCCTGTGTGCGAACAAGACGACGAGGGCCTGCAGCTCAACGGCTCGAACAACTACGCCATCACTTTTCGGGTCGGCCACTTTCCGCCCGCAGACTATTTCTGGTCGATGACCGTCTACCACGCGCAGGGACTTCTCTACGCGAACGAAATCGACAGGTACGCCATCACCGACCGCACACCGGACTTGAAACACAACGAACACGGGTCCCTCACCGTACTGGTCCGAAATGGCTGCCCGACAACCGTAACCGCGGCCAACTGGCTGCCCTGCCCACCCGGCGACTTCCGGCTGATGCTCAGGATGTACGGACCGACACCGAATTCCTGCTGGTCTCCCCCGCCGGTTGTTCGACAACAGTGATCGGTTTCTGCTCCCCATTCCCGAGCACTCACAGCAGTTCGACTCACCCGGCTGAGCCTGCCTCATTACCGAAACCCGATTTACAATCGACAGATCATTTCGTGACGCTTTCTCTCGAAATCTTCGGCGTACGTACACCGGCGGCTTGACCACCGTCGATGATGAGGTCGGTGCCAGTTATGTAGGCGCTTTCATCGGTGGCGAGGAAGCGGATCGTCTTGGCCACCTCTCCCGCAGAACCTCGTCGCTGCATCGGGATACTGCGCACGTAAGCGGAGATGTCGTCCGCCGCGAAGTCCGGCATCGACGTGATTTCGGTGTCGATGCTCCCGGGACATACTGCGTTGACACGGATACCGCGGTCGGCCAATTCGAGGGCGGCGACCTTGGTCAGCGCCCGAACACCGAACTTCGCGGCACCGTACGCCCCCAGTTCCGCGGTTGCCACAACTCCCCGCAGAGAGGCCAGATTGACGATGGAACCACCGCCGACCATGGCCCTGGCCGCGGCTTTGATGCCCAGGAACGTACCGACCAGGTTGAGGTCGAGCATCTTCCGGAAATCGTCCAGAGATGTGTGGTGAAGTGGAGCCTTGATCGCCGCGCCCGCGCTGTTGACCAGAACCTGGAGCACCTGTCCGTGGGCGGCTATCGCCGATACAGCGGCAGCCCAGTCTTCTTCGCTCGTCACGTCGAGATGGAGATAGTGTGCGTCCGGACCCAGGGCATGTGCACGCGCCTGCCCCGCCGCGTCGTCGACATCGGTGAGATACACCGTTGCACCCTGTGCGGCAAAGAGTTCGGCGCTTGCGCCACCGATACCGCCGGACGCACCGGTCACCAGCACGGTGAGACCACGCAAGGATATCGTCGAGTCTTGCGGTGTTGCGATGGACGCAACTCGAGAAAGGGCATTCATATCTGTATCTCCTCGATTCGTACGTGGGCTCTCAACCATGACAAGACGCAAACCGTGGAAGAAGAACCAAGCCACAGCGGAGATGGGATGTCAGCAGGCTGTGTCGGCGGCGGTCAGACCGAAAACCAGGGCGGACGCGATCCCACCGGCATACGCCCGGTGCCAGAGGCCGCCGGTGTCGGAGCCCGCCGCCAGCAATCCGGCGATCGGAACGCCGTCCTTGTTGAGAACCCGCGCGCGGTCATCGATCCGGATGCCGTGGAACGGAAAGGTGACGGCCGGCGCAGCCTCGATGAAGTAATACGGCCCCGCCGCCAACGACGAGCGATCACGGGCGCGGGCAGGCGAGAGATGTTCACCGGCGTCGGCGGCGCGATTGAATTCCGCGATAGCCGCCGCGATGACCTTGCCCTCGTATCCCCATTCCTCCGGCATGTATTCGAATTCTTCGAGATCTTCGGCCATACCGACGCGGCCACCTCTCTTGTTGCCAAGATCGAACTTGTCGAGTGCGATGGCACCTTCGACGTAGGACGCCAGCATCCAGTCGCGGTGGACTCGCGCGTCCGCGATCAACAGTCCACGACTTTCGGGCTGATCGAGAAGAGCCATGGTGGTCAGATGGTCGCCGAGCGTCTCGTCGACGAAGCGTTCGTTGTTCAAGTTGAACAGCAAAGCGTGTTCGCTGTAGTAGAGCGACATGTCGACGAAGTCGGACGGGTCGGACAACTCGACGCCACTCGGGATCAGGTGCCCGTAGAAGCCCGCGTCTTCTGAGCCGGTCGAAGCACCCACCGCGGAGGCCAGCCGATAGCCGGCACCGCAGCTGGTCGGATTCGACCGAAGTTGCATCTTTCCTGCATCGGGATGGACGTGCTCGGCAAGGAGGTCTTTGTCGCCTTGGAATCCACCGGTTGCGAGCAAGGTGTTAGGCGAGCGGAACTGCCGGATTGCGCCATCGACACGCACCGTCGCGCCCGCGACCGTGCCGTTCTCCAGCAACAGACTTTCGGTGTCTGCTCGGAGCACGAGTTCTCCCCCAGCTTCCGTGACAATCCGTCGGCATGTGTCGATGTAATGATTGGTGTCGAACTTGTGGCCCTGTCCGCCGAAATCGAGGATGCGTTGGGCATTGTCCACGTCGATCCCCACAGAACGGATCCATTCGACCCCGTCAGCGAAGCGATCGACCAAAGCACGCTTGAGTGTTGCGTCTCCACGTGGGTTCTCGGCATTCATGATCTCGTGCGTCGGCGCGGTCCAGGCGTAGCCGGCAAACCGAGCGGATCCACCGATGTCGCCACCGACCTCGACCAAGCACACTTTCTTGCCGTTGCGCGCGGACTTGGCTGCGGCGGTCAACCCAGCCATTCCCGCACCGATCACCAGAAGGTCGAAGACTTCGTCGGACATGGATCTTCCTCACTTCGGCGGCAGCTCGGGCAGCCCGGACGGCCACCGCGGGAGGACCGAAACTCGCAAATTGTGTTTTATCAGAATTGATATCGGTTCAGTCAGATTTGCACGAGCCGAGGATCGTGTCAACAACGGGTCCACCAATGGAAAACCTAGCACCACGCACCCCTTGCAATGTGCGCCAGATCACTCTACGTTGAACTGAATTGACTTCAGGTGACCGCGACAAGGACCGAACATGAAATGCAAGTTCATTCGCGCGACGGTGGCAGTGACAGCTCTGACGCTGCGCCCGCTCCTGACCTGCGTGCTGGCGGCATTTCCGTAATCCGGATCGAACCGAAAGGCAACAGATGACCGACAATCGATTTGCGGGAACGATCGCCGTCGTGACCGGTGCCGGATCCGGCATCGGCGCAGCCACCGCGCGAGCGCTCGCCGATCGCGGTGCCGCTGTCGTCTACTTGTGTGACGTGAACGAGGGTGCCGCCGAGGCTGTAGCGACGACAATCGAAGTCGGACTGGTAATCGGCCTCGACGTCAGCGATTCGGCTGCGGTCGCCAGCGCCTTCGAAACCGTCCTAGCAGCCCAGGGCAGAATCGACGTCGTGGTGCATGCCGCCGGCGTCGACGATCCACACAGCAAACAACGTATGTACGACGCAGCCGAAAAGGGCGAACCCATCGACATCCTCACTCATCTCGAGGACGACGACTGGCGGCGAATCATGTCCATCAATCTCGACGGGACGTTCTTCGTTCTGCGCGAAGCCGTGCGAGCGATGAAACCCAATGGAAGCGGAGCGATAGTGACGATCGGCTCGTCGGCGGGCTTCGACACCCTCATCGGCTACCCGCACTATTCCGCATCCAAAGCCGGGGTTCACGCGCTCAGCCAGTCCGTGGCCAAGGAGGTCGCACCATTCGGGATCCGGGTGAACACCGTAGCTCCCGGTCCGGTCGACACCGGCATGGCCGCCCGTACACCCGCCCATCTACGGGCGACGATGGCGACGAGTGGTGCCCGCGGTTATGCAACACCGCAAGAGCTCGCCGACAACATCCTCTACCTGGCGTCGGACGGTGCAGCCAATGTGATCGGCGCGGTGTTGTTGAGCAACGGTGGCCGCTTCACGGTCTGAGAAGTCGAGCGACAGAAACCCCAGGGCCGTCGAAGACTCTCCGGGTCGACATCTTGTCCGACCTACGAAGTGTGCTCACCGAACAGATCGGAACCGATCCGAATGAATCAACAGTTCCCTCACTTGTTCTCACCGATCCGTGTGGGCGGGATGACCATGAAGAATCGACTGGTCGCTCTCCCTGCTGGAACCAGCATGGCCCACAACGGGATTCCGACCCACGGTGACACAGAGCATTTCGAACGACTCGCCGCCGGTGGCGTGGGGCTGATCATCGGCGGCGCAACCGTCGTGCATCCGACCACGACGCTACGCTCGCGGAAGCTGATCGAGGCATACCGCGACGAGTATGTGCCGGCCGCAGCAGCGAAAGTCGATGTCGTTCATCGTCATGGGTCGCGGTTCGTGGCCCAGCTGTGCCATCTCGGTCGCGAATTCATCGGCGGAGAGTCGGACTCACCGCCCTCTGCTCCATCGTCCATCAAGACCGTCCGCGACGCGTACCCACCGCACGAGTTGACGATCAAAGAAATCGAGGACATCGTCGATGGTTGGCGCACCTCGACGCTGAATGTAATCAGGGCAGGCGCAGACGGAGCAGAAGTGCATGCAGCGCACGGCTACCTACCCGCCCAGTTCATGTCGCCGGCGACCAATCGACGAACCGACAGTTTCGGGGGATCCTTCGAAAACAGAATGCGCTTTCCTCGAATGGTCGTCGAGGCCATGAAATCCGTAATGCCGGTCGGGTTCGTGATCGGCGTACGTCTGAGCGGCGACGAGGAGATACCCGGCGGCATGGACATCGACGATTGTGTGCGTATCGCCGAAAACCTAGCGGACCTGGGAATCGACTACTTCAGCATCACGCACGGCACGCGCGGAAAGTACGTCAAGGACTCGACAGGTGAAGACGCAGTAGCGATTCCCTCCGCAGCCAGGGTTCGTGCCGCGACAGGCGTGGCCACGCTTGTCGGACAACGGATTCGCGATGCCGCCACCGCCGACCACGCCATCAAATCGGGGCACGCCGACATGGTCGGTATGGCCCGAGCTCTGATCGCAGACCCAGATCTGCCGGTCAAATCGCAGACGGGCCGATTGGCAGAGATACGCGGTTGCCTGGGCATCAATCAGGACTGCCGCGCATTCGACCCGCACCTGCACTGTGCGGTCAATGCCGAGGTCGGCCGCGGCCGACATACGGGAGTGGGTGTCAGGACACCCCGCGCGAAGGACGTGTTCGTCATCGGCGGCGGCCCTGCAGGATTGGAGGCGGCACGAGTAGCGGCCGGACGCGGCCACAGGGTAACGGTGTTCGAGAAGACCACATCGCTCGGCGGCGCGATACGCGTTGCGGCCGCTTCCCCTCACCGCGCCACCCTGATCGACGTCATCGACTACCTGGAGCGTGAACTCCGACGACTGCGGGTCGAGGTCAATCTCTCCGCTGGGATCGATGACGAGGACGCGGCCGACATCCTCGACGCGGCCGATCACGTCGTAATCGCCACTGGGGCCCGGACGGCCGAACTCCCCGTCGGGCTCCACGGCAGGCCTGCAGCCTCGGTCGACGATGTCCTGGCCGGCCGCATCCCGGACGTCGGAATCCGCCGCGCGGTCGTGTACGACGAGTCGGACGGCTTTTGGCCTGCCTACAGTGCCGCAGAAGCGCTGGCGCAACAAGGTTGGCGCGTCACATTCGCGACTCCGCTGACTGCGTTGGCTTCGCGAGTACCGGCGGAAAGCGCCGGACCCCTCCTGCACCGGCTCGGCTCGGCCGGCGTCGACTTCCGAATTGGAACCGCGTTGATACTCCCTTCGCGACCGGCGGACCCGCTTGTTCTGCGCCCGGTTTTCGGCACCGGTGACAGTCTGATCGAGGACGCACTGACGGTGTGGCACCAACCGCGCGTTCCGGTGTCCGTACTCGGCTTCGAGCACGGACACAATGTCAGCATGATCGGCGACACCGTGGCTCCTCGTCGACTGAGCCACGCAATAGCAGAGGGCTACAGAACCGGCGCGAGTGTATAGCCATCGCTGCGCCGTCCGACGATATCGGTTCAGACAGGTGAACCCGAGGTCACAACGAGTGCACCGAAGCGCGTGATGGGGCTGGAAGAACAGCGGAAACCGGTTCACCTCGGCATTACAACCCTCGAGTCTTCCCGTCACTTCGACGACCGGTGCCTCCGCCGTAATCGTCCTCGCCCTCTCGAGCCGGGCTCTCCACGATGTGTGAGCGAGCCAGAGCGATGCGGTGCGCGGCGAGACCACAAGTCCATCCGGTAGTCGGCTCTGCTCATGATCCATGCGACGGGAATCGTGCTGATGCACACGGCGTATGTCAGCACGGTACCGAGCCCGTCGGTGGGTCCGTCCTGTGTGAAGGTGGTGCCGATGCCGACGATCCCGAACAGCAAAGTCTGAACGACGACGCCTGTTCGCAGCAGCGGGTCCGGAGATTCGTCGTGCGTCCGAGCGCCCGCCGGAATGTGTTGCGACGCAGTTCTTACCGGCGATTCCCGGTGTCGACCCACAGGAACCGTCTCGCGTCATCTCCGTTCGCCACCGCAGACTGGCTCGGATCGCGTCGCCGACGCTTGCCGTGAAGTCAGAAGCAACCTGAGCCGAATCGGTCTGTGCAGGTTCGACTTCCGTTGTCGGTCGGCGAGCCGGTTCGATCGAACGCCCGGTATTCGGTGATCGGCCATCGATCCCCAACCGAAAGGCACTGGGCGGGGCCATACGGATTGTGGGAAGGCGTTCGGCGTTTCGTGTCACTGCAGAACAATCGATGGTGAGCAGCATTCGATCGTGGCGCATGAACGTCTGCTTGTCTGCAATGACAACGTACAAGCCGTCGTTCGCCTCGGCCCGCGTGGCCAGTCGCGTGAGGACCCGACGAATACGTTGCTGACACTGCGTTCGGTCCGAGGAAACGACCAGCGCGGCGCCTGACACCGAAGATCGCGTGTAGCGGGCCTGCTCCGTCAGGCTCGTCCACGCGGGATCGTCGCCATCACCGAAATATGTTGCCAGCAGCCACAGTTCGGAGTTGTTCGTGCCGTCGGGCATGGTGATCCAATCCGAGAACGACGGGTGCAGCGAACCGCACGATCAGATGGAGGGAACCGTCCGCAATTTCAAGGGCACGTTGTCGGCGAGGAATGCGAGTTGATCACCGATCACCGCGGAAAACAGGGGTTCGACGTACGGATCGAAGTGACCGCCCGAATAGATACGTACCGTGGCTTTGCGAACTTTTGCAGCGGCGCGTTGTGCGACGGCCGCCGGGGTGACGGAATCGTCGGACGCGATCTGCACCAGCGTGGGGCAGTCGATCGCCGACATCGTGCGGCCCGGGGAGTACCGCCAGATCTTCAGCAGTATCCGCGCCGCCACGGTCTCGGGGTAGTCGCCGTCGGTCAGGCCCGACTTGAGGACCAAGCGGTCACGCCCTTTCATCGCGTCGGGTGAGACCATCACAGCTCGGGTGCCAGGAGGCCCGACGCTGTCGACGTAGTGCGGCGATCGTCCGAGGACGGCGCGGACGCTGTCGGTGATGGCAGCCGGTGCCAGCCGCAACGCCTGCCTGAACCCGGTCGCGCGAACGGCGGCGATGCCGTCGATGTGGGGCACCTGGGCGATGACCGCTGCGAGCCGAACGCCGTTGCCCGCCAACGTGAGTACGTGGCCGCCGGCGAACGACGTACCCCATCCGACGATCCGGTTCGCGTCGACGCCGTCGAGTGAGCGAGCGAAGTCGACTGCGCTTCGCCAATCGGCAAGCTGCGAACCCACGTCCAACAGTTGGCGCGGTTCGCCCTCACTGTCACCGAAGTACCGATAGTCGAAGACGCAGACCACGTAGCCGGCCTCGACGAAACGCTCGGCGTACGCGTACAGGCGCATCGCCCTGGGTGAGCCGAATCCGTGTGCCATCACGATTGCCGGCCGTGGCCTGGCGGCGGTTACAGCGGGACGAAAGACCGTTGCCGCGCAACGAACTTCGTCCGACATGAACGATGTTTCGGTACGGGTGAAGCCGGCGTGTTCGTCGGTGGTCATGCGTGTGTCTCTCTGTTCTGCGGCGGGGCAGTGATCGGATCTCACTGCTTGAAAGGGTTGAGGGTTTTGCCGAGGTAGTACCCGATGCGAGTCGGAATCGGCTTCGCTGCAGCGGCTGTCACTTTGTTGACCATCCCGGGTACGCATACCGGCGTGCCGTTGTTCACTGCCCGCCATCCTTCTCGCACGACGTCCTCGGGGGTCTGCCACAGCACAGAGGGCAGCTTGGAGGTCGCTGCATCTCGAGTTCCCATGACGTCGTGGAACTCACTGTGAGTGAAACCGGGGCAGAGCGCAGTGACGTGGATGCCGTGCGGCCGCAACTCCATGTCTAGTGCTTGCGACATGTCGAGCACATAGGACTTGATTCCGGTGTACAGCAGACTTGCGCCAGGTGGCAGCAGTGCCGCCAACGACGACAGATTCACGATTCGGCCGTATCCGCGTTCTTTCATGCCGGGCACCGTGAGATGAGCGAGTTCGGTGACGGCAGTGATCATCACCTGTATCTCCGCGGCGTGTGCGTCGAACGGCGCATCTGCGAACGTGGAGTTCCCCGACATGCCCGCGTTGTTGACGAGGATATCGACGTCGACACCCAGGGATGTCGTTTTTTCGAGAATGTCACGTGGCGCAGACCGATCGGCGAGGTCCGCAGGCACGACGTCGCATCGCACACCGTGCTGGGACGACAGCTCGTCCGCCAGTGCGGTGAGTCGGTCCTCGCGCCGCGCGACGAGAACGAGGTTGTGCCCCTCGGCCGCGAGGTGTCGAGAAAAAGCCGCGCCTATACCCGCTGATGCTCCTGTTATCAGTGCAGTTCTTTCGGTCTTCGACATCGACGGGCCTCCGCTCTTGAACGATATTCAAGGACCGTAGCAGGGTCTTGAGGACCATTCAAGATAAGGTTGGTCGTATGCCCAGGAATCGCGGACTTCACGACCGGGAGAGCAAGCGCGAGGACATCGTGGTCGCCGCCCGCGAGATGTTCGTGTCCGACGGCTTCGATCGCACCTCGATCAGCCGTCTCGCGAAAGCAGCAGGGGTCACCGCGAACACGCTGTACTGGTACTTCGGAGACAAAGACGACATCCTGGTCGCTGTCCTGACGGCCATCGCCGCCGACGATGCCACGGACTATCTCGACATCGTCGACCTACCGCTGACCGACCGGCTTTTCTGGCTGGTGGAGCGGCTGAGAAAAGTAGGCCCGCTGGTCTCCACCGTGCACGATCGGGTGACCGAGTCAGAGGCAATCGATGAGTGGCACAACGGGTTTCATGCTTTCGCGGAATCGCTGTTCGACGCCGATATCGCGGCTGCAGGACTGTCCGGAGAGGCGGCCGATGCCATGCTCCGCATCGGTACGTTCGTCGTCGAGGGATTGCTGACTCACGCGGCGTCGCCAGAAGTCTCCCGAGCAGTCATCGAGCAACTCGTCGACACCATCGCACCCTCATCAGGAAGTAGTCCACCATGAGTATCGAACCCGATGCCGCGTCGACGGGTCGTCCACGATTCGCGGCCGACCACGCCGACTCGGAATCGATCGTCACGATTCCCAGCATGGACCCGTTCTATCGGGCTCCTGCCGGTTTCGAGCGCGCGGAGCCGGGGACAGTGTTGCGGTCCCGCGAGGTGACCCTCGCGTTGTTCGGCGTCATCCGGCAGAAGGTGTCGGCGTGGCAACTCCTGTACCGGACCACCAGCCTCGACGGGACAGCGCGCGTCGCGGTCACGACGGTGGTTCTTCCGGTCGGGGGCCGACAGCGATCACAACGCGCTCTGCTGTCCTACCAGTGCGCGATCGACGCCGTCTCGGATCGGTGTTTCCCGTCGTACGTCCTGCGGGCGGGCGCCCGAGCTGTCGGCTCCGTACCGCAGTTCGAATTCATGATCATCCTGTACGCACTGCGCCGCGGATGGGTGGTGTCCCTTCCCGATCACGAGGGCATGGACGGGCGGTGGGGAGCACCCGTCGAGCCCGGCTACTGCACCCTCGACGGGGTCCGCGCAGCACTGTCTTTCGAGCCGCTCGACCTCTTCGCCACCACCCCTGTTGCGCTGTGGGGGTATTCGGGTGGCGGATTGGCGACGTCGTGGGCCGCCGAGGCTGCGGCCGACTACGCCCCTGAACTCGACATCGTCGGTGCAGCACTCGGATCACCGGTAGGCGATCCCGGGTCGGCATTTTCCCGCCTCAACGGCACGATCTTCGCGGCGCTGCCAGCGATGGTGGTGGAGGGCCTACGCCGCACCTACCCCGTACTCGACCGCCTCGTTCACGAACACGTCGCTGCTGCCGGGCTCGAGACCCTCTCGTCCCTGCACCGCAAGACGACAGTGCACGCCGTCATGTCCATGGTGATGCACGATCTGGAGCGGCACCTCGATATCCCGATGGCAGACCTCCTGGCGACACCCGAGATGGTGCAGATCTTTCAGGATATTCAGCCCGGCAAGTCGGCACCCCAGTTTCCGCTTCTCGTGGTGCAGGCAGTGCATGATCCGATGATCGACGTCGACGACGTGGACGGACAAGTGCACCGGTATCGCGCTGCCGGAGCGAACGTCACGTATATCCGCGATCGCCTCAGTGAACATCTGTCGCTGCACCCGATCGCAACCCCCGCCACTCTGGATTGGCTCTCGGATCGCTTCGCGGGCAAGCCGACCGACGAATCGTCGACGAACACTGTGTGGTCACTGGCCGGATCGTTGCCGGGGTTGCGCGGATTGCTCGGTCTCGCGGTGTCCACCGGACGCGCATTCGCCGGCCGCATCGGTTGATACACGATCGACCCTCCGGGCTGCGCACAGCGCGGCGCGCACCGGTACCGGACCTGTTGCGGGAGCACACAATCCGCGCTTTCACCTGAAGGCGGCAGCAGGAGCCCGAGCGGTCGAGGCGTGTCAAGCGATTCGACCGTCCTCGAGTCGCACCACACGGTCGGCTTCGTCCAACACCGACGGGTCGTGAGACACACAGGCAACGGACACCCCACGCATCGTTTCCTCGCGCATGACGGCTCGGATGCGCTTTCCGCTGTCGACGTCGAGACCTGTCGTGGGCTCGTCGAGCAACAGCAGATCGGCTCGACGGGCCAACCCCTGCGCCAACAGAGTGCGTTGACGCTGCCCTCCGGACAGCGCGGAGAACGGCATGCCGGAAAGGCCGGTGATGTCGAGACGCTCGAGAGCGTCGTCCACCATCACCTGGGCGTCGGAGCTCATCGGACGCCATCGGCCGATACGCCCCCACACACCCACCGACACCACGTCCCGCACGGTCAGCGGGAGCCGATCCGATACGGCAGTGCGCTGCGGCACGAAAGCCACTGCGCGCGTTGAAGTTCGAGTTCCACTCGACAGCGGCCGGGTGCCGGCGACAACTTCGAGCAGCGTCGTCTTGCCCGCACCGTTCGGGCCCGCGATCGTCATGAGCTGCCCGGGCAGAAGGTCGAGATCGACGTCACTGAGTGCTGCACGCCCGGAGAACTCGACGTACACGCCGCGGAGCCTGGCTGTGACGGACGGTGCACTGTTGGCCGACATGGTCATGTTGTCATCATACGATTTTGAATATCGTTATCAATGTCATTAGGGTTCGTTTGTGCCTCTGCCGACCCTCGATGTTCTCGTCGAACCCTTCGCTCTCGGGTTTCTACAACGCGCCTTCTTCGGCGGCGCGCTGGTAGCGGTGCTGTGCGGGGTGGTCGGAACGTGGGTGGTGATCCGCGGGATGGCGTTTTTGGGCGAGGCACTTGCACACGGAATGCTGCCCGGCGTCGCATTGGCGACGGTTCTCGGAGTTCCGGTGTTGATCGGCGGAGCGCTGAGCGCAACCGCGATGAGCCTCGGGATCGCCGCGCTGCAACGGCGCGGAACACTGTCGTACGACACCAGCATCGGGATGTTGTTCGTGTCGATGCTGGCCCTCGGCGTCATCATCATTTCCCACTCCGGCAGCTTCGCCACCGACGCCACGTCCATACTGTTCGGCGACATTCTCGCCATCACAGCGGTGGACCTGTATCTGCTCGCACTAGCAGCGGCCCTCGGAATCACCGTCGCGGTCGCGTTTCACCGACCGCTCGTCGCACTCGCGCTGGATCCTCGAATCGCCGCAGTGCTCGGCCTCGGACCACGTTCGGCACACGCAGTTCTCGTCGCGCTCGTAACGCTGGCGGTCGTCGCGTCGTACCAGGCGGTCGGCTCACTCCTGGTCGTCGGACTGCTTCTCGCCCCCGCCGTCGCAGCCGGTCAATGGACCACCCGCATCCCCACCCGAATGCTGCTGGCCGCCCTCCTCGGCGTGCTCTCCGTGTTCATCGGCCTGCTGATCTCCTGGCACGCAGCCACCGCAGCCGGTGCCTCCGTAGCGGCCACCGCCATCGCTGTCTCAGGCCTGTCGTGGGCACTACGTGCTGCCCTCACAGCCATTCGTCCTCACCGGAATTTCTCTTCCTCATCCGAAAGGAACACGTGCGCCCCCGCATCATGACCACCGCGCTCGCCCTCGGTGCCCTCGTCCTCGCATCGACCGCCTGCACATCCGAACAGCAGGCAACAGAGGCCGAGCAACCCACCGGAGAAGGCCACGGAGCCGTTGCCGGTGCCGCCGAACTCGCCGAACCGCGACTCGGGCTGACGTCCATCGACCCGTCGGGACGTATATCCCATCTCGATCTTCTCACCGAGGCCGTCACCGACCTCGGCACGATCGGAACCCCGACGGCGGTGCATACCGATGGCCGCTATCTGTTCGCGCAGACAGACGCGGGCGTCGAGATCATCGACAGCGGGGTCTGGACCTGGGACCACGTGGATCATTTCCACTACTACCAGGCGGAGCCTCGACTCCTCGGCACGGTCCACGGCTCAGGCCCGGCAACCGTTGCCACGTCCAATCTTTCGACCTCGGGCGGTACCGGGTTGTTCTTCCCGGACTCCGGCGAGGCGGTGTTGCTCGACACCGAGGCCTTGTCCAAAGGCGCTGTCACCGAGCAGTTCCGCACGGTCACCGCTCCCGGTGCGGGAATGGTCGTTCCCGTCGGAACATTCGCGCTCGTCGCGGCGGGCTCCGGGCCGTCGGCCTCCGTCGTCGGGTACACCTCCGACGGAGAACGCACCGGACTGGAAGAACCCTGCCCAGAGGCGCGCGGCACGATCACCACCCGAGTCGGCGCAGTGATCGGTTGCGCCGACGGCGCACTACTCGCCTCCGCCACCGGTGACTCACTGGCGGTCGAGAGAATTCCGTACCCCGCCGGAGCCACCGCTCCGGCCGCGACGTCGTTCGACAACCGCGAAGGACGTCCGACGGTAGCGGGTTCGGCTGGGACAGAGGGTATCTGGATGCTGGACACCCGCGAGCGATCGTGGTCTCTACTTCCAGCTCCAACGTCATTGGTGCATGTCACCGCCGTCGACGATGCGGACGAGCACGTTCTGGCTCTCACCGAAAACGGACGGGTCCTCGTTCTCGACGGCAACGATGGAGCAGTCATCGCCGAGACGGAACCACTCGTGACCGAGAGCGTCGCCACCGGCAAGACTCCGACACTCGTAGCCGACCAGCAACGCGCCTATCTCAGCGGGCCGGCCGAGCGGACGCTGTTCGAGATCGACTTTGCGGACGGTGCACGCGTCGCGCGAACGTTCGACACGGGTACCGAACCCGCCTTCAGCGCCGAGACGGGACGCTGATCGTGCAGTTCACCCGCATCCGCTCGTCAGCGTCCGCGGCAGCAACAGCAGTAGCGACGATCGCGTTGGTCCTCAGCGCCTGCTCGGCATCGACCGGGGACCGTCCGCTCGTGATCGTGTCCACCAATATCCTCGGCGACGTCGTGGAGGAGCTCGTCGGCGACGAGGCCGAAGTGGTCACGCTGATGAAGCCGAACGCCGACCCTCACTCGTTCGAAATCTCCGCGCACGAGGCTGCGCGCCTGCGCTCGGCCGACCTGATCGTCTCCAACGGGCTCGGTCTGGAGGAAGGTCTTCAAAAGCACCTCGACGAAGCATCGGCCGAGGAAGTACCCACCTTCGTCGCGGGCGACGCCATCGACGTACTCGACTACAACGAGGGCGACGCAGATGGGAACCCCGACTCGCACTTCTGGACCGACCCGGCGCGCATGATCTCAGTGGTCGACGCTCTGGAACCGATCCTGGCCGAACTGGACGGCATCGATTCTGCCGTCGTAGCCGAGCACACTACGCAGTACCGCCTGCAGTTGCAGAGCCTCGACGCCGAGATGGCCGCCAGCTTCGCAGCCATCCCGGACCAGCGGCGCGCTCTCGTCACCAATCACCACGTATTCGGCTATCTCGCAGACCGTTTCGATTTCCGAGTCGTCGGAGCGGTCATTCCCGGCGGCACCACCCTGGCCGCACCGTCGGCGTCCGATCTGGCCGAACTCGTCGATGCTGTCGAGAAGACCGGTGTACCTGCGATATTCGCAGAATCTTCCTCACCCGACCGCCTCGTCCAGGCCTTGGCGAGCGAAGCAGACATTCGCGTCGATGTGGTGGAACTGTTCACCGAATCGCTCACCGCGCCCGACGGCGGTGCCCCCGATTATCTGACCATGATGCGCACCAACACCGAGCGCATCTCCGACGGACTCACCGACTGATATCCAACAGCTCACACAGAAAAGGAATCTCCATGCCTTACAACCATGTTCGCCGAGCAAGCATCGCAGCCCTCGCCCTCGGCACCATTGCAGCCTCGGCAGCCTGCTCTTCCGGCACCGACCCTGCCACCGAAACGACAACCTCCTCAGCAGCGATTTCAGCCGGACCACGCGTCGCCGTGTCCTACGAAGGCGGCCTCCGAGTGCTCGACGCCAGCACTTTCGAAACCGTCGCAGACTTCGACTCGGAGGAGTACACGCGACTCAATCTCGCCGGCGACGACCGCAACGTCATGGTCACCACGAGCGAGGGCTTCCGAGTTCTGGACACCGCGGCCGGAACATCCGAAGAGCCGGAACTGACCGACACGGTCTTCGAGGCAGACAAGGCGGGCCACGTCGTACGACATGCGGGCAAGACCGTCCTATACGCCGACGGCACCAGCGACACCACGATCTTCGACACGGCAGCACTCGAACCTGCAGACGGGCTCCCGGAGACCGAGAGCATCCCGGGTGTCGACGCGCATCACGGCGTATCCATCGTGCTCGAAGACGGTACCTTCCTCACCACGGTCGGAAACGCGAACGGCCGCACCGGGATCGAGGTCCGCGACGCGTCCGGCGCTGTCCTCCAAAAAAATGACCAGTGCCCCGGCGTCCACGGCGAGGGAACCGTAGAAGGTGAGATCGTCGTCTTCGGCTGCGAAAACGGTGCTTTGATCTACAACACGGGCGAGATCACCAAGCTCGATGCCCCCGATCAACCGTACGGGCGCATGGGCAACGCGTACGTCAGCGAGACGAGCCCGCTCATCGTCGGCGATTACAAGGACGACGCCGACGCAGAAGGCTACCTGTTCGGTGCCGTGACGGTCATCGACCCCGTAGCCAAGACCCTCGACGTCGTGAACCTGCCGGAAGGTGCCGAATACACCTGGCGCGGTGTCGCACGAGGCCCCGGAGACCTGGCTTACATCATCGCGTCCGACGGCGCGGTCCATGTCTTCGACCCCGAGACGAAAGCCGTAACTGCCTCGTACCCCGTCATCGGTGCCTGGGAGAGCCCGACAGAGAGCCAGGACGCCCATCCCGGCATCTCGATCGCGGGCAACACCGCCTACTTCACCGAACCGGCGACGAACAGCATCCACGCCGTCGACCTGACTTCCGGTGACGTCATCGAAAGCAAGCAACTGGACATCACCCCCAACGAATTCATTGCCGTAATCAGCTGATTCCGGCAGACCCCGGTTCAGGAACGTGGAGCATCTGCCCACGTCCGGTCCGATCGTTCAGCGAGAAACGGCAACCCTGTACGCCACAGTCGATGCCATCCCGCGGAAGCAGAGCTGAGACGGTCGTCGACTGCGGATCCGACTCTTGCTCGTCTTCGTTTGCACACCTGCCGTACGGGTAATCGTTGACAGGTCGAGAATATGGCCTTTCACAGCGATCGCACCGCCTGACGCGTGCGAGTCCCGCGATTCCCAGCGAGCCACGGCCGGCGTGCTGTCACAACGAATACATTTCGAGGAGGGCCAGATGTCTCACCGCGAGGTATCGGCGTCCAACGCCACCCTGTCCAGCGCTGAACGATCCGACACGGCAGTACAGGTTCGCGAACTTGCAAGCCACCGAATTCGGTATGTGGACCGAGGCCACGGGCCCGTTCTGGTCTTGGTGCACGGCCTGATGGGGAGCTTGCACGATTGGGACCCCCACATCGAAGGCCTGTCCGACGACTTCCGCGTCATCGCCGTGGATCTGCCCGGGCACGGGGAGTCCGACAAAGTCCCTGGTGATTACTCGCTGAGCGCACACGCAGCGACCATCCGAGACCTTCTGGATTCCCTCGGGATCGAGTCCGTCACCATGGTCGGTCACTCGTACGGGGGCGGCGTTGCGATGCAGATGCTGTACCTGTTCCCCCAGATGGTCGACGGAATCTGCCTGATCGCCAGTGGCGGATTCGGTCAGGAGGTGAACCCGGTGTTACGCGCAGCGGCGGTGCCGGGAAGTGGCCTTGCCATCCCCGTCGCCGCGTCCATGGTCAGTAGGGCAGTCGTCGGTGGTGCCCTCGGTGTGTTGAAGCGACTGAGGCTGTTTCGACTCGGCCCGGGCGATCGTCGAGCGTGGGGAAACTTCGCCTCGATGGCGGATCCCGCGACCAGACGCGCTTTCCTTTCCACTGCACGGTCGGTCATCGACTTGCGCGGCCAAACTGTGAGTGCAACAAGACTTCTGGCGAATTTCACCGACGTGCGTGCATTGTTGATCTGGGGCGAACGCGACGCGATCATTCCGATCTCGCATGCCCATGCGGTTCGCGAACACATGCCAGACGGGACCACCCTCGAAGTAGTACCCGGGGCCGGTCACTTCCCGCACCTGGACGAGCCAAGGCGATTCGACTCGGTGATTCGCGACTTCATGTCGACATTCACCGCGCCGAGCACTTCGCGCCGATCGTCTGCTGCGTGACCAACGAGCCCCGCGTGCGGCCCGGCCTGCACTGGTGACTGCCGGGCCGCACTCTTCGAGCTCGGTGGTCAGGTCTCGTCGGGGTCCAGCGCATCCTTGATCTTGCCCATGACACCCTTTTCGGTGCCGAACGCCGCAGATCCCGGGTCGCCCTTGGCCCCGTCGTAGGTGGCATACAGCTTCGGATCGGGAGCAGGTGCGGAAGCTTTGCCTCCCAGCGGTTGTGGATCTTCCAGGAAGCCCATCTGTCGCTTTCCGTCGGGAGCCAGCCGGTTCGCCCACCCACCGGTCGAAGAGAACTCACCGTCCGAGAGATGCCACAGGTCGGTCGCATGTTCCGATGCTTCCTCGTCGAGAAGCGCATTCGGGGCAACGACGTCCTCGAGACCGTCAGCTTGCAATTCTTCGATCGCCGCCAGCCACAGGTTCTGATGGTGAGTGTCGCGGGCAAGATTGAACTGCAACATCGCCTTCACGCCCGGATCGTCGGTCATGTTGTACAAACGAGCTGTCTGCAACCGACCCTGCGCCTCGGCGGCCACATTGGCACGGAAATCGGCGAGCAGATTACCACTGGCGACGATGTAGCGACCATTCCACGGGTAGCCGTTGGAGTCGGCTGGTAGCGCTCCTCCCCCGGATACGATTGCTTGCTGTGGATCCATCCCACCCATGACGGCAGCGACGACGGGATCTGCAGCCGCATTCTTGGTCGATTCCGTGGCCGGGGCACCTTCGAGCAGTCGAGCCACCATCGTGGCAAGCATTTCGACATGGCCCATCTCCTCGGTGGCGATGTCCATGATCAAATCCTTGTATTTGCCTTCCATGCGACAGTTCCATCCCTGGAACAAGTACTGCATGGTCACCGTCATCTCGCCGTACGCACCGCCGATCAGCTCTTGAAGTTTGTGCGCATACACCGGGTCCGGCTTTTCCGGCTTGGCGTCGAACTGCAGGTAGTCGGTATGACGAAACATGTAGTCTCCACTTCGATTCGTGGTTCCAGCAAGGACTACATTCGGCTACCCGGCCGATATCGGCACAAACACTTTGTGCGAAAGAGTTTGAATTCGTAAAGCATTGCGTACCAGAGGCTTTTGCAAAGATTGCGCCGCGCGAGATATCACAGGTAAGTGCCCTGCAGGGCATCCACGGCGACGGTCCGCGTGCCCGATCGCGTCATTCCCTCAGGTCGCTCGTCGGCCCACTCGATGTGCACATGTTCTCCGAGTACCCGCATCCCCCGATCGTCGACCGACCTCGGCGGTACGACGGAGAGGCGAAAACCTCTGCACGACAATCGACGTGCTGCATCGACGATCAGATTCACGGCGGCACTCCCGATCTCCGACACCTCACCGAGATCGACGGTCAACGGACGGTCGGAAGCGGCCACAGCGACGAGGCAGTCCGCCAAAAGTCGGGAATTCCCTGGAACCGTGAGTGCTCCCCGCACTGAGACCACGATAGATCCGTTGTCTGGCCGATCGACCGACAGGGAGAAAGAAGCCGCTTCGGACGTCATCGACATCCACCTCCACGAGCGAGAGACTCCAGGCCCGCGAAGCGTGGACACCGCAGTCGATTCTACGGGCGTAGTCTCCACCCAAACTCATTGAACCATACCACGACTCGCGCCTCGACGCGACTGTCCCTTCGCGCCCACCATCTCCAACGGGTAGCTCCGGACTCCGGTGATCCGAGTCTTCGGGTGCCGTATATTATCGGTTCGTTCGGTCGAGTCGGGGCCGGGAGTTCCACGAGCGCCTGCCTGCTGATGATGCGGAGGCCCGACCGAAACGAGCCCTCCACATGATCGACCGCTCTGTCGAAGACGGCAACTGCCGACTCCGATCGTCGCGCGACACCACCGTCCCGGTATTCGGTCGGGCCGCCGACTGCACGCACGCTCTGCGCCGCGTCAGAGACAAAATCTTGTCGGGTAAGGACGTCGACGCCGTCCTTCAGGCAGTGTGCGCAGAGGTGGCCGCGGTGCTTCCCGGTTCCAACCTGGTCGGAATCACCATCGTCGACGATGCCGGTCGCCCCCGTACCGTGGCCTCCACAGATGCAACTGTGAACGTCGTCGATTCCGATCAGTACCGCACCGGCGAGGGTCCCTGCCTCGAAGCGGCGCGCAGCAGAAGTGTGGTTCGTGCGAGCGTCGACGAGGCCGAGAGTCGGTGGCCCCGATTCTCGGCTGCAGTAGCGGATCTGGGAATCGACGGCTATCTGGCCGCACCCCTGGCTCTCGACGGGGGGCGTTTCGGATCACTCAATGTCTACGGAGTCGGAGCAGACAATTTCACGACTATCAACAAGGACTTTGTGGAACTGCTCGCCACTTCGATCGAGACAGTAGTGGCACTGTTGCAACGCCTTCGTTCGGCCGAAGAAGAAGTCACCGGTCTTCGCACCGCAATGAAGACCCGCGGTGAGATCGACCAAGCGAAAGGGATGGTCATGGCGTTGCGAGGAATATCGGGCGACGCGGCATTCGCCCTCCTGTCCGAGCAGTCACAGAACAGGAACATCAAGGTCAGCGATATCGCTGCCTCGATGATCGATTCGATTGCGCAACAGTCCGGTACCGGGCTCACGCAGCGTCGTGGAGATCGGCCGGAACCCACCCACTCCCGAGATTGATCGAGGCGACCATCACTGTCACACCCTGGTCTCGAGGTACCATTTCATCAGCGCGGTGTAGCCATTGCCCGCAGTCGACGGCGTACCTCCCGCGTCATCCACCATTCCCGGTCCGGTAAGAACCCCTGCACGCGAGTGCATACCCGTCGACGACACAGCCACAGCTCAGGGTTAGGACGGTGAGACCGCCATGAACGAACACGAACTGCTCGGACTCGACGTCACCAGCGAAAAGCGCGGTGACACAGTTGTTCTCTCGGTCGAGGGCGAGGTGGATCTGGCGACCGCTTCCGATCTGGCCGACCACATCGAGAGAGCAATGCGAACCACACCGACAGCCATGATTGTGGACCTGACGGCGGTCTCCTTCCTTGCGTCAGTCGGGATGAGCGTTCTCATTGCTGCGCGCCGGAAAGCATGCTGCACAACACCGTTGGTCGTGGTCGCGGCCGGACCGACCACGGGCCGCCCGATGCACCTGGTGGGACTCGACGCCGCGATTCCGATCTTCACCGATGTCGAGTCGGCTCTGGAGTCGACCCGTGCGTCGGAGCCGACGCGGCTCCCTGTGTCCGCTGACCAGGCCGACCCGACTTCGACGTGCTCGGAATGCTCTTCGGGCGAGTCGACGGACAGCGCGTTCTCGGCCTGATGCCGGAGGGTGGCAGATCGCCTACGAGCCGTCGTCGACGGCGGTCCGCCACCACCGGTCGTCAGGTCCCACCGGTGTGGTGCGCTTGTGGCGGGTCTTGTAGAACCATCTCTCGATTGTTCGCGCGGATTCGTCATCGACCGGTTCGCTCTGCAGATACGCGTCTATCTGTGCGTAGGTCACCCCGAGGGCCTGCTCGTCGGGAAGCGCAGGTCGGTCGTCCTCGAGATCGGCAGTCGGCACCTTGCTCCACGTCGACTCCGGAGCATTCAGATAACGTAAGAGCTGTGCCCCTTGACTTTTGGTGAGACCGCTCAATGGAGTGACGTCGGCACCGCCGTCTCCGTACTTGGTGAAGAATCCGGTCACCGCTTCGGCAGCGTGGTCGGTCCCGATCACCAGAAGATTGTTCTGGCCGGCTATCGCATACTGCGCGATCATGCGCTGCCTGGCCTTGATGTTTCCGCGCACGAAATCATCGATGCGTTCGACGCCGAGTGCGGACGCCACCGATCGCGCGGAGGCATCGACCGCGTCTCGAATGTCGACTGTGACGGTCCGGTCGGGCTCGATGAAGTCCAGCGCAATGGTCGCATCAGCTTCATCGGCTTGAGTGCCGTAGGGCAACCGCACCGCGACGAACGACGCACAACTTCCCAACAGGGTGGCTTCGTTGGTAGCCATCTGGGCGAGTTTTCCTGCGAGTGTGCTGTCCTGGCCGCCACTGATCCCCAGAACGAATCCCTTTGCGCCGCTGACCTTCAGATAATCGGTGAGAAAGTCGACTCGTTGTCGAATTTCTTGGGCGGGATCTATCGCCGGTTTCACTCTCAGCTCGTGCTGAATCCTCTGGCGTTCAATAAATTCGGTGCTCATGGAAGTTACTCCGATCGTATCGAGTAGCAACGCCGTAGGGCGGTGAGCCCATTACTGGTGGGCCCATCGTCTGACGTGACGCAAGAGGGTGTCGAGGGAAAACGCAAGCGTTCGAGCCAGAATTTCCTCGGGTTCGCCGTCGAAATGCTTGCATTCGGCGCTCACCTCACCACGGTCGAACACGGCGGCCCACACGGTTCCCGGTGGTTGGTTTTCTTGCGCGTCCGGGCCCGCTTCTCCGGTCACGGCAATGGTCAGTTCCGCACCGATCAATGACGCGGTGGACCTGGCCATCGCGACCGCAGCTCGTTCACTGACCACGGGGCCGTCTGGAACTTCGAGCAACGTGTGCTTGACGCTTTCGTGGTACGCAACGATTCCGCCGCGGTACCAGTTACCCGAGGACGGAGCCTTGCCGAGCATTGCCGCGAGGTTCCCTGCTGTCAGGGATTCGGCGGTACCGATGGGTACGTCGTACGTTTCGGCCAATTCGGCGATTTTTCCGCAGATCGCCGAGACCTCGGCCTCGGTCGGCAGACGTTGTTCTGGATCGACATTCATGGCAATCTCCGCACTGTGCGTGCAGACGAGGACCGACTGAGGGCCTCGCCGAGAGTTGGTTCGCCGTATTGCTTCAGCGATTCGATGTGCGGTCGCGGGACCGGAGGCTGCAGGGTTCGAACCTCCGGTCCCTGACTCGACCGCAATGCCCGAGCGATCACGTTCGAGCTTCACAACGCATTCCACCGCCGTCGGCGCTCAAACCCTCGACTCGAAACTACCTGTGCTGCAGCGGCCGAGACCGTGGCTGCCGAAGATCGAATCGGTCGTTGTCGGCAACCTTTGCCCACGCTGCCACGAAGTCGTCGATGAATTTTCCGTTGTTGTCGGACTGCGCATAGACCTCCGACAACGCACGCAACTGCGAATGGGAACCGAAGACCAAGTCGATCGGCGTCGCAGTCCACTGCTGTGCACCGGACGCACGGTCGTGACCGGAATAGATCCCGTCCTCCCCCGACGACCATTCCGTCTCGGAATCGAGCAGGTTGACGAAGAAATCGTTGCTCAGCACGCCGGGCCGTTCGGTGAACACACCGTGAGTCGTGCCGCCGTGGTTGGCCCCAAGAGCACGCAGGCCGCCGATCAACACCGTCATCTCCGGCGCGGTCACGTTCAACATGTAAGCGCGATCGAGGAACAGCACCTGCTGCAGCGTCTGCTCCCCCGCCGCAACGTAATTGCGAAACCCATCTGCGCGAGGTTCGAGCACCTCGAACGATTCGACATCGGTTCGGTCCTGCGTAGCGTCGGTGCGGCCGGGTCGGAACGGCACCGCCACCTCGTGGCCGCCGTCCCGTGCCGCCTTTTCGACGGCAGCATTCCCGGCCAGAACGATGATGTCGGCCAATGAGACTCTCTTGCCACCCGCAGCAGTGTTCTCGAAGTTCGACCTGATGCCATCGAGAACGGGAATTACCTCATCGAGCACCGCGGGTTCGTTTGCTTCCCAACTTCTTTGCGGCTCGAGGCGTACCCGCGCACCGTTGGCACCGCCACGGAAGTCGGTAACTCGAAAGCTGCTCATGGACGACCAGGCGACGCCGACGAGCTGCGGAATTGTCAGGCCCGAGTCGAGTATCGCGGACTTCAACGCCGAGGCATCAGCGTCGTCGATCAGTTCGCCTTCCACTGCCGGAACCGGATCCTGCCACAGCTGTGCCTCCGGAACCCACGGACCGAGGAGACGCGAAACCGGGCCCATGTCACGATGCAGCAATTTGTACCAGGCCTTGGCGAACGCCTCGGAAAGTTCCTCCGGGTGCTCGAGCCATCGACGAGTGATCCTCTCGTAGGCCGGGTCCGCGCGCATCGAGATATCGGTGACGAGCATCGTCGGGGCGCGGCCCGGACCTCCGAACGGATCCGGAATCGTGCCGGCACCGCCGCCGTCTTTTGCCGTGAATTGCCATGCGCCGGCGGGACTCTTGATGAGCTCCCATTCGTAGCCGTACAGGTTCTCGAGGTACCCGTTACCCCACTGGGTAGGAGTCTGGGTCCAGACCACCTCGAGGCCACTGGTGATCTGATCCTCGGCTTTGCCCTTGCCGTAGCCGTTCTTCCACCCGAGACCCTGCTGTTCGATGGGCGCGCCCTCGGGCTCGGGCCCGATCTTGTCCGCCGGGCCGGCTCCATGGGTCTTGCCGAAGCTGTGGCCACCGACTATCAGTGCGGCAGTTTCCTCGTCGTTCATGGCCATCCGCGCGAACGTCTCCCGGATATCGTGCGCTGCCGCAACGGGATCGGGCTCTCCTTCCGGCCCCTCTGGATTGACGTAGATCAAGCCCATGGTCGTGGCACCGAGCGGCTTGGCCAATTCACGCTCGCCCTCGTACCGCTTGTCGGTGCCGAGCCATTGGTCCTCCGGCCCCCAGAAGACTTCCTCCGGTTCCCAGATGTCCTCGCGACCGAATGCGAATCCGAATGTCTCGAAACCCATGGACTCGAGTGCGGCATTTCCTGCGAACACCAACAGATCGGCCCACGAGATCGCATTGCCGTACTTTTGCTTCACCGGCCATAACAACCGACGCGCTTTGTCGAGATTGGCGTTGTCCGGCCAGCTGTTGAGTGGGGCGAATCGTTGCGCCCCCTGGCCTCCGCCGCCGCGTCCGTCGAAGGTGCGATACGTCCCTGCCGCATGCCAACTCATCCGGATGAACAGGCCACCGTAGTGCCCATAATCGGCCGGCCACCAGTCCTTGGATGTCGTCATGACAGAGATGAGATCGGCCTTCAATGCGTCCACGTCGAGCTTCGAGAATTCGCTTTTGTAATCGAAATTCTCGCCGAACGGATTGGACTTGGAGGTATGCGCATGCAGAATCGACAGATCGATCTGTTCCGGCCACCAATCCTTGTTGGTCAGCGGTGCGTGCGCTTTGGGTTTCGGCGATTCGATAACCGGGTTTTCGCTCTCGCTGGTACTGCTGGTCTTGACGTCGGAGTGGAGTGGGCGAGCGTCGGAGGTCACGCATTGTCCTTTCCGATGGAGGTGTTGTCCGGTGTCACACCGTTCGTGAACGGCAGCGCAGGTGCACAACTGGGGCAGACACCCCAGTACGTCACCTCGGCCTCGTCGAAGACGAAACCGTGATCGTGGGCAGGCTGTATGCAGGGTGGCTCGCCGATCGAGCAGTCTGCGTCGACGATGAGACCGCAGGTGCGGCAGACAATGTGATGGTGGTTGTCGCCCACCCTGGTTTCGTAGCGCGCAGCATGGCCGGCAAGGCGGATACGACGCAGAAGCCGTGCGGCAGTCAGCGCCTCGAGAACGTCGTACACGCCTTGTTTGGACAAGGATGGCAACGCGGCGCGCGCGTGGCCCAGGATTGTTTCGGTATCGGAATGAGGCTGTGCAGCAACTATGTTCAGCACCGCAACGCGTGGTCTGGTCACCCGAAGCCCGACATCTCGCACACGATCTGCGGCCGAACTCTCGGCCGAACGGTCAGGTGCCGGCATCGTTCGACTCCGTTTCACCCGATTGCGGATCTGCCTTCGAGTATTCCCGGGCCCGGCCTGCCTCGACGGCCGCGCACACGGCCGCAGCTACCGTGTCGAAATACTCCACCCGAAGCCAAGCGCACTCGCTTCGGAGTTGGCGTTGCAATCCGGCGGTGCAGACCACCATTGCGCGACATCGGTGTGAGGACAACCGCGCTGCTGCGGCTTCCAGTACGGACACCCCAGCGGGATGAACGTAGTCGACGTCCAGCAGGTCCACGACCAACGATCGTCCGCAGACGATTGCTTCGGCGACACACTCGCCGAAGACCGATACCGCCGACTGATCGATATCGCCTGTGACCCGGATGACGACGGGTCCGCCCAGCGGTTCGTCGACGGACAGGGCAAATGCGCTGTCCTCGAGATGGGATGGCCCGCAGAACGACGAACGTACCGATTCCGGGCCACTGTGTACCGAGCGTAGAAAAACCATTGTCGCCTCCATTGCCAGTCGGCTGGAGGGGCTCGCTGTCACGGAGAACGCGGTCTGCCCGACTCGCAGCCGAGGAATTTCTCGACCACGGGGCTACTCTTCAACCACGTAGGTCGGAGTCTATCCATAAGCGCCGAGAACGAAACACCCTATCTAGAGCCGATTTTGGTTGGCTTGGACGAGAATCGGCCGCAAGTCGAATTGCATCGGGCGTACATCGACTCGATCCCCGGACTCGATCGCACAGTTGTGACAAAGGTCGGTTTCCCACCACCATCCGGGGAGCGAGTTCGCCAGCACTCACTCACCAGTGTGGGATCGACTGTCGCCGTGATCGAATCGACTGTGAAATCCACAGGCAGGTGCGGCACGGGGTTTCCCCAACGCCACAACAGGCAATAAGGTGAGTGGAAGCGCGACGCTTCGATTGCATCGAGCGTCGCAGCACGCTGACTCCAGGATCGGGTCGGAATATCCGCGAACAGCTTGTCGCTGGGTATGCGGCCGAACGGGCCCGTGCAGTCGCAGTGGGGATCGAACAACCATGCATGTTGCGCTGGTCCACGAACATGTGAGCCCGATTCTCGGGTCGACGGGCGCGGCGTCGGAACAGCCCGCCGCCCAGCTCCACGAACTGGCGTCGTCGCTGGCACGCGCTGGTCACCAGGTCGATGTATACACAAGGAAACATGATCCGCACCTGGACGACGAGATCCGAACTACCGCTGGTTACCGCGTGGTGAATGTCGACGCGGGCCCCGCACGCAGTACCACGGGGGCCGATCCGACCCGCTACACCAGTGCATTCACCTCGGCCGTCAGGGACCATTGGTCACTGTGCAAACCTGATGTAGCTCATGGACATTCGTGGGTTTCGTGCCTCGCCACCGGACTTGCGGCCGACGCGGTCGGCATACCCGCCGTCGTGTCCTTCCACGGTCTCGCCGACATCGAAGATCACGGACGCGTCAACTCTGCGTCACCGCGGGCTGCGATGGAACGCACGATCGCGCGATCAGCAGACCGCATCATTGCGTCGTGCGCCGCGGAGGCCGACATGCTGACGCGGATGGGGGTTGCCCGGGCCAAGGTTGCCATCGTTCCCACGGGTGTCGATCTGGACGACTTCGACCCGGCAGGCCCCGCTGCACCCATCGGGAAGGCGAAGTACCGAGTGGCCACCGTCGGTTCCGATGCAGAGGTGGTGACAACCATCGAGACCGTCGCCAGAATCAAAGATATCGAGTTGATCGTCGTCGACGGTGACCCGCCGACGAGCAACACTGTGAAGAGTCTTCGCAAGGCAGCTGCAGCCAAGGACATGAGCGATCGGATCATCTTCACCGGCCCGGTGCGACACCGACACATGTCCGCCGTCCTGAGATCGGCAGACATGATCGTGTGTCTGTCTCCGAGTGAGTCGGCGGGCGTCGTCACGCTGGAAGCGATGGCGTGCGGGCTCCCCGTCGTGGCGTTCGACAAAGGATATGCAGCAGACCTCGTAGTCGACGGAGTTACCGGACGGTTGATCGATCCCAGAAATCGAAGAGTGCTCGCCCGGGAGATCGATCTACTGGTGCGCAACGAATCTCGACGGCTCGAGTTGGGAGTTTCCGGCGCAGACCGTGCCCAATCCCGCTTCTCCTGGAATCGAATTGCGGAGGATACTGCGCGCATATACGAATCCGCCCTCGAAGTTCATACACGAAGGGAACCGATCGGTCTCTCTCGCAGCAGAACTGGGTGAACAGGCCCCTACAGCCCCCGACGTCGGAACTCGTTGAGCAGTCGGCGACGCGAATCCTCCAGTGCGGCGAGGTCGATATTCGAGTGAGCCTCGTTCCGAGCCGACATCAGCCGTCTCTCGGTATCGGCAAGGGCCGCATCCAGATCGGCGACGCTGAGGTCCCGTACGTTCGTATCGACGATCATCTTCGATGGACTAACTCGAGATCCAGATGCGACGACGCGCGACGGCAGCAATGCGAGCAGCGAGTACCGAGCTCACACCCAGCGTCTCACGCTGGGATGCCGTGCTACGCTCGAGTCTCGCCAAGACGTTCCGGTAGAACACTCGCCCCGGCACGCCGAAGTGGGCGCAGATCTCGGTTTCCGGTCCACCGCCGGAATTGACCCATCGGATTGCGTGATCGATCATTTCGCGGTCGTCGCACTCGACTCCCGCACAAGCGGGCGGATTGCCGGTCGCTACCGGCTTGTCTGAGATTGTGGTCATTGCGCACCATCCTTCCGGCTGCAACTCAGCCAATCAATATGTGCTGATATCGAATTCGGCCGTACGGCGCGAATCGCGGCTGGCGCTGGCTCGACCAGAGGTATCACGATGATACGCAATTTCGGGTCATAAAACTACAGGCGACGAAAGGTCTGGATGGCACCGACTGCAGCGCCCCGTCAGCCTTGTTCGGATGCCACCGACCCGATCAGTCGCCGCGCGACGTCGGCAACTTTCACATTCGTGTTCTGCGATTGTTCCGACAGGACAGCAAACGCATCTTCTGCAGAGATCCCTCTGGCGGCCATGATGATTCCCTTGGCCTGCTCGATGTAAGCGCGGGTCTTCATTGCCTCCTGCAGCCCGTCCACTTCGGTTTGAGCGACCTCGGCGCGTCGTGAATTCCACACTGCTGCTTCGACGGCCGTGACGAACACCCGGACGACCAATTCATCGACGTCGTCGAAACCGTGATCGCCGAGACCGTAGATGTTGAGTGCGCCCAGATGCCGGTCATCGATCGAGAGCGGAGCCGACAAGTAGCTTTCCACTCCCAAACCTGCCACCTTCGCCGCGAAGTCAGGCCACCTGGTAGCGACTTCGCGCACCCGCACTCTGACCATGGATCGGGTACGTGCGGCCTCGAGACATGGCCCCTCGTTCGCACGGTACTGATCGAGATCCACATCGAATACACGAACATCCGTCAGCGCTGCCGTCTCGGGATGATCTATACCATCGCGCAACAGCGTCACACCCGCCATATCGGCACCGGGGATGGTCTCGGTGACCTGCTCGCAGACACGCTGGAGAATGACGTCCACATCGCATTGCGAGCGCAGGAGTTCTCGAAAGTGATCCAGTGAATCGGCGGGCTCGAAATAATCTGATTGGGGCGGCTGGTCCTGAACCCGGCGAGAGTCATCTCGAACGTCGTCGATCATCCTCTTCGTTCCTTCCCGGCGTCCAACAGCCGATCGGATAGCTCGAAAGCGCTGAGCCGGACGGTCGACGTCGGCCTACGTTTCGGCGAGGTACATACGGAGGTACGAATTCCATACTCGCACGACGTCCGTCGGTACGTCCATGTCGTTGTATCGACGCCGAGTCTCGGCCGCCTCGATCTAGCAGGTCACAGTGCAGATGCGCCCCGCCGACGAAGCAGCAGAGGATGAATGACCCAGATGGCGACGAAGGACGCTACCGCCAAGATTCCCACTACGACCGCGGCCGCTGGTCCGACGACGACATCGGTGATGAGAACGACCACTCCAGTCAGTGCCACGCCCAGCAACAACAGTCCCGCCAATGCGGCTCGGTGGGCGGCCGTCACGAGGTCCAACAATGCTCGACGCCGGAACAACAATCGGTGCATGGCGACTGGCGACGTGACCAGAATCGTTGCACTGATCGAGGCGACCATTGTGACCATGTAGATCGCCTTGTCGTATGCGGGGAGCTGGAGGAATTTGTCCTGAAACGGAAGGATGAGCAGAAACCCGGTGAGCAACTGTAGACCGGTTTGGACGACTCGCAGTTCCTGCAACAAACTCGTCCAGTTGCGGTCGAGCGACTGCATCGGACTTTCCCCGCGATGAAGCGAATTGAACTCTTCGTTGAGTGCCAAACGGTCCGGAGCGCTTCGGCGAGAATCGGCTTGCCGGTTCATCTCGCCTCCTCCAACCGTTCGGGGTTCATCTACTCGAACGGTGTTCGACCCTTGCACCGCTCGAATTACTGTCAAGAGGTACCCGCACCGCACGAGAACAATCATCGCGATCCGGATCAGGAAGTCTCAATGGTCTCCGGTTCGGATGGTGGCGTCGGCGAGGAAGGACACCACCGTCGAAACGCCACCACCCGCCGCATGCACCCGCCGCTGCCGGACTGCCCCGTTACCGAGCCGAAACAGCGAGCTCAGTGAACTGCGGACCATGCGGTGTTCGTCGAGTCCCTCGAGCGCCTCTGCGGTATGACGAAGTAGGAGTTCTACGGCATGCTCGGCGGGAACGGTGTGTGTACCGCCAGGGTCGACCAACCGGTCGCTGATACCGTCGCGGGCCGCTCGCCAGTAGGCAGTGCGCAGAGCACCCTCCGAGACCGTGGGGGCCCCGTCACCGCGATCGATCGCTGCCAGCGCCGTCATCACCAGCGCCCGAACGAGCGTTGCGAGGACGACGGTCTCCCCCACTGTGGACGGGACGTCGCACACTCGAACTTCCACGGTGGGATAGCGAACGGAAGGGCGCACGTCCCAATAGATCTGGCCTTCGTCGATGATCGCGCCGCAGTGGAGCATGGCCGCCATGACGTTGTCGTAGTGCTCGGCGGATGTCAGGAAAGGGGGCGGTCCGGCGCTGGGCCAGCGAGACCACATGATGGAGCGCCAGCTCGCGTATCCGGTGTCCAAGCCACCGCTGATGGGAGAGTTCGCACTGATGGCCAACAGCGTCGGTAGCCACGGCCGCAAGTGATTGCACACCTCGATCGCTGTGGCGCGATCAGGGACACCGACGTGAACGTGGCACCCGCAGATTGCTTGTTCGTCGGCGATGTGTCGGAAATTGGCGGCGATACGTCGATACCGGTCGGTATCGGTGATCGGATGCTCGCTTGCTGCGAGTGGCGGGACACCCACCGCGAGCAGCCGGGCACCGTGTTCACGGGCAGCCTGGGCGGCGGTCGAACGCATTGCGACCAGGTTTGCTCTCAATTGCCGGGCTGAATCGAGAATCGGAGTGGCCGTCTCGACTTGGCACGGTGTCAACTCCGAACCCAATTGCAGACCTGCGCGCTCGGCGGTGCGGATCACGTCGCTGTTGTTCATGACCGGTGTTCCGGTGGCGGGATCGACGAGCAGAAATTCTTCTTCGACGCCCAGCGTCGGATGGACGGTTTCCCGTTGTGCCGCAGTATTTGTCGACTCCATCATCCCGACCTTCCTCGTCGCAATTCGAGATGCAACGTCCGATCGAGGTACGCGGAACAACAATGAGCGTGCTCTCGCGGATTTGTGAGCGGCCCCGCCCTCTGACTGTTCAACTGACGAGGCCTGACCTGGCCACCGCGCCCGGGCGGCAACAACCAAGCTGAGATCTGGATGCCCGGTTGGATTCCGGCCAAACATTATTTCTCGTTCGTCTGCCCGTCCTGCTTCCTCGCATGGTCGAGGTTGGACAAACCGAACTCTGAAAAACTAAAGTCGGTTGCTTACCCGGTCCAGACTGCGGCCCGCTCGAACACGCGTGGCGAATGCCTGCGAGAGTCGCTTTGCAGCATCTGCATACGGCTCGTCCCACCGAAACAGGTGATGCAATGACAAATACTTTCGAGAGCCCCAATTCCGTTGAGTCGGCCGCCGCAAAGACGGACCTGAACGCGTTTCGCACGCTGGTGCTGTCTCCTCAACAGCAGCCATTCACCAGCCTGCTGCAACACCTCTGTATCCAGATTGTGGAACAGATACAGGTCGCGGATATGGCCGGTGTGGTGTTGGTCGATCCCGATGCCCTCGAACCCACGACAGCGGCGTGTACCGACCCGAAAGTTATCGACGTCGACCTCGACCAGTACCGCGCCGGCCATGGCCCCTACTTCGAGGCGGTGCAGCGCAGGACGGCCGTCCGCGCCCGAGGAACGGACACCGATGCAATTCGTCGGTGGCCCACCTTCATCGCCCGCAGCACTGCCATGGGAATCGGAAGCTACCTGTCGGCACCGTTGTCGATCGACGATCGACACGTCGGTGCGCTCAACGTCTACAGCCACAGCCAGGATGGATTCGATGATTTCGACGAAAAATTCGTCACTGTGTTCGTCACGGCCGCCGAGAGCGCCATCTGGAACGCGCGTCGGGTCGCCCAGGCCCACACCCAGCTCGACGAGCTGCAGCAAGGAATTCAGTCCCGTGGGGTCATCGAGCAGGCCAAGGGAATGATCATGGCTGATCGCGGAATCTCCGCGGATGCGGCTTTCGCGGTTCTGGTCGAGCAATCGCAGCGTCAGAACGTCAAGCTCGCGGTGGTGGCCCAGGCACTGACCGAATCGGCGCACACTACGGAACGGGCCCGCTCACGACTCGTTCCACGGCGTGGTGAATCGCAATGGGGCGACGAAGTAACGGGCCGACCACCATGGCGGTCCTGAGCGCACAGTCTGGATTCCTACCGCTCGCCCACGCACGGTGGGTTTCACATACCGAATTTGTATCTGTTTCTGCGGAAACAGTTCTGATCGATGCGGTGGCAAGCTTCGACCCGGGCGGGTCTCAGCGTTCACAGAGCAGTGCCACCGGCGTCGATGTCTCGATCTGTTTCCGCGACAGAGTATTTGGGCAGGACTCGACGCATGATGGAACGTGCAGCAGCGACGACGGTCAACCGGTCGTGCGTCAGTAGGAACGCAAACCGACGGTCGTGATCGAGAACGTCGTCGCCGAGGTCGCGGGCGATGAGGGCTGCGCAGTAGTGGGATCCGACGATAGTGATGGTCCACTCGCCTACGAAACGCTCATCGGGGTGAAGTTCCGCACCACGCACACCTGCTGCGGGTTCGGTATCCATCCCGACTCCCAAGGCCGCCACGAACGGGTTGACAGCGGCAAGCCTCGCGTAGCGGTCGGCCACCGACGGTGTGAACCATGCCGAGTCTTGAAATGCAGCCTGAATGGTGAGCGGATCGGGCATGTGACGCGCGTGATCTTCGAGTTGCCGGGTCAACGCCAGTAGCAACGATTTACTACCCACCTGTGCCGATGAAGTTGTCAGAAGGTCCGACGGAACCGAGGGCACCGCTGTGTCCGCTCGCGCGTGCGCACCTGATTTCACGGACAGGATGGGTCGGGCAGAGATGGCACCCGCCTGCTGCCGGTTTCCGAGGGTCGGAAGCGGCGCGGGACGGCCGAGCATCCAGCCTTGTCCGAAAGCGGCTCCGAGCGCGGTCGCACGGTCGAGGTGGGCGACTGTTTCGATGCCTTCCGCAACTATCCGCGCCCCACTCGACTCCACGTACGCAGCGACGGCGAGAACGACAGCAGCCTGCTGCGGCGATGGATCCGACTGCGAGAGAGTGTAATCGAGCTTGATGATGTCCGGGGCGACGAATTCCAGCAGAGCGAGCGAGTCGGGATGTGATCCGACATCGTCCAGGGCAATCAGACAACCGCTCTTTCGAGCACGCCGCACCGTTTCGAGAAGCTCGGCGGGGTCGGCCAACAGTGAGCGCTCGGTGAGCTCGACTACGACATTCAACCGGGTCGCAGCCCTACCGATGATCTCGCGCGCGTACGCGGGAACGATGCGCGAGGAGAGCGGCTCGATATTGATGAACAGCGAAACATCCGATGGCATACCGGCATCGAGTGCGCCGGTCATCGCAGCGCACCGGCAAGCCCAATCGACCTCGTCGATCACTCCGCATTCGGCGGCACTCGAAAACAGAGCACCGGGGTCGACCGACGGATGGCCGGGCCACCGTGCGAGGGCTTCGTAGCCGACTACCTTGCCACTGCCGAGTTCGACGATCGGTTGGTAGTGCGGACGAACGGACCGAGGATCCGCGAGGATGCTGCGAACGGCGCTGGAAGTCAAGGTTTCCTCGTGCTCCTCTTCATCATGGTCGGGCCGGTCGGTGACCAGGAATCGCGTCTGCGGCCGTAGGCGCAGCAACTGTGGCCCGGGAGGCACGGCGCTGGCGGTACAGGTCCCTGTCTGCATTTTCGATCACATCGGCGACTGTGTCCCTCTCGCGCGCGAACGCGATGCCACATGTGATCGCTATGTCATCGCTTTCTCGAAGTCTGGCTTCGATTGCATCGGTGGTGTCGTCGATGTCGAGAGCAGCCGGACCGAGCACGGAGAAGATGAACTCGTCGCCCCCGTACCGCAACAGGGTGTCGTCGCAGTCCAAATGATCATCGATGACCTCGGCGACCCGTCGGAGTATGCGATCACCGGCCGGATGTCCGTCGGTGTCGTTGATGGTCTTGAGGCCGTCCACATCGACAAAACAAATGACCATGGCGGTACCCGAGTCGCGGGCGATACCGAGGCTGCGTTCGAGTTGACCGATCCCCGCGTCCCGGCGGTATGCAGAGGTCAGGTCATCGGTGGCCGAAGTACGGCGATCATGCGCTGCTGCGATCCGATCCTGGCGCGACGCGGACCTGTCCGCGCCGGCCCGGGCACGGTCACCGGCCGCCGTGAGCCGATGCGCTCGGCCCCGCCCGTGGCACTGATCGTGGGATCGGTCGCCACAATCCAAGCTCAGGGCCACCGCATCACGGGCATCAGCAGCACGGTCGGCTCGATCCGCTACGGCGTCGCGAGCCGCTGCCGCGACGTCACGATCGTCACCGGCATCCGGCACGGGCCGAACACACGGGGGCGAATGGCTGCATATCCGAGGCACAAGCAACTCCTGACAGTTCGAAACCTCGCACGCAGTGAACGACTGTCGCGGAAGTAGGCGCGCACGGGCCCCCGAGCCGGTTACTGAAGCCTACGGCGAGAAACTACGCCGCGCTGACCGACAGCCTAGTTCAGGGTCGAAGCCGTCGGGCCGAATCGGTCCCGTGCACTGTGCGGACACCGACCTCGCCGACAAGATCCAGACCGGCGAGAGATATCCCCTCGATGGCACGTGGGCGCGAGATGCAGTGCATCGGTGCCGTCGCCCCTGCGAGCATCGCGAGGGTATGTTTTGGTGTATGAGCTCGCCGTGTCGCGTGAGACCAACGGGCATCGAGTCGCTGCATCAGGACCGCGAAGAGGGAGGCGGCATGGCCGAGGAACATTCCACACGGCCGCTTTTTCGCAACGGCGCCGGCAGCGCCGCACTGATCCTGGGCATCATCGCTCTGGTCTGCGCGTTCGTACCCTTCATCGGGGATTTCGTCGCTATCCCCACAGGTGTCGCCGCGGTGGTGTGCGGGTGGGTCGGCGTCGGTCGGGACGAACAGGGCCTGGCGACCAATGGCCGCGAGGCCATGATCGGCGCAGCTCTCGGCGGCGCGGCCATGTTCGTGGTGTTCGTGGCGTACGCGGCCACCGTCGTGTGAGCGATGAGCAGTAATACGAAAACCTCTGTTATCGGTTGCTGTGCAATACCTCTCGCACGATTGCGCAGAAGCGGCACCTCGCGGCTCAGCCGAACTCGGATCGGACTATTCCCTTCGCCTCAACACGACCAGAGCCGCACCCGCCACCAGAACCGACACCACAGAGATGCCCGTCGACATCCACACCCACGTGCTCGGCGAGAACGTGGGCTCGAGCTCGACCAGCGGAGAGTAAGCGGTCCAACCGAATTCGGCGACGACGGGAACCGATACCACGATGGGCGTCGTCACCGACATCACCGCAACAGGGGCGGTTGTCGGCAACAACGACGCATACGCCACGCCCACCCCGAGCGGCAGAACCACGAGGGTCGCAACGATATTGACGGTGTCCAAGGGTGGGCCGGTGAACACTCCCGTAGCTGCGACGACGGCCAGTACTACGAACCCCACCATCGGAGACGGCCGACGATGGCCGACCACCCCGCCCAGCACCAACATCGCGACGAACACCAAAGCTGTCCCCCACGTCAGGGATCCCACTGTCGGGGCCGATAGGAAGGCAAGTGCCGCAAGCAGGATCGCTCCTGTCACCGCGGGCAGCACAAACGCCGCACCGACAAGTAGCGGTATGACCGCGAGACCCAAGAACCACCGGTTCTGCATTGCACCGCCCGGACCGAGCGAGTTCACCGACCGCTCGAACAGCCAGTACAAGACCAGACCCACGAGAGGAATGACGATCCCCACCGCGAGCACTCGACCGCGCGACTGCACCGGCGATACTTCCTGGAACACTTTCGCCCACGACGACACCGCCAGCAGCGCCGCGAAGACGACCAGGGCGAGCAGCACTGGCGTCTGCGGTGTCTGCTGGAAGGCGGAACAAGCGTAGTCCACATACCGGCTGGGAACGTTCTGCAACACACTCGATGCCGCAACACCGGCGATAGCGCCGAACAGCAACGCGTGCTGCAGGATTCGACTGAGGGCGGTCACCGCCGCGGCACCACCCAGGATCAAACCGGCTGCGATCGCCCGAAGCTGCAGTTCTGCAGGAATCGGCACCGACAGTAGAACCGACAGGGCCGCGACGCCAACGGCAGCCACAGTGAGAGCTGACTGCTTCCGCGTCGCGAATACAGCGGTGACGACGGCAACGATCGCGCCGAGCGACCAGGCGGACGCGCTACTGTCGAGCAGGATATCGAGCCTGTCGCCGCCAGCAACGAACGCAAAATTGCGCGGTACCGGCGTCGTCAAAGCCAGGACCGCCGCGAACGCACCGACGAGAACGGTGACGGTCGGAAGTAGTCGTCGTGCAGCGGTATTCATCGCGTCACCCGAGTGATCACCGCTGCCGTCGACACCCACAGGTTTCTCACGCGTCCACCCTGTCACATCGTGACCGTTCTCAACGTGTGTAACGCAGCGCTGGGCGAACGCGACCTACCGACCATCGCCGCCGAAGGTTGCGTTCGCAGTGTCCGAGCGCTCGCTCAGCACCGCAGCGGACCACTGCGTGCAGTCGTTCGAAGGCGGACTGTTGAACTCCATCGGCCTGGCACACTTCCCCGACGGCGCACCGTATATCGGTGAGCCCCAGCACGCGGGCGACATCGGGTACGAGGAGTTCGACGGCGACTGGTACCAGTTCGAGCAACTGTTCTGATGATTCAGTTGCCCTGGCCCGCAGAGAGGCCGGGGGTCATTGCGATGTCGGTCAGCTGTGAACCGTGCGCGGATCGGATAGGCATGACCGGTATCTTGACGCGGTGAGCAGACTTGGTCCTCAGCGTGCCGGGGTGTGGGCCGATGCGCTCACGATCGTGTCCATCGTCGCCATCGGGGTGTGCGTGGCGGCCCTCGTCGAGCGCGGCGCACCACCAGAGCAGCCCGAGAACCGCGCCGAGTCAGTAGCCACGACCACCACACACTCCGTCACCGCCGGCCCTTCCGCACCCGTCGACACCACCTACAGAACGCCCGAGGTGATATTCCCGACGGCTATCTCCGGATGCGACGTCGTCGAACCTCCGGACGGGACGTCATCGGTGTGGGGACGGATCACCACCAGCGAGGATGCATACGACAACCCTCAGGCCTCGTGGTACTCGGGACCCAGGTCGGTGATGATGACCGATGCTGTCGCCGAAGCCCTTCCGCATGGTGTCGAGGTTCTGTTCGCAAGCCTGCGCGAGTCATTGGTGTTTCAGCCGATCCCCCAAACCTCCAGCGAACCAGGCCAGCCTCAGGAACCCGGTTGGGCAACGGCATCGGCCGAGCTCGGACGCGGCAACACACTAGGCCTGCTGGCAGTATCCGTGGCGCAGGACAACACGGGTGTGCCACCGTGCAGGGCCGGATCAGTGCAGGAACGCAAGACATCGGCGGACGGCACCGTGGTCGACACCAACGTATCGTGGTCCGAATTCGGCGGTACGAGAACCAATTACCGCACGGTCACCGCCTACGCACCCGACGGCACGCACATCACCGCAACCGCATCGGACGCTGAGGGATTTCAGTCGACCAACACCGGAGACCGCGACATCGTTCTCACCATCGATGAGCTGAAAGCTCTTGTGACACTACCGGAGCTGCGGATATCGGCACCTGTCCCCGCCGACACACCCGAACCTCGCGAAAGATGCGACGACTCCTTCGGCCTCTTCTCCGGCGACACAGCGATCGACGCGGAACTCGCCACCACCATGAACACCGCGTTGGAGCGCGTCGATGCAGGTGAGCGGTTCGATCCCGGATTGAACACGCTCAGGCTCGCCGACTTCGAGACCGGTGTGGTGTATACGCACGTCGATGCCGTCGGCACCGGTGCCGACCTGACCATATCCATACGAGGCGGACAGGAACTCCCCGTGATGCCGGACATTTACGACCCCGCCTACCAGAATCGGCCGACCGACTTCGAGACGCTCGACGGCGGTGCGGTGCTGCGGATCGAAGAGGCACCCTATTCGTACTCGCCTGCACTGCCCGAGGGACCGAACGGCGGGATGCGCCGTACCGTGACCGTCACCTACCCGTCGGGAACCGAGGTCGAAGTCCGATCGCACGCCGAGCGTCCGGACGAACCACTGAGCGCAAACACATTGCGCACCATTGCCACCGCCGACGGATTGGATGTGCTGTGAACCCGTACCGACGGCTTGCCGTCACCGCTGCGGTGGCTTTCGTAAGCGTCGGCGCGGCCGTCGCGCTGGTGGCAACGGGCCCCCATGACGCCGAACCCTTTGCAGCACAGACTCCGACGTCGCCCGGCGCTGTGTGGACGCTCGACGCCGCCGACGTGCTCGGCAATCCGTTCGCCACCTTCGATGATCCCGTGGGTGGACGATTCGGCGAGGTCGAGGGCGGCGTCATAGACGCCGACGACATTCTTGTCGCCAAGGCAGGGTTGATCAATCAGGAGACGGACGAGTTCGAGCAGTCCCAACTGATCGGGTTCGATGCGGCAACCGGTCTGGTGCGGTGGAAAACACCCGCCGACGGGATCGAAAGTTGTTCGTCCCACGTACTCGACACACTGCTGCTGTGCCGGAGCACCGATCAGATCGTGACGATCGACAGTGCAACCGGAACCGCCACCCGACACGATACCGACTGGAACATATTCTCAGTCGGCACCGACGGCGAAGACCTCTACGTGGTCGAGGGCGAGAATGACGGGTACACCGTCCGGATCCATCGAGGAACGATCGACGACCCCGACGCGTCGTGGTCCCTCACCCTCGACGACACCTGGGTCGACCCGTACAACTCACGAGAAATCCTCGCGTTCGCAGGCAATGCGGGAGTGGCCCGGTTCTCCTCGGGCACAGCACTGTTCGACTCCAGATCCGGTGACATCACCGACAACATCTCGTCCCCCGACTGCGCGCGCGACCAGTTCGATCGAGGCGATCAGATCTACGTTCTTGCCGGCCGCCGATGCTCTGACCTGTTCGAGTTTCGCACCGACCTGGTCGATTCCACCGGACGAGTTGTCGCGACCACCGACGAAGAGGTCTACCAGCGCACGACGGTCGACGCAGCGAACGACCCCGACGATCCGGTTGTGTTGGGCAGCAGCGCCTTCGACCCTACGACGGGGCAGAAACTGTGGACCTCGGACGACGCCGGCACCTGGGGGGACATCGCGATTGTCGGTGATGTCGTCTTGGGTATCGGTCCACTCGCACGCAACCTGTTCACCGGGGATCCGGCGTGGGGTCCCGACGTCGAATCTCTACCTTTCATGCCTACCGCTGTGCGCGAGGGCCTGGCCTATGTAGCCGATTCTCGGGAGATCCTCGCGATCGAGCCCGAAACCGGCGCTCGCCTCGAAACAATCGCGATCGAGGATTTGCTCGGCAATACCGGTGGACGGTCCGAGAGGGTTGCACTGCTTGCCACTGGCGGCGGCGTTGTGGCAGTCAACGAGAAGCGAATGAACTTGCTTCGTTGAGCCTCGACTCGAGTCGATCTGCTTCGGCCGAACCGCGATCCTTACGACATCCGATCCGGCGCTGGGAAACCAGTCGATTTTACGAACTACGCCTCCTTGCTGCGGAACTGGACCGCGTCGAACGACGCCCGCAAGCTGTGAAAATCTTTGCCGTAGAACGATGTTTGCCCGCTCGTTGGGGAATTGGTCCCGCGGTTGATACTGAACGCAATCGCACATCGTCCACGCCACCTGGGGTTGGCCCGTGAACGGTAACGTGTACCAACGCACCGTGTTTCCTTGAGCATTCGGTACGCGGGCGCCTTGGAATGAGAGGAGTTGGCGGTGACCTTTCCGAGCGGGACGAGGTGGGTCTTCTTCTGGTCGGGGCTGGCGTTGCTGTGGGCCGTTGTTTCGCTGACTCGAACTCAGGACGGTGAGTTTTCGGTCTGGTCATGGGTGGCTACTTGTTTGTTTGCTGCCGCCGCAATCCTGACCGGACTTCGTACATTTCGCCGCAGGCAATGACGACGAGCACGGACCGCAAACAGGTAGGGAGTTCACTGCTGCATCGCGGGGCGGTCAATTCGATACCCTCGTCGACAAGAGTCCCGGCACAGTCGTTCCTCGGATGGCCTGAGCTGCCCGTTCTCGGTGTGACGCGTCGAGTGGTGGACGTTGTAGGGCGGGAATGACGAATTTTTCGAAAAGGTCTTCGGTTCAACCACAGTGGGGGTGGCCCGCGGGGAGGTCTCCATTTTTGCGTTCACCACCCGCCTCGCGCTGTATGGTGACCGCGGGGATCGGTATGGCTCGGGAAGAATGTCGGGGGATCATGACTCTGTTCGGTGTGCTCGATCGCGTATTGACTCGACAACTACCGCTAGAGCCTCCGGACGATCCCCATGCCGCGATCCTTCCGACCCCGATCGACAACGACGCCTTCTTCCTCACCCCTCCCGGCATCGAGGACCTCGCACCCGGTGTGGTGATCCGGCAGCGCACGACCCGCGGTCTGGTGCCCCGGCCGCGAACCGCCCTCCATCAGTTCATGGTGCGGTCGACCGACGCGCGGGGTCTCCCCGCCGGCGTCACCGCCTCGCTGCTGATCCCGAAGCGGCCGTGGACCGGGCGCGGACCGCGGCCCGTCGTCGCCCACAACGTGGCCATCGATTCCCTCGGAGCCAAGAGCACGCCGTCGTACCGGCTCGTGCACGGTGTCGGGGCCGACCTCCCACCGGTGATGCCGCTCTGGCTCGCCCGCGGATACGCCGTTCTCGTCGCCGATCACCAAGGCCCACGGATGTCGTACTCCGAAGGCACGATGGCCGGGCATGCCGTGCTGGACTCGCTACGCGGGATGACGGTCGTCGCCCCCGAGCTCGCCGACAGCCCAGTCGTGGCCTACGGCTACAGCGGCGGCGCGATCGCCACCACGTGGACGGCGCAACTGCAGCCGAGGTACGCGCCGGACGTGAGGTTGGTGGGTGCCGTCGCCGGTGGAACGCCCACCGACTTCTGGATGCTGCTGGACACCATGAACGGCACCGTCGCGGCCGGCCTGCTGGGTGCGGCGAGCATGGGTCTCGCGCGTGAGCACCCAGAGATGGTGGAGTTGTTCGGCCCGAAGGCGCTGCTGTTGGCGTCCTGGGTGAAGGACATGTCCGTCCTCCCCCTGGCCTTGGGCGGGTTGGCACGCATGCGAATCGAGGACTTGGCGTCCGAGCCCCACCCGTTCGACTCCGACATCGCGCGGCGGGTGATCGCCGCGAACCGTCCTGGCGCCGACGCGCCGTCGGCGCCGGTCGCGTTCTTCCACGGTTCCGCGAGCAAGTGGGTCGGCGATCGCTTCATCCCCGAGGCCGGCGTGACTGCCCTGATCGAGCAGTGGCGCAGCAAGGGTGCAAATGTGCACTACGAGCCCGTGGCAGGCGACCACTTCATCGGTGCCATGACTGGGCTTCCGTTCGTGTTGCGCTGGACCGCAAAGCAATTCGCGATCAACGGTTCGGGTTAGCTCGCAGAAGCGACGTAGCGCTGTGACCAGGAGAAATATGGTGCCCCCAGTCGGACTCGAACCGACACTGTGCGGATTTTAAGTCCCTAGAAATGGATTCACCTGAACGTATCTGGACTCGATATTTGTTTATTTGCAACGCTTTTCGTACATCAACGTCCGAACCGGTCCAGCACGCACGTACCGACTTGTGACACTCTCGTGACACCGAACTGCCGCCGATCCTGCGACACAGGACAGTCCTGATCGGTGTCGGACAGCCACGGTATCGGGTGGACGGAGAGCGTCCTGGCGATCGACGCTCTGTGAGGACTCGAGACAACGAGACTCATTCGTCGCGAACCCATATGGCCCTCGAGTCAGTAGGACCGTGCACTGCGGGCTCCACCGCGACGACTTTGCATCAGCGCACTTCAGCGTCGAACGGGCAGGTTTAGTCGCTGCCCTTGTGCGGCGGCGTTTTGCTAACCGGCATCCTGCTCCATCTGCCTTGGAGTTGCTGAGCCGTCAGAGCCGCGGTACGCCTGGAGTGCTCTGGCGGTTCAGCAAGAAACTGCCACGCTCTGTGCCGCAGTCAACGCTGCTCTCGAGGCACCGACCTGGTCGTCACACTGCCGCGACATGACATCTGTCATGTCCCGCCGGTGATGTTGTCACCAGATCCGCTGTGTGTGTGCACTGTTGTGTGCCGGTCGCCGAGACGACAGTAGGGGATGCACAGAGCGAACCGAAGCATCGACGAGGAGGGCACCATGAACAGGCCGGAATCGACATCGGACGACAACAACGAGACGCAGACAGTTCCCGTTGGCAAGGCCACGGAAAAGATCAATGCCACACAGCTTCTGCTCGACAGCCTCGGCGGAACCAGTGGAATGATCTACACCGCGATTCCGGTCGTGGCATTCGTCACCGCCAATGCTCTCGTGTCCCTTCCTATCTCCGTCGGCGTCGCGATCGCCATCGCATTGGTGATCACTGTTCTTCGCGTCAAGCGAGGCGAGCCGATAGCGCAAGCCAGTGGCGGACTACTGGGTGTCGTCGTCGCAGGCGGTATCGCCGCCTGGACGGGGTCGGCAGGCGGCTACTTCCTCATCGGCATTTGGCTGAGCCTGGCCGGAGCTGCACTGATGCTGGCCTCGATACTCGCGCGACGACCGTTGACCGGACTGCTGTGGAATGCGCTGCACGGCAACGAGTACACCTGGCGATCCAATCGCTCGGTCACCCGCGCCCACTACATCGCGACGTCGACATTCGCCGTGTTGTTCGGCGCCCGCTACGTCGTTCAGGACTGGTTGTACGACACCGACGCCACCGGTTGGCTCGCGTTTGCCCGGATCGCAATGGGCACCCCGTTGCTCGCACTGGCAGTGCTCGTCACCGTCTGGGCCTTCCGCCGCTCCACAGCACAATTGGTTCACTCGAACCGCGCGTAATCCCTGCTCGTCGAGTCGACCCTTGACTATGCCGTCAGGTCACAGTCGACACTGATTCCGACCTGATCGAACCGGAGGAGAGCGACATGGGCTGGAGCACTCGGCAGATCGCCGATCTCGCCGGCACCACCCTGAAGTCGGTGCGGCACTACCACGATGTCGGACTACTCGATGAGCCCGAGCGTGCCTCGAACGGCTACAAGCAGTACGGCGTCACGCATCTCGTACGGCTGATGCAGATCAAACGCCTCACCGAACTGGGATTCTCGTTGGCCGACATCGCCGCTCAGGGTGATGGGCGCGACCATCCCGAACAAGCACTGCGCACCCTGGATGCAGAACTCGGCGCAACGATCGAGCGCCTGCAGCGAGCACGGTTGGAGATCGCGATGCTTCTCCACGAATCCCTTCCGACCGATCTCCCACCCGAACTCGGATTTGCTGCAGCACATCTGACGACAGCAGACCGGCAGTTCATCACCTTCGCCAGCACTGTACTGAGCCCGACGGCCCTCGACGCCTACTGCGACCTACTGCGGTCCACTCCGCCGCTGCCCACAGACCCGGAGTTCGACGACCTGCCGGCCGACGCCGACAGCGCCACCACCAGCAATCTGGCCGAACGAATGGCCCCGCATGTTCGTCAGCTGGCGCTTCGTTTCCCGGCCTTGTTCGCCGACACCGACACCGACGGCGACAGACAACGGGTGACTCGCGCACTCGCAGTCGCCGTGGAAGACCTGTACAACCCCGCCCAACGCGACGTACTGCGACAGGTTGCGGCACTCAACACCACCGATCCCGAATAGAACATCAACACACTGCAATCAGATAGGAGTCGACCGACCATGCCCTTATTCGACAACAGGAGAGCGAGATGTCTCGCTGCAGCGTCGGCGTCGATACTGCTGCTCGGTGCCTGCAGCCAATCGCCGTCGGAACCGGACGCCGACTCCGAGCTGTCAGCCGATCTGCAGCAGTTCTACGACCAGAGCGTGGCATTCGAGCCGTGTGAAGGCTACGGCACCACCACAACCGACGAGCAACTGTTCGCCAGCGATCCCAGGTTCGAATGCGCCCGCGTGGACGTGCCACTCGACTACCAGAACCCGGACGGGCGCACGGCGCAGATCGCGCTGCTGAAAGCACCCGCCCGAGGCGAGAAAGTGGGCTCGCTCCTGCTCAACTCCGGCGGACCCGGCGGTGCCGGAATGAGCATGGCGGCATCAGGTGCGACGTCCACCTGGGCGCAGAGCCCTCTCACCGAACGATTCGACCTCATTGGATTCGATCCCCGCGGCGTCGGTGCGTCCACCCCGGCCATCGACTGCTTCACCGACGAGGAACACGAGGAAGGGCAGGCGTACACCACGGTCCTCACAGGCTCGAGAACCCTCACCGAGGACGGTGCACGGCAGCTGGTGAGCCAATGCTCCGAACGATCCGGCGGCGACGACGTCCTCGAACACGTCGGCACCCGCGACGCTGCCCGCGACATGGACATTCTCCGGGCCGTGCTCGGCGACGACACCCTGAGCTACTTCGGCCAGAGCTACGGAACACGACTCGGTGCGGTTTACGCGGAGATGTTCCCGGAGAACTTGCGCGCGATGGTTTTGGACGGCGGAATCGATCCGGGCCAGGGCACCGCAGAGCGCCGGATCTACCAATACACCAACTTCCAAAAAGCTTTCGACGACATGGCCGCGGCATGCACGAGCGCCCCTGACTGCCCGCTGGGCACCGACCCGAGCAAGGCTGTCGACAACTTCCAACAGATCGTCAGACCGCTGATCGACAACCCGATCGTCACCCCCGATGGCCGCGTCATGGACTTCGACGCCGCATACGGCGCCGTAATCGCAGGGCTCTACGACTCCTCGGCATGGCCTGTCATCACCAAGGGCATCGCCGAACTCCAAGCAGGACAGGCCGATACCCTTCTCAAGATCAACGACATCTTCGGCGGACGCGACGCCGACGGCACCGTCCCGAACTTCTCCGAAGCGCTGTACGCGATCAACTGCATGGATGAACAGCGCAACACCCCGGAACAAGAAGTCGATCTCAAGCGGCAGATTCAAGAGATAGCACCGTTCACCGACGCAGGCCTCGGACCGGACGGCGCACGCGACCCCTGCCAATTCTGGCCTGCGGAACCGACTCTCGACATCCCCTACGCCACCGACATCGACGGACTACCCGACACACTGACCATCTCCGTGACCGGCGACCCGTCCACACCGTACGAGGGAGGCGTCAACTTGGCGAACACCCTGGGCGGCTCGCTACTCCCCGTCGACGGCGACCAACACACCGTGGCGTTCGGCGCAACGAGCACCTGCGTCAACGACATCGTCGCCAACTACCTCGTCGACCTCGAATCCCCACCGGCCGACGCCCGCTGCGCCCTGTAACAGCCGAACGAAAGGACAAATCATGACTGCACCCCCACTGATCTCGGTCGAGGACTTCTTCGGCCCACCCATTCGCTCAGGTGCCACGATCTCACCGGACGGCAACACGATGGCGTTCCTCGCGCCGTGGAAGAACCGTCTGAACGTGTGGATCGAAGACCTCGCGCCCGGTAGTGAGCCACGCTGCGTCACCGCGGACGAGACGCGCAGTGTGCACGATTTTCAGTGGACGGACGACCCCCGCTGGCTGCTGTATATGCAGGACACCGGCGGTGACGAGAACAACCACGTGTTCCGAGTCGACCTGAAGGATCCCGATGCCGCGGCAGTCGATCTGACGCCGTTCCCCGGCTCCCGCGCGGTGGCCATCGAACCCGTGCGCGGCAAGGCAGGGGTCTACACCGTCCTGATCAACTCGCGGAACATCGCCGAGTTCGACCTCTACGAAATCGACATCGCCACAGGTGAATTGACGATGATCGGGCAGAGCCCGGGCGTCGGCCGGTATCCGATGCTCGGTTCCGACGGCGAGGTGTTCGTCTTCGCGATGACCACGGCCGGCACCATCGAGATCACGCGGTTGGAGGAGTCCGGCGCAGAAACCACGGTGGCGTCGTTCGACGCCACCGACTATCCGATGGGCATCAGTCCGATGCAGATCACCGCGGACGGTACAGGCATGTGGCTCGGTTCCAACCGCGGGCGCGACTTGGCCCAGCTGATCCGCCTCGACCTCGTAACCGGCAAGGAGACGGTCGTCGACAGTCACCCGACCCTCGAACTCGACGGTGTGCGACGAGCCGTCGAGCAGACCACGCCACCGCTGATCTGCGACAGCGCGACCGGCGAGCTCATAGGCGTTCGCTACCTCGGCGAACGCCAGGTGATCCACGCAGTGGAACCGGGTTTCGCAGAGATACTGAAGAATCTGGAGCAACTGTTCGACGGTGACATCGGAGCATTGTCCTCCGACGAGAGCGGACAGAAATGGATCGTCAGCTTCGTCCACGACCGCGATCCGTCCGTCACCTACTACTACGATCACAACACCGGATCGAGTCGCCGGCTGTTCCGCCCCTACCCACACCTGGATCCCGGAGACATGGCCCCGATGGTGCCGGTGAACATCCAGTCGCGTGACGGTCTTACCCTGCCGTCGTATCTGACGCTTCCGGTCGGCGTGGAACCCGAGAATCTGCCGATGGTTCTGGTGGTGCACGGCGGCCCCTGGTATCGGGATTCGTGGACCTTCGATCCCATCGCGCAAATGCTGGCGAACCGCGGATATGCAGTGTTGCAGGTCAACTTTCGCGGGTCGGTCGGATACGGCACAGCGCACATGAACGCCGGGGTCGGCGAATTTGCGGGCGCGATGCACGACGATCTGATCGATGCAGTGAACTGGGCAGTCGAGGCTGGGTACGCCGATCGCGAGCGAGTGGCCATCATGGGTGGTTCCTACGGCGGCTATGCGGCGCTGCTGGGTGCATCGTTCACTCCCGACACGTTTGCCGCAGCGATCGACTGTGTCGGCGTCTCGGACCTGTCGAACTTCATGCGAACCCAACCGGCCTTCATCGGTCCGGGAATCATCAACAGCTGGTACCGCTTCGTCGGCGATCCCGCTGATCCCGATCAGCTGGCCGACATGCTGGCACGGTCACCGATCTCCAAGCTCGACGCGATACGCGCGCCGCTCCTGATTGCGCAGGGTGCCAACGATCCTCGGGTTGTCAAGGCAGAATCGGACAATGTCGTCGAGCACCTGCGGTCGCGTGGCGTCGACGTCGACTACCTCGTGTTCGACGACGAGGGTCACGGATTCGTCAACCCGGAGAACAGTATTCGCTACTACCGTGAGGTGGAGAAATTTCTCGCCAAGCACCTCGGCGGCCGCAGTCTGCACTGATCGGAAGCACAGTGGAGGTGGATCGGAAGCTCGTCGTCGAAGTCAGTCCGAGTCGCCCTTCGGCATGGGTGCAGCGGTGCGAAAAAGCATCGAAATGGCGTGCTGCAGAACGTCTGTTTCCGAGCGAAGTCGAGCAGCGTCGGTCGGGAGGGCTCGTGCTACGGAGAGCCCGTCCAGTACCACGTTGAGATAGGCGGCGCGCTGGGCGTTGTCACCCGGCGGCAGGGCACCTTCTTTGTCGAGGACCTCCAGCCAGTGTTCTATGTGCCGGAGTCCGGCCGCGCTGAAAGCGAGATACGTGTCGATGGCGTCAGCGTTGAGCTCCGCGCTGAGGTAGGTACCGAACGTCCGTCTCCACGTATCGCGGGCTTGCTCACCGGTCCCGGTGGCCGACAACACCTGCTGCATACACGCCAACAGTCGCTCCTCGGCAGGCACAGTGGCGTCTTCGATGACATTTTTGTTCGCCACCAGTCCGGTGATTCCCGCGGCGACTTCGTCCATCAACGCTCGCTGCGTGGGAAAGAAATGACGCAGTGATCCGGTACTGACCCCTGCTCGCGCGGCGACCGCTCGGACGCTGATCCGGGTACCCGGATCCTCGGACACCATCGTCGCGGCCGCGATCAGAATCCGGTCCTTGGTGCTGGGTTCGCTTTTTCGAGTCTCCACATTGTCCGACACCTTCCCGACCCTAGTACAGCGTGATATCTTCAGCCTACTATCACGCTGTACTAGTCGCGCCGTTGGAAGAGAACCACACAGCGCTCGCACCTACGCCGCCGAGCCTCTGAGAGAGGAATTACGATGCTCCACAGTCGATCCCACCGGAATCGGATGGATCACGGCCGCCGGACGGTAGTGCTCGTCACCGCCGCAGTGACGATGGCCGGATTGTGGGCTCTCACCTCATGCAGCGCACCGCCCTCGGTTCAGCCGCAGCCTTCGCCTGCACCGACACGTTACGAACAACAAACGCTCGACTTCTCTGCGTGCGACCCTGCTGTCACAGGCATTGCCGACGACAGGGTCGAATGCACAACGCTCGAAGTACCGCTCGACTACGCGACTGTCGACGGGCCCACCATCGAGCTCGGGATTTCCCGCATTCGAGCCACCGGGAACGATCGCGTCGGATCGGTCGTGGTCAACCCCGGCGGCCCGGGAGCCCCGAGCCTCGGATTCGTGACCGCGGTTGCAGACTCTTGGGGGAACGGTCCCGCTCGCGAGCACTTCGACATCGTATCGATGGATCCACGTGGAGTCGGGAGCTCGCAACCGGCCATCGACTGCTACACCGACCAGGAACGAGACGATGACGCCATCGTGTCCGGAGTTCCCGCTGGGGCGTTGGCCTGGAGCGCGGAATCGACCCGCTCGGTTCTCGATCAGTGCGCTCGACGCAGCGGCGGTATGAATGTCCTGGGCCAGATGGGTACCCAGAACGTGGCCCGAGATCTCGATGTCCTGCGCGCTGCGCTCGGGGACGAGCAGCTGACGTTCCTCGGTGCCAGCTACGGAACACGTTTGGGCACGATCTATGCGCAACAGTTTCCGCACCATGTCCGTGCGATGGTTCTCGACGGCGCAGTCGACCCGCGCAAGAATGTTCTCGAACGCCAGATCCAGACGTTTTCCGGCGTGCAGCGCTCCTTCGACGAACTGGCTCGCTACTGCATCGAACGAGGCAATTGCCCCTTGGGAAGCGATCCGGCCCGAGCGACCGATGCGGCCCAGGACTTGCTTCGACCACTTGTCGACAATCCGGTCCGAACTGCTGACGGTCGTAGGCTGACCTACTACTCGGCGATCGAAGCCATCACCCTCGGTCTTTACTCGAACCAGGCCTGGGACAGCGTCATCCGCGGTTTGGCCGAGCTACGGGCGGGACGCGGTGAAGAACTGCTCGCACTGCGAGATCTCTCGGCTCAGCGCGGACCCGACGGAACGTACACCAACTCTTCCGAAGCTACTCTTGCCATCAACTGCCTCGACGAAATACGGCCGACGCCGGAGCACACGACATCCACCGTCGCCGAGATCAATTCCGCGGCACCGTACATGGACCCAGGTTTCGACGTGGACACACATTACGGATGCGAGGGCTGGCCTGACGAACACGTACTCGACTATCCCTACGGCGAGAACATCACCGGCCTCCCGCAGACACTCGTGGTATCGGTCACCGGCGACGGACTGACACCACACGAAGGCGGTGTGGCACTGGCAGACAACCTCGGCGGGCGACTCCTCACCGTAGACGGCGAACAGCACGGTGCTACCACCGCAGCGAACCCATGCGTCAACTCGATCGTCGAACGCTATCTCGTCGATCTCACCATTCCCGACGGCGACTTGCGTTGCACTCTGTAGAGACACGACCGGCACAACGCTTGGCACCCAGCATCGCTGCGGCCCTGCGGATCTGGGCACGCGTCTGGTTGCTTCTACTCACCATTCGCGTCTGCTTTTCCGTGACCATTTTCCATCACAGCGTGCTAGCGTCATCAGCGACTATCACGCTGTACTAGCAGAGGGCGAGGATCGAGCAGATGGGCATCAAGCAGTGGCGCTACCGCCGCATTCGCGCCGGATCGGGTGAACCGCTCCGCCGGTACCGCTGGTGGCAAATGTTCGGCAGATCGCTCCGGTCGATCACGCTGTACGCACCCGACGGCACGACGTCGATCTACGCAATCGATGTTCGGCACATGGGCGACGCGAAGGACGGTGAGGTGCGCGCTCGCCTCTACGTCGACGGCGCGCTGAAGTCGTACGCCAAGATGCCGACCCGCTTCCCCGTGCCCGGTGGGCACATCGAGGTCGCGGCTACCGGATTCGGGCTCGAGCGCTGCCATTACGTGCGTGAGGACGGCACCGAACAGCAGCTCTCTCCCGATCCCGCATCCGCAGAGGGACGCCGCGCTCGGCTGCACCACCGGCACCCCGGTCCGAGTCGCGTCATCGGTCTCATCTCGATCCTGCTCGTCATCGGCGGCCTCTGCGTGGAGGTGCCGCAGATCATCGCAACCCTCTCTCTCATTCCGCCCATCGCCGACTCGATCGGAACATTCACCTCACCCATCCGACTGCCGCTCCACGTCAACCTGCTCATCGGATTTGCCGCTGTCATCGGGAGCACTGAACGAGCTCTACGGATGAAAACGAGCTGGATCGACGAACTCGCCAGCTGAACCCACCCAAGGAAGTACCACCATGACCCACACGACTCCCCCAGATATCAGACCGAAGAACGACGAACGACGGCGATGGCCGAAGCCGGTGATGACGGCCGCCGCTGCCTCAGTGCTCCTGCTCACCGGATGCTCCGGTGTGGCACCCAACGTTGACGACAGCACGAACGAGGTGGGCCTCGATCGGTTCATGGCGCAGGAGCTCGACTTCGGGGCGTGCGACGCCAGCATCGTGGACTCCCAGCCGCCCGTTCCCGAAGTGATCGAGGTGGCAGAGAAGACGGAATGCGCGATGCTCACCGTGCCGATGGACTACGAGAACCTCGACGGCACGACCATCGAGATCGCCGTGTCGCGCATTTCCGCCACCGGCGACAACCCGATCGGCTCCCTCCTGCTCAACCCGGGCGGTCCCGGAGCATCGGGGACGACGCTCGCCCCGCTCGTCAATGCCCTGTGGACGGGAGGTCCTATCCCCGAGCGCTTCGACATCGTCGGCTTCGATCCCCGCGGAGTCGGTCTCAGCACACCGGCAATCGACTGCTACTCCGATGAGGAGCGCGACGCCGACGCACCCCTGTCGGCTCTCGGTAAGTGGACCGAAGAATCCGCGCGCGCCATCGTCGACAAATGCGCCGACGGCTCCGGAAGCACAGAGGTACTCGCCCACCTCGGGACACGGGATGTCGCTCGCGACATGGACGTGCTCCGCTCCGCACTCGGCGACGACAAACTGACTTATGCGGGAGTCAGCTACGGCACTCGACTCGGTTCGGTGTACGCCGAGATGTTCCCCGAGAATGTCCGCGCTCTCGTTCTCGACGGCGCGGTGGATCCGCTCATGGACACCGCGGACCGCAGGATCCAGCTCAGTGAAGGACTGCAGGCTTCGTTCCAGCGTTTCGCAGACTTCTGCGCGACGCAGGCCGCGTGCCCGCTCGGCACCGACCCGGCGCGGGCGACCGCTGCAGTGCAGGAGCTCCTCCAACCTCTCGAAGGAGAGCCGCTGATGTCCGCTGACGGACGAGAGGTCGGCTTCCTTGCCGCCGGTGAAGGCATCGTCTCCGGCCTGTACTCCGAAGCCAGCTGGCCCGCCATCATCGCGGGACTGACGGAGCTGAAAGCCGGACGACCCGACGCTCTGCTCGCGATTCGCGACGGGTACTACGGCCGGTCCGACGGTGGGGAGTACAGCAATTCGTTCGAAGCTCTCTTCGCCATCAACTGCCTCGACGAGGAAAGGTTCACCGAGGAAGAGATGGCCCAGCTCGGCCGCGATCTGAACGAGGCGGTGCCGTTCCTCGACCCCGGATCCACTCCCCCTACGCAGGACGGGTGCGAGTTCTGGCCGGCTGAGCCCACGCTTGGATACCCCTACGCCACCGACATCGACGGGCTTCCCGAGGTGCTCGTGGTCTCGGCCACCGGAGACCCCGTAACACCTCACGAAGGAGGCATCAGCCTGGCCGACACCCTCGGGGCGCGGTTGCTCACGGTCGAGGCCAACCAGCACGGAACGATCATCTCCGCCAACGCCTGTGTCGACGGGGCGGTCGCCGACTACCTGATCGACCTCGAACTGCCGGATGAAGGTACACGCTGCACCATGTGACCCTGCTGAGCCATCGAGCGGCCCCTGATCCGCTCGATGGCTCAGCCGTCCCGCCGCTCAATCACGAGCTGCCGCAATCGCATCGGTGTGCAGCGCATGGGCGTGGAACGCCGCGCGCCTCTGTGCGAATCATGGATCATCCTCGCCGGGTTCGTGCTTACCGTGGCGGGAGTAGTCGCAAGTTCTTCGATGAGTGAAGATGAGAGGCCGCGGGAGTCGAGCAGGTTGAACAGGTCAGCCAGTTCCAGTTGTGACAGCCTCGTGACACCGAGCTTCCCGCCCATCGGCGGACCGGCCTGGACGACAAGGGACTTTGGTATCGCGAATCGGGTGTGGAACTTTCCGCGACCGCGCGTAACACCGTGGCGACCCGAGATCCAGCCGATCAGCAGCGGCGCTTGGCCACGGGGACCGATCGGGCCGAAAAGGACGATTACCGCACTGTCAGCAGATTTTGGCGGTGTGCCGCGTCAATAAATCGCTTAATGTCCGGCACGCTCCACGTGCTTGAATGCGATACCGGGAACCAATCAGTCGGTAGTGATCACGCCGAGGTCTCACGTAGCTCGTGCTCTCGGTCCTCCAGTGCATCGATGGCGGCCGCCGTCAGACTCTTCACGATGTGCTGACGCATGAGATCTGCAGCCCCCTGCGAGTCTTGCGCGACAACGAGTTCGAGTATTCGGAAGTGTTCCTGGTGGTCGACGGTGCGCGGTTCTGCACCGGGTGGCAGCTCGAGACCGATCCGTCGATATCGGTCGGATTTGTCCCACAGGTCATCGAGCAGACGGATCAGGACGCCATTGTGCGACGCCAGATACAGCGCGCGGTGAAAATCTCGGTGTGCACGCAACGCGTCCTCGCCCCACTTCTGCGTGACCGGCAGTAGCCGTCCCGCGGCCGCACGCATGTCGGCGATGTCTGTGTCTGTTCGCCGATCGGCAGCCAACTCGACCGCTGTTGGATCCAGCGACAGACGAACCTCGAACAGCTGACGCGCTTCTGCTGCGCTCATCGGGGCGATTCGCACGTTCTTGTGATTGTCGAGCTCGATGAGCCCCTCGCTGCTGAGTCTTCGCACCGCTTCGCGGATCGGGGTGATGCTCATGTGCAGCCGGTCGGCGAGCTCGTATTGCGCCAGTTTCGATCCTGCGTCGAGGGTCCCCATCAGGATCATGGCGCGAAGCTCGGCGTAGGCGACTTCACCTTTGCTGGAGAAAACATTGGTAGGAGCGGTCACTGCTGGACCCGCCTCTCCGCTATGGGCACAGCCTGTCGGGGCTGCTCCTGGTCCGGTTCTCGACTACTGATTCTACACCCGCATTTCGGGCTTCTTATAAGATACCTAGTTTCGTTTCGCGAGATCTTATAAGAAGGGGTTGTGTTCGCCGTCACTCTACGTTAACGTCACTTACACCTTATAAGATATGCGAAAGGCAAAGAATGAAGATCATCTCCGTACACGAGGGCATCGTCCCGATCAGCTCCTCGATCCGAAACGCGTGGATCGACTTCTCCAAGATGGACTGCTCGATCGTGGCAGTCGTCAGCGACGTCATGCGCGACGGCGAACCGGTGGTTGGCTACGGCTTCAACTCGAACGGGCGCTACAGCGCCGGCGAGATCCTCCGCCGTCGTGTCATCCCCCGCCTGCTCGACGCTGCGCCAGACGCGTTGCTCGACGCCGAAGGCGAGCTGGACCCCACCCTCGCGTGGGACTTCATGATGAGCAACGAGAAACCCGGCGGACACGGAGAACGTTCCGTCGCAGTGGGTGTCGTCGACATGGCCCTGTTCGACCTGGCTTCCAAGATCGCCGAAAAGCCGCTCTACCGGTGGCTCTCGGACAAGCACGGTGACGGACAACCCGACGACTCGGTGTTCGTCTACGCCGCCGGTGGCTACTACGCACCCGGTAAGACCCTCGCCGACCTGCAGGACGAGATGCGCGGTTTCCTCGACCAGGGTTACAACGTGGTGAAGATGAAGATCGGCGGTGCCGATCTCGCCGAGGACCTCGAGCGCATCGAAGCCGTGCTCGAAGTCCTCGGTGGCGACGGGCAGCGCCTCGCGGTCGATGTGAACGGAAAGTTCGATCTGGCCACCGCCCTCGAATACGGCGCAGCCATCGAGCAGTACAACTTGTTCTGGTACGAGGAGGTCGGCGATCCCCTTGACTACCGTCTCAATGCCGTTCTGTCCGAAAGCTATTCCGGACGTATCGCCACCGGCGAGAACCTGTTCTCGCTGCAGGATGCACGTAACCTCGTCCGTTACGCCGGAATGCGCCCGGACCGCGACATCATCCAGGTCGATCCCGCACTGAGCTACGGACTCACCGAGTACCTGCGAATCCAGAAGATGCTCAACGACCATGGCTGGTCTTCACGCCAGTGCATTCCGCATGGCGGACACCAGTTCTCGTTGCACATCGCAGCAGCGCTCAAGCTCGGTGGCAACGAGTCCTACCCCGGCGAGTTCCAACCCACCGGCGGATTCGCCGACGGGGCGGTGGTCGAGAACAGCCGCGTCGGACTCACCGAGACCCCCGGCATCGGGTTCGAGGGCAAGGCTGCCTTCTACGAGGTACTCCGCAAACTTCACTGACCGAATGTAGCTCCACGCGGCAGAGCTACTCCGGCAAAACCGTAGCTCCGGGTAGCTCTGCCAGCGTCCCGAAACTCGTTGTCTTGCTGTAACTTCGATCAAATTCTAACGAAGCTGCGGCGCGTACCGCGGCAAGAATGCTGTCTCAGGCCTCGGTCGACAGCTGCAGGCAAGACCGGGGCGATGAGTGCTGGCGCTTCAGACCCCCTTTCGAACCGCGAACTATTTCGATACAGGCCAAGGAGGGCCGCGACCGTGGGAACAATCCTCATCACCACCGACTATCTCGCGCCCGGCGATCAGGTGGACGACTTGCTACGGGCCGCCGGTCATCGAACAGTGCACAGTCCGGCGATCGGTCGGCGTCCCGAGGGCGCGATGGCTGATCTGCTGCTCTCTGCCGACGCGGCGCTGATTGCCGGCGAATCGGTCACTGCTCAGATGCTCGAAACAGCGACATCGCTACGCGTCATCGCGCGCAGCGGCGTGGGATACGACTCGATCGACGTCGCTGCAGCGACTGCCCGAGGGATTGTTGTGTGCAACACCCCCGGTGCCAACAAGAATGCCGTCGCAGAAATGACCATGGCCCTGTTGCTGATGTGCGCCAAGCGCATCGGTGAAACTGTGGACGGCGTCAAGAACGGCACCTGGCCCCGACACGACACCCGAGAACTTCGAGGTGCCACCCTGGGCGTCATCGGGCTGGGGCCCAGTGGTCGAGCAGTGGTCGAATTGGCGCGGGCATTCGGCATGTCCGTTCTGGTTTCTACTGGCCACCCTGCCTCCGACCTCGACGTCGACTACGTCGCCAAAGACGATCTCCTGACGCGATCGGATTTCGTCACATTGCATGCACGAGCGCAGTCCGCCGGTGCGCCGATCATCGACCGAGAAAGCCTTGCGGCGATGAAGTCGTCGGCGTACCTGATCAATACAGCTCGCGGTTCGCTCGTCGACGAACCCGCACTCATCGACGCTCTACGGTGCGGCGACATTGCGGGTGCCGGGCTCGACGTGTTCGCCTGCGAACCCGTCGACGTCGACAACCCCCTCCTGAAGATGCCCAATGTTGTGTCGCTATCCCATCTGGCGGGTCAAACCCGCGAAGCACGCGCCGAAGCAAGCCTTGCCGCCGCACGCGACATTGTCGCAGTGTTGGATCGCCAGCACCCACAAGGCGCGGTCAACACCGTCGAGACGGCAGCGAGGTGATTCGAAGCCGATCGCAGCCCAGAGATTCAGCGTGAACGGCGCGGGAAGGCCTAGCCGTCGGCAGGTTTCCCCAATCTTCGTGGGCTGCCACAGAATAGATAGATCGGTGTCTTCCGTGCCGGAATGAACTGCTCTGGTCCGACGATTTCCCTGGCGCGTGTGAGTATCAAGAACGCACATGCGTACACCTTGGACACTGGAATCGTAAAAGACCGGTCATTGAAAGAATTGGCCCACCGACTACGCCGCAGCCTTTTCCGGGCCGGATGAATCTTTGTGGGGCGTCCCGCATCCGCCGTGGCAAGTCCCGTGTCCTGCTGAACGTTGCGCGCAGCGTTCATGCAAGCAATTTCGTGCTCTACATCCACCGGACCGTGTTTCGAGTGCCGCTCGCGAACGTTCGGTGAATGAACGCAACCACCTAGAAGGGTAGAACATGTCAGCGTATTCCGCGAAACGGGTCTGGGACGAACTCTGGGAGTCCCATCGGCAAGTCAAGAAATTCGTAATGTTCTCCGTCGGTCGGGGCTCCTACAGTTCCGAACCGGTCGGGGCGCGGTCGGGTGGAAGCTCGCCGGCTTCGATGTATCGACCGGATCGACCTCGCAGTGAGGAGCAAGCGCCGAAGAGCGGGCCTCCCGGCGGCTACACCACTGCTCGGCTGGTCGGCCTCGCTCTGGGTCCGCTCCTGTTCGTGTTGACCCTGCTGTTCTTCCGGTCGGAAGGGCTCTCATCAGGAGGCGTCGCTGTTCTGGCCTCCACGTTGTGGATCGCAACATGGTGGATCACCGAGGTCGTGCCGATTCCGGTGACCTCACTGCTGCCTGTGGTGCTACTTCCTCTCACCGGAGCGGTCGATGGAGACCTTGTTGTCTCCGCGTACGGCAACGACATCATCTTTCTGTTCCTCGGCGGCTTTTCTCTGGCCATCGCCATGGAGAAATGGAACCTCCACAAACGGATCGCACTGACCATCGTCGCGATGATCGGTACGAGCCCACGACGGATCATCCTCGGATTCATGGTTGCCACCTCCTTCCTCTCCATGTGGGTTTCCAATACCGCGGCAACAATGATGATGATTCCTGTCGGCCTCGCAGTCGCTTACCAAGCTGCACAGGCCCTCAAAGACGGTGAATACGTCGATGAGATACCGAAGTTCGAGAAGTGCATCGTCTTCGCCATCGGTTATTCCGCGACCATCGGGGGACTCGGCACACTCATCGGCACTCCCCCGCTGGCTGTTCTTGCCGCCGTATCCGGGGAACTGTTCGGGCAGACCATCAGCTTCGGTGCATGGATGCTTATCGGCGTTCCGATCGTCATCCTCCTCCTTGCCTTCACCTGGTTCTACCTGACCTTCGTCGTGTACCGCTTCGGGTTTGCCGAACTCCCGGGCGGCAAAGATGTGATCCTGCAAGAAAAATCACTGCTCGGAAGACTCTCCACCGAAGAAAAAGTAGTTCTCGCAGTCTTCGTCAGTACGGCGTTCATGTGGATCACTCGCGGGTTCATTTGGGATGACCTGTTGCCCGGTATCAGCGATGGAATGATCGCAGTCACCGCGGCCATCGTGTTGTTCATGATGCCCACACGCAGCAACAGCGGCGAAACGCGGATCCTGCAATGGGAGGACTCCAAGAAGATCCCGTGGGGAATTCTGCTGCTGTTCGGCGGCGGGTTGGCCATCGCTGCAGGGTTCATCGACACCGGGCTCTCGGAGTGGGTCGGGGACCAGCTACTGGTGCTCGACGGCCTCAACATCGTGCTCGTAGTGATCGTCGCGGCGGCGCTAGTTCTTTTCTTGACGGAGATCACCTCGAACGCTGCAACGGCGACCATGATTCTTCCCGTCATGGCAGCCTTTGCTCTGGCTTTGGGTGTCCATCCCTACTTGCTGATGGTGCCCACCGCGATGGCCGCAAACTGCGCTTTCATGTTGCCCGTGGGCACACCCCCGAACGCAGTCATGTTCGGAACCGGGAAAATCGCCATCATGGACATGGTGCGAATCGGGTTCTGGATCAACCTCGCTGCGCTTTTCCTCCTCGTGGCAGCAACGTTCTTCTTCTTACCTCACGCCTGGGGAATCGACCTGTTCACCGCGCCACCCGAGTTCCAATAGCAGGCTCCGATGGTCCAACTGCTCGACGACCCGGATGCTCGGTGATCCAGCTCGCGTGGAGCGTGTGAACCGGAAAGTCCGATAGACCGATCACGGCCGACCGGTGGCACATAGCTGGACAACGGAGGCAATCGGGCAGTCTCACTGGAGGATTCACCGAGATCGGATCGGTGGCTCCAGTGAGACTGCCTGTCTGGGCAAATCGATCAGTACGAATCAAGCGCTGTCACATGTCGCCAGCCTGCAACGAGAACGCTTCGTCGGCAGCGAGGTGGTCGTCGAAATAGTCTGCGTGCAAACAGGATCGAGTTCCCGGATGCTCCGAGTGCATCAGAGCGTCGATCCAACCGGTGCCACCGGCCTCCAACTCGGCCACATCACGCCGCGGCCCAATTCCTGAGTTACCAACCAATTCAGAGAAAGGTTAGTCAGTGCGCAACGATTTCGGGGTAATCGCACTGCCCCGGCCGACAGCTGACGTATGGGACTGGCAACTGAAAGCCGGGTGCCGCGACCACAGCACTCGGACGTTCTTCCCGCCGCACGGTCTCAGGGGACGTTCTCGCGCACGGGCCGAAGACGCGGCAAAACGAATATGCCAGCCCTGCCCCGTACGCGATCAATGCCTCCGCTATGCACTCGAGAGCGGTGAACCGTATGGGGTGTGGGGAGGCTTGACCCCGATCGAACGGTTTCGGGTGCGTAGCCCGTCCCAGTCGGCCTCACCCGTGGAACGCGCGGAAGAACCCAACACCCAGAGCCAAGGTGTCCGTCCGTTTGCACCGCACTCGATCGGAATGCCGCGCAGGCCCTATCTGAGGCCAGCGCGTGACCGAAGCGCCGTTCAGCGCTGAATGAGCAGGAGCCGGTCGAGGAGCGTCAACAGCAGGACGTGACATCGTCCGGTGCGAGCGTCACGAAACAGTGGAAAGGTGATCGCAATTGCGACAGGCACGGAGAGATCACACGATCCCGAGCGCATCCGTGCGTGTCCGGCCCTCCGGACCGCGTGGGAAGTCGCTCGTGAGGTACGAGCTTCGCGCCAAACGCCGGCGCTGATCGTCTAGTCAGGACCGCATGTCTCGACCACGCTCTCGGCTCTACGGCATGTGTGGACGAAACCCGACCCAGTCCGGCCGTACTGGAACCCAACGCGATCCCGACGAGAGAGACCGGTAACCGAAGCAGTAACTGAATCGTGAATGTGCCCGCACTCCCTCGTATCGAGTGCGGGCACATTTGTTGAGGCCTTGGACGACAGGACTATCCGGCGGTCACCACGTTGCGGACGGAGCCGATGCCATCGATACTCACTTCGATTGTCTGGCCTTCCGTCAGGTACTCGCGAGGTGTTCTGTTGTGACCGTTGCCGGCTGGCGTTCCGGTGAGAACCACGTCACCAACCTCGAGAGTCATGAACGTCGAGATGAGTGAGATCAATTTCGGCACCGAGAAAATCATCTGGTCGATGCATCCGTCCTGCACCAGAACGCCGTCGATCATCGTACGGATCCGTGCATCGGGCGAAACGTCCTCGTATGGAACGATCCACGGCCCCAACGGAGTGGTGGAATCCCAGGCCTTGCCCTGCAACCACTGTGCGCTCAAACTTTGGAAGTCACGCACGGTCACGTCGTTGGTGACCGTGCAACCGAGAACATGATCTATCGCGCTCGATTCCGGGATGCGCCGGCCGCGGCGACCGATCACGATCGCCAACTCGCCTTCGGCATCCACCGCCACCGACTCCGAGGGCATCTCGATCGGATCGTATGCGCCGACCAGACAGGACACGAATTTCGTGAAGAAGACCGGGTAGGCGGGGGCTGCAACGCCGACGGGGAGGGCATCGTAATAGTTCATGCCCACGCCGATGATCCTCGATGTGTCGGTAACCGGGGGAAGCAGCCTGACATCGGCTGTGGGCACAGATCGGCTGTATTCGGGGTGTGAAGTGCCGCGACGCAGATCGCCTACCGAACCTGCATCGAGGGGGAAGATCGTCGTGTCTCGACGCCACCCGACCGATACCTCGCCGCTGTATTCGTAACGAACGTAAGCCATTTCTCAGGTGCTCATCGGATGCATTGGGGTCACCGAGCCGGTCGTCAGCCGGATCAACTCTCGGGTGATGTTGTCGCCGAGGGTGTTCGTGGTGGCCGATCCGCCCATATCGGGAGTAAGTGAGTCTCCTCCGTGGGCGAGCACGCTTTCGATTGCGCTCATCACCGCTGCCGCCGCCTCGGTCTCTCCCAGATGATCGAGCATCATCGACGCACTCCAGATCTGCCCGATGGGATTTGCGATTCCCTGTCCTGCAATGTCCGGCGCCGACCCGTGAACTGGCTCGAACAGACTCGGGAACGTCCGCTCGGGGTTGATGTTGCCGCTCGGGGCGATCCCGATGGTGCCGGTGCATGCGGGACCCAGATCGGAAAGAATGTCACCGAACAAGTTGCTTCCGACGACCACGTCGAACCAATCCGGGTGCATGACGAAATTGGCCGCCAGGATATCGATGTGATACTTGTCGACGCGGACGTCCTGGTATCCGGTGGCCATAGCTTCGACCCGCTCGTCCCAGTACGGCATGGAGATGGAAATTCCGTTGCTCTTCGTCGCCGACGTCAGGTGCTTCTTGGGGCGAGTCTGTGCAAGATCGAACGCGTACTTGAGAATTCGGTCGACTCCCGTGCGGGTCATCACCGTTTCCTGGGTGACGATCTCGCGATCGGTCCCGTCGAAAATCTTACCGCCGATAGACGAGTACTCACCCTCGGTGTTCTCACGTACGACGTAGAAGTCGATATCACCGGGCTCACGGCCAGCGAGCGGGCTCGGCACTCCGGGTAGAAGTTTGACCGGCCGTAAGCTCACGTACTGGTCGAAGTGACGGCGGAACTGGAGCAGGCTCCCCCACAGCGACACATGGTCGGGAACCACTTCTGGCCACCCGACAGCACCGAAGAAGATCGAGTCGAAAGACACGAGCGTGTCGAACCAGTTGTCGGGGAGCATCTGGCCGGTCCGCAGAAAGTAATCGGCGCTGGCGAAGTCGAAATACTCGAAGTCGAGCGAGAACTCGAACACCGACGCAGCAGTTCGAAGGACCTTCAGCCCTTCCGGAACTACTTCTTTTCCGATGCCGTCACCGGGAATGACAGCAATGCGATGTGTTGCGCCCATAAGGGGATCTCCGTTCGTGGAAAAGCTCGATCAGACTGATTGAATGCCCAGTGCACGTGCGTGTTCGATCAGGGCCCGTGCTCGCCCGAGACGGGGCGGATCGCTTCCGTCGCGTATCACCGACCCGCGGGACTCGAATTCGGCGAGGAACTCCGCAGCCCAGGTCAGATCCGCGGAGGCGGGGCTCATGGACGTGTTGATCGTCGACAGGTGATCGATACTCACGCACAGCTTTCCCGTCATACCCAGCGCTACGGCGAGAAGCGACTGCTCCTCGACCTCGGACGATTCGACCGAGACCGTCGGCCCGTCGATCGGCCCCGGTAGTTTGCCGATTCGACTGGCAACGACCAGTTTGTTCCTCGGATACGACATCGCGCTGTCGTGTGCGCTTGCACCGGTATCTCGGCGGTAGTCACCACTGCCGAAGGCCAGCCGGAAGGTGCCTCGTGCGCAGGCGATGGCCGTCGACTCCTCGACACCGAGCGCGGACTCGATAAGGGCAATCACGGGGATACGCCCACCCAGACGATCGAAGGTCTCCGACACTTGGGAGCAGGCCTCAGTCTTGGCCAGCACGACTCCACTCAATCCCGGCAAGTTGCGAAGCTGATCCACGTCATCCGACCAGTGCTCCGACAACCGATCGTTGATGCGAACCCATGCGCAATTGTGGCCGAGCCAGTTCGTGACGTGGGTGCGTGCGATCGACTTGAACCGTGTGTCCACGGCGTCCTCGACGTCGAGGATGATCTGATCGGCCGACGCCCGCGCCGCGTCATCGAAGGCATCGGGGCGGTTGCCGTTCACCAGCATCCACGACCGCGAGCGCTCCGAGCTCACCCGTGACTGCACACCACTGTGCTGCCGCATCGTCGTGACCTACTTCCTGTCGAGGCCGGATCGGCGAGGTCCGGCCTCACCCGGTCCTGCGCTCCACTCATCTGAGTCACCGTATCGAAGTAAGTCTTGCATCTTATAAGAACGTCCGCAAGGGGCACCGCTGCAATATCGAACCGTGCTGAGATCGTGTTTCGAACGACACGGTGCGCGAAATGCAATTTACGTTGACGACTTCTGAGAACGCTTCGTCGGGACGTAACTCTTGTCAAATCACCCGCCTACCTGCCAAGCCTGTTTCAGCTCACCCTTTTCGACTAGAGGAACTGAAAGGTCGCGTGTGCCGAACAGGTCAGACAGTCCCAGTTGTGACAGCCTCGTGACACCGAGCCACCCGCAGAGACGAGCATTCATCACGAAAACCGACCCTGAGCTGCACGAATGCGGAGACACTACGACGAAGCATGTAGTTCCCGCGCGGATCTGAAATCCGCTGCCTAAGTAGTCCACTCAGATCCTTGGTTGGCCGCTGACGTCCACGCTACCACCCGAAAAGCACTGTCCTAGTCCAGAAATCTGGATCCATATGGACTCCGGTGCCCCCAGTCGGACTCGAACCGACACTTGACGGATTTTAAGTCCGCTGCCTCTGCCAATTGGGCTATAGGGGCCACCGCCGGAGGTTCGCTCCGGCGGTGATGATCATATCGGGCTACTACGGGGCCGGGATGACCGGCGGGACGAACTCGGAGGTCATGCCGAGAAGCCACACGAGCAGCAGGACCACCGGGAAGTGAAAGATGAACTGCAGGAACGTGAATCCGATCAGATCGCGCGCTCGCAGTCCCAGAACCGCCAGCAAGGGCAGCATGAAGAACGGGTTGATCAGGTTCGGCAGCGCCTCGGCCACGTTGTAGATCTGGACGGTCCATCCGAGGTTCATCTGCACGTCGGTCGCCGACTGCATCACGTACGGCGCTTCGACGAGCCACTTGCCACCACCGGAGGGAACGAAGAGTCCGAGTACGACGGTGTAGATCGCGATGACCACCGCGAAGCCTCCACCGGATCCGATCTCGGTAAAGAAGGTCGCCAGATGCTCGGAAATCGTGATGCCTCCCCGGCCCTCCGCTTCGGTGAGCATGGCCGCCATCGCGGCGTAGAGCGGAAACTGCACCAGGATCCCGGCAGTAGCGGGCACCGCTTTGCTCACGGAATCGAGGAAGCGCCGCGGGGTGCCGTGCAGCACGAGCCCGAGCATCAGGAACACCAACAAGTAACCGTTGAGGCTGCTGACCACCGACAGCACCGGTAGCGTCAACAGCTGGGAGACAAGCCATCCCAGTGTCATCGCGCCCACGAAAAGGGGAAGAATTCGGCTGTACTCGAGCCACTCCCCTGGTCGACTGCGCGGAGCAGGCTCGGTCACGGTGTCGTCCAAATTGACGTTCATGTCCTCGGCCGTTTTGATCGCCGCGCCCTTGGGCGCCGAGAAGTGCGCGATGGCCACGGTGAGGACGATGATGATCACGCACATCAGCAAGGACTGCCACGTGAAGATGGTGGTTCCGAAGTCGAGTACACCCGTCACCGAAAGCAGCGTCGCCGGAAGCGAACTGGCCGTCGCCTGCAGCTGAGCAGCCGAGGACGACATACCGAGTGCCCATACGGCTCCGAGCCCCATGAATGCCGCCGCCCCGAGTGCGCGGTAGTCCGTTCGCAGATCGTCACGTCGCGCGATGGCTCGGGCCAGGAGACCGGCGAACACCAGGCTCAGTCCCCAGTTCAGGAAGGACACCGAGCAGGACAGCAGCGCCACGAAACTGACTGCGCTACTGGAACTCTTGGGCACCTGCGCCAATCGTGTGATCAATCTGGCGACCGGTGGAGATGTGGCCACGACGTAGCCGGTGAGAACGACCATCGCCATCTGCAGCGTGAAGGCAGTCAGGTCCCAGAAGCCGTTTCCGAACGCGTCGACCACATTCTGCGGAGACGACCCGTTGGCGAAGGCAGCGACAGCAACGACCACCACACCGACAAGCGCGAAGATGTACGCATCGGGGAACCACTTCTCGGTTCCCCTGGCGAGCATCTGCGCGACACGCGCCAGACCTTTCTCGGCCGGTGCCTGGTCGGGTGGGGCCTGCTCGGCGCGTGACGTCATCGGTGGTCCTCACCTCGAAGGAAGCCGTGACGTGGGCCACAGCGCCTGTAAGGCTTCACCGAATCACGCAGCGATGCAACCTACATCGCCGCAGGCCGCATCTGCAGAATTGCAGATCAGATCTTGATCGACATCGCGATTCCGTCGAGGATGTCGTGCTCACTGACCGTCAACGAGCTCACGGCACCGCGTCGCTCGAATTCCTCGGCCAATACGCTGCACACAATTGCACCGCCGCCGATGACGTCGACCCGACCGGGATGCATGGGGCCCAACGCACTTCGCTGCGTATGCGTCATGCCGATCAGTCGCTCGCACACCTCGAAGAGCTGATCGAACGGCACTCGCGAGAGGTGCACGGCGTCGGCGTCGTACTCGGGTAGTTCCTTGGCGATCGCGGCGATGGTCGTCATCGTGCCGGCCACTCCCACCCAGCTCGACGCGTCGCCGATCGACACTTCCTCGAATGCTTCCGCCAATTTCTCGCGGGCATACTCACGCGCACCGTTGATTTCGTCGGCGGTGGGCGGGTCGCTGTGCAAGAAGCGCTCGGTCAGTCGCACACAGCCGATGTTCGCCGAGAAGGCGGATTTCACGCCTTTCGCGTCGCCCAGCACTAGTTCCGTGGAGCCACCGCCGAGATCGACGACGAGGAAAGGCCCTGCAGCAGCATCGAGTTCACCGACGGCACCGGCGAAAGACAACCGCGCCTCTTCGTCACCGGTGATCACCTCGGCCTCGGCACCGGGGATGACCTTGCCCAACACCTCGCGCACCATCGAGAAGAAGTCCTCCCGATTGGACGCGTCGCGGGTAGCCGACGTCGCGACCATCCGCACCGCGGTGGCCCCGGTCTTGCGAATGATCTCCGCGTACTCCACCAATGCCACCCGGGTGCGCTCGATCGCCTCGGGAACGAATGCTCCGGTGGCGTCGACTCCCTGGCCGAGTCGCACGATGCGCATCTCGCGTGCGACGTCGGCGAGAGATTTGCCGTTGTTGTCGGCGACGAGCAGGCGGATCGAGTTGGTGCCGCAATCTATCGCTGCAACCCTGGTCATTGTTTCTCCGCACGTAGTTCTTCGATGGTCGGCCAGTCGGCCGGAATAGCTTTGCCGCGCAACGAGTTCTCGGCGGCCAACGCAACCGACTCATCACCCAGCGGGTTGACGCCCGGACCCTTGGCCAACGAGTGCGCGATCAGCACGTGGAGGCATTTGACCCGATCGGGCATGCCGCCACCGGTGAAATCGGTTCCGAGAGATTCGATCTCGTCACGCTCGGCCAGATAGGACTGATGGGCGCGCAGGTATGCCGCAGCCAATTCCGGGTCGGTACCGAGACGTTCGGTCATCTCGCGCATCACGCCGGCCGATTCCTGCCGGCTCGCCTCGGCCGTCAGCCGCGGGTCCGTCAAATAGAACAGGGTGGGAAAAGGCGTGCCGTCGGGCAGCTTCGGAGCGGTTTTGACCACACCCGGCCTGCCGTCCGGAGATCGGTACGCGATCTCGAGTACGCCACGTGGTTCACGTCCGAGCTGCGATGCGACCGCATCGAGATCTTCCTGCGAGACTGCCGAGGAATTCACCCGACCGGTCCTCCTTCTGGTTCTGGCACCGGCGGCACGGCCGGTGCGGGTTCTGGCTGTACGAGAGGCATCGGTGCAGACGTCGGCTCCGGGGGCTCGTCCGATCCCTGTGGCTGGACCGCGGTGTTCCACAATTCGGTGTACCACGGTCCCTTCGGAGTGTTGTCCACTGCGAGGTCCTCGGAGCTCGGTGAGTAGTCGCCGGGCAGCTGCACCTGATAGGGCGTCTCCCCCGGCATGACGAAACGCAGACGTTCGCGAGCGTCGGCCGCAATGCGGGACGGCTCGTCGAGTTGAGACTTCTGAACCTGCAGGCGGCTGACGTCGTCTTGCAGCGCCTGCCGTTCGGCCAGCACGGATTCGAGCTCACTGCGTTGCGAGAAGTAGGTGCGCAGCGGCACCGCCAGCGTCAGTGCCAGCGCACACACCACGACACCGAGAATGACGGCTCGTCCGGTGGACAGTCCGAAGAACGTCCGCTCGGGCATCTTGGGACGGCGAACACCGACGCGTCGGGGCGCAGCCTTGCCGCCGACCACCGCGTCGCGCACCTGCTCGGAGGGTTCCGGTGGGGTGGCCTGTCGGCCGGAGGCGTTCGCGTCACGCGAGACGCCCCCGGCCTTGGACCGACTCGAAGAGGAGGAACGGCCGCGGGGTCGGGGATCACGTCCACCTGGACTGGTCCCGGACCTGCCGCGCCGTGCCATCATTCACTCTCCACTTCGTGTCATACGAGCCTGTTCGCTATCCCTCGTAATTGAACCGGGGGAAAGACAACTCGCCGGCGTAACGCGCCGCGTCGCCCAGAGCTTCTTCGATACGCAGCAACTGGTTGTACTTGGCGACGCGCTCGCTTCGAGCCGGAGCACCGGTCTTGATCTGGCCGCTGCCGACGGCAACTGCCAGGTCAGCGATGGTGGTGTCCTCGGTCTCGCCGGACCGGTGGCTCATCATCGTCTTGTAGCCGTTGCGGTGCGCGAGATCGACTGCGTCGAGGGTCTCGGTGAGTGTGCCGATCTGGTTGACCTTGACCAGCAGTGCGTTGGCCGCACCCTTGACGATGCCGTCTTCGAGACGCTCGGGGTTGGTGACGAAGAGATCGTCGCCGACGATCTGCACCTTGTCGCCGATGGCCTCGGTGAGCGCAACCCAGCCGTCCCAGTCGTTCTCGTCGAGCGGATCCTCGATGGAGACCAGCGGGTAGGCGTCGACGAGCTCACCGTAGAACGCCGACATCTCCTCGGCGGACTTGGTCTCACGCTCGAAGGCGTAGCCCGTGCCTGCGGTGTAGAACTCGGTGGCCGCCACGTCGAGAGCGAGCGCAACGTCCTGACCGGGCTTGAGGCCGGTCTTGCCGATAGCCTCGAGGATGAGATCGAGGGCAGCCTTGGTGCCGGCGAGGTCGGGAGCGAAGCCGCCCTCGTCGCCGAGGCCGGTGCCCAGGCCCTTGGCCTTGAGCACGGACTTGAGTGCGTGGTAGACCTCCGCGCCCCAGCGCAGCGATTCCTTGAAGGTGGGTGCGCCGATGGGGGCGATCATGAATTCCTGCACGTCGACGCCACTGTCTGCGTGCGCGCCACCGTTGATGATGTTCATCATCGGAACGGGGAGAATGTGCGCGTTGGGGCCGCCGAGGTAACGGAAGAGTTCGAGTCCGGTGGACTCGGCAGCGGACTTCGCGACCGCGAGCGAGACACCGAGCAGTGCGTTCGCGCCGAGGCGAGACTTGTCGGGCGTGCCGTCCAGATCCAGCAGGGCCTGGTCGACGGTGCGCTGCTCGATTGCGTCCAGGCCGATGACGGCCGGCGCGATCTCGTCCAGCACGGCATTGACGGCCTTCTCGACACCCTTGCCGCCGTAGCGGTCTCCGCCGTCACGAAGCTCGACAGCTTCGTGCTCACCGGTGGATGCACCGGAGGGAACGGCGGCGCGACTCAGCGTCCCGTCGTCCAATGCGACCTCGACCTCGATCGTGGGGTTGCCACGAGAATCGAGGATTTCGCGCGCTCCGACCTGCTCAATGATGGCCACGAATGCTTCTCCTATAAACGGGTACCGACGGACTGTGCCGGGTGCAAGACTAGCCGCTCCCCTGCACTGCCCGCGATGCATGGAGGTCCTACGGCCTGGTGCCCACCGAGTACGCGGCCGCACGATCGCGCACATCCCGCAGGTACTGACCCGACAGGTTGTAGGCCATCAACGCCGTCTCCCAGCCCTGCGCGGTCCGCAGATCACCGCCGCGGGCGCACAGGTATCGCGCCGCGGTCAGTGCCGCGTCGTCGATGTTGTCGGGATCGGCGACGCCATCGCCGTTGGCGTCGACGCCCCATTTCTTCCACGTCTCGGGAATGAACTGCATGGGGCCCATGGCCCGATCGAACTCGGCGTCACCGTCCATGACGCCGCCGTCGGTGTCCGGAATCTCGGCGACGCCCGGTCCGCCGTCGAGAGGAATCCCGCGGATCGGCGGTGCGACGAGACCGTCGGGCGCGACCGACGAACCCTGGTAGGTGCCGTGCCGACTTTCGATGTAGCCGATTCCGGCGAGCGTCGTCCATGCGATTCCGCAATCGGCATCCGTCTCGGTCATGATCGCGGCCGCGTGCCCGTACGAGGCCAACGCGGTCACCGAAATGCCCAACGCTTCGGTCTGTGGTTCGGCCCAGGCGAGCAACAGATCGGCCGTCCGCCCGGGCGCGTTGAAATCGATGGCCGGCACTTCGGTGCCGGGTCCGGGCGGGATGCCCTCGGGAATCTCGCGCTCGGGTTCGCCGGTGCCGCACGCCGTCAACGCGAGAAGGACCGACGCTGTGGCGAGCACGCAGATACGGGAGATCACCACTCCATCCTGCACACGCAAGGTAATAGAAAGCTAAAGACGGAGATAACCCCTGGTCAACGCGTATTCGAGCCGGGTTGCAGGGTGTATGTTCTGGTCAGCCCTTACGCCTGAGGGTCGCCTACCCTTTGCGAGGGAAGGCGTACCAATGTTCGACGCACCGCAGGAGCCTGATTCATGCCAGTTCTCGCCGCCGCAGGCTCAGCGCCGTCGATCGCCACCCAAATGTTCGGCAGTGGCTTGATCGGCCTGCGCGAAGGGCTCGAGACCGGCATCGTCGTGATGATCCTCGTCGCGTTCCTCGTCAAAGCCGATCGACGTGACGCGCTCAAGTGGGTCTGGCTCGGAGTAGGCCTTGCCGTCGCCATGGTCGCCGCCATCTTCTTCGTCATCCACTACGGCACGTCCACCGTCACCGGATTGACCGCCGAGATCATCGCCGGAGCGGCGTCACTCGTTGCTGTGGTGATCGTGACGGCGATGGTGCTCTGGATGCGCACCGCCGCGAAGAACATCTCCGGAGAACTGCGGGCGAACATGGAGAAAGCGCTGACCGTCGGGCCCGCCGCAGTGCTGACGCTGGCCTTCTTCGCGGTCGGCCGCGAAGGCGTCGAAACTGCGTTGCTCATGGTCGGGTACGCCGAGAACACCAACGGCAGCCTGTGGCCACTGCTGGGACTGCTGCTCGGAATCGTCCTCGCCGCTGTCCTGACGGTATTCCTCTACTTCGGTGCCGTGCGCGTCAACTTCGCGGTGTTCTTCAAGTACACCGGCATCTTCCTGATCGTCGTCGCCGCCGGGATCCTCGCCTACGGCATCCGCGCACTGCAGATCGGTGGAGTCCTCCCCGGCGGCAGCACCGTCGCCTTCGACATCACCGCACACTTCGACGCCTCGAGCTGGTACGGCACCGTGCTCGCCGGCATCTTCAACTTCCGGCCCGAACCCACTGTGTTCCAAGCGATCGCGTGGGTGCTCTACATCGTGATCGTCCTCTACCTCTTCCTCCGCCCGGTCCGCGTTCCCGCGACACCCGAGCCTGCTCTGCAATCCTCCTGAAAGGCACCACCACCATGCGTCGTACCACCTACGCTCTGGCCGCCGTCGCGGTTCTGCCGATGGCTCTGGCCGGATGCACCGAGAAGTCCTCCACCGAGGCCGCGTCGGGCGATATCGCCGTCACCGCGACCGACTCCTCCTGCGACGTCGGTGCTTCCGAGGGCACCACCGGGAACTCGACGTTCCAGATCACCAACAACGGCAGCAAGGTCACCGAGTTCTACGTCTACGGCGAAGGCGACCGCGTCATGGGCGAGGTGGAGAACATCGGACCCGGCCTGACGCGTCAGCTCATCGTCGCCCTGCCCGATCCCGGCACGTACCAAACCGCGTGCAAGGCAGGCATGGTGGGCGACGGCGTTCGGGCCGACTACGTTGTCACCGGCGAGTCGGTTCGCACCGCAGGCGAGGACGGACTCCTCACCGAGGCTGCGGACGGCTACAAGCGCTACGTCGTCAGTCAGATCGATGCATTGCAGGACACTACGGCGTCGTTCGTGACCGCAGTCAAGGCCGGGGATGTGAATGCGGCCAAGGCCCAGTTCCCCATCACGCGAAGCTATTACGAGCGCATCGAGCCTGTCGCCGAGAGCTTCCCCGACGACCTCGACCCCCGCATCGATCTGCGTGAGCCCGATGTGGAGCCCGGAGCCGAATGGACCGGCTTCCACCGCATCGAGAAGGACCTGTGGACACAGGGACTGCAGCCCGACACGAACGCGATGGCCGATCAGCTCGAGGCCGACATCACCGAGCTCGCAGACAAGATCAAGGCCGAAGACTTCACCATCGACCCGATCCAGGTGGCAGGCGGCGCACAGGGATTGCTCGACGAGGTCGCCAAGACCAAGATCAGCGGCGAAGAGGACTTCTTCTCGCACACCGACCTGTGGGACTTCCAAGCCAACGTCGACGGCTCGCAGGCCGCCATCGCCGCCGTCCGCCCCATCCTCGACGAGCGCAACGCCGAGCTGGGCACCGCGATCGACGCACGCTTCGCCGAACTCGATGCCGAACTCGCCAAGTACCGCAACGGCGACGGCTTCGTCTTCTACGACACCGTGACCGAGCCGCAGCGCCAAGAACTGTCCAACAAGATCGACGCATTGTCCGCCGAAGTGAGCCAGGTGCAGGGTGTCGTTGCAGGACAATAAGACCGGCCAGTTCTCCCGGCGGCGCCTCTTCGGTGCCGTCGGCACCGGTGCTGCACTCGTCGGAGTCGGGGCCATCGCGGGACACGCGACGGCGTCGGGTGCCGAGGTTCCGACATCGGATGTCGTCGAATTCCGCGGAGAGCACCAGGCCGGAATCGTCACCCCGGCGCAGGATCGCATGCACTTCGTCGCCTTCGACATCACCACCGACTCCCGCGACGAATTCGTTGCGCTGCTGAAGAAGTGGACGCTGATGGCCGAGCGTCTCACTCGCGGAGAGGAGACGTTCGACGGCGGTGCCGTCGACGGCGGCGAATACAACCCGCCCACCGATACGGGCGAAGCTCTCGGTCTGACGGCGTCGTCGCTGACGTTGACCATCGGGTTCGGTCCGAGCCTGTTCGATCGCTTCGACCTGGCATCGAAAAGGCCTGCTTCCCTTGCCGATCTGCAGCACTTCCCTGCCGACAACCTCGATCCCGCACGCTCCGGCGGAGACCTGTGCATCCAGGCCTGCGCCGACGACCCCCAGGTGGCCGTCCACGCCATCCGCAACCTCGCTCGCGTCGGATTCGGCACCGTGTCGGTCAAGTGGTCGCAACTCGGGTTCGGCCGCACCTCATCCACCTCGACCACCCAGGCGACCCCGCGAAACCTGTTCGGCTTCAAGGACGGAACGGCCAACCTCAAGGCCGAGGACCCGACACTGCTGAACGACAACGTATGGGTTTCTGCCGACGACGATCAGGAATGGATGGCCGGCGGCTCCTACCTCGTGGCGCGTCGAATCCGCATGCTCATCGAATCCTGGGACCGCACCACGTTGAAGGAACAAGAGCGAGTGATCGGGCGCAGCAAGGGAACCGGTGCGCCGCTGGGCCAAAAGGACGAATTCGACGCCCTCGACTTCGAATCCCAAGGTCCTGAGGGCACCTTCATCGACAAGACCGCGCACGTGCGCTTGGCGTCGAAGGAAAACCTCGGTGGCGTCCAACTCCTGCGTCGGGGATACAACTTCACCGACGGATCCGACGGCTTCGGCCACCTCGACGCCGGACTGTTCTTCATCGCCTACTGCCGCGACCCACTGACCCAATTCGTCCCGATGCAACTGGCACTCTCGCGCAAGGACGCACTGAACGAATACATTCAACACGTCGGGTCTGCGGTATTCGCCTGCCCACCCGGCGTCGAAGAATCCGAGTATTGGGGTTCGACACTGTTCGAGTGATTCTCTCGCCGGCCCCGCCACCCCCGTCCGCGTCAATGGACCCTTGCATACGTCTGACCGCTGCAAGGGTTCATTCACGCGAGAACCCGGTCCGCGTGGATGGCACACTGCATACGTCTGACCGCTGCAATGGTCCATTGACGCGGTCGAGCGGTGAGTTTGTACAGTCGGCTCGGTCCATACGTCGTACGTCCTATCATCGACTTCGGGAGCACACATGGGACAGCTTGTTCGGGTACAGAACTTCACCGTGTCGAGCGACGGAATCGCTGCGGGGGTCGACCAGAGCTTCCAGAGCCCGTTCGGACTCGACCATCTGGCCCTGATGGGATGGTACTTCGGCACCGCCAGCTTTCCTGGAAACGCCGGTTCGGGTGGTAGTCGCGGACTCGACGACTACTTCGCCCGCGACTTCGCGAACAACATCGGTGCCGAGATCATGGGCCGGCACAAGTTCGGACCCCAACGCGGACCGTGGACCGACCACGAATGGCAGGGCTGGTGGGGTGACGAGCCGCCGTTCCACACTCCAGTCTTTGTGCTCACCCACCACGAGCGACCCTCGATCACGCTCTCCGACACAACGTTTCACTTCGTCGACGGGGAGCCCTCCGAAGTACTGAAGCAAGCAAAGGAGGCAGCCGACGGTAAGGACGTGCGACTCGGCGGCGGCGTCACCAGTATTCGGGAATTCCTCGACGCCGATCTCGTCGACACCATGCACATCGTCGTCTCGCCCATCGAATTCGGCTCGGGCCTGAAGCTGTGGGATTCACCCGACGAGTTGAACGACAGATTCGAGCACGAGGTCGTCCCCAGTAGCAGCGGCATCACTCATCACTTGTTCTGGCGCAGGTAGCCGGGCCGGATCAATGCCACTTTGTTGCACTCTGACCGACTGAACCCCACATTGATCCCAACCCGAGGGACGAGGGTACGGAGAGAGAGCGGGCGGGGTGGTGAGCCCTCAGCCTCGCAGACCCCAGTGCTCGATCCAGTCGAGTGCAGACATCTCCCCCGGCCCGATGCCTGCATTGCGGGCGGAGGCTTCGGCATTACGGATCAACACAGCGAAATCCAATACCCGACGCCTCAGCAGGTCCTCGGCACTGTCTCCACCGTGCGAGTGATCGACCCCGATGTGTACGACGCGTAGGCCGTCGGGAATCAGCTCGTCGGGCAGGCCTGCCTTGGTGGCCCGTCCGATCACTTTCTGCGCCAGGGCGAGTGACGGCTGAGACAGGGCGATTCCGTCGACGCAGGATCCGCGTGCCTTCTCCGACGCCTTCTTCTCTTCCCAGGCTCGCTCTTGTTCGGCGATGTCGATGGGGCCGTTGCCCGTTCGACCGAGGTGTGGGCTGCGGTGGGTGAGCTTGGCGACCAGTCCTGCGGCGACGTCGTCGACATCGAACGCGTTCTCGGCGGCATCCTGAGCAATTCTGGAATGGAACAGCACCTGCAGCAACAGGTCTCCCAGTTCTTCGCGCAAGTCCACCAGGTTGCCCGCGGCGATGGCGTCGAGCAGCTCGTACGTTTCTTCCAGCAGGTAGCCGCGCAAAGACTCGTGGGTTTGCTGCGCTTCCCATCCGCCGAGGGTGCGCAGCCGATCCATGAGCCGGACCGCTGCGATGAGGTCGTCACCGGGCAGCTTCTCGGCGGCGATGACCCGTTCTCCGCGTGCAATCCGTTCCTGGACGTCGGGGTTGGCGGGATCGGTGCTCACCAGCACCGCGTCGACTGCGTCGGGCGCAGCGGTTCCCGAGAACAGCCACCGCACTCGCACCGGCACTTCTTCGGTGAATTGCACTGCACCGCCGAGAAATTCGACAGCATCCACCGGCACTTGTGTGGGCCGAACAGGGTCGAGCAGAACTACCGTCACCGCTACACCCCCACTGTTTGCTCCAACAACACCGACCGAGATGGCTTACCGTCCAAGGATAGGATGAGATCAGCGATGAACTGCACCAATTCGACGTCGCGTACGCGCGCCGCCCCCACGCCGCCGCCTTCGACGCGCGGCAGTGGCAACTGCACCACACCGGTGGTGGCCCGGTAGGCAGCGCTCGGGTAGAGCCGCTTGAGGCGGATCTGCTTGGAATCGGGTAGGTCCATCGGAGCCAGCTTCACCTGTGTTCCGGCAACATTGACGTCGGTCAGGCCGTATTCCTTCGCGATAAGCCGCAGCTTGGCGATGGAGACCAGGCGGCCGACTTCCTCGGGCAGCGGACCGTACCGGTCGACGAGTTCTTCGATGACCGCGTCGATGCCCTCGGAATCGGCTGCCGCAGCGAGCTTTCGGTAACCCTCGAGGCGCAACCGATCGCTGGTGACGTAGTCCGGTGGGATGTTGGCGTCGACGGGAAGGTCGATGCGCACTTCCTTGGGGGCTTCGTCGGTGGTGATGGGCTTTCCGTCGGCGGCCGCGCGGTACGCCTCGACTGCTTCACCGACGAGCCGCACGTACAGGTCGAATCCGACGCCCGCGACGTGACCGGACTGCTCTGCTCCCAGAACGTTTCCGGCACCGCGGATTTCGAGGTCCTTCATCGCCACCGCCATACCGGCACCGAGGTCGGAGTTCTGCGAGATGGTCGCCAATCGGTCGTAGGCCGTTTCGGTGAGCGGCTTCTCGGGCGGGTACAGGAAGTACGCGTAGCCACGCTCGCGGCTACGGCCCACTCGACCGCGCAGCTGATGCAACTGGGACAGGCCGAGCGAATCGGACCGCTCCACGATCAGGGTGTTGGCGTTGGAGATGTCGAGGCCGGTCTCGATGATGGTGGTACACACCAGGACGTCGGTCTCGCGCTGCCAGAACCCTTGCACGGTGCGCTCGAGTGTTTCCTCGTTCATCTGACCGTGCGCCGTCGCCACCCTGGCCTCCGGGACCAGATCGCGAATCTTCTTGGCGGCCTTGTCGATCGAGCTGACTCGGTTGTGCACGAAGAACACCTGGCCGTCACGCAGCAGCTCACGCCTGATGGCCGCGGCGACCTGCTTGTCGTTGTACGCGCCCACGTAGGTGAGCACCGGGTGCCGCTCCTCGGGCGGAGTGAGGATGGTCGACATCTCGCGGATGCCGGCGAGGCTCATCTCGAGCGTTCGCGGAATAGGAGTCGCAGACATCGTCAGGACGTCGACGTGGGTTCGGAGCGACTTGATGTGCTCCTTGTGCTCGACGCCGAAGCGCTGCTCCTCGTCGACGATGACCAACCCGAGGTCCTTCCAGGCGACACCGGTCTGCAACAACCGGTGCGTACCGACGACGATGTCGACCGTACCGTCGGCCAGCCCCGCCATGACCTCTTTGGATTCGGAGCCGTGAGTGAAGCGCGAGAGCCCCTTGACGGTCACCGGGAACGACGCCATGCGAGCAGTGAAGGTCTGCAGATGCTGTTGCGCCAGAAGTGTTGTCGGCACCAGCACGGCGACCTGCTTGCCGTCCTGCACCGCCTTGAATGCGGCGCGAACCGCGATCTCGGTCTTGCCGTAGCCGACGTCACCGAGAATGACGCGGTCCATCGGAACCGCCTTCTCCATGTCGGCCTTGACGTCGGTGATGGCCGTCATCTGGTCGACCGTCTCGGTGAATCCGAACGCATCTTCCATCTCGAGCTGCCACGGGGTGTCGGGTCCGAAGGCATGCCCGGGAGCTGCCTGACGAGCCGCGTACAGCTGCACCAGCTCGCCGGCGATCTCGCGAACTGCCTTGCGCGCCTTGCGTTTGGTGTTGGCCCAGTCGGATCCGCCGAGCTTGCTCAGAGACGGCAGCTCGCCGCCGACGTAACGCGAGAGCTGATCGAGCGAGTCCATCGGGACGAAGAGTCGGTCTCCAGGATGGCCGCGCTTGCTGGGTGCGTACTCGACGACGAGGTATTCGCGTCGAGCACCACCGATGGTGCGTTCGACCATCTCGACGAATCGACCGATGCCGTGCTGATCGTGCACGACGCTGTCGCCGGCGACGAGCGCGAGCGGATCGACCTGATTACGACGCTTCGCCGGGAGCTTACGTCCCTCGCCCGCTGCGGCCACGCGGTTGCCGGTCAGGTCGCTCTCGGTGACGACCACGAGTTTCGCGTCGGGAAACACCAGACCGTCGTGCAACGATCCACACAGGACGTTCACGATGTCGGCGACCGGGACCGCACCGGAATCGAGATGTGCCGCAGGCACTTCGGCCTCGGCGAGGCGTTCGATGATGCGGGTGGCGGTACCGGCGCCCGCGACCGAGATGACCGCACGACCACCGGTGGCGATATGGGCTCGCAGCGTGGCGAACAGGGCCGTCAGTGCTTCCTCGGACCCACGGACCTCCGGGACCGAATCGACGGCGAGTTCGACTTCTTCGCCGTTTCCGGATGCCAACGGGCTGATGGTCCACCACGGCCGACCGTGCACCTGAGCCGACTCCCGAACCTGTCGCAGCGAACGGTAGGCCGAGGCACCGAGATCCAGTGACGCACCTTCGAGGCTGGAGGTGTCCAGGGTGGAGGTATCGAGCGGCGCAACTCCACCGATCGATGCTGCCGTCCAGGATGCTTCGAGGAACTCCTGGCCCGTGCGTACCAGATCGGTTGCGCGCGTGCGGATTCGCTCGGGGTCGCAGAGCAATACGTGTGTACCTGCGGGGAGAGTATCGGCGAGCAACTGCAATTCACCCGGCTGCAGCAGCGGCAGCAACGCCTCCATGCCCTCGACCGGGACGCCGGCGGACAGCTTGTCGAGCATCTCGACCAACGCGGTGTCGCCGGCGTTGTCGGCTGCGAGTACCGCGGCGCGGTCGCGAACTTCCTGGGTGAGAAGCAACTCGCGGCACGGCGGAGCGATGACGAGATCGACCTCGTGATCGGGCAGCGAACGCTGATCGGAGACCGCGAACGCGCGAAGCTCGGTGATCTCGTCGCCCCAGAATTCCACACGCACCGGGTGATCTGCCGTCGGCGAGAAGAGGTCGAGGATGCCGCCGCGGACGGCGAACTCACCGCGCTTGCCGACCATGTCCACGCGCAGGTAGCCGAACTCGACGAGTCGATGGATCAAGCCGTCGAAGTCGATGTCCAGGCCGACCTTCAGGGTCACGGGTTCGATCTCGCCCAGACCGGGTGCCATCGGCTGCACCAACGAGCGGACGGTGGTGACGATGACGCGCAGAGGATCGCCGTAATCGGTGTCGCCGGGGCGAGCGAGCCGGCGGAGTACGTCCAGCCGCTTGCCCACGGTGTCGGCGCTCGGTGAGAGTCGCTCGTGCGGAAGCGTCTCCCACGACGGGAACATGACAACGCCGCCGCCGAGGATCTGGCGCAGTTCGTCGGTGAGATCGTCCGCTTCACGTCCGGTGGCGGTGACGATCAACAGCTGCGTGTGCTGAGCGATCGCGGCGGCAACGAACGGGCGAACCGAGTGCGGTCCGATGAGCGTGTGCTCGGCGGTTCCGATCGCATCGGCGACGGCCACCATGGACGAATCCGTCAGCGCGACGCTGGCCAGACCCGAGAGTTGCAGCGCCGCGTCGGGAACGATCGGGGCCGGCCCGGATGGAGAAATGGCAGGCAGAGAATCGGAAGACAACAGCAATGCTCCTAGAAGCGATTCGAGGCGACGGCTGCTTACGCACAGTCCTCAGCGAGTCTATGGGAGCACACCGACAGCCCGGCAGGCGGGAGACGCCGACGGACTACCTCAGAGCTGCGTCCAACATCGCCGCGAGAGACTCGGCAGCAGCAGCCGAGTCGTACTCCGGGTCGTGCAGGCGCTCGGTGACGATCGCATCGATTCCCCCGCCGACGATGATGGCCAGGGTGCGCGAATCGATGCCGGCCGTCCCGCGAGCCCGGACGGATGCGTCGATGAGGTCGGCCAACGGACGCCATCGGTCTTCCGGGGTGTGCCCCAGAGCCGAGTTGCCGAGCGCCTCGACCAACATCCGGGTGTGCGTCGGGTGATCGCGTAGGTGGCCGATCATCGCACGCACGTACGCCTCGGGTCCCTTCCGCGCGTCGACGGCCTCGACCGCGGCAGCCACGTCCTCGACCAGCGCTGCGAGAACGAATCGATACGCCGCGTCGATCACCGCATCCTTGGTCCGAAAGTGATACAGCACAGCCGCTTTCGTGATTCCGGCACTGTCCGCGATGCGCGCGAGCGAGACCTTCGCATACCCGTGCCGGGCGACCGCGTCGATCGTGACGTCGATCAGCTGAGCGCGTCGCGCGCGCTCGATGAAGCTCGGTTCTCTCGTTGCCACGCTCGCCAGCCTACCGTACGGTTGAATTACTTACCGATCGGTTAAGAGATCCCGAATGAACGTCCGAGCAGCGAGCACACGGCGTCGATACCTGAAGATCACCGCCGGGGCATTGACCGTCGGCGCGCTCGCCCTCGCGTTCGCACTCCGGTCGCCCTCACCGGTCGGCCACTGGAACAGCGCAGCGAGCGAGGACAGATTCCTCGCCGCCTACGACCGCGCGTTCGAAGATCTACCGAATCCTGCGGAGACGCTCGACATCAGAACCGACTACGGCGTCGTCCGCGTGTATCGGTTCGATGGCACGGGAACCTCCACCCACCCGCTGCTCCTTCTGCCGGGCCGTTCCTCGGGCACGCCGGTTTGGGCGGCCAACCTGCCCGGCCTGCTGACCATCGGTGACGTCTACACCGTCGACCTGCTCGGCGAGCCGGGACGGAGCATCCAGGAACGGCCGATCTCCAGCGACGAGGACCAGGCTGCGTGGCTCGACCAGACACTCGAGGCGCTACCCGCCGATCAGGTCCATCTCGTCGGGCTGTCGATCGGCGGGTGGACCGCGACGAACCTGGCGGTGCACGACAGCACCCACCTGGCCACTCTCACTCTGATAGACCCGGCCCAGACCTTCGCCGACATTCCCTGGGGCACTGCGATTCGCGCCCTACCGGCGGCCGTGCCGTGGCTTCCGAAATCCTGGCGGGACAGCTTCAACTCCTATACCGCAGGCGACGCGGAGGTCCAGGACGTTCCTATCGCAGACATGATCGAAGCCGGTATGCAGGGCTACTCGCTGAAACTGCCGCAGCCCACGCGCATCACCGACAAGGAACTCGCGACACTCGACGTGCCCGTGCTGGCAATCATCGCGGGCAGGTCGGTGATGCACGACGCCGAGGAAGCCGCTACCACGGCCGAGAGAACTCTGCCCGATGGGACAGTCCATCTCTATCCCGACGCCTCACATGCGATCAACGGTGAATACCCGGATCGACTGCGCGACGACGTAGCGGCTTTCGTTGCGAAGAACTCGTGAGTTACGGGCCGAAGCGGATGACTCGACGCGCTGCGAATTCGCGGAAGTAGTCCAGCTTGTTGGCGGGGACCAGAGCCGGGAGAAGGTAGTACCAGAGACGCTCCATGCGCGACGGCAGTTCCTCGGTGGTGGAGGTGGCAACCGCAACCATGTGCACGCCGGCCAGGATCTCGAGCACGAGCGAACCGATGGTGCGCGAGTCCGAGTTGGGGTCGATGTCGCCTTGCGCGATGGCCTTGGCGGCGAGCTTGTCGAACGACTCGCTCCACCCGGCCATGACATTGCCCTCGGTGCCGCGGTAATCGCCGATCTGATGGCTCAGCCGGAGCATGGCCGAGACCATGGGGTCGCTGACCGAAAGGTCGACGACGATGTAGGAGATGCCGATCGCCGCCTCGAGTGCGGGGATGCGACCGTCGTTGAACTGCATGCACGCAGTGGTCAGCCGAGCGTTGCCCTCGTCGATGACCGCACGCGCGAGTTCTTCCTTGGAACCGAAGTGGAAGTACAGAGCGCCTTTGGTGACCTGGGACTGAGAGATGATTTCGCTGAGACTCGCGTTCGCGTACCCCAGGCGCAGAAATACGTTCGCTGCGCCCGCGAGCACGGTGTCGCGGGTTATTTCAGCGCGGGCCTGCCTGACCATGGGATCCGCCTTCGCAATTCTGAACTGCCACTGCGCAAATTACGCCCGAACGGTACCACTGACTTGCTTTACGTCTCGTGCCAACATGCATCGGTCCGATCGAGCCTTACGCCGTGTGTGACACAGCTCTCATGACCGACAAAGGGGACGATACCCCCTCTTTAACCGCGAAGAGACGAAACCGAGTTCTCATTCCTCGGTCAATCGAGGGTCGGCTTCCAGATTCGTCAGCCCGTTCCAGCACAGGTTGACCACATGCGCCGCAACCACTTCTTTCGACGGTGTCCGCACGTCGAGCCACCACTGCGCCGTCATCGACACCATTCCGACCAGCGCCTGGGCGTACATCGGCGCGAACTCGGGATCGAGTCCGCGGCGGGAGAAATCCCCGGCCAGCATGTGCCCTACGCGACCGATGGCCTCGTTGAGCAACGACGAGTACTTGCCGTCCTCGGCAGCCGCAGGGGAATCGCGCACGAGAATGCGGAAACCGTCGGTGCGGTCCTCGATGTAGGTGAGCAGTGCAAGTGCGACGCGTTCGACGCGAATCCGTGAGCGATTGAGGTCGAGTGATTTGGTGATCATTCCGAGAAGCGTCGACATCTCCCGATCGACGATGACGGCGTAGAGACCTTCCTTACCGCCGAAGTGCTCGTAGACGACCGGCTTGGACACGTTCGCTCGTCCGGCGATCTCCTCGACCGAGGCGGCCTCGTACCCGCGTTCGGCGAACAGCGTGCGCCCCACCTCGATCAACTGCTCGCGCCGCTGCGTCCCTGTCATTCGGACCCGAGGTGAGCGTTCCTGCTCCGAGGCTGCGCCTGTCATCGAAAACCGCTCCCGTTACCGACCCTGCATTTTCGACGCCGGAATCGACGCCTCCCCCACACTAACGATGTCCGATCCATCCGTTTGTCCCTGCGGGAGTGGAGCCTGCAGGAACGACCCGGAGGGCGGGAGTGGAGCCTGCAGGAACGACCCGGAGGGCGGAATCTTCATCGCGGTTCGACTCACCACCACCTCGCGTGCGAGGATCGTTGCGCTCAGTGGGAGCGCAGCGGCAAACGAATGAGTCGTTCGATTCGTCGGCCACTGGCGAAACCGCTGGCCGTTTATCCGCCGTGGTGTAATGGCAGCACCTCTGATTTTGGTTCAGATAGTTCAGGTTCGAGTCCTGGCGGCGGAGCGAGCAACATCATTCGTGCATACCGTCTTCGCGTTACCGCCTGAGGAGCTCAATGCCTGTGCAGACCGCCGTGGTCGTTCTCGCTGCGGGTGCAGGTACCCGAATGCGGTCGAAGACTCCGAAAGTTCTGCATCCCCTCGCCGGCCGCACCATGCTCGCGCATGCCCTCCACGCGGCCGCCGACCTGGGTCCTGACCACCTGGTGACCGTCGTCGGACACGATCGCGAACGAGTGACCGAGGCCGTCCAGGACCTCGCGGCCACCTTCGGGCGCACGATTCACACCGCAGTCCAGGATCGCCAGCTCGGCACCGGACATGCCGTGCAGTGCGGCCTGGCCGCCCTGCCCGACGATTTCGAGGGCACGATCCTCGTCACCGCCGCCGACGTGCCCCTGCTCGACGGCCATACTCTCAAAGCTCTGCTCGACGAGCACCTGAGCGCCCCCAGGCCCGCTGCCGCCACGGTGCTGACCTTCGTCCCGGACGATGCGAACGGCTACGGCCGTATCGTCCGCACCGACGACGGCGAGGTGGCCGAGATCGTCGAGCACGCCGACGCCACCCCGGCTCAGGTGCTGATCGGTGAGGTCAACTCCGGCGTCTACGCGTTCGACGCCGTGGCGCTGCGTACCGCCCTGGGCAAACTCAGCACCGCGAACGCCCAGCACGAGCTGTATCTGACCGACGTCGTCAAGATCAGCAAGGCCGACGGCAAAGCCGTCTACGGCACCCAGCTCGCCGATCCCGATCTGGTGGTGGGCGTCAACGACCGCGTCCAGCTGGCGCACGTCACCTCCGTGTTGAACCGTCACATCGTCGAACGACACATGCGGGCCGGCGTCACCGTCGTCGATCCGTCGACCACCTGGATCGACATCGACGTCACCCTCGGCGCGGACGTCCGCATCGAACCCGGCGTCCAGCTCCACGGCAAGACCCACATCGCCGACGACGCGGTCGTCGGACCGGACTCGACCCTGCGTGACGTCGAGATCGGCGAGCGCGCGTCGGTCGTGCGCACCCACGCCGAGCAGACGGTGATCGGACCGGATGCCACCGTCGGACCGTTCACCTACCTGCGTCCCGGCACGGTCCTGGGCGAGGGCGGCAAACTCGGTGCCTACGTGGAGACCAAGAACGCGACGATCGGCCGCAACACCAAGGTCCCGCACCTCACCTACGTCGGCGATGCCACGATCGGCGACCACAGCAACATCGGTTGCTCCAACGTCTTCGCCAACTACGACGGTGTCAACAAGAGCCGCACGGAAATCGGATCCCATGTGCGGACCGGTTCCGACTCGACGTTCGTCGCTCCCGTTCATGTGGGCGACGGCGCTTACACCGGTGCAGGAACAGTGGTTCGGGACGATGTTCCTCCCGGCGCGCTGGCCGTCTCCGGTGGCAAGCAACGCAATATCGAAGGCTGGGTCATCGACAACAGGCCCGGAACCGAAGCTGCGAAAGCAGCGGCGCTCGCAGATCGTGATCGGCAAGAACAAAAGGACGGCGAAGAGCAGTGACCACCCCTAATTGGATCGACAACCAGAAGAACCTGATGTTGTTTTCTGGTCGAGCACATCCGGAGTTGGCCGAGCAGGTCGCCAAGGAACTCGGGATCGACGTCACCCCGCAGACCGCGCGTGACTTCGCCAACGGCGAGATCTTCGTTCGCTTCGAGGAGTCGGTCCGCGGATCGGACGCCTTCGTGCTGCAGTCGCATCCGTTCCCGCTCAACACGTGGCTGATGGAACAGCTCATCATGATCGACGCGCTCAAGCGCGGATCGGCCAAGCGCATCACCGCGATCCTGCCGTTCTACCCGTACGCGCGTCAGGACAAGAAGCACCGGGGACGCGAGCCCATCTCCGCTCGTCTGGTCGCGGATCTGCTCAAGACCGCCGGTGCCGACCGCATCATCACCGTCGACCTGCACACCGATCAGATCCAGGGCTTCTTCGACGGCCCCGTCGATCACATGCACGCACACAGCCAGCTCGCCGATCACATCCGGGCGACCTACAGCCTCGAGCACATCACCGTGGTCTCCCCCGACTCCGGCCGCGTGCGCGTCGCCGAGAAGTGGGCCGACTCGTTCGACGGTGCGCCGCTGGCGTTCATCCACAAGACACGTGACCCGTTGGTGCCCAACCAGGTCAAGTCCAACCGCGTCGTCGGTGACGTCGAAGGCCGCACCTGCATCCTCATCGACGACATGATCGACACCGGCGGCACCATCGCCGGTGCCGTGAAGGTGCTCAAGGAAGCCGGAGCCGGTGACGTCGTCATCGCCGCCACCCACGGAGTTCTGTCCCACCCGGCCGCCGAGCGGCTCGCGAACTGCGGTGCCAAGGAAGTCGTCGTCACCAACACCCTGCCGATCAGCGACGAGAAGCGCTTCGCAACGCTGACCGAGCTCTCGATCGCGCCGCTGCTGGCTCGCACCATCCGCGAGGTCTTCGAAAACGGCTCCGTCACAAGCTTGTTCAACGGCAGCGCATAGCCTTTTCGGGTCACTCCGCAGGCTCCACTGCCGACCTTCGGGTCTGTTTCACTCCGCCCCGCCCACTCTCCGTCCGCTCTGCATGAACTACGTCACGTCCGTGACCGGAACCTGCAGCTCGCGAGACGGGGGTGTGCGGGGCGGGTTTCGTTGTCACCTAAGATGACTCGTCGTGATCGACGCAGACTCTCCCCACGGCCCGGCTGGAACTACTACGGTCAGAATTGCCCGATGGACGCCGGGCGGGTGCGTCTGGTGCGGTAGCACCGACAGCGTCGAGGACTTCCGAAACGAGCCGCGCTGTGGTCTGTGCCGCGAGAAGGAAGCCGTCATCGACGAGGCCAAGCACTTCATCGGGATGTACGGCCTGCGGCCCCTGGGCGGCACGCTGGCGTCCGAGGACGAGGAGGAGCGCGAGTACCGCGTCACCGCTCGGGATGCGCGTGAGGTGCTCAACCGCATTCGGCTCGAGAAGCTGCCCGATCCTGCCGCCGTCCGCAAAGCCTTGCGCCCCAGGGCCGCTGCCGCGGGCAACGCACCGGCCTCCACGACGTCCGGAACGCCCGCGAAGGCACCGACGAAGAAGTCGCAGGCCGGCGTCACCGGGATCGATGCGATCGAACTGCAGTCCCGTGTGCAGAAGTTGCTCGGCCAGCTCACCTCCGTCGACGAGCAGATCAGCGCGCTCGACGGCGTTCAGGGCCTGCCGGCACGTGCGCGCATGAAGGATCTCGAACGGCAGCGCACCACTGTCCTGTCGACTCTGGCCGCGCTCGAGAAGGCTCGTCGCCGCACCAACTGATCCACGTAGTCTGATCGAGTGCTGCGCAAGCGTTCGATCTCACGGCAGGTGCTCGACGTCGCCTACGCCGTCGTCTTCGTTCTGCTCATGATGCCGTCCACGCTGGACGGCCCGTACGGTTCCGCAGGCTTCGGCGTCCTGGTCGGTTTCGGCGTCGCGCTGGCAGTTCGGCGACGGTCACCGCGACTGTCGTTAGCACTGGCCTGGGTGCTGGCCGTCGTGCAGATGATCAGCGGGGTACTCCCCCTCTCGGCGGACATCGCAATCTTCGCGATTCTGTACTGCTCGGCCGCGTACGGCGACAACGTGCTTCGACGCCTCGGGCTCGCTTCGGCCGTCGCCGGTGGCGTGATAGCGGCTCTGTACCTGGCGTTCGTGGACGGCAATCCGTTCGGCCCGGCCACGGAAGAGGGCTTCCAGGAACCCCGACTCCTGCAGTTCGCCTTCCTCCTCGTCGGCCTGTGGGCGATGCTCGGGTTGTCCTGGGCCCTGGGTCGCTTGGCCTATGCCCGGCGCACCGCCATCGAATCCGCACACGCACGTGAGCTCGCCGAAGTGCATCAGGCCCGCGCCGAACACGAAGTGGCAATTGAGCAGGAGCGCAACAGAATTGCCCGCGACATGCACGACATCGTGGCGCATTCGCTCGCCGTGGTGATCGCGCAGGCCGACGGTGCACGCTATGTGCGCGCCGTCGACCCCGCTGCCGTCGACACTGCCCTGACGACCATCTCCGACACCGCGCGCGAGGCGCTGTCCGACGTTCGGGTGTTGCTCGGACAGCTGCGCCACAGTCAGGGCGATCTCCCGAACCCCACCCCCGACGATCTCGAGCGCCTGTTCGACCAAGTGCGTGCGACCGGCCTGACCATCGACTCGTCGATCGACACCACGTCGGTGTCGTTGGGTGCCGGTGCGCACCTGGCGCTCTACCGGATCGTGCAGGAATCGCTGACCAATGCCCTACGTCACGGCGATCCCGACAAGCCGGTGATCGTCACCATCGAATCCGACTCCGCCGGCATCGAACTGACGGTGTGCAACAGCGTGCCCTCGGCGCGTTCGACGTCGGAATCGGGCGGCCACGGAATCGCCGGTATGAAAGAACGCGCCAGCCTCGCCGGTGGCATGTGCACCGCGTCCGGCGACGGGTCGTCGTGGACCGTGACAGCCTGGCTTCCTGCAGGCGGCTCATCCACGAAGGGAATCAGCTGATGTCCGATCGAATCAAGGTAGCGCTGGTCGACGATCAGCAGTTGTTCCGCGCGGGCATCCGCATGCTCATCTCCTCGCAGCCCGATCTGGAGTTCGTCGGTGAGGCGGGCAACGGGAAGGAAGCCGTCGAGCTCGCCGCGTCGGCACGTCCCGACGTGATGCTCATGGACGTCCGGATGCCTGTGCTCGACGGTATCGCCGCGACCGAGCAGATCGTGGCCGGATCCGATACTCCCCCGCGGATTCTGGTGCTGACGACGTTCGACCTCGACGAGAGTGCGGCGCGAGCGATTCGTTCGGGGGCAAGCGGATTCGTACTCAAGGATGCCGACCCGGAATTTCTGCTCGCGGCGATCCGGACGGTTCATGCAGGCAACTCGGTGATCGCCGCGTCGGCGACGACGGGTCTGCTGGCGCATTTCACGCCGACACCGGTGGTGCCGAAGGTGCCGGCCGAGTTCGCCACCCTCACGGCGCGGGAGAAGGAACTCTTCCGACTCACCGCCCGCGGGCTGAGCAACTCCGAGATCGCCGAGATGGAATTCCTCAGCGAGGCGACGGTGAAAACGCACATCAGTCGCATCTTCGCCAAGCTGCACCTGCGTGACAGAGTGCAGTTGGTGGTCTACGCATTCGAGCACGGACTCAACTCGCCTTGACCTGCTTGGGACTGACACCGAAGTCATCCTGTAGATGTACGACGCAGAGACTCGCGCCTGATTACTCGGGGCCGCTGAGTTCATAGCGTTGTGGGCATGACGATCACAGCAGGCCCTGTTGCCCGGGCATTCCAAGTCAGCAAACATTTCGGCGACTCGTCCAATCCGGTGAGCGCCCTCGACAACGTCTCTCTCGACATTCACGGTGGCCAGTTCACCGCCATCATGGGACCGTCCGGTTCCGGCAAATCGACACTCATGCATGTGATGGCGGGATTGGACAACGCCAGCTCGGGTCATCTGATGCTGGCCGGTGCGGACATCACCTCGGCGAACGACGACGCACTGACCACGCTGCGACGCAAGCAGGTCGGCTTCATCTTCCAGTCCTTCAATCTCGTTCCCACCCTCGATGTTCGGGGCAACATCCTGCTGCCGTTCGAGCTCGACGGCCGTGCACCCACCGCCGAGGAGGCGGCCTGGATCGAGCAGCTAATCGACACCCTGGGGTTGCAGGCGCGGGTGAACCACCGGCCGCATCAGCTCTCGGGTGGGCAGCAGCAGCGCGTCGCGATCGCCCGCGCGTTGGGGACCCGTCCACATCTGATCTTCGCCGACGAACCCACCGGCAACCTCGATTCCCGCACCGGCCGTGAGGTTCTCGGCCTACTCGCCGCGGCGGTGCGCGAGTACGGCCAGTCGATCGTGATGGTCACCCACGACCCCATCGCGGCAAGCTACGCCGATCGCATCGTCTTCCTCGCCGACGGGCACATCGTCAACGAACTGGGACGTTCGAGTGCGGAACAAATTTCGAGCTACATGCTGGGAATGGAGAGCGTCCGATGAGTGGGTTGACATCGGCTCAGGCGTCGAAGGAGCACGGTGCCAGTCTTCTGGTGACCTCGCTCGCGTCGTTCTTCGGTGTGGTGTTGATTCAGGCAACGGCGTTTCTGGTCGACATCTTCGGGGATACCGACGGTGCTGCCGTCACTGCGCTGTACAGCGTGGCGCTGGTATTCATCGGTCTCGCACTGTATGTCGCGGCGGTGGTCACCTCGAACACGTTCGCGACGATCGTCGCGGGCCGCACCCGCACCATCGCTCTTCTGCGCTTACTGGGTGCACGGGCGCGTGACCTGCGTCGATCGGTGGCCAGGGAAGGCTTTCTCGTCGGATTGTTCGGTGGTGCACTCGGTTTGGTTGTCGGTGTCGGAGCGAGTCATCTGGCCCGAGCCGTTGCGGTCTCGGCCGGTCAGCTGCCGGACGTGCAGTACACGTCCGTCCAACCGCTGGTGATTCTGCCGGTGGTCATCGTGGTGCTGACGACGACCCTCGCGTCGTACGTCGGGTCTCGAAAGGTGCTGGACGTGACTCCTGTTCAGGCAACGGGGGGTGCCGTGGACACGGGAGTGGAGGCTCCGCGGTCGCGTCGAATCAGGACGGGCATGTCGATCGTGCTGATCGCCGGCGGAGTGGCACTGCTCGGGCTCGGAATCCTGATCGGGATGGTGAACCCGACGGGTGTGCTGGTCGCGTTCCTCGGCGGTGTCGCCTCGTTCACCGGCATCATGGTCGGTGCCTATCGAATTCTGCCCGCAACGCTGAGGCTGGTCGGGAAACTGTTCGGCCGCGGACCTGCAGCAAGACTGGCCTCGGCCAACGCAATTCGCTATCCGGATCGCAGCACCCGCACCGCGGTGGGATTGCTGATCGGGGTGACGCTGGTGACCACGTTCGCGGTCGCGATGTACAGCTACCGGACGATGCTCGTCAACGAGTTCGACGAAGCCTCCGTCGACCAGGTCCTCACCGTGACAGTGGGAATCATGACCGGACTGATCGGCTTCTCGGCCGTGATCGCGGCGGTCGGGATGGTGAACAACCTGCTGCTGAGCATTCTGCAGCGCACCCGGGAGATCGGTCTGTTGCGTGCACTCGGATTCACCCGCAAGCAGATTCGGTCGATGATCGTCTCGGAGAGCAGCCAGATGGTGGTGGCCTCGATGGGCTTCGGGCTGATCCTCGGCATCGGATACGGCTGGGCCGCAGCACAATCGCTGCTCGGCTCACTGGATTCACGCGGACTCACGGCCCCCACTCTGCCGTGGTCCGTCATCGCCGGAACCGTGCTGTGCGGTGGCCTCCTCGCACTCGGGGCATCACTGACTCCGGCACGACGGGCGAATCGAATTTCGCCGGTGGTCGCGTTGGCGGATGCCTAGCCTCGTGTTCGACAGTGCTGGGTGATGCCGGCCGGGCAGGGTTGCGCACTATCGCCGCCGATCGACGGGATTCCGTCGATCGGCGATCGTTGTGTGCACTGGTGCCCACTCTGCCGGGCACTGCCTGTGGATAACGTCATCGAGTTATCCACAATTGCGAGATTGCCACTGTTGCAGAGGCTCCCCAGACGCAACGGTGTAGCCATGGGGGTTTACACAGTGCAGCAATTGGTGGCGCAAGGGCTCAGTACGAGCGGCATTTCGAGACGATCGCGGTCGGGGGAGCTCGTGCGCCTGCTGCCGAAGGTCTACGCGACGGAGAAACCGGACTACCTCGGACTGTGCACCGGTGCGCTTCTGTGGAAACCGGACGCCGTGTTGAGCCACGAAAGTGCGGCCTGGTTGTGGGGACTGATCGATTACGAACCGCGACTCGTCTCTGTCACGGTGGCCCCGAACGTCCAGTCGAGATCGGTGCCGTGGGTTCGAGTTCATCGCCGACGCCTCGTCGAGGTCCAGCTCCACCGAGGCCTGCGAGTGGTGTCACTGGAGCAGACATTCGTCGACGTCGCGACCTCGTTGTCAAAGCCCGATCTCGAGAAATTCTTCGACGACGCCATCGACCATCATCTGCCGTGGCGACGGGTTGCCGCACTGTGTGACACGGCAAAGGGAATGCACGGGATGGCTTCCGTCCGGAAGCAGCTTCGAACGTGCTGCCCCAGAACACGATCAGAGCCGGAGCGAGTGGTAGCGCGGGCGTTGACAGCCCGCAACTTCACGATGGAGATCAATGCGCGCGTCGGGAAGTTCTACGGCGACCTGGTCGACTTTTCCGCACGAGTGATCGTCGAAATCGATGGCCGAGAGTTCCACACGGATCCCGCCACGTTCAACAACGATCGTCGACGCCAGAACGAGTTGGTGCTCGATGGATGGTTGGTGCTCCGCTACTCGGCGGCCACGGCGCTTGCCGACCTCGATCGCGTCGTGGACGAAATCATCGCCGTGGTGCGGCGTCGTCGGAAGTCGATCGCAGCAACGGACCGCCGACTGCCCTGAGTACGCGGCTGCGGCGGGCAGGGTTGCGCACTATCGACGCCGATCGACGGAATTCCGTCGATCGGCGATCGTTGCGTGCACTGGTGCCCACTCCGGCGGACCCGCTACCCGTCCTTCCGCGCAAGAATGAGTGCGAAGCGGGAGTCGGCGTCGGACCAGAGATGTTCGACGCCGAATCCCGCCGCAGCGAGTTCTTCGGTGATGCCCTCCGGCCGGAATTTCGCCGAGATCTCGGTGCGCAGGTCCTCACCGGCGTCGAAGTGCACGTGCAGATCGAGGTCGGCGAGGTACACCTCCTGCGGCGCGTTGGCCCGTAGCCGCATCTCGATCCACTCCTGCTCGGCATTCCACAGCGCGACATGCTCGAAGGCATCGGGATCGAAGTTGCCACCCAGGCGAGAGTTGATCACCGACAACACGTTTCGATTGAACTTCGCGGTCACTCCTGCGGCGTCGTCGTACGCCGGAACGAGCACGTCCGGGTCGATCACCAGGCCGACACCGAGCAGCAGGTGCTCACCGGAATCGAGGGCGTCGGCGATGGCTCCGAGAAACTCCCGGCGTTCCTCGGGGATCAGGTTGCCGAGCGTTCCGCCCAGGAATGCAATCGTACGAGCCTGGCCGCTGGGCAGATTGTGCAGCGTGTCGGTGAAATCGCTGACGATGCCGCGCACCTCGAGCGCCGGGAACTCGTGCGAGATCTGCTCGATGGCACCTTCGAGGGCCGTGACGGATACATCCTGCGGTACATAGGTTTCGAGCGATCCATGCTTCACCCCGGCGGAGAGCAGGATTTTCGTCTTCTCCGACGAGCCGGAGCCCAGCTCGATCAACATCGTCGATCCGGTTGCTTCCGCGACGTCCAGAGCGTGCTCCTCGAGGAGGGCGCGCTCGGTACGCGTCGGGTAGTACTCCGGCAGCACCGTGATCTGCTCGAAGAGCTCGCTGCCCAGTGCGTCGTAGAAGTACTTGGGCGAGAGCCACTTCGGGTCGGCAGTGAGACCGTCCCGCACGTCCTTACGCAACTCGTCGAGCAATGCTGTGTCGGCCAAATGTACGTCCACCGTGCTCATGACGCTCCTTTTATGATTCCAGGCTGGAAATGGTGAGATCGGTTGTCGTGGCGACGACCATCCGTCGGTCGTCGATGAAGATCCAGTCGGGTCGATCGTCGAGGGGTTCGGAGGCGATCGTCACCGAATCCTCGGTCCGCAGAACCGACAGCGAATGATGCACCGCCGTGGCGTACATGCTCTCGCCGTCCGACAGCAGAAAATTCAAGCGCGCCTTGGGCGAGGTTGCGAGAACCCTGCCGACCAGCATGCGCAGTGCCGACTCGGGATCGTGGGTGCGCAGCAGGTTCTGCAGCACGACCCACAGAGCGGCGGCATCGGTCGGCGCAGGTAATGCGAGCGCGTCGACGTGCGGCACCTCCGACCACAGGTCGGCCATCGACTGCGGCCAGCCGAACACCACACCGTTGTGGCTGAATGCCCAACGGCCGTCGGTGAAGGGGGCGCAGGCGGTGCGCTCCACCGGCATTCCCACGGTCGCCGATCGCACCGCCGCGATCACCGACGTCGAATCGATCTGCGGCAGAACATCGTCCACCGCCGGATCGGTCCAGATGGGCATGGGATTGCGGTAGCTGTGCACCGCTGCGTCGCCGTCCCACCATGCGACACCGAATCCGTCGGCGTTGATGGTGCCGCCGCCGCGCATGTCGCTGGGGGCATACGCCTGCACACGCAGACTGTGTTCACCTTCGGTGAGCACTCCCCCGACGGACGTGCAGGGGCCGAGATACCCGAGATGACGGCACATTCAGCTGGACTCGACGTCGCGGGCCAACCGGAATCCACTGAAGATCTGACGGCGGATCGGGTGGTCCCAGTTACGGAACGTGCCCCGGCACGCCACCTCGTCGGTGCCGAACGACCCGCCGCGCAACACCTTGTAGTCGCCGCGGAGAAACACCTCGGAGTACTCGGCGTACGGGAAGGCCTCGAAGCCGGGGTACGGCTCGAAATCGGAGGAGGTCCACTCCCACACGTCACCGATGAGTTGGTGCACGCCTGCTGCAGAGGCACCGTCGGGATACGCGCCGACGTCTGCCGGTTCCAGATGCCGTTGATTCAAATTGGCATGTGCCGCAGTGGGTTCGGCGTCGCCCCACGGGTAGGCGTTGCTGGAGCGGGTCTCGGCGTCGAATCGCGCAGCCTTCTCCCATTCCGCCTCCGTCGGCAGACGCTTGCCTGCCCACCGCGCGTAGGCGTCGGCCTCGAACCAACACACGTGCACGACGGGCTGATGCGGTCGCACCGGACGGCGCACTCCGAAACTCCGACGCCACCAGGTGCCGTCGGAGTCGGACTCCCAGAACTGCGGCGCGGTCAGGTTCGCGTCGACGCGATGCTGCCACCCCTTGTCGGTCCACAACTCGCGGCGTTCGTAACCGCCGTCGGCAATGAAGTCCATGAACTGCGCGTTGGTGATCGGGGCCCGGTCGATGGCGAACGTCGGTACGTGCACCGTGTGGGCCGGTCGCTCGTTGTCGAGAGCCCACGGATCGAGCGAGGTCCCCATCGAGAACGATCCACCGGCGATGACGGCCTCGCCCGACACCGGTGTGACCGAACTGGGAGGCGCAGGAGCGGTCAGAACCGCAGGTCCCGAACGTAGTTGATGGGTCGCGAGCATGGTCTCGTCGTGTTGCTGCTCGTGCTGGGCGATCATGCCGAACGCGAAGCCATGTTTCTCGACCGGCCTACCCTCGAAAGTGCTGTGGTCGAGCACATCCCAGGCCTTGTCGCGGACGGTCTGGACGTAGACGCGCGCCTCGTCCGGAGTGAGCAGCGGAAGGGACGTACGCGAGGAACGAGTGTGCTTGAAGGCGTCGTACAGCTCGTCGATGTCGGGACGCACCGGATCCCGTCCACCGACATCGCGGACGAGCCAGAGCTCTTCCTGGCTACCGATATGGGCGAGATCCCAGACCAGCGGGCTCATCAACGGCGAATGCTGCGACATCAGTTCGGTCTCGTCCACGCAATCGGTGAGCGCCGCACTGCGGGCTCGGCTGCGCGTGAGTACGGTTTCTATCCTGCTCCTGAGTTGTTCGGCGCTCACACCGATTCCTTTCGAGTCCGAAGTTCCCGTGCCGCCGTGTCGAGTTCGCTGGGGGGCTCGCCGGCACTGCATCGTCGAGACGCTGCCGACAAATGGTCGGAGAACTCGCCACCGACCTCCGCTGCGAGGTCGAGCAATTCGGTTGCGGCTGTGCGGAGCTCGCGATCTGCCAGCCCGACGCGGGCCGCGTCGAGCCACCGTCCCGCCGTGCCGCCACCGATCTCGGTGGCTCGGGCCACCAGTTCGGGGGTGGACAGCAGCGCCTCGAACGCCGCCGCCGGAACCACCCACTGCCCGTCCGGTTGCGCGTCGAGATAGCGAATCTCGAAGTGCCCGCAGGCGCGCACCTGAGGGAACAGGGTGGTCAGGTGATAGTCGAGATCGCTGTAGGTCGGCGGGCGTCCGACGATGCCGGGATCGTCCACCCACTGCGCGAACGTGGTACCCGGCGGCGCTTCCCAGTTCTGCGTGACGCCCTGGATGCAGAGCAACGGAACGTCGAGTGCCCACCGTGCGTAGTCGGTGATCGGGTCGCCGGTGTTGGGCACCGACGTTCTGCTGGAATCCGTTCTGCTGGAATCGAGTTCGAGCCAGGTTCGCATCCGCTGGGATGCCCAGCGTCCCGCGGGTGCACCGGAAAGTTCGGGAGAGCGAGCGAACGCAGCCACGAAGGCAGGACCGATGACGTGGAGCATGTGCCAGCGCGCGGCGACCTCGGCACGATCACGACCCGCGTCGACGCTCACTTGAGCCGCTGCGGTGTTGCACATCATCAGCTTTCCGAAGGGGCCGATGGTGGTGAACCGATTCTCCATCGCGCAGTACCGCGGTAGCACGAGGAGACGTTCGGGTGCCCGAGCAGTATCGGCCGGAACGGACGCGATGTCGATGCCGGCCTTACCGAGAATGTCCCGCAGCAGCCGCGCATCGGCGTCGAGCATCGGTGCGAGTTGGGAAACGGATAGATAAGGCGAACTGGACAATTCGACCTGACCGCCGGGTTCGACGGTGACGATGCTGCCGCCCGGCAACGACAGGGCGGGTGACTCGGGATCGATACTGCGCGGGGAGTGAACACCGAGCGCAGCGGCCAGAGCTGGGAGGGTCGGACGCGTTCCGTCGTCGAGGGCGGTGAGCCACTCGAGTTCGGCACCGATGAGAGCCGGTGGCCCCAGCTTGAAACACACCTTCGATACATATGCCTCTGCTGCCGGGCGCGAGCTCAGCCCGAGAGACTTCTCGTTGGACGACACTCATTCCTTCTTTCCGCACTCAACACGTTCTCCGCTCGGAGTACGTACCCAGCAGCGGGGATCGAAAACGCCGCGATCCCTCGTCTGATCGAGGCTACCGATTGTGGAACTCTGGTGCCCGAGAGTTCGCTACCGAAAGGACGACCGATGCTCGATCACGACCGCATTCGACGCGACACCCCCGGTGCGTCGGGCCGGGTCTTTCTCGACAGCGCCGGATCGTCTCTACCTCCGAGCGTCGTCCTCGATACCGCGATCGCGCACCTGCGCCGGGAAGCGGAAATCGGTGGCTACCGGGCCGCGAACGAACGACTCGATGATCTCGCCGCGGTCAAGACCTCGATCGGAACCTTGATCGGAGCCCCGGCGTCGAGCATCGCATTGAGCGATTCTGCGACCCGGGCCTGGACAGACTTCTTCTACTCGGTGCCGCTGTCCCCCGGTGACCGAATACTGCTGTGCGAGGCCGAATACGCCAGCAACGCGATCTCCGCCCTCCACCGCGCCGAGGTCACCGGCGCAACGGTGGAGATCGTCCCGAGTGACGAATCGGGACGCATCGACGTACACGCACTGGAATCGATGCTCGACGACCGGGTGAAACTGGTCTCGGTGGTGCACGCCCCAACCAACGGCGGACTGATCAATCCGGCCCGTGCCGTTACCGATCTCGCGCACCGCCACGGCGCACTGGTCCTGCTCGACGCCTGCCAGTCCATCGGGCAGATGCGCATCGACGTCGAGGAATTGGGAGTCGATGCCCTCTCGGCCACCGGCCGCAAATGGCTGCGCGGCCCCCGCGGAACCGGCTTCCTCTATCTGCGACCGGGATTGGCGTCGACGCTGCATCCGCCGGCCCTCGACCTGCACAGCGCTCAATGGGTCGACCGACAGACGTACCGAATGGCCGACGATGCCACACGATTCGAGTTCTGGGAATGCGACGTCGCGGCCAGACTCGCGCTCGGGGCGGCCGTCGACTATCTCCTCGAGCTCGGCGTCGACCAGGTCGAGGAAGCCGTTGTCGAACGTGCCGAATACCTGCGGGCCGGGCTCCGGAAGATCCCCGGAGTGACCGTGCACGACCTCGGCGACCGCAAGAACGGCATCGTCTCGTTCACCGTGGACGGCGAAGATCCCGTGGCCGTGCGCGACCGACTCGGGGAGCGCGGGGTGACCGTGACCGTCAGCCACCGCAGCTCGACCCGCCTGGACATGACCGGCCGGGGGCTCGACGCGGTCGTGCGTGCATCTCCCCACTATTTCGTCACGTTCGCCGAACTGGACACGATGCTCGCTGCGCTCGCAGGTGAGTGACACTTCGTAGCAGGGGTCGACGTTCCGTACACGTAGAGGGCCACACCGATTGCCGAGATCACCAGCCCACCGAGTCCGAGCCAGGTGATCGCGTCGTCGAACATGAGCCAGGCCCACAGCATCGTCGTCGGCGGGGTCAGGTAGAGCAACACACTGGCGCGGGTGGGCCCGTTGCGACGCACCACGAACAGGTACGCGCCGTACGCACCGAAAGTCGAGAGCACGACCGTCCACGCGACAGCTGCCCAGAAGCCCATCGTCATGGGCGGTGCGACATCACCGGCCAACGCGCTCCATGTCATGAAACCGGCTGCGCTGATAGAACATTGGATGGCCATCGCCAGCGCGATCGGCTCCTTCGGTGCCAGCACTCGTTGACCGATCGTGCCCATCGACAGAGCCAGCATCCCGGCCGCCGGTAGTAGATAGACGAGCCAGGCGAGGTCGGCACCGGACAGGTCCCCCAGCACCACCAGCGAGACACCTGCGATGCCGACGACGAGTCCCAGACTCTGCCGTCCTCCGACGCGTTCGGCGAAGATCCTGCTCGACGCCGTCGCGACGACCAGCGGCTGAAGTGCGGCGATCAATGCGGCGACTCCCGGTGGCACACCCATACCGATCCCGGTGATCGTGGCACCGAGGTAGAGGAACTGACAGAAGAGGCCGAGGACCGCGTGGATTCGGATGGCGCGCCAGGTGGGGGTCAGCCTGCGATATCGGCACCAGACGATCAGTAGAACCGCAGCCGCGACATAACGCCAGGCCAGCAGTGTGTGGGCGGGCGCTTCGGCCGTTCCGAGTTCGGCTCCGATGAAGCCCGAACTCCACAGCACCACCAGTGCCGTACCTGCGACGGCGTCGACATTCGCTTTCATGCTGTGATGTAAACACACAGGTCTGTATACTTGCAGTGCACCTGCTTCTCACCAGCGCTTCCGGAAGGCAACCATGCTCGACAAGCCCCTCACCCCCGCCGGAGAACGCATCCTCGCCGTCGCCAGCGAGCTGTTCTACGCCCGCGGCATTCGAGCCGTCGGAGTCGACCTGATCGCGGAGGAGGCAGGCACCACGAAGAAGACCCTGTACGACCGATTCGGATCCAAGGACGGCCTGGTACAGCGGTACCTCACCCGTCGATACGCTCTGTGGTGCGATCACGTGACGGAATTCGTCGATGCCCTCGAACCCGGCGACGCCCGCATCCTCGGGGTGTACGACGCCCTGGACGTCTGGATGCGCGACAACTATCGCGGCTGCGGATTCGTCAACGCCTTCGCCGAGTTCGGCGGCACCGACAGCCCGGTGCTCGCGATCATCGAGTCCGAGAAAGCCTGGACCAGATCGTTGTTCGCGCGACTGGCCACCGAAGCCGGATACCCCGATGCCGAACAGCTGGGAACCCGACTGTCGGTGCTGCACGAGGGCGCGGTGGTCATGGGGACGGCAGGAGCTCGCGATGACGCCATCGTGGTCGCGCGGGGCATCGCGTCGGATCTGCTCGCTGCGCTCGCAGGTGCACGTCAGTAACTGCGGTCGTTACGCCGGCTCCACTGCGGGCTCGTAGCAGGGGTCGAGCTTCCACGCACGTGACGTGGTCGTGTATTGTTTCCCAGGTTGTCTCGGCGAGGGTAGATCCGAATAGTTCCGGATCCACCGTTATCGACGCGGCTCGGCCCCGTTGGCCGCGCTCGTTCGTGTCCGCCCCGACGAGCTTGACCGCCCGACGAAGTACGCCGCACGAACCACATTTATCAGGAGCATCCAGCACCATGGCATCGAAGGTAAACAATCTCACCGCGCTCGTCCGCACCGAATTCGGCAAGGGCGCTGCCCGCCGCACCCGTCGCGACGGCCTCGTTCCCGCCGTTCTGTACGGACACGCTACCGATCCCCAGCACCTCGCGCTCGACGCTCGCGCGTTCGCAGCCGTGCTGCGTAACGACGGCACCAACGCCGTGCTGACCCTCGACATCGACGGCAAGTCGCAGCTGGCGCTGACCAAGTCGATCGTCGTGCACCCGATCCGTCGCAGCATCGAGCACGCCGACCTCCTCGTCCTGAAGAAGGGCGAGCGCGTCACCGTCGAGGTCAACATCATCGTCGAAGGCGATGCAGCGCCCGGCACCCTGGTCGTCACCGACTCCACGTACATCGAGATCGAGGCCGACGCCCTGGAGATCCCGGAGAACTTCGTCATCTCCGTCGAGGACAACCAGATCGACACTCAGTACTACGCAAAGGACGTCGAGCTGCCCGAGGGCGTCACCCTGATGTCCGACCCCGAGCAGCTGCTCGTCAACGTCGTCGAGGCACCGTCCGAGGAAGAGCTCGAAGCCGACGGCGAAGGCACCGAGCCGATCACCGAAGAGGGCGAGGCCGAAACTCAGGAAGAGGCCGAGAGCCACGAGGATTCGGACGACGAGGAGAGCAAGGACAGCGACAGCTGATCTCGCTCCACCGACCGCGTACGACGCGCTGCTCCCACACCGGGAACAGCGCGTCGTTCGTTTCGAAGGCGTGATGCGACAATGACGAGCGTGAGTGTTGACCCCGTGAGTGCCGAAAGTACAGCGCATGCCCTGATCGTCGGCCTCGGCAACCCCGGCCCACAGTACGAAAAGACCCGCCACAACGTCGGTTTCATGGTCGCCGACGCCCTTGCCGGACGCATCGGCGGGGCGTTCTCCTCGCACAAGAAGTCCAACTCCGACGTCGTCCAGGCCCGCCTCGGTTCTCGCTCGGTGATCATCGCCAAGCCGCGGACGTTCATGAATCTCTCGGGCCAGCCGGTGGCTGCGTTGGCGCGTTTCTTCTCGATCGAACCGGCGAACATCGTGGTGGTGCACGACGAGCTGGACATCGACTTCGGTGCTCTGCGACTCAAACTCGGCGGCGGCGAGGGCGGCCACAACGGACTCCGCTCGATCTCCCAGCACCTGAGCACCAAGGACTACCTGCGCGTGCGCGTCGGAGTCGGGCGGCCCCCGGGCCGAATGGATCCGGCGTCGTTCGTGCTCAAGCCGTTCTCGGCAGCCGAACGCAAGGATCTCGGCATCGTCGTCGAGGAAGCCGCGGACGCCGCGGAACTGCTGCTCTCTGCCGGACTGGAAGCGGCGCAGAATCGGGTGCACCCGCGCTGAACCTCACACCCCTGTTGTGAGGTGCGCGCCTGTTCTCGCGTCCGAGCACACGCGCGCACCCCACACAAAGGGTGTGAGGTCCCCGCCGTTCGTGTCAGTTCAGTAGCGACGCCGAATTCGCCCGTCGCAGTTTGCCGCTCGACGTCTTCGGAATGCTGCCCGGCCCCAACACCGCAACGGTTCGCGGTCGCACACCCACCTCCGAGTGCACCGCGTGGATCACTTCCCGTTCGATGCGTTTGACCTCGTCCGGCTTGTCGATGTCGTTGGTTTCGACTGCCACAGCAAAGCTTTCGCGCTTCTCACCGGCATCGAGCCGGATGGCGACGGCATTGCCCGGCCGCACACCGGCAACAGTGCCCGCGGCCCGTTCGATGTCGGTGGGATAGATGTTGCGACCACCCATGATGATGACGTCCTTGATACGTCCGCAGACGACCACCAGTTCGTCCTCGGTGATGTAGCCGACGTCGCCGGTATCGAGCCAACCGTCAGCGTCGAGCGTCGACACCGGTCCTTCGACGGTGATGTAGCCGGGCGTGACGGCCTTGCCCCGCACCTCGATGATGCCCACGCCGCGGGCAGTGAGCACCTGCCCCTCCTTGTCGACGACGCGTCCCTCCAATCCGGGAACGAACTTGCCGAGCGTCGCGAGGGAACGGGTGTTGCCGCGGGTCGACGGGACGGCGCGACCGAGGGTCTCGAGCAGGTCCGCGTCGACCACATCGATCACCTGTCCCTGATCGGGATCCGGAATCGACACTGCGAGAGTCGTTTCCGCCATTCCGTAGACCGGAGCCAGAGCGAGTGGGTTGAGCTTGTACGGGGCCCCGGCCTCGGCGAGCGCGATCATGGTGTCCGGGTCGACCGGCTCGGCTCCGTTCCAGGCATAGCGCAGAGTTGACAGATCGAGATCCAGATCGTCCTCGGCCTGACGCAGCCGCCGGGCCAGCAGCGAGTACGCGAAGTTCGGTGCTGCGGTGACGGTTCCGCGGTACTTGTGAATCAGCTTGGCCCACAACAGCGGCGAGCGCAGGAAGTCCAGTGGAGTGATGCTGACGACCTCGGCGCCGACCTGCATCGGCACCGACAGAAAGCCCACCATCCCCATGTCGTGGAACAGTGGCAACCAGCTGACCATCACATCGGAATCGACATCGAATTCGATGCGATCGATCATGGCGTAGGCATTGACGTAGAAGTTCTCGTGCGTGATCCGCACGGCCTTCGGCGAACCGGTCGAGCCGGACGTCAGTTGCTGCAGCGCGATGTCGGACTCGGCCGTCGGCACCGGATCGATATCGCGACCGGTCTTCATGTCCTCGATCTTCAGCACGGTGATGCCGCGCTCTTCGAGCACGGGTGCGGCGATGTCGAACGGTGCCCCGAGAATCACGGCCTTGGCCTCGATCATCCGCACGACGGTCTCGGTGTCCTCGCCCCAGACGGCGAGGTCGGTCCGCGGAGTGGGCTGGTGCAGCATCGTCACCGATCCCCCGCGCATCCACGTCGCCTGGCACGCCGGCGCTATGTCCACCGGCTGACCGGCCAGAATCCCGATCGCGTCCCCGTGTTCGACGCCTGCGTCGGCCAGAGCCCCGGCCATTCGCCGCGCCTGCTCGTGGATCTCACCCCAGGACTGCCGAAGCGCCTCGTCGGGCTCGCCGGTCACCAGACCGTGCTTGCTGGTGCTCGCGGTCTCGAACATCTCTTCGGTGAACTTGCTCAACGCACGTCTCCTCGTGAGGGATCTCCCGGCCTACCGTTCACAGTAGGCACTCCCGCCCCGACCGAGGGGAACAACGGGCCGCGTATCCTTTGATTTTGCCCCGGCCACTCTTTCGGTGCCGCCCTTGCTACGAGAATGAGGTCTTCGTGAGTACCCCGTCCAGCACCCCCGACGTCGACGCAACGCTCGAAGGGTCCGGACCGGCTGCGCTCGACGAGTCCGGAACCACCCGCGGCCAGGCCAAAGAGCTCGAGACCGAGGTCGCGAGGCGTCGAACATTCGCGGTGATCTCGCACCCCGACGCCGGTAAGTCGACGCTCACCGAAGCCCTGGCCCTGCATGCACGTGTCATCTCCGAGGCCGGTGCCATCCACGGCAAGGCCGGCCGCCGCTCCACCGTCTCCGACTGGATGGAGATGGAGAAGGCTCGCGGTATCTCGGTGAGTTCGACTGCGCTGCAGTTCAATTACCAGACCTCACCCGACGCCGAGATCACCAACGTCATCAACCTCGTCGACACCCCCGGCCACGCCGACTTCTCCGAGGACACCTACCGCGTGCTGACCGCCGTCGACGCGGCCGTGATGCTCATCGACGCCGCCAAGGGACTCGAACCGCAGACCCTCAAGCTTTTCCAGGTGTGCCGGCAGTTCGGCATCCCGGTCATCACCGTCATCAACAAGTGGGACCGCCCGGGCCAGTCGCCGCTCGAGCTGCTCGACGAGATCGAGTCGCGAATCGGCCTGACGCCGACGCCTCTCTACTGGCCAGTCGGGATCGCCGGTGATTTCCGCGGCCTGCTCGACGTGCAGGACGGCAGCTACATCCGATTCACCCGCACCGCCGGTGGCGCGACCATCGCTCCCGAGGAATTCATGACGGCCGAGGCCGCCGCCGAACGTGAGGGCGTCGACTGGGACACCGCCGTCGAGGAGCGCGATCTACTGATCTCGAGCGGTCAACAGCACGATCAGGAGATGTTCCTGGCCGGCCAGACGTCGCCGGTGATCTTCGGCTCCGCGATGCTCAACTTCGGCGTCCGGCAGATTCTCGACACCCTCGTGGCCCTCGCGCCGTCACCCGGCCCGCGTGACGACGTCTCCGGCGGCGTACGCGAGGTCACCGACCCGTTCAGCGCCGTCGTGTTCAAGGTGCAGGCGGGCATGGACACCGCGCACCGCGACCGACTGGCATTCATGCGCGTGGTGTCCGGAGTGTTCGAGCGCGGCATGGTCGTCACCCACTCGCAAACCAAGAAGCCGTTCACCACCAAGTACGCGTTGACGGTGTTCGGTCGCGATCGTACGACCGTCGAGAACGCCTACCCGGGAGACATCGTCGGCCTGGTCAACGCGACCGCGCTCGCCCCGGGGCACACGCTCTACACCGACAAGAAGGTCGAGTTCCCGCCCATTCCGTCGTTCGCACCCGAGCACTTCTCGGCACTGCGCGTCGACAGCGCCGACAAGTACAAGAAGTTCCGCCGCGCCGTCGAGCAACTCGATTCCGAGGGCGTCGTTCAGGTGCTGCGCAACGACATTCGCGGCGACGCGTCCCCCGTGCTCGCTGCCGTCGGGCCCATGCAGTTCGAGGTGGTCACCGCACGCATGAAGACCGAGTTCGGCGTCGACGCTCGGATGGAACCGCTCGGATACTCACTTGCTCGACGCACCGATGCAGCCTCGGCCGTCGAACTGGGTCGCCAACGCGGTGTCGAGGTCTTCACTCGCACCGACGGCGCGTTGTTGGCACTGGTGAGCGACAAGTGGCGTCTGCAGTACATCCAGAAGGAAATGCCCGAGCTGACCCTCGAACCGCTCGTCGCCGCGGGTGATCAGTAGCAACCCGTGCTGATCGATCTGCTCGACGCAGAATTCTCCGTTCTGGGGCACCCGATTCTGTGGCGTGAGGTGGTCGGCAACGGTTTCGGCTTGCTCTCGGCGATCGGGGGAACGCGACGCGTCGTGTGGGCGTGGCCGGTGGGGATCATCGGAAATGCGCTGCTGTTCACCGTTTTTCTCGGCGGCGTGTTCCATACTCCGCAGGCACTCGATCTGTACGGCCAGGCCGGGCGACAGCTGATGTTCATCGCCGTGAGCGTCTACGGGTTGATGCGCTGGCTGCGCGATTCGAAGCGGTCCGGGGCCGCGGTTCTGCCGCGGTGGGGCACGGCGCGGGAGCGGACGGCGATGCTCGTCGTCGCGATCGTCGGCACGGTGGTGTTCGCGCAACTGTTCGGCTACCTCGGCTCGTTCGGCAAGTGGGCCGACGCATGGATCTTCACCGGATCCATGCTGGCTACCTTCGGGATGGCCCGTGGACTCACCGAGTTCTGGCTGATCTGGATAGCGGTGGACATCGTGGGCGTTCCGCTGCTGATCGTCGCCGGGTTCTATCCGTCCGCGGTTCTCTACCTCGTGTACGCCGCGTTCGTGGCCTGGGGATTCGTTGTGTGGTTCAGGATCCAGAACAAGAACTTCGGTCAAAAAATGGCGTCGTAAACAATCGTGATGCTACTCTCAGCCTGTCCGAACAAACTTCGAGTACGTTTCTGCGTGCTCGACGCCGAGTAGCCCGTCCTGATCGATACCCGATCGTGACATCTCGGCGCGGAACCACCTGGGAATCACGATGAAGTGGAAAACGACATGACAAAGGGATCGAACTACCCATTGGCCGGGATCAAGGTCGGTGGCGCTCCCGCGCATCGTTTGGCGACGCCGCCGAAGTCCGACTCCGCTTCACCCGCCGGTGGCCGCACCGATTCTTCGGCGGCAGCGCCCGCCGAGAAGGCGGTCGAGACCCTGTCCACCGAGAAGTCGGAGGCAGTGGTCACGTCCACCGAGAAGGCGTCCGCAACAACGCCTGCACCAGCAACGTCGTCCGACACGGATTCAACGACCCCCCGCGCGGATCGACGTCGTCCAGAGAAGCCCGCCACGGAATCGAACGAGGTTGAAGTGACTACAAGCGATCAGATCTCAGAACACGGCCTGCCCACCAACGGCCGCTCCACGTCTCACGGCTCCACCGCCTCGCCGTCGCTCGGGCGTGGCCAGGGACCCGACCGTCGCACCGCCATGGGTGTCGCCTCGGTACGCATCGCGGGACGCTTGACCCAGAACGAGCTCGGCAGCCGCACCGGCGACATCCGCACCCCCGACACCTCCGTCGGCCCCGACGAGCTGCTCCAGCTCCTCGGCGAATACCTCGTCTCGGGTGGCCTGCAGAACCCCGAGATCCACGTGCGCTCCAACGGCCAGACCATCGTGCTGGACCTGCAGAACCCCGCCAAGGGCTACCGCTGACCCGTACCGGTCACAGCAGCTGCTGGAATGCCTCTGGTCGCACCATCTCGAGCACCAGAGGCTTCCATTGCGGCGCTCGGTCCTTGTCGACCAACACTGCACGAACACCCTCGGCGAAGTCCGGTTCGGTGATGATCCACGTCGCCATCCGCAATTCCCGATCGAGGCATTCACGCAACGTGCTGTCTGCTCCGCGTGCGATCAGCGCGTCGGTGGCCATCAGAGACGTCGGCGACAGCGTCGCCAACTGAGTCTTTGTCGTCCGCGACCACGGTGTGTCGCACACCAGTGCGTCGATGATGTCGACGAGCGATTCCTTCTCGAACACCGCTGCCACCGCCTCCGCGTCGAACGACAGCTCGGTCGTCGACGGCGCGGTGGTGTATCGATCCAACACCTCGTCGACGGCAATGCCGGCGAGGATGTCTGCTTTCAGGCTCTCCACCGAGTCGCTGGGGCAGAAGTGCGTCGCCAATCCCAGTGCAAGTGCATCGGATCCGGAGATACGAGTTCCCGTCAGCGCCAGGTACCGTCCGACATGGCCCGGCAGGCGCGAGAGAAAGTAGCTCGACCCGACATCGGGCACGAACCCGATCGCCGTCTCCGGCATGGCCAACACAGCGTTCTCGGTGACGATGCGGATGCTGCCGTGAATCGAAATACCCAGGCCACCGCCGAAAGCCGCAGCTTCGATCACGGCGATGTACGGCTTGGGGTAGTTCGCGATCAGTTCGTCGAGGTCGTACTCCGCCGCGAAATACGCCGGGCCGGCCTCGTTGTCACCGTCGACTACGGCCTGCCGAATCGCCTTGATGTCCCCGCCTGCACAGAATGCCCGGGGTGAACTGCTCGTCACCAGAACCGACGTGACCGCATCGTCGTCTCGCCACGCGTCGAGTGCGGTGCGGATGCCCTCGATCATCGCACCGTTCAACGAGTTCAGAGCCTCCGGCCGGTTCAGGACGATGTGCCCTACGCCGCCCACGATCTCGGCTTCGACAACGGCCACTGTTGACTCCTTCACACGCAGATCGTTCGACGCGTAACAGTAGCGCTATTCGCGAGACTCGACCGACCGCGGACGCGCGTCATCGGGAATGTCGGCGGCGAGACAGGGCCGCTCTTCCGCAGTGAACCACCCTCGATAGAGAAACAGCTGTCCGAGCACCGGACTCTTCACCTCGATCTCGATGCGATGCCGCTCCTCGGCCGCATCCCACCACTCCCGACCGATCGTCACTGCCGACGCCACCTTGGGCAACTTCGGTGCGAGAGGGCCGAGCAGGAATCGCGGCACCTCGCTCTCGAGAATCAGCCCGCCATCGGCATCGACCTCACACCTGGTGTACACCACCATGTCCGAGGAGAAACCCAGATAGTCCAGGGCATACGCGTCGGACTCGGCGGAGGACACCATCACCGAATTCATCCCCTGCGGGCGACCCGCGAAAGCGAAGCGACGCACGAAAGACATTGTCTCGCGACCCAATTCGTCGACATACGCATAGTTGGCAATGGTGAACGGCACGTCCTTGCCGACACCGGCGGGAAAGAGACCGCGCTTGCGTCCGGCCCACAGCAACGGCGGCGGCACCAGTCGAGAATGCGTCATCTCCTCCATCACGCCCACTCCGAACTGAGCGAGATTGTCCGAGGACTGCAATCCGAAGCGCCACTGAACCTTGGGATGCAGACGGGCAAAATCCGAACCGAGTACTTCCGCGACGACCGATGTCATGACCCCAGTATGCGCTGCGCGCACGTGCACGAAACTTAGTAGCAGGCTACGAGTTACTAGTCACATGCGGCTCCGCCGCACTACTCCAACTCGGCGGCCAGTTCCATCCATCGTTCCTCGGCGACATCCTTGTCGGCGAGGACCTGCTTGAGTTCGGTGTCGAGGGCGACGAGCTTGCCCTGCTCGGTGGACGCGTCGACGAGTTCGGCGTGCAACTCGACCTCACGCTTGGAGAGCCGGAGGACGAGCTTCTCGAGCTTGCTGAGTTCCTTACGGGCAGCGCGCTCGGAGGCCGCATCACGGGTGGCTTTGCGCGGCGCACTTCCGGTGGTCAGCGAGTCCGGCGTCGCGTCGGCGGCGAGGACGGCCCGCCTGCGCAGGTACTCCTCGATGCCGCCCGGCAGGTTGGTGAGCTTGCCGTCGCCGAACAGTGCCCACGTGGAATCACAGATGCGCTCGATCAGGTACCGATCGTGACTGATGACGACGAGAGTGCCCGCCCAGCCGTCGAGGATGTCCTCGAGCTGCTGGAGGGTGTCGATGTCGAGATCGTTGGTGGGCTCGTCGAGCAGCAGCACGTTCGGCTCGGCCATCAACACGCGAGTGAGCTGCAGCCGACGACGCTCGCCACCGGACAGGTCTCCGACGGGGGTGCGTTGACGCGCCGGGGTGAAACCGAGCCGCTCCGCGAGCTGCCCGGCAGAAATCTCTCTGTCGCCCAGCGTGATCCGCTCGGCCACTTCCTTGACCGCGTCGAGAACACGCAGCTTCTTGGGCAGGTCGTCCAATTCCTGCTTCAGCCAACCGATCTTGACGGTCTGGCCCTGGATGCGCTTGCCTGCGGCAGGCTGCAGTTCGCCGGCGAGCGTGCGGAGCATCGTCGTCTTGCCCGAACCGTTGACGCCGACGAGACCGACGCGCTCACCGGGAGCCAGACGCCAGGTGAAGTCCTTCACCAATTCGCGGCCGTCGGGGGTCTCCAGGCGCGCGTCCTCGAGTTCGATGACGACCTTGCCGAGACGGCGCTGGGCGAACGAGGACAACGCGACGGAGTCACGTGGGGCGGGAACGTCGGCGATCAGAGCCTCGGCCGCCTCGATGCGGTACTTCGGCTTGGAGGTACGGGCCGGGGCACCGCGGCGCAGCCACGCCAACTCCTTGCGCGCGAGGTTGCGTCGACGTTCCTCGGACGCGTCGGCCTGCCGGGACCGCTCGGCCCGCGCGAACACCCAGTCGTTGTAGCCACCCTCGTAGGCCTCGACGCCACCGCCGACCACTTCCCACGTGCGATTGGCGACGGTGTCGAGGAACCAGCGATCGTGGGTGACGACCACCAGCGCACTGCGACGGCTGACCAGATGCGCAGCCAACCACTGCACGCCCTCGACGTCGAGGTGGTTGGTCGGCTCGTCGAGCACCAGCAGGTCGAGATCCTGAACCAGGGCCGCTGCCAACGCAACTCGTCGACGCTCGCCGCCCGAGAGGTTGTCGATCGGCGCGTCGAGTCCCGAACTACCTGCAGGCCCGAGATCGGCAATACCGATGCCCGTCAGGATGTTTCGCACCCGAGAGTCGCCCGCCCACTCGTGCTCGGCCATTCCGAGCGGGTCGAGGACCACCTGGCCGACGGTCGACCCGGGAGGCAGCACTCCGCGCTGCGTGACCACTGCCATCCGCAGGCCGTTGACCCGGCTGACGCGTCCCGAATCGGGCGGCTCGATGCCCGCGAGCACCTCGAGGGTGGTGGTCTTACCGCCACCGTTGAGGCCGACCATGCCGATGCGTTCACCCTCCTGCACGCCGAGGGAGACACCGTCGAGCAGCGGCTTGACGCCGAAGGACTTGCTGACGTTTTCGAGATTGACGAGATTGACCATCAGGAAAAACCAATCGATTCGCTAGTGACAACACGAGCACCGGGAACCGGTCCACTCGCAACACGGACGGTGCGGCACACGCCTGCACCGGAGAGTTCAGCGCTCACCGACACCGCCGCGTCGGCGTCGGCGCACAGGAACGCGCAGGTGGGGCCCGAGCCGGACACGATGCCCGCCAACGCCCCGGCGGTGACTCCCGCACGCAGCGTGCGACGCAACTGCGGCATCAGCGACACCGCAGCGGCCTGGAGGTCGTTGCCGAGCAATGGCGCGAGTGCACGCGCATCGCCGGAGGCCAACGCATGCATCAGATCCTCGGTGCCGCCGAGGCGAGGCGGATCACCCTTGGCGCGCAGCTCGTCGAGCTCGTTGTAGACGGCAGGCGTTTGCAGACCGCCCTTCGCCAACGCCAGAACCCAGTGAAAACTGTTGCGCGAGAGCACCGGAAGCAGCTTCTCCCCGCGACCGGTTCCGACCGCCGTTCCGCCGTGCAACGAGAACGGCACGTCGCTGCCGAGTTGGGCCGCCACCTCGTCGAGCTCGTCGCGCGAGAGATCGAGGTGCCACATCGCGTTCAGTGCCACCAGAGTGGCGGCAGCATCGGCGCTTCCGCCTGCCATCCCACCGGCCACCGGAATGCCCTTGTCGATGGTGATCTCGACCGACGGCTCTCGCCCGACGCGATGCCCCAGCAACTCGGCGGCCTTCCACACCAGATTCCGCGAATCGGTGGGAACCACCCTCGCGTCGTCGCCGCGCACCCGAACCGAGAGCGTCTTGGCCGGAACCACCGACAGTTCGTCCGAGAGCGAGAGCGCCTGGAACACCGTCGTCAGCTCGTGAAAGCCATCGGGGCGCAGGTCACCGACCGACAGATGCAAATTCACCTTCGACGGGGCCCGAACGACGACGGGTGTGGGAACGACAGACAGCACGAGTAACCACAGTAGTGGAGAAACAGCGACCGAGTTCACCACCAGGGCGGCCTCCGGTGGGTAGTCGATGTGACGTTCAGTGGACTTTTCGGGGGTCAATGTCACATTCAGTGGACTTCGGGGGCCGCAACGATCGGCCGATGCGGACTGTAGTTGTCCGCAATGCGTGGCATCGTGACGTCATGAAGGAAACATCGGCTCGGTTGTTGCGGCTGCTGTCTCTGCTGCAGACGCGTCGGGATTGGGCGGGCGCGGAACTGGCGGAGCGACTCGACGTCACTCCTCGGACACTGCGGCGCGATGTGGACAAGCTGCGCGACATCGGTTACCCGGTCAATGCGACGCCTGGAGTCGGGGGCGGCTATCAGCTCGGTCCCGGTGCCGAGATGCCCCCACTGCTGCTCGACGACGACGAGGCGTTGGCGGTGGCGTTCGGGTTGCAGTCGGCGGCCGGTGGCTCGGTGGCGGGCATCGGCGAGGCGTCGTTGCGGGCGTTGACGAAGTTGCGGCAAGTGATGCCGTCACGCATCCAGCATCGGCTCGACGCCCTGCGGATCGACGTGGTGGATAAGACGCCGCGCTCGGCGGTGGATGCGTCGGTGCTGTCCACGGTGGCGGCGGTATGTCATGCCCACGAGCGGTTGCGGTTCGACTACCGCAAGCACGACGGTTCCGAGTCCAGGCGCGAGGTGGAGCCGTACAGCCTGGTGCGGGCGGGGGCACGCTGGTATCTGCTGGGTTGGGATGTGCTGCGCGAGGATTGGCGGTCGTATCGAGTGGATCGCCTGGATCCGAAGATTCCGACGGGCCCGCGGTTCACGCCGCGGGAGCTGCCGCCGGGCGGTGCGGCGGCGTTCGTCTCGAAGGGAATCGATCGTGCGTTCACTCAGGTTCAGGCGCGGGTCGCGTTGCACGCCCCGATCGAGCAGATCGCTCCGATGATCGACGAGCAATGGGGCACACTCGAATCCATCGACGAGGGCACCTGCGCGGTGGTGTTGGCCGGAGATTCGCTGCCCTCGATCGCGCGGTGGCTCGCAGCGTTCGACACCGATTTCACGGTGCTCGATCCACCGGAACTACGCGAGGAATGCCGCATCGTGGCCGAGCGGCACGCGAGACTGAACGAGCGATACCTGGCGGCGGTTCACCCTCCGGTAACCGGTGCGTGAGTCAATGGGCAGATGACGACACCACTCGGTTTCGATCCGAAGTTCCTGGCCGACATCGACGTTCCGTTGCCCGATCGCGCCGACGTGGTGGTACTTCCGTACACGCACTTCTCGGTGTCCATCGACCCTGCCCGACGCCTCGCCGCGGTCACCGGCGTCAACATCGACGGCGCGAGCCTGCAGGATGTGGGGCGCGGAGACAACTGGCGACTCGACGATCGACTACCGGCAGCGCAGCAGGCCGGCAACGAGTTGTACCGGAACAACGACCTCGATCGCGGGCATCTGGTTCGCCGGCGAGATCCGGTGTGGGGTGAGCGAGCGGTGGCCGAGCGCGCCAACGAGGACACGTTCCACTACACCGTGTGCGCTCCGCAGACGGCCACGCTGAACCAGTCGAAGACACTGTGGCTCGGGCTCGAGGATTACGTACTGGGAAACGCAGAGCAGTACGACCGAAAGCTCTCGGCCTTCAGCGGCTGCATCTTCGCCGACGACGATCCGATCTACCGGGGCGTCGCCATTCCGCGGCAGTTCTTCAAGATCGCGGCCTGGTCGCAGGATTCGGCTCCAGCATGCACCGGATACGTTCTCGACCAATCGCCGTCTCTGGACCCGATACTCGACAAACCGCTGCGGCTCGAGACCGATCCCCCGCCTCTCGGCCCGTACCGGACCTATCAGGTTCCGGTGGCCGACATCGCGTCGATGACAGGCCTGGACGTGGGCATTCTGATCGACGCCGACCGCTACGCGCCAGTGGCTGCTGCCCGCGAGGGCGCGTCGACGTGGACCGAGCTGACTGCCCTGACGGACATCCACCTGTAGAGACGGCCTCAGGCTTCGGTGGCGGCCAAACGGACGAAGGCTGCGGCGTCGATGGTCTCGCCGCGAGCAGTGGGGTCGATCCCGGCCTCACGCAGCCGCCGTTCGGCGGCAACCGGGGAGCCTGCCCACCCGGCCAGGGCTGCTCGTAGGGTCTTGCGTCGCTGCGCGAATGCGGCATCGATCACCGCGAACACGGCCTTGCGATGCGCGGTGTCGGTCGGCCACGGCGGCTCGGCGTACCGATCGATGCGGACCAGCCCCGACTCGACCTTGGGTACCGGCCAGAACACCGAACGGCCCACTGCGCCTGCCCTTTTGACGTCCCCGAAGAATCTGGCCTTGACGCTGGGGATGCCGTAGATCTTGCTTCCCGGTACCGCGGCGAGTCGATCGGCCACCTCGGCCTGGACCATCACCACGGCGACGCGAAGGCTCGGCAGTTCCGAGAACAGATGGATCAGCACGGGAACGGCAACGTTGTAGGGCAGGTTGGCCACCAGAGCGGTCGGCTCCCCCGCAATGTCCGCGGCTCGTACGCGCAGCGCGTCGGCCTCGATCACCGTCAGCCGATCGGCCAGAGTGGGGGCCCGGTCGGCCACCGTCGTGGGCAATCGGTTCGCGAGCTTGGGGTCGATCTCGACGGCGATGACGGCCTCGGCGACATCGAGCAGCGCGAGTGTCAGCGATCCGAGGCCGGGGCCAACCTCGAGGACACTGTCCTGCGGGCCCACACCCGCGGAGGCGACGATGCGTCGAACAGTATTGGCGTCGTGCACGAAGTTCTGCCCGAGCTGCTTGGTGGGGCGTACGTCGAGCTCGGCGGCGAGGGAGCGGACTTCGGCAGGACCGAGCAGAGCCGCAGATCCCCTCACATGTTCGGACACGGCGGAAACTCTACGGGACTAGCGGTAACCCAGGCGCGAGGTGCAGGCAGGCCATGCGCCCCAGCCCTGCGACTTCTGTGTCACCGACGCGATGGCGATCTGCTCCTCGCGGGTGGCGAGGTCGGCACGCGGTGCGTACTTGAGGCCGCCCTGGCGTTCCCAGGTGTTCTGGTCGAACTGCACGCCGCCGTAGAAGCCGTTGCCGGTGTTGATCGCCCAGTTGCCGGTCGCCTCGCACTGCGCGAGCGCGTCCCAGATCGCACCGTTCTCCACCGGCGGCACCTCTGTGCCCGGCTTGGCTCCGACGCGAACGGTCTTCGGCTGCGCGGGTACCTTGACCGTCTCTTCGACCTTCTCGCGACCGACCTCGACGCCGTTCACCATGTTGATCTTCCAGGTGATGTCGGAGACCCCCGGGGCACCCGGGTTCTCGACGACGGTGCGGCTCATGTTCATCGCCGGATCCTCGATGCGCTGCTCAGGAGCATCGGTGTCCGTGGTTTCGGTCTTGGTGACGGTGCGGTCACGCGTGACGACGATCTCGGCGCCGTCGGTGACGGCTGCGTCGGGATCGGGGCTGACGGTGTCGGCTTCCTCGAGCGGCGCGCCCGCAGCTTCGAGGAATTCACGCACGGTCGGTGCGGCCAGGGTGACCGGCGCGGCAGGTGCTCCACCGTCGAGGAGCGAGACCTGCTTGGGCAGTGCCACATCGAGTTCGGTGCCGTCGAGCGGCAGTCGCTCGGAGCGCGAGGCGGAGACGTGCACGTCCTCGGCCAGACCGGTCTGCTGCAGAGCTTCCTCGACGGTCAGAGCGGTGGTCCAGATGTTCTCGGGCTGCCCGTCGACGTTCAGCGTGATCTCGCGGGCGCGGCGCAGGACCACGGTGTCGCCGTCACTGAGATCGGAGTCCGGCGCAGGAACGACCAGATCCTTGTCCGACGGCGCGTAGCCGGCGTCGGCCAGAGCACTGTTGACGTCGGTCTTCATCGTGCTCAGCGAAATCATGTCGCCGTCGACATCGATGGTCACGGTCTTGTGACGGCTCACGGCCATGACGCCACCGGCGACGAGCGTCATCAACAGGGCCGCGACGACCATGTAGAGCGTGGTCGAACGGGCGGAGTTGAGGCGTCTGATAGTCGACAAGTTTCGTATTCCTGGCGGTTGCGAGCTGACTTCGGCGTCGAAACGCCCGAGTTCGGTCACGGTACGGTAACGAATTAGTACCCACGCCGCAACTTCAGCAGCTACAGGCCGTACACGCGCTCCGCATTGGCCGTGGCGTGCGCAGCGAGCTCCGCCGGATCCTGGCCACGAATTTCGGCCAACGCCCGCGCGGTGTACGGCAGGCAGTACGACTCGTTGGGAGCACCGCGGAAGGGATGCGGAGTGAGGAACGGTGCGTCGGTCTCCATCAGCACCAGCTCGTCGGGCACCAGTACCGCGGCCTCCCGCAGTGCGTGCGCGTTCTTGAAGCTGACGGTCCCCGAAAAGCTGAGAACGTAGCCCGCGTCGACGCACGCCTTCGCGGTCTCGGGACCGCCGGAGAAGCAGTGGAAGATCACCGTCTCGGGAGCGCCTTCCGTCGTGAGCACGGCCAGCAGGTCCTCGTCGGCCTCGCGATTGTGGATCATCAGCGGCTTACTCAGTCGTTTCGCCAGATCGATGTGCCACCGCAAGCCGTCGTGCTGCTCGGCCACCGTGGCGCACCCGTCGAGCTTGCCGGGCCAGTAGTAGTCCAGCCCGGTCTCCCCGACGGCAACCACGCGAGGGTCGGACGCCAATCGCTCGATCTCGGCCTTGGCCGCGTCGTCGAGCACGTTCGCGCGCGTGGGGTGGATCGCAACCGCGGCCCACACCCGAGGATCCCAGGACGCCGCGTCCACCGCGAACCGCGCGGCATCGAGATCGTCGGCGATCGTGACCACGCGCGTGACACCGACGGACTCGGCCTTGTCCACGATCGCGGCCACACTCGCCGCGTCGGTCGCCCCACACGCATCGAGGTGGGTGTGCGCGTCGACGAGGGTACCGACGGGCTCGGGCAACGGTGGTGCGGGACGGTCTCTGCTCACGCTAGTTAGAGTAGGCGCACCATGACTGCGCCAGCTGATGCCTCACGGCCACCCTTCTACGTCACCACGGCGATCGCGTACCCCAACGGCGCTCCGCACATCGGACACGCCTACGAGTACATCGCCACCGACACCATCGCGCGCTTCAAGCGCCTCGACGGCTACGACGTGCGATTCCTGACGGGCACCGACGAGCACGGCCTCAAGATGCAGCAGACCGCACAGACCGAGGGCGTGGACGTGCGCGAGCTCGCCGCGCGCAACTCCGACGCGTTCCAGGCTGCGCAGGACCTGCTGAAGATCTCGTACGGACGCTTCATCCGCACCACCGACGCCGATCACCACGCCGCCAGCCAGGAACTGTGGAAGCGGATGGAGGCGAACGGCGACATCTACCTCGATTCCTACTCCGGCTGGTACTCGGTGCGCGACGAGGCGTTCTACACGGAGGCCGAGACCACCCTCGCCGAGGACGGCTCGCGCGTGGCGACGGAGACGAACACTCCCGTCGAGTGGACCGAGGAGTCGTCGTACTTCTTCAAACTGTCGCAGTACCAGGACAAACTGCTCGAGCTGTACGACGCGTCGCCGGACTTTATCGCTCCGAACACGCGCCGGAACGAGATCGTGAATTTCGTCAAGGGTGGCCTGCGGGATCTGTCGATCTCCCGAACCACGTTCGACTGGGGCGTTCCCGTCTCCGGCGATGAGAAGCACGTGATGTACGTGTGGGTCGACGCGCTCACCAACTACCTCACCGGTGCCGGCTATCCCGAGACCGAATCCGAGTCGTACCGAAAGTTCTGGCCTGCCGACCTGCACATCATCGGCAAGGACATCACGCGCTTTCACACCGTCTACTGGCCGGCGTTCCTGATGTCCGCGGGCATCGAGCTGCCCAAGCGGGTGTTCGTGCACGGGTTCCTGAACGTCAAGGGCGAGAAGATGTCCAAGTCTCTCGGCAACGTGCTGGATCCGAAGTCGTTGGTGGAGAATTACGGTCTCGATCCGGTGCGCTTCTTCTTCCTCCGCGAGGTCTCGTTCGGTCAGGACGGCAGCTACAGCCACGAGGCCATCGTTGCTCGCGTCAACGCCGACCTGTCCAACGAACTGGGCAACCTCGCTCAGCGTTCGCTGACGATGGTCGCCAAGAACCTCGAAGGAAAGCTCCCCACCCCGGGCGAGTTCACCGCCGAGGACGAGGCGATGCTGGCTCGCGCGGACGCACTGCTGGAGATCTGCCGACGCGAATTCGACGTGCAGGCAATCCATTCCGCGCTCGAGGCGATCTGGTCGGTACTCGGCGAGACCAACCGCTACTTCTCGCTGCAGCAGCCGTGGGTGTTGCGCAAGACCGACCCCGATCGCATGGCCACCGTGCTGTACGTGACGATCGAGGTGCTGCGCATCGTCAGCATCCTGGCGCAACCCGTCATGCCCGATTCCGCGTCGCGCATCCTCGACCTACTCGGGGCGTCGAACCGCGAATTCACCGACATCGCAACACGTTCGGTGCCCGGCACTGCCCTGCCGACTCCGACGCCGGTGTTCCCCAAGTACGAGTAGAGCGCTCCGCGCACGTGAGCGAAACTTCGTAGCCCACTACGAGGTTTCGCTCACGTGCGGCGAAGCCGCTCTCACAAGGTCTTCTCGAGCTCCTCCAACGTGTTCTCCAGATGCGTCAGCATGCGCTGCAGATGCGGCACACTGCGTCGGCATCCGATGAGACCGAAGTTCAACGAATCACCGTTGCTGGCGACGGTGATGTTGAGCGCCTGCCCGTCGGCCACGATCGACGCCGGGTAGATGCCGTCGAGTTTCGCACCGTTCCAGTACAGATCTTCCTTGGATCCGGGCACGTTCGAGATGATGACATTGAACGGCGGCGGCGTGTAGTCGACGAATCCCGGCACCGGACCGAACAGCAACGGGGCCATGGTGATTGCGCCGACGGTGAGCGCTTCGAGGAAGTTGAGTTCGCTCATCATCTGCTTGCCCTTGACGGTCGAATCCTTGATTCGCTCCAGCCGCAGAAGAGGATCGGATTCGTCCGTGGCCAGGTTGCAGAGGATGGTCGTCACCGAGTTCCCGGCGTCCTTGTCGTCCTCCTCCTTACGCAGCGAGACCGGCACCATCGCGATCAGCGGCTCTTCGGGGAGTGCGTTCTGATCGATGAGGTACGCCCGCAGCGCCCCGGCGCACATCGCGAGCACCATGTCGTTGAGCGTCGCATCCAGCGCCGTACCGACTGTGCGGATACGTTCGATCGACCAGCTCTCGGCGGCGAAGCGGCGCGCACCGCCGATGGGCACGTTGAACATGGTGCGCGGTGCCTGCAACGGCAGCTGCGCGCCCTCTTTCTTCAACGCGCGCATTCCGATTCGTGCCGTCGCCGGCGCGAAGTCGACCAGGTCTCCGACGATCTTGCGTCCCATCGAAAGCCCACTGCCCAGCTGAGCAAGTCGTCCCGGCTGCTCGACGGCGACCTGCTTCTTGCGCCTACCGAACAGCGACGGATCCCACGTTGCGACGCCGTTTCGATCGTCGGGATCCGTGGTGAGCGTGCGCTGCATCAGCTTCAGTGCGCTGACACCGTCGACCAGTGAGTGATGCACCTTGGTGTACAACGCAATTCGGCCGTCCGCCAGTCCCTCGATGATGTGCAGCTCCCACATCGGTCGGTAGCGATCGAGCGGTGCACTGTGATTGAGCGACAGAAACTGGAACAGCTCACGGATTCGGCCGGGAGCAGGCAGTACCGTACGGCGAACGTGGTACTCGAAGTCCACGTCCGGGTCGAAGGCCCAGGCCAGATTCCCCATGATCTGCACCGGCCGCGAAGGCCGCTTGCGGAAGAGCTCGTGCACCTCTCCGGTGGTGAACTTGCGGTGCACTTCCTCGGCGAAGTCGTGCGGATCACCGGGCGGGACGAACAACTCCAGACCGCCCACGTGCATCGGGTGCTCCCGTGACTCGGCGATCAGAAACACCGATTCGGTGATGGGCATGAGTGCCATGAGCTGTCCCTTTTCCATTTGTTTTCGGTCACGGTACGGCACCGAATGTGACTCAGAACACGACCTTACGTCCGGTCACGAAAAGCTACCCGCTATTGTCCGTTACCAGGGGTTCCAAATAGAGCGGGGTTCCGACGCACGGCGCACACGCGCCGCGCACCGACGACGGGGATGGAGGCGACGGCTATGAATCCGGCGCTCACCGTAGTGAAATCGACCGACCCAGCAGCCACCGCACGCCGACGCGACATCCGCGGCGCGAGCCTGCAGTCGCAGATTTTGTCGAAGTACCTGCAGTTCACGGTGCGTCCGTTCCTGACGGTCTGGGCCCAAACTCCGTCGCTTCCGTGGCCGATGGGGTTGGTCGACTATGCCGGACTGCTCGTCCCTCAGATCAGCGGGACCACCCGCAGCCGCGTCATGCTGGCCGAATGCGAGGCCGAATGGATCCGCGCCGAGGGCACCGGGTCCGATCGCGTGGTGCTCTACCTGCACGGCGGCGCATTCGTCTGCTGCGGTCTGCGCACCCACCGCCGGATGACCTCGCGCGTGTCCAAGAATGTCGACGGCTCGGTGCTGTCGGTGAACTACCGGATGATGCCGCGCAACCCGATCAGCCATGCCGTCGAGGACGGCGTCGACGCGTACCGCTTCCTGCTCGATTCCGGATACCGACCGGAGCAGATCGTCCTGGGTGGCGATTCGGCAGGCGGATACCTCGCGTTCATGGTCACCCTGGCGCTGCGCACCGTCGGTTTGCCCGCCCCTGCAGGGATCTTCACCATGTCACCGCTGACCGACATGGACCCCACCGGCAAGCTCGATCACGAGAACGCGTCGAAGTGTTCGGTCTTTCCGTCCAACGCCGTTCCCGCGCTGACCGCACTGGCCGATCGCGTCGACGCGCGCATCGTCGTCGACGGCGAACGGGGCCCGCGAGTCTCGCCCGTCGACGGTGATCTCACCGGCCTTCCGCCGGTGCTGATTCAGGTCGGTTCCACCGAAATGGTCTATGCCGACGCAGAACTCATGGCTCAGCGCCTCGCTGTCGCCGGAGTCGAGTGCGAACTCCAGGTGTACGAGGATCAGGTCCACGTGTTCCAAGCAGCCGACTTCGTCCCCGAGGCCCGCCGCGCGCTGCGAGCGATCGGCGAGTTCGCGCGGAACGTCAGCCCCCGCAGAGAAAGCTGAGATACCTTCTCCCCATGGCAGTCACAGCGAACAAGTCAGTCGACATCGACGCAGATGCATCGGCAATCCTCGAAGTTCTCGCCGACGTCGAGGGCATCCCCTCGTGGTCCCCGGTCCACAAGAAGTGTGAGGTCGTCGATCGTTTCGACGACGGCAAGCCACACCACGTCAAGATGCACGTCTCGATCATCGGCGTCAACGACGAGCAGCTCGTCGAGTACACGTGGTCCGAGAACGAGGTGTCGTGGACTCTCGTCGAGAGCACTCAGCAGAAGGCCCAGGACGGCCGATACACGTTGACGCCCAAGGGCAACAGCACTCACGTCGAGTTCGAGCTGACGGTCGATCCGAAGATCCCGCTACCCGGCTTCCTGGTGAAGAAGGGAACCAAGACGATCCTCGAAGCGGCCACCGAGGGCCTGCGTCAGCAAGTGGTGGGCTGACCCGCTACTGCTCTTTTCGAGCGGCGAGAACGGCCTCGTAGACCTCACGCTTGGAGACGCCGTCGACGGCGACCTGGGCGCAGGCGTCCTTCAACCGCATGCCCGACGCCACCAACGTCTCGACGTCGGCAACGAGATCTTCCGGCTCCTCGGCGACGGCGACGGCACCTTCGAGCACAACGGTGATCTCGCCGCGCACTCCGTTTCGCGACCATTCGAGCAGCTCGCCGAGGCCGCCGCGTCGGACCTCCTCGTAGGTCTTGGTGAGCTCTCGGCACACCGCGGCGCGACGGTCGGGACCGAGTACGTGGACGGCGTCCTCGAGGCACGCGACGAGGCGATGCGGTGCCTCGAAGAACACGATGGCGCGGGGTTCGGCGAGCACCGACCGGAAATAGGTACGACGCTGTCCCTGCTTACGTGGCGCGAACCCGTCGAAGCAGAACCGTTCGACGGGCAGGCCGGACAATGCGAGGGCGGTCGTCACTGCCGACGGACCCGGCAGACACGTCACCGGCAGATCGGCCTCGACGCAGGCCGCCACGAGACGGTAACCGGGATCGCTCACCGACGGCATCCCGGCGTCGGTCACCAGCAGCACCGTCTTGCCCTCGGCCACGGCCTCGACGAGAGCAGGAAGGCGGGCCGTCTCGACCTGATCGTAAAAACTGACGACCCTGCCCGTGATCGCCACGCCGAGAGACGAGGCGAGTTGTTTGGTGCGCCGGGTGTCCTCGGCGGCGACGATCTCGGCACTGCCGAGGGCATCACGCAGGCGCTGCGAGGCATCACCGACGTCGCCCATCGGGGTGGCGGCAAGGATGAGCATGCCTCCAGTGTCCCGCATGCGATACAGCGGCGTGTCGGGCACTGCCGAACAACGCCTACGATCGGTACGTGACCTTGCCGACCTCTGAGCGCTCCGGCGACCGGTCGATGGTCAGTCCCGGGCCCACCGTTGCCGCGCGCGACTGGTTCCACGACACCGATGCCCGACGCGGTTGGATCGTCACTGTCGTCATCACCGTCATCTGCGCGGTCACTCGCTTCACGATGTTGCGGTACCCCACCGACGCGGGAACTCCGGTCTTCGACGAGAAGCACTACGCCCCGCAGGGCTATCAGGTACTCACCGGCGGTGGGCTCGAAGACAATCCGGCGTACGGGCTGGTGGTGCATCCACCGGTCGGCAAGCAGTTGATCGCCGTCGGGGAAGCGTTGTTCGGCTACAACGGGTGGGGTTGGCGTTTCTCGTCGGCGGTCGCCGGAACCCTGTTGGTACTGCTGGTCATTCGGATCGTACGACGGCTCGCCCGATCGACACTCGTCGGTGCGATCGCCGGGATTCTGCTCACCGTCGACGGGGTGACGTTCGTCAGCAGCCGGATAGGCATGCTGGACATCTTTCTCGCTCTCTTCGTCACCGCTGCGCTCGGCTGCTTGGTCGTCGACCGCGACGACATGCGGCAGCGTCTGTCGAGAGTGCGCGCCGAAGGTCGAATGGATACCAGTGTCCTGGGGCCGCGAATGGGCGTGCGGTGGTGGAGATTCGGGGCCGGCGTGATGCTGGGTCTCGCCTGCGGCACCAAGTGGTCGGGCCTGTACTTCATCGCGTTCTTCGGATTGCTCAGTGTGGCATTCGATGTGGCGGCGCGGCGGTCGTACGGCGTCGCACGCCCGTGGCGGGGAACAGCGTTGCGCGACATCGGGCCTGCGCTGTACGCGCTGGTGGTCGTTCCGATTGCCGTGTATCTGATGACCTGGTGGGCGTGGTTCACCTCCGAGACCGGTGTCTATCGACACGAGGTCGGCAGTGGCGTCGGCGCAGGCGGTCCGTTCTCGTTCGTGCCCGACGCGCTGCGGTCCCTGTGGTTCTACAGCAGCAGCGTGCTGCAATTCCATGAGGGCCTGACCAATTCGGCCGGCAACCGCCACCCCTGGGAATCGAAGCCGTGGACCTGGCCGATGGGCCTGCGCCCGATGCTGTACTACTTCGCCGACGGCGAGAGTGTGTCCGGTTGCTCGGCGTCCTCGTGCGTGAAGGCGATCATGTTGATCGGCACGCCCGCGATGTGGTGGCTCGCACTGCCGATGCTCGCCTGGGTGATCTGGTCGGTGTTCGTCCGACGCGACTGGCGTTACGCCACAGTGCTCGTCGCGTACTCGGCAGCGCTACTGCCCTGGTTCACCACGCTCGACCGGCAGATGTACTACTTCTACGCAGTGGCGCTCGCACCGTTCATGGTGATGGGCTTCGCGTTGGTGCTGGGCGACATCATCGGCAAAGCCACCGCATCGGCCGAACGGCGAGGTACCGGACTACTGCTGGTGTCCTTGTACCTCGCCGTGGTGATAGCCAACTTCGTTTGGCTGTGGCCGATTCTCACCGCTATGCCGATCACGCCGGAGATGTGGCAGCAACAGTTGTGGCTGCCGAGCTGGCGCTGAGCGATTACGACAGCGGGAGTGGAGCCTGCGGAACGACCTGTGCGAGGCGGGAGTGGAGCCTGCGGAACGAACTGTGCGAGCCGGGAGTGGAGCCTGCGGAACGACCTAAGCAAGCAGCGCCGTCTTGCCCTTGGTGAGTCCGTCGATGCTGACGCGTCCGGCACCGAATGCGGCGAGCAGCAGCGCGCCGACGCCGAGAGCGACGACCAGTTCGTATCCGTTCTCCGTGGCGAAGACGCCGTTCTCGAAGTGGACGAAGACGGCAGCACCGAGCATGTTCAGGAACAACAGCAGGCCGGCGATGGGAGTGAAGATACCCAGTACGAGCGCACCGCCGCCGACGAGTTCGACGAACGTGGCGAAGTAGGCGGACGCTGTGGGCAGCGGGATGTTCATCATCTCGAAGCTCGCGGCGGTGCCGTCGAGTCCGTAGGTGTTGAGCTTCTGCCAGCCGTGGGCGATGAAAACGATACCCAGGCCGATTCGAGCTACGAGGGCAACGGCGTCGCGGACGACGGTGGAGTTCATGACACATCCTTCTGACAGGGCTATACGGGCAGCCCAACCCTGACAGAAGTAAGTTGAAGCGTCAACTCAGCGGCCGTTTGCCCCTTTGAGGGCAGATTCGAGGAACGAACGAGCCTGGTCGTCGTCCAGGCCGATGGACCGGACCGTCCTGACGAACTCCGTCGCCGCCCGGGCCGCGATGTCGCGCGACGGATCTCCGCCGGACGCGACGAACGAACCGGATCGGCCCCTCGTCTCGATGATCCCCTGCTGTTCGAGCTCCCGGTACGTCTTCGCGACCGTGTTCGGTGCGATCTTGAGTTCCTCGGCCAGACCCCGGACCGTCGGGATCTTGGTCCCGGCGATGAGATCGCCCGATCGCACCAGCCCCAGAATCTGCATTCGCAGTTGCTCGAACACCGGGGTGGTGTTCGACGAATCGATGTGTACGCGCACGGTCGATGCCCTATCCGAGCGCGTCGACTGCGTCGACGATAGAAGTCGGACCGGAGGTCAACATCAGCGTCTTGTGCACGGCCGAACCGGTGTCGAGCAACTGTGCGATCACCGCAGCGACATCGGCGCGCGTCACCTCGCCCGAGTCCAGCGGCGGCTCGGTGAGAGCCACCGAACCGGAGGGGTCCTCGTCCGTCAACTTGCCCGGACGCAGAATCGTCCAGTCCAGCCCACTCCTGGCCGAAACATTGTCTTCCGCAGCAGTTTCGCCTCGATGTACGCCTTCCAACCGGCGTCGAGATCCTCGGCGACCGGCTCTCCGGCACCGAACGAGCTGATCAGGACGTAGCGGCGAACACCGGCCTTCTCGGCCGCGTCGGCAAGCAGCACTGCGCCTGCGCGATCGACCGTATCCTTGCGCTCGGGGCCACTGTTGGGGCCTGCACCTGCCGCGAACACGACCGCGTCGGCATCTGCCAGCACTGCGGCCACCTCCTCGACCGAAGCCGATTCGAGATCGATCACCTGCGGCAGCGCGCCCAGCGCGGTGACGGCATCGACGTGGTCGCTGTTACGAATCAGCGACACCGCCCGGTCTCCGTGCGCTGTGAGCACCTGAGTCAGATGTTGGGCGATCTGGCCGTGGCCACCCGCGATGACAATGCGCTTGTCGGTCATATCGACTACTCCGTTCCTGGCGTGAATCTGTCGGGGTGGCTACCCGCGTGGCAGGATTGCAAACATGACCCGCTCGGCAACCGTCTACCACATCCGCGGTGCAACACCTCTCGCACAGCGCTGAAGATGATCGAAGAAGCCGGGGTGGTGCCGCGGGTGATCCGATACCTGGAGACGCCTCCCACCGAGGACGAACTGCGCACGCTTCTCGCCGACGCCGGCCTCGAACCGCGTCAGGCCATTCGAACTCGCGAGAGCATCTACAAGGAACTGGGACTCGCAGGCGCGGACGCCGACACGCTGATCGCGGCGATGGCCCAGCATCCGATTCTCATCGAGCGCCCGATCGTGGTGACCGACAAGGGCACCGTGCTCGCGCGCCCCGCCGACAAGGTGCAGTCGGTCCTGTAGAGCGCTACAACCTCTCGCGCGAGACCGGGCACGACATGCATCGGGGACCGCCGCGCCCCGAGCCCAATTCCGATCCGGAGATCCGCAACACCTCGATGCCCGACGCCTCGAGCCGTGCATTCGTTTCGACGTTGCGCTCGTACGCGACGACGACTCCCGGCGCGATGGCCAGCGTGTTGTTGCCGTCGTCCCATTGTTCACGCTCGGCGGTGACGTGGTCGAGTCCGGTATCGATCAACCGCAGCTTGCCGATGCCCATCGCATCGGCGGCCGCCTCGAGGAACGGGTCGGCACCGCGGATGGTGACCCCTGTGTCCTCACGGTGAATGGTGAACGCGGACAACGTGTCCTGAATCGCCGGGTACATCACCACCGCGTCGGTATCCACCATGGTGCACACCGTGTCCAGGTGCATCGACGCGCGCTCCTGCGCGATCGGCACCACCAGCACGCTGTGCGCCAGACCGTCCTCGAACAGGCTGCGCGCCAACGCTTCTGCGCCTGCGGGTGTAGTGCGCTCCCCTACTCCGACTGCCACCACACCCGGAGCCAGCAGCAGCACGTCGCCGCCTTCGACCGGAGCGGTCCGCGACTCGTACGCGCGCCGCACGCCGCGAAACATCGGATGGAATGCGTAGATCAGATCGGTCAGCGACGTCTCCCGCACACGGGCAGGCAAAGCCAGCGAGGTGATCGCCACTCGATCGTCTATCCAGAACGACGAGTCGCGGGTGAACAACAGGTTCGGCAGCGGATCGATGACGAAGTCCCCACCGTGATGCATTCGCCGAACCAGCGATGCCCCGATCGGTTGCGGCTCCCCCGTCTCCGCCTCGAGCAATTCGTCGAATGTCATGCCTGCCATCAGGATCTGCGCCAACTCGACCGCGGGCACACCCCGCAGATGTTGGGCCAGGTCCTCGGCGAGCGACCGGCCGAGCCGTCGGGCGTCGACAGCGGCGGAGACACCCTGCATTCGCGCTGCGCCGCTGACCGTCATCGCCTCGGTGAGAAGATCGCCGAGGAGCAATACCGTGACCCCGCGACCACGCAGGAGGTCGGCGAACGCGTCGTGCTCGTCCTGTGCCCGATCCACCCACGGCAGACCGTCGAACAGCAGCTGGTCGTTGTTTCGCGGCGTGAGGCGTCGAAGCTCGTCTCCCGGCCGGTGCAGCATGACGGTACGCAGCACCCCTACCTCGGAGTTGGCACCCAATGGGCCCGCAGCCGCATCGACACTCATGAACGAACGGTAAACCCATTCGTCTGCCGCCGCTGGGATCAGGACCTGAAGTATTGTCGAGGTCGTGCCGATGCCCGAGTGGAACGTTCGCGAATTGACCCCCGGCCAGCTGTCCGAGCGCAGCGGAGTCGCGGTCTCGGCGTTGCACTTCTACGAGAAACAGGGGCTGATCAGCAGCCGCCGCACCTCGGGTAACCAGCGCAGATTCCATCGCGAAACTCTCCGACGGGTTGCCTTCATCCGGATCTCGCAGAAGGTCGGGATCCCGCTGGTGAACATCCGTCAGGCGTTGAGCGAACTACCGGACGAGCGGACGCCGACGCGCGAGGACTGGGCCAGGCTCTCGACGCGGTGGCATCGCGAACTCGACTCTCGGATAGAGCAATTGATCCGGCTTCGCGACAACTTGACCGGGTGCATCGGGTGCGGTTGCCTGTCGTTGGCCGGCTGTGCTCTCGCCAATCCGCACGACGAGCTGTCCTACTCGGGGCCGGGTGCGCGCACGTTGGACGTCGAGTTCGACGAGCCCTCGACTCGCCGCGGCACGAGCAGTTTGGAGAACTGATCGTTCGCCTTCTGCAGCACGAACTCGTACGGCGGCGCGAACTTTCTGGCGACCCAGTACCCGAACCGGATGTCGTTGGAGGAGTAGACGAGGTACTTGCGCTTGGCGATTCCAGCGAGAATGGCATCGGCGACAACCGACGGTTCCACGGCACGCTTCTCGAATCGGTGTTGCAACTTCTGTACGCGCGGATCGTCGCGATCGACGCCTGCTATCTGCAGCGTCTGCACCAGTCCGGTCTTGACCCCACCGGGCACCACCAGGCTGACGCCGATTCCATGGCGCTTGAGGTCGTACTTGAGCACCTCCGACACCCCGCGCAGGCCGTACTTGCTGGCGCTGTACGCAGCGTGCCACGGCAGGGGAATCAATCCGGCCGCGGACGAGACGTTGACCAGATGGCCACCGCGTCCGGCCTCGATCATGGGAGGCAAGAACTTCTCGATGATGTGAATCGGACCCATCAGGTTGACGTCGATCATCGACTTCCAGTGCCGGTGCTCGAGATTCTCGACGGTTCCCCACGCCGAGATACCAGCGACGTTCATCACGACGTCCAGGCTGCCGAACTCGGCGTGGATATCGTCCGCGAACGCGGTGACGGCCTCGAAATCGGACACGTCGAAGGGCAGCGAGTGGCTGACGGTACCGCCCGCACGACCGACCAGGTCCACCGTCTCCGCCAAACCGGTGCCGTTGATATCGGTGAGGAAGAGCTCGGCTCCCACACCCGCAGCAGCGATGGCCGTTGCACGGCCGATTCCGCTACCTGCTCCAGTGATCAACGTCTTCTTGCCGCGCAGATCGTATGTAGCCATCGAAGCTTGTATCCCCCAGCGGTTGCCACGTGTCAGTTCGATTTCGACCCTACGCGGTGACGACCGGGAGGGTCGTCACAATCTTTGCGACATCTCGTCTCGGTAATCGGCGATGGTGCGCTCGATGCGCGCAGCATCGTCATCGGTGCCTTGTTTGCGTGCGTCGTCCGCACGCTGCTGCAGGGTGCCGATCGCCTTCCGGAGCTCGTTGTCCGACATCCGTGGTCTCTGCACAGTGTGTTCCATGTCACACAGTGTGCCCGGCAAACCGGAGTGCGGCAAGCACACCGAGATCACGACATTCTCAGACGGTGACAGATCCCGACGTGATGTTCTCGCGGACGAAACTGGACAGACTCCGCGCCGCGAATTCGCGGAAGTATGCGAGTTTGTCGGCGGGCACCAGCGAGGGAAGGACCGTGTTCCAGACCCTCTCCATACGTGAGGGGGCATCCCCGAGGCGCGACTGCGCCTCGGAGACCATCAGGACTCCGGCGAGCATCTCGCACACCAGCAACGCCGCGTTGCCCGCGTCCAGATGGTCGGCGACGTCACCGTGCTCGATGGCCCGCTCGAAGAGATGCTCGAAGATGTTTCCCCAGGTGCCGAAGACACTGCCTCGGGCGGTGTCGGATCCGTCGATCTCCATCTGCAACCGGTACATGACGCGAACCAACGGGTCCGATGCCGCCAGTTCCAGTACCGAATACGAGATTCCGATGACGGACTCGAGAGCCGGGCTGCGACTGTCGACCAAGCCGGCGCACGCAGTGGACACGCGCTCGTGACCTTCGTCGACGATCGCCCGGGCCAGTTCTTCCTTGGACGCGAAATGGAAGTACAGCGCACCCTTGGTCACACCGGACTGCGCTGACACCTGACTCAGCGTGGCATTTGCGTGCCCGACCTCGAGAAAGAGGTCTGCTGCAGCGCGCAGTGCGGCCGCACGTGTGGCTTCTGCCCTGAGTTGTCGCACCATGTTGGAACACCCCTGCTCTGTCGACCTTGCAATGACATCGACGCTCTGTACGCGCTGGCCATCCGTCGGCCGATCGAGGTGAACTGGAATTCACTTCGCCATATCGGACTGTCAGCGCTCGCCTATAGTAACCGGTTCGGTGGCGACTTTGTGATTCGAAAGTGACAATTGCATGAAGAACGGCTCGTTTACAAAACGATTGAAATGAAAAGTTCCACTTCTCCAGCATTCGTAACGACTTCGACTTCCTCTTTGTAGGCGCGAAATATCGATCCGGACATAACGCACTCGTCGACCTGAGCCCACACGTCCTCGATTGGATCCGCCAGAGCGCCGCTGGGCACGAACACTGCGAACACGCCGGTCGGTACCGAGACGAACACATCCCCGACGGCGACGTCCCCGGGCGAGTCCACCGAGACGGCGACCACGGCATTGACGGTGCCGTGCGGATCCGGGACGTACACCGTGCTCACCTGGGTTGCGTCGATATGCTTCTCGCGCACCCGATCTCGTAGGAATCGCATCCACTCGCTGCCACTCGATTCCGCGCCGGGCTCCACGCGCGGAGCCACCAACCCACTGAACAGCTCTGCGCTGCGTGCCGTGACGCGGAAGGTCATCACGAACCGCCGGGCGTAGTGATCGCCAGATAGAGGTCGATCTTGTACGCGTGCGGATAGCACTCGTAATCGCCGGTGAACGATCGCACGATATCGCCCTGCTCTTCGGCATGATCGATCTGAGTCCACAATCGGGTGAGAACCTCGGGGAAATACCCCACCGCAGAAAAACGCGCATATTTCGCCGCGGGCACTTTCGCAACCAGATGTCCGCGCGCGACTTGACCGAGCGAAGAACACAGATAACCGACTACCTGCGTATTGTAAGAGCCGATACCGGGGGCGAAGTCGGTGTAAATGGAAGCGAGCGGACCGGAGGTCTCCTGATTGAGAACTGCGGACCACGCTTGATCGAGTGCCGGGTCGTTGAGGCGTCCCAGCGCCCGTTTGGGGCTGCGAACGGGAAGACCCGCGACCCACGTTTCAGCGAGGTCGACGATCTCGAACGACATTCACACTCCGTAGAGAAGTTGCAGGGGCAGATCCTGTGCTCGGAACCGGCCCGTTCACAATATCGCCCGTCAATCTACCGGCGCGACTGGTAGGTGGATCGTCAATCGATCAACCATACTTCGCACCCGTTTCGATCGCCGCAACAGCTGTCGCCGACGGTTCCTCCTCCCGAGATCACGAGGTGGCGTCGGAGCGCCCCGACTGCCCTACCTCGTCGTACGTCCTGTCGTGCACACTCGATTTCAGCACCGGTAACTCGACCCGTGCCTGCACCTGTCGAATACCCGAAACACGAAAACCGGTACGGACCGTCGATCCCTCGAAAGACCCGTTTCCGTGGCCTTGCATTCCCTTGCGACAAACGGATGAATTGTCTACGAATTCATTTTCCGCGCGCCGCGGCAGCATAACTCTCGTCGCGAATACCTGACAGATCGCGCATGGATGTATCGCCCGCTCAGGAATGCGAGACCGGGAGAATCCGAGATTCGCACGAGGACAGAATTCGTGTCAGTGGCCAATGCGCCGTGTGCAGAACCAGGTCCGAGATCAGCAATCTGCGCAACCAACCACCGGCCAGCCCATGATGGGCCCATGTGCGATACGAGCTCTGGACGTAGTGCCGGTATTCGAGCGGCGGAGTCAGTAGCCGACGCCCGGACACCTTCACGCGCATGGGCTCGATCTCCGCGATCCGCAGACCGACCTTGTTCAGACACAGCGACAGATCGATGTCCTCGTGCAGGTCGGTACGCAGGCTCGTGCGACCGCGAACGGCTTCCCACGCGGATCTGCGGACAGCGAAATTGTTGCCCGATGCGGCAGAAACCCACCGCTCGGAGGGCCTGTTTCGCACGGAACGGTCGACGAACGCCCGGTACGGTCGCGCCCACGGGGAGTCGTAGAGGTAGATCGGCCCGGTGACTGCGACATAGTCGAGTCGCCGATCGAAGAAGTCGAGTACCGAGTCGACCCAGCCGGCCTCGACTCGGGTATCGGCGTCGATGCGGCCGATGATCGATCCGCAGGCGTGATCGAAACCGGCGTTGCGTGCGTGCACGACGCCACGCTCGGACTCCCTCAGCAGAATCACCTGCGGAAATCGCCGCGCGTATTCTTCGACGATGACTGCGGTGTCGTCGGTCGAATTGTTGTCGACGACAATGATTTCGTGAATGCGTTCGCGCTGAACGAGCAATGCATCCAGGCATTCGCGCATGTGAGCCGACTCGTCGAACGCAGGCACAACAATGGAGAGAGTATTCACAACGCCAACCCCCGACACATTTTTGGCAATCGTGTAGCTCGACACCCTTACACGGTGAACGCATTCGATTTCGAGCCGCGGACGTTCACGATGCTACATCATTACTTCAAGAAAAGAACCCGTCGAATTATTCGGACTTTATGAATCAGAATTCAGAATTCGGAAGAAGTATCAATCTCTGCATTGCCTCCCGATCACGAAAATCGGCGTTGTCCCCGATCCACTGCTCCGCTGCGGGAAGGTCGTTCAACTCTCGGCGACGGCGCGCCGGAGACCCGACGTACACACCGTCCGGTTCACAATCTTGCGTCACCAGCGAGTTCGCCCCGATGATGCATCCGGCACCGATGTGCACGCCCGGCATGACGACCACGCCGGACCCGATCCACGCTCCTGGACCGATCACCACCGACTCTCCTCGCAATGCGCCTGCTCGATGATGCGACGGCCCGGTCTCGTGAGTACTGGTGAGGATGCGAACGTGATCCGCGATGAAGACGTGATCACCGATCACGATGTCGGCGACGGTGTCGAAGTAGCAGCCGAAGTTCACGAACACACCGGTGCCCATCCGAACCGATGCGCGTCCCTGAATCATGGAACCGCCGTACATCAGGCACGGACCGGTTGTCCGCAGCCCCGCAGGCCGCAGAACGGATGCGCGCAGCACCGCAGGTAGCAACGGCACGTTCGCCAACGAGACGATGGTTGCCTGACGCATCTGAAACAGTGCCCAGCGGACGTCCGACGGGTTGCGCATCCAACCGCGGATACGCGAGTCGGCCGTCACGCGGCGGCTCGCATCCGTTCGTCGGACTCGGCACGATCGTCGACCGGTAGAGCACGGCACGGCACTGCTGCGAACAGTCGCGAGATCGGCCACCGCAGTGTGTGCATCAGCCAATCCATGGTCACGATGCGACCGAGTTTGCGCGATGCGAGACCGTGCGCCTGGTACGAGCGATACCCCGCCAACGCGTAGTGGACGTATTTCACCGGCGATGTCGTCGCGCGCCTACCGGACACTGCGGCCTTCATCCACCCGTTCTGGGCGACAGGCAGATGCTCGGCGGCCAGGCACAGGCACAGGTCGATGTCTTCGTGGACGCAGGTTCGTTCACTGACCGCACCGCGAACCGTGCGCCAGGCGGATGCGCGGATCGCGAAGTTGTTGCCCGATACCGCCAGGGCCGAGCGCACCGACGGCTCACGCCGTTCGGCGCGCGAGTGCATCCACGCCAGAGGTCGAGCCCAGGGTGATTCGTACAGGAACGTCCGGCCACCCGTGGCAGCGACGGTGGCGTGCTCGTCGAAGAAATCGACGACCGAGCGCGCCCACCCGGGTCGAACACGGGTATCGGCGTCGATTCGACCGATGATCGACGAGTCGACCAGGTCGAATCCGGTATTGCGAGCATGGACAACGCCGCGATTGGGCTCGTGCACCAACACGACCTTGTTCGTCATCGCGCGAATGTCGTTCACCAGCTCGAGCGTGCCGTCGGTCGACCCGTTGTCCACGACGACGATGCGGTCGATATCGTCGCCCTGATCGAGTAGCAACGTCAAGCATTCGCCCAGATGATCGACCTCGTCGAGCACCGGAATTACCACGCTCAGAGTGTTCATTTCGATCCCCTGACAAATATCGACAATCCAATTCTGCACAGCAACGTCTTCGAACCTACCACATGTTCCGGTAATTGCCTAAAGCTGTCCGAATTGCATATCCGCAGCTCACCGCCCTGAAAGATTCCCGAAGTCGAGTCGCGCCGCCCCAAGCAATCGAATCGCAGGTTTCGCGTGGCAATTCTGCAATCGGGGTTTATCGGGTCGCGACTTCGAGAATCGAATCCCGAACCGACCACCTAGTTCGGTCGATCCAAATGCATTCAGAATTCACTTGGCGGTCACATTCGCTCCGCCGTTGCCGGACAACAAAAAACCGCCACTCGCAATGAGTGACGGTTTTCGTAACGGTGGAGCTGAGGGGAATCGAACCCCTGACCTTCTCGATGCGAACGAGACGCGCTACCAACTGCGCCACAGCCCCTTTGCCGTCATGCCGACCGGCTGGGTAACTCTAGCAAAGCCGCTCCGGGCGGTAGCTACGCGCCCTGGGCTCTGCGCATGTCCCGGTCCTCGTCACGACGTGCCTGGAACGGCTCCTCGTAGTGATCGAGATGCTCGAATTCGGGATCCTCGTCATCGATCTCGAGTACCACCGCGCCGGGGCGACGCAATCGTTGCGGGACGAGCTCGAGCTCGTCGTCGGTTTCCGATTCCACGCCCAGACGGGATCGGCCCATCCGGGTGAGCCGACGGCGGCGTACCTCTTCCTCGATCTGCACCTGACGACGCAAGTAGTACAGGTAACCGACGAGGACGGCGACGGACAGTCCACACAGCCACCAGACCGTCGGGGAGATGATGAAGGCCAGGGCGGCGGTGGTGATCGCCGCGAACACCAGCCCCAGCACTGCGCGCTGCCGAAATGCGTATCGCGCGGCCCGGGCGATCGCGTCGGCCTCGGGATCGAAGCCGCCGCGACCGCGTCGGCGAGGGACGAAATCGTCGTCGACGACACCGGGTTCGTGCGCGGGCGAGCTTCCACGCGGTGCATCCGTGTCCGGTGCCTCGCGATCGAGGTCGCTGTCTGCTGCGTGAGTGTCCATCGGGTCCTCCGCGGTACCGGGTAGATCGGGTGAGTCTGGACGAACAGTCGCAATCGTGGGACCGAAGATCTCGCGGGCCGGCGCGGAGACTCGCAGGTCGTCCTCCGGTCGCCAGTCGGGATCACTGCGGTGCCCGGTCGCGGGGCCGCGCTGCTTTCGCTTCGTGCCACCCCGATGCAGCACGCGCGTGGCGAGCGCAGCGTCCGTGGTCTGCATGATCTGCGGACGCTTGGTCATCAGCATGGGCAGAAGAACGAAGAGCCAGACGGCAACGAGACCGATCCAGATGATCGAGTTCGGCATCGGCGTTGTTCTCCTCCCTTGGGCGACGGCGACAGTGAAAGACGTCCTCAGGCTATGCGGAGGAGGTACGAGAACGATGCAGACGCGCCGACCCGAATTACACTCCTGTCACTTTGACAACATCAGACGCGGTCGGCCGTCAGGCCCACGCAGCCCGGCCCGCGCGAACCAACCGATCGACGACGGTTCCCTGCACCTCACCCGAGGTGATCGCGACGAGCTTGTGATCGCGCCATTCGCCGTCGACGTCGAGGTACTTGTAGAGCAGTCCCTCTTCGCGAAAGCCGACGTTGCGCAGCACTGCTTGGCTGGCCAGGTTCTCCGGCCGCACCGTCGCCTCGACGCGATGGAGTCCGACCGGGCCGAAGCAGTGATCGAGACCGAGTGCCAGCGCCGCGGTGGCCACACCCTTGCCGTTGACCTCCTTGGAGACCCAGTACCCGATCCAGGCCGAACGCAGTGCGCCCCGCACGATGTTTCCGGTGGTGATCTGGCCACAGAATTCGCCGTCGACTTCGATGACCATCGGCAGCATGTGTCCCTTGCGCGCCTCGGACTTCAGGCCAGAGCATAAGGTCGGCCACGAGGAGATGTGGTGTCGCGAATTCCAGCTGCCCTCGCCACTGGGCTCCCAGGGTTCGAGGTGGGCGCGATCCGCAGTACGAATCCGACTCCACGCGGCCGCGTCGCGCATCCGTACCGGCCGCAACGTGACAGTTCCGCCAGCCACTCGCACTGGACCCAATTTCGCCGGCCAACCTGGGTGGCTCGACCACGTTCGCGGCATCCGTCGATCGTATGCGCTGCGCGCAAGTGAGCGGAAACTCGTAGCAGAAGTCGAGGCGGGAGTGGAGCCTGCGGAACGACCGGCAGGCCCCGCGCTCACATGGCATCAGCCTCGCTGAGCGAGGAACGAGACCTTCACTTCTTCGCCGGTTCGGATTTCGGTGACCTCGGGATCGATGACGACCAGGCAATTCGCCTCGGCGAGCGTGGCCAACAGATGCGAGGACGATCCGGGTGCACCGCCGAGGGCCTGAACCAGGTATTCACCGGTTCCCTCGTCGCGCATGAGCTGGCCGCGGAGAAATCCCTTGCGATCCTCGATCGAGGTGATCGGCGCGACGGTTCGGGCGGTCACGGTCCGTCGCATCGGCTGCCGTCGGCCCAGAGCGATGCGAATCAGCGGACGGACCATCACCTCGAACACCACCAGCGCGCTGACGGGATTGGCCGGCAACAGGAAGGTGGGTACTTCGTCGCGTCCGAGTTGACCGAACCCCTGAACGGAGCCGGGGTGCATGGCAACTCGCTCCACTTCCATGTCACCGAGTTCGCCGAGCGCCTCACGCACACCGTCCGATGCGCCGCCGCCCACCGCTCCGGCGATGACCACGATCTCGGAGCGGATCAACTGACCCTCGACCACTTCACGCAGACGCTTGGGATCGGTACTGACGATCCCGACGCGGTTGACGTCGGCTCCGGCGTCGCGCGCCGCGGCGGCCAGCGCATAGGAGTTGACGTCGTACACCTGACCGGGCCCGGGGGTCCGATCGGTGTCGACCAGCTCGCCGCCGACGGAGATGACAGAGAGCCGCGGCCGCGGATGCACCAGCACCTTGTCGCGTCCGACGGCTGCGAGCAGTCCCACCTGAGCTGCGCCGATGATCGTGCCTGCGCGCACCGCCACGTCACCGGGCTGCACGTCGTCGCCGATCTTTCGGACGTAGTCGCCCGAGCGCACCGGACGGAACACCTTGACGCGGGCGCGACCGCTGTCGGTTCGATCCAACGGCAACACCGCGTCGGCCAAGGTGGGCAGCGGTGCGCCGGTGTCGACTCGCACAGCCTGACGTGGCTGCAACCGGATGGGTTGACGCGATCCGGCGGACACCTCGCCGACGACGGGAAGCGTGAGGTCGATGCGTTCGTCGTCCTCGTTGCGCAGGTCGGTGCCCGCGGCCGCCACATCGACGCTCCGCACCGCGTAGCCGTCGATGGCTGCCTGGTCGAAACCGGGAAGGGGACGCTCGGTGACCACTTCTTCTGCACACAGCAGGCCCTGTGCTTCCGAGATGGCGACCCGAACAGGCCGTGGAGCCACCGCCGCGGCGGTCACCCTGGTCTGCTGATCTTCGACCGAGCGCATCTGGCCCTTCCTCTATGGCATCGACCCGCGATGCTATTCGTACGTGGTCAGTTCCGGTGCCCAGCTGTCGCTCAAGCGTTCGTTCAGCCATTCACGCAGCGCCGGACCGTAGTCGTCACGTTGTAGAGCAAAGTCAACCGCAGCGCGCAGGTATCCCCCGGGATTTCCGAGGTCGTGTCTCGATCCGCGGTGCACCACCACGTGGACGGGGTGGCCTTCTTCGATCAGCAGCGCAATGGCGTCGGTGAGCTGCAGCTCGCCGCCTGCGCCGGGCTTGATCCGTCGTAGAGCGTCGAAGATCGCGCGGTCGAGCAGGTACCGGCCCGCGGCGGCCAGGTTGGACGGGGCGTCCTCCTGCTTGGGCTTTTCGACCATACCGGTGACCTTGAGGACGTTCGGGTTGACCGCGTCGGGCACGATCTCGACGGAGAAGACGCCGTAGGAGGAGACCTTGTCGTCGGGAACTTCGATGGCGCACAGCACCGAGCCTCCGCGCTTGGCGCGTACGCGGGCCATGACGTCGAGCACACCGCGGGGCATCACCAGATCGTCGGGAAGCAGAACGGCAACGGAATCCTCGTCGTCGTCCAGGACTTCCTCGGCACAGGCGACGGCATGTCCGAGTCCGAGCGGCTCGTGCTGAATGACCGATTGGACGTCGAGCAGACCGGGGGCAACCCGCACCTTCTCGAGCATTTCGAGCTTGCCGCTGGCCTCCAGCTTGTTCTCGAGGACGAGGTCCTCGACGAAGTGAGCGACGACGCCGTCCTTGCCGGGGGACGTGACGATCACCAGTCGCTGTGCACCGGAATCTGCGGCTTCGCCGGCGACGAGCTCGATACCGGGAGTGTCGACCACTGGAAGCAGTTCTTTCGGAACGGTTTTCGTGGCCGGCAGGAACCGGGTACCCATGCCCGCTGCGGGAACGATGGCCGTGCGGAAATGCACGGGCGTGGCGGCGGTCGTCGCTGTAACGGCTTCTGTCATGGTGCTCACCCTATCCATGGTTTCTGGTGATCTGCTCGCCGTGTGCTGCGTTTTACCCCCGAGTGCATATCGTTGAACGACAGCACAGGAAGGGAGGACGAATCGTTGTGACCGTTCCCGATTTCACGGAGAACACGCCCAAGGATCGATGGCGAAAGTATGTTCTCGCCGAACGCCGACTGCTCGACGGTGCGCAACGCGCAATGGAGTCCTCTGCACTCTGTCACGTCCTCGGTGAATTGGCTGCCGAACACCCCGTCGTCGCCGCGTACGTTCCTGTCGGCCGGGAGCCGGGTTCCATCGAGATGCTCGACGCGATGGCCGCGGCCGGGTCGACCGTTCTGCTTCCGAGTGCGCACGAGCCGGGTCCCCTGCGCTGGGCTCGATACGCCGGGCGTGAGTCGTTGGTGAAAGCCCCGTTCAGTCTGTTGGAACCGTCGGGACCGACGCTCGATCCCGACGCGGTGTCGGAGTGCACTCTGGTTCTCGTTCCGGCGCTGGCCGTGGACCGGAGCGGAAACCGGCTGGGCCGAGGCGCGGGCTTCTACGATCGAACTCTCGACCTGTGCAGACCCGACGCGATGCTGGTCGCGGTGGTGCGCGAGAGCGAAGTGGTCGATCGCCTACCCGCCGAATCGCACGACAGACCGGTGACACACGTGCTCACCGCCGGCGGGCTCGTACGCTTGAGTACGGAATAACGCTAGGATTCGATTCGTTGGCACTCCTGACTGTAGAGTGCTAATGCTCTCCCCAGTTTCGACAGTTTCGACGAACAGACAAGACACCGGCGGTGTTCGGCCTCGGCCAGCAGAGCGGCGAATTTCCTCGGTGACCAGCGCGGAGGAAACACGATGCCCACTTACTCATACGCATGCACCGAGTGCGACAACCGCTTCGACATCGTTCAGTCCTTCACCGACGACACACTGACGGTGTGCCCCGCGTGCTCGGGCAAGCTTCGCAAGCTGTTCAACTCCGTCGGCATCGTCTTCAAGGGCAGCGGCTTCTACCGCACCGACAGCCGCGGCGGCTCCAGCACCTCCAGCGAGGGCGCAGGCGAGAAGAAGTCCGATGCGGCAGCCACGAAATCGGACAGCAAGACCGACTCGAAGCCCGCCGAGAAGAAATCTTCGGATTCGTCGTCGTCGAGCGGTTCTTCTTCGTCGTCGACCACGAAAGCTGCTGCCAGCCAGTAGTTTTCCGCTTCATCCACAGGCCGGGCCGTTATCCACAGCCCGGCCTTTTCGGTGCCTGTTCCGGCTCGGGCAGCGATACCGTTTGCACCATGGCTGCCGGCAAGAATCGACTCGACTCGACGCTGCTCGATCGCATCACCCTGCGTCCGGCATGGGTCGGATCCACGAAATTCAGACGGATCGCGGCCGGGGTTCTGGTCGCGGTCGCACTGGTACTGTTCCTCGACGACGCCGACGGCGACGACCGCGTACGGGTGATCACGGCCGGACGCGACCTGACACCCGGCACCGTACTGACGCAGGCCGATATCGCCGTCGCAGAGTGGGACGGGGCGAACGTCCCCGAGGGCGCACTCGTCGAATCCGAAGCCGTGGACGGCCAGACCCTCACCGGGCCGGTCCGTGCGGGCGAACTGCTCACCGACGTGCGCCTGCTCGGATCTCGGACCGCCACGACGACGCTGGGGACCGAGGCACGCGTCGTACCGGTACATCTCGCCGACGCTGCGGTGACCGACCTGCTGCGTGAAGGCGACCGCGTCGACGTGCTGACGGTTGAGTCCCAGGACGACCCGAATGCGGTGCCCGCGGCACGAGTGCTGGCGTCGGGAGCGATGGTTGTGCTCGTCTCCGCCGACGCCGGTGGCAATCGGCAGCGAGACCGAGTCGTCTTGCTGGCCCTACCGACGAACGACGCGACGGCGGTCGCGGCAGCCTCTTTGGTCAGCGCGCTCACGGTCACCCTGCACTAACGTCTCTCGAGACAGAACAAACCGAGCGTTGGGAGAAGGGCTCATGCTGAAGGGCTTCAAGGACTTTCTACTCCGCGGCAACGTGGTGGACCTCGCCGTCGCCGTGGTCGTCGGCGCAGCATTCACCGCTATCGTCACCGCATTCACGACGAACGTCATCAACCCCCTTGTCGCTGCCCTCGGTGGCAGCAACGAATACGGCTTCGGGTTTCAGATCACGTCGTCGCCGGAATCGTTCGTCAACGTCGGTGCCGTCATCACCGCGATCATCAACTTCGTCATCATCGCGGCCGTCGTCTACTTCGTGCTGATACTCCCGGTGAACACGGCGAAGAAGCGCTTCGTGAGCCAGCCGGAGAAGGAACTGAGCGACGTCGACGTGCTGGTGCAGATTCGCGACATCCTCGCGGGAGGAACCGCAGCGGGACAGAAACTGTCGACCGCAGCCGACACCACCGGCGGTAGCGGCGAGGCCATGGACGCAGCCCCGGATCTCGGCAAACATTCCAAGGACTGACGTCGGTCTGCTTCGACGAATGAATGCGCCATTCACGTTGTCTGACAGCGTGAATGGCGCATTCATTCGTTGTGGGGGTGCGACCCCCTACGTGGATCTCGGCTGTAGCGTCAGCCGATGCTGAACGGCTGTCCCCACAGTGTGGTGGTTGCCGTGACCGCATCGTTGTCGATGGTGACCTTCACGTACGAGCGGGCCTCAGCGTAGCCGGCACATCCGGCGACGCTCAGGGTCTCGTCGGCGTAGGTGTAGCCGCCGCCGTTGCCGTCGAACGAGAACTCGTTCGAAACCTCGGTCGCAACCGTGACGCCGTCGATCTCCGCGGACTTCTCGTCGGCCACGAGCTTGACGTCGTTGAACTGGCCGGGGGCGAGATTCAGCTCGACGCCTGCACCGATGTCGTAGGTGTTCGGCTGAGTGCGGTCGATTGTCAGCGAGCTGAGATCACCCGGCTCCAGCGAGATCGTGTTGCCCTGGCCGAAGGACGCGTTTCCATCGGCACCGATCGCGGCACTGAAATCGACCTGGCACCCGACCAGGAAGCCCGGCTCGATGGATCCGCCACTGGCGTTGGAGGTCTCGACCGTGTAGTTGCCGGTGACCCACACGTTGCGTTGGGTGGGTGTGGCACCCATCGACGGCGAAATCAGCGCGCTCTGGCCGAATCCCTTTACGGTAACGGTTGTTCCGTCGATCAGCGTCTTGCTGATCTCGTTGTCCTGCAACGGAACGAAGGTGTCGGCGTTGGCCGCTCCGGCGGACAGGAACCCGATTGCGATGGCGCCGACGGCTCCGACTGCGGCCGTCTGGAATCCACGCCGCACGGTGGTGGTGTTCTGCATAGCTACCCCTTTTGGGAAAGTGAAACGCGCTCTAGGCGAGGGTGAGTGAAGTGGTGGGATGCTCAGCCGAGGCTGAACGGCTGGCCGTAGAGCGTGCCCTTGTAGCGGTAGTTGCCGGTGAGTTCGAGCGTGGTGTACGAGCGAGCCTGCGCGTAGCCACCGCAGTTCTCCACGGAGATCCCGACGTCCTGGTACTGAATCGCGGTGAACGGGCCCTTGACGTCCTTGCTTCCGAGCTCGACCTGCGCGACTTCCTTGTCCTTGATGGGGACGTTGACTCCGACTCCGCCCTCGAACTTGTTAGTGGTCTCGCCTTCGCCGCCGATGAGGAACGGGATGGGGAACAGCGTGATGATGTTGGTGTTGCCGCCCTCGATACCGAAGCCGGCGTTCATGTCCAGGCTCAGGTCGTCCATGTCGAGCTGGCAACCGACGAGGTAGCCCGTCTTCAGGGTTCCGGTCACTCCTTCGGGAGTGTCGGCAGTAGCGGTGCCGGTGACCCAGCCGTTTCGGTTGAGGGGATTGTTCGCGATCGCGGGCGAGATGACAGCCGACTCGTCGAGATGCGAGATCTTGTACGGCCCCGCCACCTTCTCACCGTTCGGCAATGGAACGAACGTATCGGCATTGGCAGCACCGACCGAAAGCATTCCGACAGCTACGGCCGACGCCGCGCTCACTGCAGCAATTCGACTTACCTTGCGCAGCACGGAGTGACGAATATTGTTCATGATTCCCCTCGTATGACCGGCCGATGCCCCATCCGATGGCCGGACCGATCGGGAGACATCTTTTCTCGCAGAAGAATACTGTACAAATCGGTACGAAGCATCCACAACGGACGCAATATGGGTGCGTGTATCAGCAGCTAACAGATACCTTCCCTGCTTGCCCTACTTAAACAGCGGACCGGCCCGCAACCAGCTGTCACTTTTCGGATCGATCGCTCGAATTGAGCTGATACAAAGCAAGAAAAGACGTCTCGAGTGCACAATGCATGCAACAAAACGGACCGAATACAGACGCAGGTGCGATCCGAGGATCTCTTTCGGCACCCCATTCGGTCGATCGGCGCGACTATGCCCTGCAATCCGCAGATCGCAGGGCATAGTCGACTGTTTCTCCTGAACTAAAACTTCAACAGCGGAAACTCGTCGAGCGTGATGGATGTGCCGTCGGCTTCACAAGCCGAGGCAACTGCATTCGAATTGTCGACGAATTGCTGGCCGGATTCACTGTCCGGCTCGGACAGTTCCAGCGAATCGGCAGGCAGATCGGCCACGAGCGTCGTCAGAGCGTTCTTGACCTCGCCGGTTGCCTGTTCCGATTGGGTGGTGAATTCATTCAGCGAAGCGGATTTGTCCGCGGTCCACTTCTCGACGCCGGCTTGATCGGTGGGGACAGCTTCGACAGTGGCGACAAAGGCATTGTGCGAAGTCGCGAAGGCTGTGCAGCTTTCGGCATTCTCCCCCGATGATGCATCCGAGGATTCACTGCTGCAGCCGGCCAGAAGTAGAAATGCCGCACAGGCGGCGACGGAGAGAGCTATCGTTTTCATTGTCGGTCCCCCGGACCTTTCTCGCAGGCAATACCGAAGCACGGTCCTGCAGTATCGATTCATTCGGTTCCACTAACACACAGCAATCAGGCCCGCCCGGGATACCCGGGCGGGCCCAATCGATTTCGGCTAGGTCAGCCGAGGGTGCTGCTGTTGATCAACCGATCGAGATCAGTTGAAGGTAACCGGGGCACCGTAAGTGACAGCAACGTCACCGGTGGAGCTGGTAACGGAGACGTAAGGACGAACCCGGACGTTACCGAGAACTCCGGTCGCAGTTCCGTGGACGTTGGCGAGCTGGATCGAACCGCTGTTACCGACCGCGTCACCTTCGGTTCCGGAGACGGGTGCGCTCTCGTCGATCTTCAGCACGGCACCTTCGGCCTCAAGGATTCCGGGACCGTTAGCGATACCGACCTCGAAGTCGGCGGTCGGAATGAGCTGCGCTTCAGCGTTGATTCCAGCGGTTGCGCCGTTGGTGGCCTCACCGGTGTCAACTGAAATATCCTCAGTCACGGCGTTGCCTTCGTCATCCAAGACCGGATTGCCCTCGTCATCAAGCACAGGAACGTTCCGAGTCGTTGCGCGCGAGTTACCGACGCCTGCATTGACGCCCGCCTCGGCGGTGATGCTCGGAGTTCCCCAGCTAATGGTGACCCCTCCGTTGATGGCGAGTGGGTAGCCGACCTGGTAACCGATCTTGACAGTGCCCTCGAAGTCGTCGGCGTCCGGTCCGGTGACGTCCCAACCCGCGCGGCCGTTGGCGAACCACTCACGGGTGAGCGGGTTGCCGTCCAGGGAAGGAACGCCATTGATGAAGGTGTCGGAAAGCGTCACGACGATGGTGTTTCCGTTGCCGTCGACGATTGTGTTGGTGCTGTCCACTGCAGCGGACGCGGTTCCGGTACCGAGTACCAGACCGGCGACCGACGCGCCGGCGACAACCGCAGCGCTCATGGACTTGAGTCCCCGGCTACGCCGCGACTTCTGGATCTCCGTCATTTATTCCTCATCATGTTCAGTCCCAGCGCGGTGTCGCACGGGGAGGCTTGTGGCTTTCACCCTCGAACTAGATCGTGTGCATCTATGCACACGAGCCCGAGCCGGATGCGACCGTGACGGCCTCATCCTGTCGTTCAGTTCCGGACTCGAGGCGAGGCACCGGTTGGTCCCGCGCCCTCACTGTCGGAAGCTGAGGGGAACATTAGAGGAGATGCCTGACCGTGACAATCCCTACGATCGGTCCCCAAACGTTGCCGACTCGTGATGTGTTTCGGCGGCGTGAACAACTTTCACAGCAGTGTTAGCGATAACCACAGTCACAGCATCTCTCGGAGTCGTCGAACTGTTACATCTGCCTCATTCGGGTAAACCGACCCTGATGTGGGAATACTCCGGCTCCGTCATGTCCCGGTCAGCCGAATAGTCCGGTCTGCGGGGCGTCCGCGACGTCCGTTTTGAACCTTGCCGCCTCGAGCTACTGCCGGATAGCTCGCTAACGCCAGGTAAACGAGTAACTAACAGACCTGTCATTCAGAGCGATTGAATGTGTTGTAGATCACATCAGAAGTAATGAGGTGGTCGCTGTTGCTTCAACCATTCGTCCGAGGACGGGCCGCCGGATTCGGCACCCGCACCGTCGCCTCGCTCGTCTCCGGTCGTCTCCGGCAGAACTTCACCGAAGATGCGAGCGAGCCGGGCCCGTTCTGCTTGGGCCCGGCTCGCATCGTCTTCGGCCGATCGATCGTCGTTCGGCTTTTCACTCATCGGTATCGCTATGCGTCCAATCCAGACAGCTCGGCGATGACCTGACTCGCCAGCGGCGTCAGCGTCGCCATTCCGTCGCGAATCGCAGCCCGCGACGAGGCCAGATTGACCACCAGCGTGCTTCCGGACACACCGACCAGTCCACGGGACAGACCGGCGTCCAGCGAACCTGCTGCCAGTCCCGACGAGCGCAGTGCCTCGCTGATACCCGGAATCTCGCGGTCGAGCACCTCAGCGGTGACGTCGGGAGTGACATCGCGCGGCGAGACACCCGTGCCACCGATGGAGACCACCAGGTCGACACCGCCGATCACCGCGGTGTTGAGTGCATTCCGCACATCCACCTCGTCTGCCGTCACCGCGACGACACCGTCGACGAGGAATCCTGCCTCGGTCAGCAGTTCCGTGACGAGCGGGCCCTTCGAGTCCTTCTCGGTGCTGTGCGCTGTTCGGTCGTCCACGATGACGACCAACGCGCGCCCTGCCAGTGGTGCGTCGAGTTCCATACCGCTCACCGTAGTAGTAAGGCCTCCACCCGGCTCACGCTGTGCGTAAATCGTTGCAACCGTTCCGTGCCTGCCTGGTTCTCGTAACATCAGCGACCGCCCGGGAACGACGGAACCTGGAAGGGCAGTTGCTGTTCTTGCTGTTGCGTCTGAGTCTGGGCCGGGGCGGGCTCCGCGGTACCGAGCGTCACCGTCGCCGTCTTCTCGCTGCCGCCCTCGCTGTAGGTGACGGTGACGGAGTCTCCCGGAGCGTGCGAGCGCACCGCGGCGATCAACGCGTCACCGCTCGAGATGACGCGGTCGTCGAGCTTGGTGATCACGGCACCCGTCGGGATGCCTGCCGATGCGGCGGGGCCACCCTCGGTGACCTCGACGACGGTTGCGCCGTTGGCGTCGTCCTGCGACGGCACCTGCACCCCGATCATCGCCTGAGTGGCCTTACCTGTGGTGGTCAACTCGTCAGCGATGCGCTTGGCCTGATCCACCGGGATCGCGAACCCGAGCCCGATGGATCCGCTCTGGGCTCCGGATCCCTGGCTGCCGCCGATCGTGGCGATCGCAGTGTTGATGCCGATCAGCTGTCCGTCGGTGTTGACGAGCGCGCCGCCGGAATTACCCGGGTTGATCGCAGCGTCGGTCTGGATGGCGTCGATCACCGAGTTCTGGTTGCCGGACTCCCCCGAGGTGGACACCGGCCGATTCAGCGAGGACACGATGCCCGTGGTGACCGTTCCCGCGAGGCCGAGCGGAGAGCCGATCGCGACGACCTGCTGACCCACTTCGAGGTTCGACGACGAACCCAGCTCGATCGGCGTCAGGTTCGACTTGCCCTCGGCCTTGATGACGGCCATATCCGAGACCGAGTCGGCACCGACGATCGTCGCGTCGGCCACCGATCCGTCGGAGAACGCGACGGTGAGTTTGCCGTTGGCACCTGCACCCGTCGCGACATGGTTGTTGGTGAGGATCAAGCCGTCACTGCTGAGAATGACGCCCGACCCCTCGCCTTCCTCCTGCGAACCCGTCACCTGGATCTGCACCACACTCGGCAGGACCTTGTTCGCGACGGCCTGGACGGAACCGTCGGGGAAGTTGGCGGCCGGCTCTGCGGCGGTGACGGTGGAGTTCAACGAGTTGGTCACTCCCCCGCCGCCGTTGGCGTTGTTGGTCGCGATGGCACCGACTGCGCCGCCGATTCCGCCGCCGACCAGTACGAGGGCGATGGCACCGGCCACCAGCGCAGAACGACCCGAGCGAGTCTTCACCGCGGCAGGCGCAGAGTTGGATTGCGGTGCAACGTGTTGCGGCTGGGCGTGGGTGTGCTGGGCGGTCCGTGGGTCGCTCTGTTGACCGTACGGCCCGTAGCCGGGCTGGTAGGGGTTCTGTCCGTAGCCGGCGTACTGCTGCGGATAACCCTGCTGCGGGGGTTGTGTGCCGGCGTGCTGGGGGTTTACCTGCTGGGGGTTGGCATGCTGGGGGTTTACCTGCTGAGGCGGGTGCTGCTGGGTGGGGTAGCTCTGCTCGTCGCCGCGCGAAGCCCGGTCCGCCGGATGCTGCTCGCCACCGGCACCCTGTCCGGTCTGTTCGGATTCGTTACGGTCGTCGCTCATCGTTGTTGCTTCCTTCAGTAGAGACCTCGTCGTAGAGGTCCGCCCGCCTTCTTGCTACTCACTGTGCAGGGCGGTACTGAGAGGTCGCTGAGATCCGGCTATCAGTTTGCCGAGAGTGTCGTGGGATCGGGAGCACCCTCACCGGGCAACACGATTCGAATGAGGGCACCGCCGCGCTCGGACACCTCGACCCCGATGGTGCCGCCGTGCTTGACGACCACCTGTCGCACGATGGCAAGGCCCAGGCCACTTCCGGGCATGGAGCGTGATGCCGTGGAGCGGTAGAAGCGCTCGAACACCAACTCGCGATCTTCCTCGGGAATACCCGGTCCTGCGTCGTCCACCGTCAACTCGAGCAGACCATCGCCGATCTGCCGCATGGCGATTCGCACCTCACCGCCGCTCGGGCTCCACTTCGCCGCATTGTCGAGCACGTTCAGTACGGCCCTCGACAGTCCTGCTTGATCGCCGTAGACGAACCACGGCATCAGCGTCGCATCGAAGTCGATTTCGTTGCGACGGCGGCGTGCTCGCTCGAGACTGCGTTCGACGGCATCGGCCAGGTCGACTCGCTCGAACACCGTCTCCGGCGCATCCTCGCGCGCCAGATCGACCAGATCACCCACCAGGGTGGACAATTCCTGGATCTGCGCCACCACGTCGGTTCGGAGCTCGGCCATGTCCTCGTCCGGGATGGACGGGGCTCCGGGGCGTCCGGCCGCGATCAGCAACTCCATGTTGGTCCGCAGCGAGGTCAACGGCGTCCGCAGTTCGTGGCCGGCGTCGGCGACCAATCTGCTCTGCCTGCCTCGAGATTCGGCGAGCGCGCGGAGCATCGTGTTGAAACTCTCTGTCAGACGCGCCAACTCGTCGTCACCGGTCACCGGAATCGGTGTCAGGTCGTCGGTGCGCGCCACTCGTTCGGCGGCAGCCGTCAACCGGGCGATCGGGCGTAAACCGGTGCGTCCCACGGCCATACCAGCTCCAGCGGCCAGCACCACTCCGCACGCACCGACGATCAACAGCACCCATGCCAGACGGTCGAGTACTTGCCCGGTCGGCAGCAGTCTTTGTGCGACGACGAGAGTGCTGCCATCCTTGGTGCGTAGTGCGAGCACCCGTTGATCGTCGAGTGTGCGCAGAGACGATTCCTGTTGTCCGCTCACGACAGCGAGTTCGGCGTCGCCGATCGGCACCTTGGGCCCGGGCGGGTTGTAGCTGGACATGTCCGGGTAGATCAGCGCCACACTCACATCGGTGCTGTACAACGTGGCACCGGCAACGAAACGCGGGTCGTAGGACACCAGAGTCGACTCCGCCAAAGCCGATGCACGAGAACGCAATTGAGTGTCCACATCGCCGTACAGCGCCCGCGAGACAACCGTGTATGCGGCAATGGCCATGACAGCCACCGCAATTGCGACGACGGAGGCCGCGAGCAACGTCACCCGCCACCGCAGCGACACCGACCGTGTCAGGGGCATCGGTGGTCGCATCCCCGTCGGCGAGGAGCCGACACCGTCGGTCGACTTGCGCCCGAACGAAGCGACCATCACGGAGGCGTCTCGCGCAGGACGTAACCCACACCGCGAACGGTGTGGATCAGCCGCGACTCCCCCTCCGCCTCGGTCTTGCGCCGCAGGTAACCGACGTACACCTCGAGGGCGTTGCCCGACGTCGGGAAGTCGTAACCCCACACTTCCTCGAGGATGCGACTCCTGGTGAGCACCCGTCGCGGATTGGTCATCAGCATCTCGAGCAACGAGAACTCGGTCCGGGTGAGGCTGATCGAGCGTTCGGCGCGCGAGACCTCACGGGTGACCGGGTCCAACGACAGGTCCGCGAACGTCATGGTCTCCGAGTCGATGCCCGCTTCCATCGCGGTACGCCGAAGCAGTGCCCGCAGTCGAGCCAACAGCTCCTCGAGCGCGAACGGCTTGGGCAGGTAGTCGTCGGCACCGGCATCGAGGCCGGCGACGCGCTCGGACACCGAGTCCCGTGCCGTCAACACGAGAATCGGCAGGTCGTCGCCGACACTGCGCAATCGACGACACACCTCGAGACCGTCGAGCCGAGGCATCATCACGTCGAGCACCAGGGCATCGGGCCGCGCCGCCGCAACCTGCTCGAGCGCGTCGAGACCGTCGACCGCCAGGTCCACGGTGTACCCGTTGAACGTCAGCGACCTGCGCAGCGACTCACGCACCGCTCGATCGTCGTCGACCACCAATATCCGCATCCGTACAGTTTGTCCTGGTCGACTGAGATATGTCTGAGAGGGGTGCCCAATCCGACTACGGAGTGGGTAGGTGCTTGGCCAGCGGGAGGTTCCACTTTCGCCACAGCGCGAGCAGACGCAACCCCGTCGCGAGCAGTGTTCCCACGATCAGACCCACGTTCTCCGGCAGACCCGCAGCGTCGGCCAACACGACGGCCGACGCACCGAGCAGAGCCGGCAGCGCATAGAGGTCGCGGTGTAGCAGCAGCGGAACTTCGTTGACCAGAACGTCTCGGATCACGCCGCCCGCCACGGCCGTCGTCGTGCCGATGAGAGCTCCGGCCAACGCGCTACCTCCCGAAGCCAAGGCAATCGTCGCGCCGGTCGATGCGAACAGGCCCATGCCGAATGCGTCGAGCACCAGAACTCCGCGTCGCACCTTGCCCATCTGCCGATGCGCGACGAACACGACCAGCGAGGCCAGGAAGCCGACGGTGAGGTTCGGCCACGTGTCCAGGGACGTCGGCGGGTGGATGCCGAGCAGCAGATCGCGAATGATGCCACCGCCGATACCCGTCGTGATTCCGACGACGCACACCCCGAACAGATCCAACCGGCGATGCACTCCGATCAACGCACCGGAGGCCGCGAAGGCCGCGATACCGATCAATCCGAGCACGTCGAGAAGCATCGGACCAGCATGTCACGGCGCTGACAGGGATCTGACAGCAACATCCGAGGCCCGCCCCAGCATCGGCGAGCAGCTTTGAGACATAACCGATCACGACAACGAGGAGCACATCATGCGCAGTGGATTCAAGAAGTCGATCGCAGCCGTCGCAGCCGCCGCGGCACTCACGCTCAGTGGTGGAGCCGTCGCCAACGCGTCGACACCCGACAGCCGGATCGAGATCCCGGACGTCTACGACATGACCGCGACCGCAGCCGAACAGACCCTGGAGGATCTGGGCTTCACGACCGTCAACATCAAGGGATCCGACATCGACGGAACTGCGATCGGAACCAACTATCAGAAGGGCGTGGAGGTCGACAAGAACGCCGCCATTCTCGTGATCACAGGAAAGACCAGCTGACTCGACCGCGCGGTCCCGTCGTCGTCGGCGGCGGGACTGTCCGCGTTGTGGTTGCAGGCGATAGTCTCGGTGCGCAGCAGAATTTCGCAGAACCGAGGTGAACGAACAAGTGCCGATCATCGACAACGCCGTCTACGTGAACGGAAAACGCACTGCCAATCCCGAGAGCCTCGATATCACCTTCGAGGTCATGCGCGAGCGGCACGGAATGGCATGGATCGGGTTGTACCGACCCGAGGTCGCCGAAATCATGGCTGTGGCAGACGAGTTCGGCCTGCACCGGCTCGCCGTCGAGGACGCCATCGCAGCCCACCAGCGGCCGAAACTGGAACGGTACGCCGAGCAGCTGTTCGTCGTTCTCCGGCCCGCGCGATACGTCGACGAGACCGAAAAGGTCGAATTCGGCGAATTGCACATCTTTCTCGGTCCGGACTTCGTCGTCACCATTCGCCATGCCGAATCCCCCGACCTGGCGATGGTGCGAAAGCGCCTCGAAGGATCTCCCGAACTGATCGAACTCGGACCCGAAGCGATCCTCTACGGCATCCTCGATCAAGTGGTCGACGAGTACGTCCCGGTGGTCACCGGACTGCAGAACGACATCGACGAGATCGAGGATCAGCTGTTCACCGGCGATCCGTCGGTCTCGCGTCGAATCTATTCGCTGCTCCGTGAAGTGTCCGAATTCGACCGTGCTGCAAAGCCACTCGTCGAGATGATCGAATCGCTCAAGCGAGGGTCGGACAAGTACAACGTGGACGTGGAACTGCAGCGCTACCTGCGCGACGTTCACGATCACGCGATCCGAGTCTCCGACCGCATCGAGTCCTTCCGATCCAACCTGCAGAATGCGTTGACCGTGCACTCGACCATCGTCGCGCAGCAGCAGAACGAAGAGATGCGCAACATGACCGAAGCCAGCCTGGAGCAGAACGAACAGGTCAAGCGCATCTCGTCATGGGGTGCAATTCTTTTCGCGCCCTCCCTGATCGCCGCCATCTACGGCATGAACTTCGACGACATGCCGGAATTGAAATGGCAACTCGGCTACCCGATGGCACTGCTCGCCATGGCGATCTGCTCGACTGCACTGTTCGTGGTGTTCAAGCGTCAGAAGTGGTTGTAGTGCGGCTCCGCCGCAGTGGCGTGCTCGAGTGCCTCAGGGGGCACTCAACCGCACCACTGCCGCAGGCACTCAGGACGAACCGGACCTCGGGCCGATCGGGATGTCGCGGGTGAAGGTCAACCTGTCGAACTCGTTGCCGTATTCGTCGATGGCACCGATCGTCATTCTGCTGGCGGTGATGCCCGGAATGCCCGGCACCACATCGACTCTGACGAACGAGTAGTTCAGGAACCGCACCCTCGACCAGGTGATGGACTCGGCCGACTTCGTGCCGTCCGGCGCCCAGACGTAACTGTTGGGAACTGCGGTGTCGGGCAACTCGTTGCCGCGGTAGCTCACGCCTTCGCCGTCCTGGAACGTATAGCGGGGACGACCACCACCGCCGACGGTGTAATACACGGTGCCGTCGGTCTTTCCGTCGACCGTGGCGTTGTCACCGGCGACCCGCGTCGCACGGTTGCCGCGAATGGGATCGGTGCGTTCGAAGACGTGGTTGTGAGCCTGGAGCACCACATCCACCTCGTACCTGTCGAACAACGAAACCCATGCGTCGCGCACGCCGCCGTCGCTCGCATGCGTCGACGTGGTCGAGTACGCGCAGTGATGGAAGAAGCAGACGATGAAGTCGATGTTCGGATCGGCACGGTACTTCGCCAATGTCTGCTCCACCCAGGTGTTCTGGGCCCCACCGCTGTACCCGGTATTGGCTTTGATCTCGTAGCTGACGTCGTTCGCGTCGAGCGAGAGCACCGCGGTGTTGCCGTAGACGAACGAGTACGCCGACGGGCAGCCCTTCGGGCCGTTGCTCGGCTGATCCAGACGCGCCGCATGGCCGCCGTATCCGTTGGGGCTGTACAGCGCTTCCATGTCGTGGTTGCCAGTGGCGAACAACCACGGCGCGGTCGACGCACTGGCTTCGATCGCCTGGAAATAGCCGTCCCAGACGAAGGGGTTGAACTTGTCGAATCCCTTCGGCGGCGTCTGTCCGTGCTTCGCGAACTGCGGCGGCAGACCGGCACCCGACGGGTCCGCATACGCGATGTCACCGGCGAGGATGTGGAAGTCCGGGTGCGAGGCCTCGATCTGCCGATTGATGTTGCGCGCGTGCTTGACCGACGGTTCGTTGTCGGCCTTGTAGTACTGGTCGTCGTAGTCGCCGGCGACCAGGCCTTCTGGTTGCGAGGGTGTTTCGTCGACGCCCTGATCGCCCATCATCGTGAACCTGAACGGTGCGATTCGGCCCGACGGCAGCGCCGGAGATGCGCTGCGAATATCGCTCACGAAGCCGTCGGCGGTGCGCCAGCGGTAGTAGTGCGGCAACTTCGGCGTCAGATTGTCGACGGGAACATGCACGTAGTACTGCTCTGCCGACAGAATTCCGCCGTCGGTCTGCGGTACCTGGCTGATCAGGTTGCGCACCTCGGCAGAGGTCGTCGCGCCCAGCGCCGGCGTGGGGCCGTGGTCGAGAAAGACTCCGGTGAGCCCGGGATTGCGTGAGAGCTGAGCGGAGAACCGCAACTGCGTCGCCGGGTCGTTTCCGAATCCCATGTGCCGACCGGCCACAGCCAGCGGAGCGTCCTGCGCATAGGCGGTGCGTGCGAACACCGAATTCCCGACGCCTACCGCGGCGGCCGTCGCGGCCGCTCCCACCAGGAAGTTTCGGCGACTGACGGGGTGTCGCCGCAGGAACGACCGATGCCAATCGTGCTGCTCGGCCATGGTCATGTTCTCGGCGAGTGTGCCCGGGATGCCGGTCGCGACGGTCTCGCCTGCGGGATTGAGCGTCATGATTCGATCGTGGCGGTGACGCCCGCTCTCTCCGTTAACCAAGCGAAGCACTTGAGTGAACAGCATGAGAACACCGATGCACAACGGGACGAACGAGGACAATCCCGTCGTGCATGGAAACTCGTGACCCACTACGAACTTCCAGGCACGACGGGAGGTGAACTCAGGTCCCCTTGACGTTGAGGATCTGCCGCAACTCGTGCTCGATGCTCACCAGGTCCCGGGCATCCTCCATCACGACATCGATCGACTTGTAGGCGTCGGGAATCTCGTCGATGAAATCGGCACTGTCCCGGAACTCGATCCCCTTCATTCGCTCCTGCAGGTCCTCGTGGGTGAACCGCTTCCTGGCCTCGGTCCGCGAGAACTGCCGACCGGCACCGTGAGGAGCCGAGCACAGTCCGGCCCGCGAGCCCTTACCGACGACCACGTACGAACAAGTTCCCATCGACCCGGGAATGATCGCCTTGACATCCTCGTGTGCGTCTACCGCGCCCTTACGCGTGAGCCAGACCTCCTTGTGCGCATGCGTTTCCTTCACCGTGTAGTTGTGATGGCAATTGATCCGCTCGACCTCGCGATGGTCGTCGGTCCCCATCCACTCGGCGAACACCGCACCGAACCTGTCCATCATCTCGGCACGGTTGAGGTACGCGAACCGCTGCGCCCACTTCAGGTCTCGGATGTACCGTCCGAATTCCGGCGCACTCTCGGGCAGGTACGCCAAGTCCTTGTTCGGCAACGGGATCCACCACTGCGCGCACAATCGCTGCGCAATGGCGATGTGCTTCTTGGCGATCTTGTTGCCCACGCCCCTCGATCCACTGTGCAGAAACAGCCACACTCGATCGGTCTCGTCGAGGCACAACTCGGCAAAGTGATTGCCGCCGCCCAACGAACCGAGCTGCTCACGCCACTGCGGTGAGTGGTTCAGCTCGACACCGTCCTTGGCCGCCAACTCCTCGAGTTCGAGCAACTTGGGCGCGGTGAAATCCCACCGGTCGACGCCGACGTTGTAGTTGCCCGGAGACAGCGGGATGCTTGCCTCGATGGCGAGTCGCAGGTCCGTCAGATTGCGGCCGTCGACGTCGTCTAGGGTGAATTCTGTTCGGACGCCGATCATTCCGCAGCCGATATCGACTCCGACTGCAGCCGGAATGACTGCACCCAATGTCGGGATCACAGTTCCGACTGCGCTGCCCATACCGCTGTGGGCGTCGGGCATCAGTGCGACGTGCGGATGCACGAACGGCATCGACGAGGTCTCACGGGCCTGCTCGAGAGTCTTGTCTTCGAGCTGTGAAGCCCAATTGAGCAAACGCAAGCCCACCTTGTTCGGGGGCATGATGTTCCTTCCTGCCCCCTTGCACAAGAGGGCGCTATTCGATGGGTCGATTCACGAGCGGAGCTTGTTTACCGCAGGGAGCGGCGCATCGCTCCGGTGAATACGCGCGCAGCACAAGGCCCGTACCTGCTCTCGTGTCGAGAGCGGCACCAGACAGAACGGTTGCGCGCATGACGAGGACCCTATCGAGCGAGACCTTGCCCACGCGAGCGAATTATTCGAAACGTAGTGGGACTGAATGCACAGAGGTGTGCTGTGATGATGGGATCCCGTCGCTGGGGACCGATAGTGTGCAAACCTGCCCACAACGCCGGGACCTACACTCCTCCACCGAATGCCAAGCCCAGTAGATATGTCGCCCCAGCCGCGCCGTAGCCGATGGCCAACTGTCGCAGAGCGCGTTTGACCGGTGGCCCACCGCTGAGCAGTCCCACCACCAAGCCGGTACAGATCAATGCGATTCCGACGAGGACTGCGGCAACGGCAAGTGCCACATAACCTTCGAGGCCGAACAGATACGGCAGCACCGGGATGACGGCACCGGAGGCGAAGAAGCAGAAGCTGGCCCCGGCGGCACCGAGGCCGGTTCCGATGGACTCGTGTTGATCGACATCGGGGGCCATCTCGTCGGCAGGTAGTAATCGCAGCACTTCGGCGGCTTTGGCGTCGGCTTCCTCGTGGGTCATTCCCCGCGCCCGGTAGACCAGCGCCAATTCGTTGGCGTCGACGTCGAGGTGTTGGACGGCATCGCGCGCGGCACTGTCCGGCGACGACGCCTCGAGCAGTTCGCGTTGCGAGCGGACCGAGACGTACTCGCCCGCGCCCATCGACAGCGCGCCGGCGAGCAGGCCCGCGAGTCCGGTGACGAGGACGATTTGATTGGACACACCGGACCCACTGATACCGAGCACCAGAGCCAGGTTGCTCACCAAGCCGTCGTTGGCACCGAACACTGCGGCTCTGAACGTTCCGGACAGTCGATTGCGACCGCGAGCTGCCAGGGCCCTGATGACCTCGGCGTGGATCTGCTCGTCGGCCGTCATGGCGTCGGTGGCATCGGAGTCGGTGGCGTACGGAGAGCGCGTTTCGGCGCGCTGCGCCAATGCGAGCACGAACACCGAGCCGAACCGACGCGCCAGCACACCGAGGATGCGGGTGCGGATGTCGCCCTTGAGCGGCATGCCGACCCGCTCGCCCAGTAGGTTTCGCCAATGCTGCTCGTGGCGGCCCTCCGCATCGGCGAGTGCGAGCAATATGTCGCGCTCCTCGCCGACGCGTCGTCCTGCCAGATCGCGATAGACGGCAGCCTCGGCCCGCTCGTCGGCGAGATACTGCCGCCACCGCTTCACATCTCGCGCACTGGGTCCGTCGTTCATGAAAGTGAAGATAGACCCGTAGAGGGTCAGCTCGGGTCGTACACCCCGGTCTGCACTGCTTTGACCAATCTCCGTGGCACTCGGAACTCGCGACCTTGGAAACGCACGGTCACCAGATCAGGGGCAACGGCTTTCCACTGCGCACGACGGCTCCTGGTGTTCGAGCGCGACATCTTTCTCTTCGGAACAGCCATGACTCAGACGTCCTTTCGGCTTCGGCGGCCGTAACGCTTCTCGAATTTCTCGACGCGTCCCTGCGTGTCCATCACGCGGGCGGCTCCGGTCCAGAAAGGGTGCGATTCGGACGAGACGTCGACGACGATCAGCGGGTAGGTGTTGCCGTCTTCCCATTCGGTCTCGCGCGCGGACGTGACGGTGGACCTGGTGAGGAACTTGTTGCCGGTGCTCGAATCCTGGAACACGACCGGGTGGTAGTCGGGGTGGATGCCTGGTTTCATTCTGTAGCCTCTCGTGATTGTTCTGCGTACGGGGATTCGCTGCTGTCGCAGGGGTCTTCGTGCCACTGACCGAACGGATCGGTCCAGCCGGACCACGCCGAGGGGTCCGTCATCTCGTCGTCGGATACCAACGCCCACTGCAGCGTTCGGTCGATCTCGGTGGGGTCGGCCTCGTGCACGAGGATCACCAGCGAGGTGTCACGATCGCCGAACGTCTCGTCCCATCGCAGCGCCGCCATTGCCCGACGGGTGGCGTCGACGCGGTCCTGTTGCTCCGGTTCCATTGCGGCAAGCCACTTTCCGGCGCTCGCAACACGAAGACCGCCGCCGGCCGATTCGATCCACAGCGCTTCGTCGGGCTGAGTGGCGACCCATGCCCGCCCCCGTGCGGTGACGACACCGTCGAGCAGCACGTCGATGGCCTCGTGCAATCGCTCGGGATGAAACGGCCGCGTTGCGGTGAACTCGACCAGGGTGACGCCGCAGTCGACGGTCAGCGGCGGCTGACCGCGCAGCAGTGGCGAATGCGCGTCGGTGATCGCACCGCGACGGGCATCGGCGGGCACGGACGCGAGAAGCGCTGGGGCGTCGACCATTGCGTCCCGGGACACCCAGACGACGGGCGCATTCGGTGCCAGCCGCGCGAGGACTGCAGCAAGCCGGGCCCGCTCCCACGCGTCGACGTCCGGGCCCGCGGTGACGACGAGCGCATCGGCGTAGTCGACCTGTCCGACCACCAATTGCGCGACGGTTCGATCGTCGTCCCCACTGGCGACGATCCCTCGGTCGGCCATGGCGTCGTCGCCGGTGGCGTCGGCCAGCCAGGTTGCGGCATCGAGGCAGTCGACCACTGCCTCGATGCGGACGTCACGCGAGGCCGGGCCGTCGATCTGCCCGACGACACCCGCAACGACGACGTTGTCCACGGCCCAGCACAGTGCCTCGGGCTCGAGCGCGGGGTCCATGGCGAGCACGATGCGATCGACGTTGCTGCGGGCGGACAGTGCGCGCAGCAGCGGCAGCAGATCCTCCCGAAGTGTGCACGAGACGCAGCCGTGCGCCAGCTCCAGAATGGTCTCGCGCGGGTTCTCCCCCAGTACGGAGAGTGTGCGACGCACGACGCCTTCGGCGACGCGGCTCAGATCGTGGCGGACCGCGACCGTCCCCGGCGCGAGCAGCGACGTCACGACCGCGTCCATGGCTCCGGTCCAGCCGGAGACGAGGACCATCGGGGTTCGATCGTCCGGTGAGTTGTTCACGAGCACCCTTCTTCTCGACAACGATTGTCATTCTCTGAGGATGCACGCTACATTCGAGATCACGCTTTGTCGAAAACGATTGTTATAACGGAAAGAAAGGAGTGCTCGTGTCAGCGCACTGCCAAGTCACCGGCCGCACCCCCGGCTTCGGAAAATCCGTCTCGCACTCCCACGTGCGAACCAGCCGTAGGTGGGACCCCAATATCCAACGCAAGACGTACTACGCACCCAGCCTCGGCCGACGCGTCACTCTCACGCTCTCGGCCAAGGGCATCAAGACCATCGACCGCGACGGCATCGATGCCGTCGTCGCCAAGATCCGCGCACGTGGGGAGAAGATCTGATGGGCAAGAGCACGGACGTCCGTCCGATCGTCAAGCTGAAGTCGACCGCGGGGACCGGCTACACCTACGTCACTCGCAAGAACCGTCGCAACGATCCCGATCGACTGGTGATGAAGAAGTACGACCCGGTCGTGCGCAAGCACGTCGATTTCCGAGAGGAGCGGTAGTCGTGGCGAAGAAGTCGAAGATCGCCAAGAACGAACAGCGCAAGGTCGTCGTCGCCCGGTGGGCAACCCGTCGCGCCGAGCTCAAGGAGACCATCCGCAGGCCCTCGAGCAGCGACTCCGAGCGCGCACAGGCCCAAGCAGCACTGCAGCGTCTGCCGCGCGATTCGAGTCCGGTACGATTACGCAATCGTGACGCTGCGGATGGACGTCCGCGCGGTTATCTACGGAAATTCGGGCTGTCCCGCGTGAAAATGCGCGAGATGGCTCACCGTGGGGAGCTGCCAGGCGTCCACAAGTCGAGCTGGTAAAGGGAAAAGGTTTCAGATGGCAGTCAAGAGAGCACCGTCGAAGAAGGTCCGCGCAGAGGCAGGCCGTCGACCGAAGAAGAACCCGTTGAACGCCGCCAAGGTCACCACGGTGGACTACAAGGACATCAACCTCCTTCGTCAGTTCATCTCGGACCGCGGCAAGATCCGCAGCCGTCGGGTCACCGGGCTCACCCCGCAGCAGCAGCGCCAGGTCGCTGTTGCAGTGAAGAACGCTCGTGAGATGGCATTGCTGCCCTTCACCAGCCGCTGATCCAAACTTTCGTTCAGAGAGGCCACGTAGCCATCGGCTACGTGGCCTCTCTGGCGTTCCCGATCCAGAGATGAGCAGTCCGTAGATGTCCGGCGTCCTCGAGGGCTTCACCGTCATCTTCGTCGTCATCGCACTGGGTTACCTGCTCGCCCACCTGAAAGTGCTCGGCGAACACGGCCAGTTCGTACTGAGCCGACTCGTGTTCTTCGTCGCGACGCCCGCGCTGCTGTTCGTCACGTTGGCGAACTCGGATCTGTCGGTCATTCTGTCGCCTGTACTGGCCGTAGCCGGCACCACCGCACTGCTCGTCGGTGCCGTCTATTTCGTCATAGCCAAGCTGGCTCTGAAACGAACCGTGCCCGACGCGACCGTCGGCGCACTCGCGAGTTCGTACGTCAATGCCGCCAACCTGGGTATCCCGATTGCAGTCTTCGTGCTCGGCGACGCGAACTTCGTCGCTCCCCTGCTGCTGTTCCAGATCATGGTCTACACCCCGATCGCGGTGACGATTCTCGATGTCTCGACGGAGATCGAGAAGGTCTCGGTGCTCAAGACCGTCACCACACCGTTCCGGAACCCGATCGTGCTGGCCGGCGCAGCAGGACTGGTTCTGTCCATCACCGGCTTCGAGCTGCCCGAGGCGTTGATGCAGCCGTTCCAGCTCGTCGGGAACGCGTCCGTCCCCGGCGCGTTGCTCGCCTTCGGCCTGTCTCTCTACGGTGCCCGAGTGCTGCAGAAGGGCATCAGTCCACGACGGGACGTGGCCCTGGCCACGGTGTTCAAGATGGCACTGCAACCCCTGCTCGGCTACCTCATGGCCCGGTTCGTGTTCGGTCTGGACGGCCACGATCTGTTCGCCATCGTCGTCGTCTCGGCACTGCCGACCGCACAGAACGTGTTCGTCTTCGCCAGCCGCTACCAGCGCGGGGTGGTGCTGGCCCGAGACACTGCGTTCGTGACCACGCTCGTCTCGATCCCCGTCATCGCGCTCGTGACGCTCTTCCTCGCATGAGCCGAACACAAAGGTTCTCCTCAGCTCACAGCGCTAGTTTGGTTTCATGAGGTTTCTCGCTGCAGGAGTCATGTTGTGTCTGCTGCTGGTCGGCTGCAGCACCGCCTCCGGCAGCGACGACGAGACGACGCCGACGGTCGGATCCACCACACCGGTCGGTCTCGCTCAGCAACCCAGCGCACCTCCGGTTCCTCACGAAGTGCCCGTCGGCGACGTCGGCACGATGTTCGAGCCCACCCCCGACCTGATCCGCGCCACCACCACTCCGTTCGAGTCGTGGAGCCAGGTCTCCCCCAACACCATCGCGGTCCACTTCGTCACCGGCACTCCCGAGTGCTACGGAGCCGACGCGTCGGTGACCGAGACCGACACCACCGTCACCATCGAACTGCGTACCGGGACCAAGCCCGACGCCGCCGACAAGTCCTGCATCATGGTGGCCGTCTACGCCACCATGCAGATGACGTTGGCCTCTCCCCTCGGGAGCCGCACCATCCTGAATGCGGCCTGACCCTCACGCAGGTAGGGTCCGGGCGGTGAGCGATCATCTGCCAGACCGAGATCGAAGCCGGATTCGCGCGGCCGATGCGGACAGAAATCTGGTCGCGCAGCTGCTGAGCGACGCCTTCGCGAACGGCCAACTCACCGTCACCGAGTACGACGAACGCACGGCAGCGGTGTACCGGGCGAAGACCTACGGCGAACTCGACGTACTGACCGGGGACCTGGTCCTGTCTCCGCCTCCCGCACGTGCACCATCCGGTGGCTCTGCGAACGACCGCGTGATCGCCATCATGAGCGGTGCCATGCGCAAAGGAGAGTGGACCGCGGCGGCGCGCATCGACGCGTTCGCCTTCTGGGGTGGCATCGAACTCGACCTACGCCGTGCATCGTTCTCCGCCGAGGAAACCACCATCAACTGCGTGGCCATCATGGGCGGCATCGAGGTCACCGTGCCGCCCGGAGTGAGCGTCGAGGTCCGCGGCATGGGGATCATGGGCGGATTCGAGCACGTCAGCGCGGCCCACCCCGGCGCACCGCGCGTCGTCGTCACCGGCTTTGCGTTCTGGGGTGGGGTGTCGGTCGAGATCAAGGACCCCGACAAACCTAGGATCGCCGACGCTTGAGGTAGTCGGTCACCACCGCAGCACCCAGTCCATCCAAATCCGGCGCAATGACGCGCCCGCCCACACGCTCGGCCATCTTGTCGACCACCCGAGCCAGACCGGGATCGTCGCCGAGCCGAAAGATCGTCACCTGCGCCCCGAGTTTCGCGACGGTATCGAGCTCGCGCACGGTCAGTCCCAGTGTCTTCGAAGACGGTGGGTAGTCGAAGTACGCGTGACCGTCCGGCTCGAGATGCGCCGTCGGCTCACCGTCGGTCACGATCAGCACCACGGGCTGCGCATTGGGATGACGCCGCAGATGCCGCACCGCAAGCATCAGCGCGTGATGCAGATTGGTGCCCTGATCGTAGGCACCGTCCAACCCCGCCAACTCCGAGGCCGTCAATGTCTGTGCGTGCCTGCCGAATCCGATGAGTTGCAGATCGTCCCCGCGAAATCGGGTACTGACCAGGTGATTGAGCGCCAGTGCTGTGCGCTTCATCGGCACCCAGCGGCCGTCCATCACCATCGAGAACGACGTGTCGACCAGCAGTGCCACCGCTGCCTGCGTCCGCGTCTCGGTCTCGCTGATCTCGACATCAGTCACCTGCAATTGCACCGGGAAGCCCGATCCTGTTGCCGCCGAGCGCAGTACCGCATTGTTGACCGTGCGGGTCACGTCCCACGGCTCGGTGTCACCGAACTCCCACGCTCGCGACGCTCCGGTGGGCTCGCCCATCGCGCCTGCCTTGCGGGTGTCTCGCTCGCCGCCGCGTCGGGACAGCTTTCCCGCGACGTCCTTGAGCGCGGACTGCCCCAGCTGACGCATCGCCTTGGGTGACAGACGCCATTGCCCGTCGGCATCCTTGTCCATAAAACCCTGCTGCTGCAGAGCCTTTTCGAGTTCGGCGAGCATTCTGGCATCGGCCGCAGCCTCGGGCCCGAGTTGCTTCAGCAGGGCGTCTGCGTCGATGTCGTCCAGTGCGGCACCGTTGTACTGCTGCGAGAGCTGATTTCCCAGGTTCTCGAGGTCGGCGATGTCCTGGAGCGCACCGGTACCGTCGCCCAGGCCCATACCGTTCTCGCCGCGGAAGTTCTGCGAGCCGTCCCAATCCTCACCGGGCCGGGCCTGCTGCAGGTTCTGATCGAGCTGATCGAGCTGATTCAGCAGATTCGAGTCGCCGAAGGCCTGCTGTGCCAATGCATCCAGCTCGGCCCGCTGCTCGGGCGTCAGGGAGTTGCGCAACCGCTGCGCCGCTGCCGCCCGCTGGGCGAGCGAGTCCAACAACTCGTCGACATTCTCGGGGTTTTCCGGGAAATGCTGACCGTGCTTGTCCATGAACTTCTCGAACTGCTCGTCGGTGTTCTCGCCCTTGTTGTGGGCGTCGAGCAATTCGTTGAGGTCCTTCAGCATGTCGCTGATGGCCTGACGGTCCTCCTCGGTGGCACCTTCGAGAGCTTGCTTCATGCCCGCGAAACGCTGATCGAGCATTTCCCGTCCGAGCAGATCTTTGATCTTCTCGTAGTTCTCGCGACCCTCGGACGAGCGCCAGTCGTAGTCCGAAAGCTCCTGCACCGCTTGCGCAGTGGACGGTGACAGATCGCCGATCTGCATCTCTTGGAAGCGCGCATCGTCGTCGAGGGCACGCGCCAACGCCTTGCGCTCCTCGAGCACTGCCTTGTCCAGCAGCTCACGTACTTCCTGCAGCGTGCCGTCGAGGTTGTTCTTCTTCAACAGATCTCGACGACGCTTCGCAGCCTGCGCGGCCAGGTCGTCGAGCCCACGCATGTTCTTGGTCCCGCGCCGCAGCATCTCCTGCAATGCCCGACGCGGTGACGCGCCCTCGAGCACGTCCTCGCCGATGGCGTCGAGCGCCTCGCGCAGATCCACCGGTGGCGCAAGGGGATCCGGACCGTCGTGATACCGCCCGTATCTGGAGCGACGCATCAGCTGTACACCGTCTGACCGTCGTCGTCGGGGTCCTTGGAGATGCGACGCGCGAGGTAGAGGCCCTCCAGGGCAAGTTCGACGGCAGCGGCCTTCTCGCCGTCCGAGGTGGCATTCAGCCGCTCGTGGATGTCGCCGATGACCTCGACGTCGGGCAGCTCGTCGAGCAGAGCCTTGGCGGTGATGCGATCGCCGGTGACGATCGGTTCGCCCGTCTCCACCGCCGTCACCAGTGCTGCGAGGTTGATGCCGCCGAGATGCGCCCGTACGGTATCGGCCGTCGCCCGACGCAGCATGTGTTCGAGGACCTCGATTTCGCGGCCCTCTTCACCGGATTCGAACTCGACCTTGCCGCGCAGCACCTCGATGATGGTGCCGAGATCCACCGGCCGGGCCACGGGCTCGGCCTCCCCCAGGATCGCGGCCCGGTGAACGGCTGCGGCAGCGATGGTTTCGGCTGCGGCGATCGCGAATCGGGCGGAAACGCCGGAGCGCTGGTCCACCGACGGTGACTCGCGCAGCAGTCGGGTGAATCGGGCCAACACCTCGAGCAGGTAGGTCGGGACCGCGGCCTGCAGCTCCGCTTCCTGCTCGATGACGGCCACCTCGGCGTCGAGTTCGAGGGGGTAGTGAGTCCTGATCTCGGCTCCGAAGCGGTCCTTGAGCGGGGTGATGATGCGTCCGCGATTGGTGTAGTCCTCCGGGTTCGCGCTCGCGACCAACATGACGTCGAGGGGCAGGCGCAGCGTGTAGCCGCGCACCTGGATGTCGCGCTCCTCCATGACGTTGAGCAACGACACCTGGATGCGCTCGGCGAGGTCGGGGAGCTCGTTGATCGCCACGATGCCGCGGTGGCTGCGCGGGACCAGTCCGAAGTGGATGGTTTCCGGGTCGCCGAGGCTGCGACCCTCGGCTACTTTCACCGGATCGACGTCGCCGACGAGGTCGGCCACCGAGGTATCCGGGGTCGCGAGCTTCTCGGCGTACCGCTCGCTGCGATGCCGCCATTCGACGGGAAGGTCGTCGCCGAGTTCCTTCGCCTTCCTGATGCTGGCAGGGGTGATGGGCTCGTAGGGGTGCTCGCCGAGTTCGGCTCCGGCGATCACCGGCACCCACTCGTCGAGCAACAAATTCAGGGTGCGCAGCAGTCGCGTCTTGCCCTGACCGCGCTCGCCGAGCAGAACCACGTCGTGACCGGCCAGAATCGCGCGCTCGAACTGCGGCAACACCGTCGAGCCGAATCCGACGATCCCCGGCCACGGATCTGTGCCGTCGCGCAATGCCTTCAGAAGATTTTCCCGCAGCTCTTCCTTGATCGACCGCTGCCGATGTCCGGATGCCTTGAGTTCGCCGAGAGTGGAGATGCCAGGTTTGGTAGAGGTCACTTCTCCACGCTACGAGCGTTTGCCGAAAGCTGCCATCTAGTGGTCGGTTGTGGTTCCGTCGAGCTCGCACCTATGCCACCTGAACTGGACAAATCGCCCGCATAAGTGCGAGCTCGCTACACCGGTGCGCCTGCCGCTCGAAGCGCGGCTCTGACGCGTGCCACAACGTCGTGAGGTCGCAGCCGCAGTTGCTCGGAATTGACCCGAACGATCTGCCAATAGCACTGCTGCAATTCCTCTGACCTCTCGATGTCACGGGTCCGCTGACGCTCGTCGAGCCAATGGTGAACGCCGTCGTACTCGACCCCCACCCGCCAACGACGCCACCCCAGGTCGATCCGCGCCACGAACCTGCCGGAACTGTCGCGGATCTCGACCTGTGTCTCGGGCTTCGGCAGGCCTGCCCCGACCAGTAGGAGCCGGGTGCGCGTCTCCTGTGGCGATTCCGCTCCACCGTCGACGACATCGAGTGCACTGAACAGGCACCGAATGCCTCGGATGCCCGGCCGCTGCTGCGCATAAGCACGTACAGCTTCCACGTCTACCCCGGTTGCAGCAACCACTGAGTCGAGGAGGACCACGGATAGTGGCGGCTGGACCCAGCGCCCGATATCGAATGCCGTGCGCACCGGTGTGGTGACAGCAATTTCCCCGACGACGCACACATCATCGCCGTCGAAGGCATCGCGATGGATTCGCAGACCGGGCAACTGATGCGACCTTCCGTTCGCCAGCACACTCGGCGGAGCGCTCGGGTCGATCCACTTCGCGCCGTGGACTGCCGCCGCGGAGACCCCTGCAATCACGGCACCATCGCCGACACAGATCGATGCGGCGACGGCCATCGTTCGCGCATCGAGAACGGTCCCGTCGCAGACATACGTGTCGCGAAAGACCCTCACATAGTTGCGACTCAGCTCGTGCCTGCTGAGAGCGCCCGAGCGTATTGCCTGCGAACCCCGAAACGGTCCGACCTGAATCCCCATGGCTCAACCCTGGCAGGGTCGACACCCCTGAAACGGCCCACTGTGCACTCTGTGGATAACTTTTCATCCATCCACAGATTGTCGAGTTCGCAGTTATGCGGCCGAAAGTGAGGTATGTGGCTGCATAACTGCGAACTCGGCATCACGCACTAGTGCGCGAAGTGTCGCGAACCCGTCAGATACAGCGTCACGCCTGCATCCTGTGCCGCTGTGATCACTTCGTTGTCGCGTACCGAACCACCGGGCTGCACAACGGCTTTGACGCCTGCTGTCATCAGCACCTGCAGACCGTCGGGGAACGGGAAGAAGGCATCGGAGGACGCCACCGAGCCGACGACGCGATCCCCGGCTCGCTGGACGGCGAGGTGGGCGGCATCGACGCGGTTGACCTGGCCCATTCCGACACCGACCGACGCCCCTCCGTGGGCGAGCAGGATCGCGTTGGACTTCACGGCCCTACCTGCGCGCCAGGCGAATTCAAGATCCTTCAGGGTCTGCTCGTCGGCGGGCTCGCCGGCAGCGAGGGTCCAGTTGGCAGGATTGTCGCCGTCTGCGTCGAGAACGTCGCGCTGCTGCAGCAGTGCGCCGCCGGAGATCGGCTTGAGTTCGACGCCCGAGGTGGACGGAGCCTCCGCCAGCAGTACACGAATGTTCTTCTTGCGCTGCAACACTCCGAGAGCACCGTCGGCGTAGGACGGCGCGATGATGACCTCGGTGAAGATCTCGGCCACCTGCTCGGCCATCTCGACGGTGACCTCGCGGTTGGCTGCGATGACGCCGCCGTAGGCACTCACCGGATCGCAGGCGTGGGCCTTGCGGTGCGCCTCGGCGATGTCGTTGCCGACGGCGATACCGCACGGGTTGGCGTGCTTGATGATCGCGACGGTGGGCTCGGCATGATCGAACGCCGCCCGCCACGCCGCATCGGAATCGGTGAAGTTGTTGTACGACATCTCTTTACCGTGCAGCTGCTCCGCCTGCGCGATGCCGGAGCTCGCAGGATCGACGTAGAGCGCCGCAGCCTGGTGCGGGTTCTCGCCGTAGCGAAGCACGGCCGAGCGATCCCAGGTTCCGCCGATCCATTCCGGAAACGACGATTCGGTATCGGGGGTCAGCACATTGCTCATCCACGACGCCACCGCGACGTCGTAGGCGGCCGTGTGCTGAAAAGCCTGTGCCGCAAGGGAAGTCCGTTCGGCGAGGGTGAATCCGCCACCGGCCACGGCCGCGAGCACGTCTTCGTAGCGGGACGGATCGACCACCACGGCAACCGAGGGGTGGTTCTTGGCTGCGGCGCGCACCATCGACGGTCCACCGATGTCGATCTGTTCGACGCATTCGTCCGGCGTCGCCCCGCTGGCGACGGTCTCGGTGAACGGGTACAGATTCACCACGACGAGCTCGAAGGCCTCGATGCCCAATTCCTCGAGCTGCGAAAGATGTTCGGGCTTACGGGTATCGGCGAGCACGCCGGCATGCACGCGAGGATGCAGCGTCTTGACGCGACCTTCGAGGGTCTCGGGGAATCCGGTGAGATCCTCGACCTTGGTGACCGGGATTCCGGCGTCGGCGATCTTGCTCGCCGTCGATCCGGTGGACACGAGAGCGACGCCCGCACCGTGCAAGCCGGTCGCCAGTTCGATCAGTCCGGTCTTGTCGTAGACGCTGACCAGCGCGCGGCGCACTGCTTTACGTTCACTCATCGGATTATCTGAGCCTTTCGTCCATCGGAGGTGACACCTGTGGTGGCCACGGCTGCGATCACGTCGACCAGCAACCGTCGCTCGACAATCTTGATGCGTTCGTGCAGAGCAGCTTCGTCGTCGCCGTCGAGGACCGGCACGGCTTCCTGCGCCAGGATCGGCCCGGTATCGACGCCGGAATCGACCAGATGAACCGTCGAACCGGTCAGTTTGACGCCGTGGTCGAGTGCGTCCCGCACGGCATGTGCGCCGGGGAACGATGGCAGGAGCGCGGGGTGAGTGTTGACGATGCGTCCGGTGAAGGCCCCGAGAAATTGCGGGCCGAGAATCTTCATGAAACCGGCGGTGACGACGAGATCGGGCTCGTGCGCCAGAACGGCGTCGGTGAGCGCGATGTCCCACTGCGCTCGATCGGCGTAGTCCTTCAATCCGATTCGAAAGTTCGGCATTCCGGCCTCGTCGGCACGGCGGGCTGCGTCGCACTCTCGATCGACTCCGACGGCCACGATGCGCGCGGGATAGCTCTCGGCAGCAGTCGCGGCGATGAGCGACTGCAGAAGCGAGCCGGTCCCCGATGCGAGGACGACGACCCGCGCGGGTGTCTCACGCAAGGCAGTCAGCGCACTACTCCTGAATTGTCGAGGCGGATCGTTCGAGCCAGCGGAAAGCCTAGTCGCTGCGCCGTCGAGCCCTACCGGGCAGGTCCGTCCTGATCTCCGGGAGGTGCGACGATCTCGGCATCCAACGGTTCGGCGGTAGCGGCCTCGACGGTCGCGTCCGGTTCTTCGGCCGGTGGCATCTCTGCCGGGACGTCGTCGACGACCTCCGCCTCGACGACATCCTCGACCACCTCGGTCTGTTCGTCGTCCTCCGATTCGGACGGGGCGGTCTCGGACGGGTCAGGCTCGGATGGGGCAGGTTCGGATGGGGCAGGTTCGATAGCCAGCTCGGCCGCAGGTACCGGAGTCGGAACGGGCTCGTCGCGAGTCGGCTCGGGTTCTGCTCGACGCCACACGACGAAGGCTGCGGAGGCGGAACCGACGACGGCCAGCCACGCGAACGTCAGCAGCCCGAAGCTCCAGACGGTGACTTCGACGGTGCCGAAGGTGCCCAGGTTTCCGCCTGCGGCGTAGCCGAGCAGTGCTGCGAGCGCTCCGGCCGCGGCCGCCACGGCCCATACCGAGGACACTGCAACCTGGATGTCGGCGCTGCGGATGGCGCAGTCGCGGCCGAGCAGTAGCCCGGCGCCGATCGGGACGACGAGCATGACGACCCAGATCGTCTGGGCCGATCCCTCGGGGAGGACGGCCAGGATCGGCAGCGGCGGTAGCGGTCCTCCGGTGGTGGAGAACAGGCTGACCGACGCGTCGCCGAACCCGGCTGTGGAACCGGTGGCCACCGCGAGTGCACCGATGACGATGTTGGGGAGATAGAGCACGGACAGCACGGTCAGCCCGAGCATGCCGACGACATCGCCTCCGCTCTCGAGCAGTGCGCCGGCGGTCTCCCAGGAGACGAGCAGGGCGAGCAGTACGACCGCCGCCCCGCCTGCAGCGAGGATCGACAGCGCGCGCACGAAGGGCGCAACGAGCGCGCGAACCCAGTCCGGAAGTCCGCGGCGGATCACCACCGAGTCCCAGCACGCGAAGAGCAGACCGGTTCCGGACGCGGCCGCGTGCACGCCTGCGACCCAGGAGAAGGCAACGAGAGCATTGGGACTGGACAGTCCGATGACGGTGGACGCGTCCTTGGCGACGGCCAGAGCAATGGCGGTGACGGCGAGCGGGCCGGCCATCGACGCCGCGAATACCCACCGAAGCACGCGACGGTCGGTGTCGGAGTCCACCGCGTGGTGGACGGTACGAGCGACGGACCAGCCGATGATCAGGGTCGGCAGCAGCGGTGCGACGCCGAGGGATGTGCCGCCGATACTCAGGGGCACCAGGTGCACGGCGAACCACGAACCGGCGATCGCTCCGAGCGTTCCGGTGAGGTCGCTGTTGGCCGAGACGAGGGTGACCAGAGCAAGGGTCGTCGCGATCACCACGACCAGTCCGGAGGTCTTGAAGGCCACTGCGGCGAGCATGCGCGACTGATCGGGCGTCGGTCCGGTGCTCGCGCGGGGAGCCCGGGCGGCCGCGCGTCGCGTCTCTCGGTTCAATAGATCGCTCATCGCACCGAGAGTCGCATCATCTTCGCGGCGCGCCGGTCAGGCGCGCCGCGCCCGGGGTTGTGTTGCCTGAATCAGGCGTGCTT
>NZ_JAWLKE010000002.1:632855-718600 GCF_033042225.1 Rhodococcus cercidiphylli
GGGGGGGCGGGGGGGGGCCGGGGGGGCGCGCGTCCGTTTAAATTCCCCCCCCAACCCCACCGGCCGCCCACCCTGGGCGGGGGGGCGGGGGCCGGCCCCCCCGCGAAGTGGGTTGTGATGCCTGAATCAGTCGTGCTTCTTCTCGTCGTCCACAGCAGGAGTGGCACCGAACGACTGCGTGGGCGCGCCGTACGGCGTCGACTGCTCGCCCGATTCGAGCTCGTCCGACTTCGCCGGAGGCTGGCCGTATCCCGAAGGCTGGCCGTACTGGTACTGGTTCGGCGGATAGGCCTGCCCGCTCGGACCGGTGTACGGCGGCGGTGCATAGCCGCCCTGGGGCGACGAGGGGTTGGGGGCGGACTGTCCGTACGGCGGCTGCCCACCCGGGTTGTAGGAATGCTGACCCGAGGCCTGTCCGCTCGGTGCTTGACCGCTGAGACCTTGACCGCTGAGACCTTGACCGCTGGGACCTTGACCGAAGTTCGACGAGGTTCCCTGGGGCTGACCGTACGACGGCGGATTGCCGTATGCCTGCGGTTGCGAGGGCCCACCGAACGACGTCGTCGGCGCGTTGTACGGGTTCTGCTGGCCGTATCCGGGCTGCTGATTCTGGTTGCCGTAGCCCGCAGGCTTGGGAGCCGGAGCCTTGACGATGCCCGCGTCGAGCAACAGTGCCAGCACCGCGGCGGCTGCTTGGACGAAGCCGAGGACAAGCACCAGGATCGCACCGATACCGAGCGAGCTGGTGGTGCTGGCGAACTCGTTGCCCTCTGCGCTGGGCAGACTGAACGACTGGAAGACCAGCACCAGCCAGCCGGCGATCGCCAGGGCGGCCACCACGGCCTGGTTCCTGGCGTCCTTCTGTATGAGCGAGGCACCGGCGATCAAGCCCGCTGCCAGCAGCAGAGCAACCGACACGGCGCTTCCGCCGGAGGCGAAGAAGGTGGTGCTGAACGACGTCTGAATGCTGCTCGGCAGTTCCTGAGACGAGGTGACCTCGGCGGTGACGAGGTCCAGCAGGCCGAGCAGGAAGGTGACGACGCCGAGCCCGAGGATCACGAACGTGAGAATCTTCGGCAGATTCGCCAGACCTGATCCGGGCGACTTACGTCCGGACGCGGCCGGCCCTGGTCCGGCCGGTGCCGAGGTGCCCGGCACCGGAGGGCCGAAGGGATTGGACACCGACGGCTGGTGAAAGGGCTGGTTCTGTCCTGGATGACCCTGCGGGTTGGACGACGGCTGATTCGGCAAGGACGACGGGCCGTAGGACGGGCCACCTCCGCCGTAGCCACCAGAGTTGGAGCCCCCTGTTTCAGGGCCGCCGGGCGAGTAGGTCATCGCGTCTCCTCATCTGAGATTGTCCGTACCCCAGGTCGGTCGGGTCCGAGAACTCACGCTACTGCACGGACCCGACCGATCACGGAACCGAAAGGTCAGCGGGCTGCCACCAACTCCTGGTCGTTCGCCTCGGCGGCCTCGAGTTCCCGAACCAGCGGCAGGACCTTCGCCCCGAAGTACTCGATCTCCTCCTGGAAGTGCAGGAAGCCGCCGAGAATCAGGTCGACGCCGCGGCGACGGTAGGCAACGATGCGCTCGGCCACCTGCTCCGGTGTGCCGATCAACTGCGTCTTGAAGCCGTCGTTGTACTGAACGAGATCCTCGAACGTCGAATCGGCCCACATTCCCTTCTTGTCGCCCGTCGAATTGCCCGCCTGTTGCACCGCGCCCTTGAACCCTTCGACAGCGGGCTTGTTCGCCTTCTCGATGATCTCGCGCAACGTGTCTCGGGCTTCCTTCTCGCTGTCTCGCGCGATGATGAAGCCGTTGAGTCCGAACTTGACCTCGCGCTGATGATCACGCGCGACGCGTCGGAGGTTGTCGAGTTGCTCGGTGACGCCGTCGAAATCTTTGCCGTTGCTGAAGTACCAGTCCGAGTACCGTCCGGCATTCTCCTGCGCTGCAGACGAATTGCCGCCCTGGAACAGTTCCGGGTTGGGGCGGTCGGGAGTGTTCAGCGGTTTGGGCTTGAGGGTGAAGTCGTGGATCCGATAGAAGTCGCCGCGGAAGTCGACGTCGTCCTCGGTCCAGATCTTGCGCAGCACCTGCAGGAATTCTGCACTGCGACGGTACCGCTCGTCATGCTCGAGCCACGGCTCGCCGAGGTGGGTGAACTCGTCCTTGAACCAGCCGCTGACGACGTTGACGGCGAATCGGCCGTTCGAGAGGTGATCGGCAGTGGCACCGAGCTTGGCCAGAACCGCAGGCTGCCACAGCCCGGGATGCACTGCAGCAATGACTTTGAGCCGTTCGGTGGCCAACAGCAACGCAAGCGAGAAGCTGGTCGACTCGTGCTGGAACTCGGCCCCGTAGCTGGCTTCGTAGCGAACCTGACTCAGGGCGTACTCGAATCCGTTGTTCTCGGCCGTCTGCGCCAGCTTCTTGTTGTACTCGTACTCCCAGCTGGTGCGCTGTTCGATGGTGCTGGTGACCAGACCTCCCGAGACATTGGGAACCCAGTATGCGAATTTGATTGCGTCGGTGATCTTTTCGGTGCTCATGTGCGTCATCCTTCGACGGATCAATGTGCCATCCACGCACTCAGATGGTGTGAATGGCACATTCATCCGGAAATCGGGGGCGGATCGGGGCCAGAAAGGTCGGGACTACGAGTACCAGGTGGGCTCGGGCAGTTCGCCCGTGAGAACCCAGCGCCCGACCTCGCGTCGCTTGTACGCGACCGGATCGTGCAGGGTGTGCGTACGTACGTTGCGCCAGAAGCGGTCGAAGCCGTACTTGCTGGCCGTGGCTCGGGCACCGAGCGCCTCGAACACCGTCGAGGTGATCTCGAGCGAGACCTCGGTGGCGCGAGCCTTGACGGCGGCGACGCGTACCTCGTGATCACCGCGCTCCTCGGCGGTGACGTTCCAGGCGTTGTCGTGAATCTTCTGTCCTTCCAACGCCACTGCGTCGGCGAGAGCTTCGACGGCCCAGAGCTTGGAGGTCAGATCGCCGTAGATGTCGATGATGTACGGCTCGTCGACGGCCTTGTCCACGGTGCTGTGCAGCCACGCACGGGTCTTGTCCTTGGTGTACGACGCAGCCTCCTCGAGTGCGCCCCTGGCGATACCGAGGTAGAAATTGACGAACACCAGCTGGATGGTCGGCACGTTCAGAGTGTTGTAGACGCGGGGCTGAAAAGCCTTGTCCACGAATCCTGCTGCGCTGGCCCAGTCGACGCGAACCTTGTCGATGGTCACGCTTCCGCTCTCCGTCTGACGCTGGCCGATGTTGTCCCAGTCGTCATGGAAGGACAGACCCTCGATGTTCGACGGCACGATCGCGAACACGTGATCGGTACTGCCTTCGAGAGCACCTTCGAGCACGGTGACGTCGGAGACCCGACTGCCGGTGGAGAAGGTCTTGGAGCCGTCGAACACGATGGTGTCGCCCTCGTCGGTGACGGCGACATCGTTGTCCCGAGGGTTGACGGCACCGCCGAAGAACCACTTGTTCTTCGTCGCGTCCGCTTCGACGGCCTCGATCTGCTCGGGAGTTCCGACGAGCCGCGCAGCCCAGAACCACAGCAGGTGGTATCCGAGCAGCTGACCGATGGAACCGTCGGCCTTCGACACGGTGCGAATCACTTGATACGCCGTGGGCCAATCCTGTCCGCCACCACCGTGTTCGACGGGGCCGAGCAGGGTGACCAGGCCCGCGTCCTTGAGCAACTGCACCTCGGCGGTGGGAATCTCGCGGCCCTTGTCGCGAGCGACGGCATCGACAGCGAGCAGTTGAGCTACCTCACCCGCGCGGGAAATCCACCCGGCAGCAGTGGTGGGGGCGTCGGGCCAGTTCTTGGTGAGCGCACGATTCTCTGTGGTTGTCATGACGATCAGTGAAGTCCGGCTCCGAGCCCGGGACCACACTTCGAATCAGCGTGATTTCAACAGCGCCCTCAGCTCCGCAGAATTTTCTCCATCTTCTTGCCCTTGGCAAGCTCGTCGATCAGCTTGTCCAGGTAGCGGATTTTCTGCATCAGAGGGTCCTCGACATTCTCGACGCGAATGCCGCAGACGACTCCGGTGATCAGGGTCGCGTTCGAGTTGAGGTCCGCTGCCGCGAAGAACTCGTCGAACGTCGTTTCGGCCTGGAGATGGCGGTCGAGGGCCGACTGGTCGAAACCGGTGAGCCAGCGGATGATCTCGTCGACCTCCGCTTTCGTCCGGCCTTTTCGCTCGGCTTTGTTCACGTAGTGCGGATAGACCGAGCTGAAGGCGGTGGTGAAGATCCTGTGCACGCGCATCAATCTAGACCCCGCCGCGTGAATGTGACTTTGCCGCGCCCAGACGTGTGCAGTGGTCCATTGACGCGAACAGGGGCGCGCGCACGAAAAAGCCCGCCACCGGATTCGGTGGCGGGCTCCTTACGATGTGAAACTTACTTCACAGAAAGCGATTCCAGGATTTCGCGCGCGAGGGCAGCGGTCTCGGACGGCGTCTTGCCGACCTTGACGCCTGCGGCCTCGAGTGCGTCCTTCTTCGCCTGCGCCGTTCCCAGCGAGCCGGAGACGATGGCGCCTGCGTGGCCCATGGTCTTGCCCTCGGGCGCGGTGAAGCCTGCGACGTAGCCGACGACCGGCTTGGTCACGTTGGCCTTGATGTAATCGGCTGCGCGCTCTTCGGCGTCGCCGCCGATCTCACCGATCATGACGATGATCTTGGTGTCGGGATCCGCTTCGAACGCCTCGATGGCGTCGATGTGGGTGGTTCCGATGACCGGGTCGCCGCCGATGCCGATGGCGGTCGAGAAGCCGAAGTCACGCAGCTCGAACATCATCTGGTAGGTCAGCGTGCCGCTCTTGGAGACCAGGCCGATGGGGCCGGTTCCCGAGATGTTGGCGGGTGTGATGCCGACGAGAGCCTCACCGGGGGTGATGATTCCGGGGCAGTTGGGCCCGATGATGCGGGTCTTCTTGCCCTTCTCCACGTTGTAGGCCCACGCGTACGCGGAGTCCTGCACGGGGATGCCCTCGGTGATGACGACGAGCAGCGGGATCTCGGCGTCGATGGCCTCGACGATGGCGTCCTTGGAGAATGCCGGCGGGACGAACGCGATGGAGACGTCCGCTCCGGTCTTCTCCATGGCCTCGGCGACGGAGCCGAAGACCGGGAGTTCGATGTCGTTGCCGTCGGCGTCGACGTGCTTGACCGTGGTGCCGGCCTTACGTGCGTTGACGCCACCGACGACCTGGGTTCCGGCCTTGAGCATCAGGGCGGTGTGCTTGGTGCCTTCGCCGCCGGTGATGCCCTGGACGATGACCTTGTTGTCCTTGTTCAGAAAGATAGACATTGTTTCCTCTACTTCGCTGCCAGCTCGGCGGCCTTGTCGGCGCCCTCGTCCATGGTTCCGGCGAGCGTCACCAGCGGGTGCGCGGCGTCGGCGAGAATCTTGCGGCCCTCTTCGACCTTGTTGCCGTCGAGACGGACGACCAGCGGCTTGTTGGCGTCGTCGCCCAGCTTCTTCAGTGCGCCGACGATGCCGTTGGCTACTGCGTCGCACGCGGTGATTCCGCCGAAGACGTTGACGAACACGCTCTTGACCTGCTCGTCACCGAGGATGACGTCGAGGCCTGCGGCCATGACCTCGGCCGAGGCACCGCCGCCGATGTCGAGGAAGTTGGCGGGCTTGACGCCGCCGTGTGCCTCGCCCGCGTATGCGACGACGTCGAGGGTCGACATGACCAGTCCGGCACCGTTTCCGATGATGCCGACCTGTCCGTCGAGCTTGACGTAGTTGAGGTCGTTCTCCTTGGCCTTGGCCTCGAGGGGATCGGCTGCGTCCTTGTCCTCGAACTCGGCGTGGCCGGCCTGACGGAAGTCTGCGTTGGCGTCGAGCGTCACCTTGCCGTCGAGGGCCAGGATCTGATCGTCCGGGGTGCGAACCAGCGGGTTGACCTCGACCAGGAGAGCGTCTTCGTTGATGAAGACCTCCCACAGCTTCTGGATGGTCACCGCAGCGGCGTCGAGCACCTCGGCGGGAAGCTTGCCCTTTTCAGCGATTTCACGAGCAAAAGCAAGGTCGACACCCTTGACGGCGTCGACCGGAATACGTGCGAGTGCGTCGGGGTTCTCCTCCGCCGTCACCTCGATTTCGACGCCACCCTCGACCGAACACATGGCGAGGTAGGTGCGGTTGGTGCGATCGAGCAGGAAGGAGATGTAGTACTCCTCGGCGATGTCGGAGGCTTCTGCAACGAGAAGCTTCTTGACGACATGGCCCTTGATGTCGAGTCCGAGAATCGCTTCTGCGTTCTCGGTGGCTGCTGCGACGTCCTTGGAGTACTTGACGCCACCGGCCTTGCCGCGGCCGCCGACCTTGACCTGTGCCTTGACCATTACTGGCTTGCCGATTTCTTCGGCAATCTGTGTTGCTCCGGCGACCGTGTCGGTGACACGACCGGCGGAGGTGGGTACGCCATGCTTGGCGAACAATTCCTTCGCCTGGTATTCGAAGAGATCCATCAGCTCACCGTCTCGTCTACGTTGACGCCCGCTCCAGGGGTGTGAGCGGGTCTGAGCATGGACTTTATCCAGGTGTCCCGACAGCGCATCGGGCGCATGCATGCTATGTGGCCTATCTCACCGCCACCGGCTCGATGAAGCGGCCGTCACCGATCGTCGCGGCGGGCCGAAAGTGCCGCGGCGACACCGAGAACGACGATTCCCGCCACCAACGGGAGCACCGCAGGCCCCATTTCCGGATCGGTGGCGCGTGCAGATGTCAGCGGCCACGACGCCAGATGGACGATCCCGGCGACGGCTGCTCCGCCGAGCAGGACGCTGCCGCGTGCGGCCCGAGCTCGCGCCGCGACGACGGCGGCCACGACCACTCCGACGGCGAGCAGCATCTGCCCCCAGGTGTCCCAGCCCCACGGAAATTCGGTGACGGTGGCGGCAGTGAAATCGCTGCCCCGATACAGCGGCAGAGCCAGGCCCACAGCGAGAAGCACTGCACCGAACAAGCCGGTGCCGAGCACCACGCCGTCGGTTGATGCGTCCGCGGACGTGTCGACGTCGTCGCGTTCGGCCGAGCCGGCGAACAGGGCCAGTAGTCCGGTGGCTGCCGCTGCGACGACACCCGCGATGATCGCCAGAGCGCCGATTCCGGCACCGACGCCGTCCACGTCCTCGGCGAGCACCACCGACTGCAGCACCGAGGCCGCAGCCGCCATCGCGCCGAGCCAGAAGATCGACACGAACGGCCGCGCAGCCGAGGCGAATTCGGAGAACAGCAGCGGCACCGAACCCAGAATCATCACGAACCCCGCGACCATCACCACACGAGTGGCCAATATCTGCGGCACGGCGATCCCCGAGTCGGTCTCCAGAATCGGCAACAACGATCCGACGACGAACAGCACACCTGCAAGAACGCCGATGCTGCCGGCCGCGGCATGCCACCTCGTCGATCCGAGGCCGGCGACACCGCGGACACCTCGCGCACCCGACTCACGCTGCTGCGTTCTCTCCAGCGCCCGACGGTCACGCGCTGCAGCGACGGGTGCAAGCACTGCGCCGCAGATCAGCAGTCCGAGCCCCGCAAGCGTTCCCAGATAGGCACCGAGCCCGGCGTCGACCCGAGCTCCGGTGCTCAGCCCAGCGAGCAGTCCGACCCCGGCGAAACCGAGTACGCCGAGCCCGGCACCGACGGACGCACCCGACGCCACCTGCGGCGACAGAGAGGCCAGGGCCGACGCAGCCACCACGAGCGCCGCGATACCGACGACCCCGGAGCCCACCGCGACGAACACCGGCGACTCCACCACCGCCGTCACGATCACCACCGGATCGGACGAGCGGTACAGCGAGGCAAAAGCCGCAACGGCCGCCAGCACACCGAACGCGCCGAGCAGCGCCGCGAGCAACGGCCCGACACGCCCCGCCGCCGCGCGCCCCACGTGTTCCGAATACACCGAGTGGCCGTACCCGTCACCGAGCCCGGCGCGGTGCACCGCAGACCACCCCGCAATACCCGCCAGCACCGACACAGCGTGACCGACGAGCAGAACATAGGCACCGGCGGTCGCGTCGAGCATCGCGGCGCTCAGTGGGCGGAAGAGCTCTAGCCGATTCGCGTCGATGGGATCGGACAGCAAGGCAACGTCGAGCAACGTGAGGCCGAGTGCCACTGCGCCGTATCCGGCCAGCAGGGCTGCGGCGAACTCGACGCGTTTGCCGACCACACCCGCCGCGGCTCCGAGGACAACGACGACGGGGACGGCACCGGCCAGGATCGCAGCCACCATTGCCCCGGTACCCACCGGCGAACCGTCGGCGCTGCGGACGACGCCGATCAGCTGGGCCACGACTGCGGCAACCGCAGCGATCAGAGCGAGTGTGACGGCAAGCGCGATGCGCGGAGTGGGCGACGGATCGTCGGCTCGGCCGAACTCTCCGTCCTGGGGTCGGATCCGCTGCGGTTCCGCTCGCTCGGAGCCGGGGGCGGACGAGTCGTCGAAGGAGGGAGTCGGCACTCGGATCACGGTATCGGCTCGATCGGTGCGAGAACCGTTACTGTCACCGTGTGCCGTCCACGTGTTCTCGTGTCCGATTACGAATGTGGCCCGTCACGACATAACCGCTGGTCGACTTGTGAGCCATCTCACATATGCCGCCGGTTTGGGCTGTTAACTTGCGCGCCCCGCAATCATTTCGTTACCGTCTGCCGAGTCTTTCAGTAACGGCCAGGTCACGGATAACGGAGGTTGTAGGTCTTGCAGCAACACCGTGCGTCCTTCACATCGAGCAGATTCTCTCGACCCTCGGCCGAAGACGCGACCACGGTCTACAGCTACGAGCCCGCCGCCGCGCCTGCCGACAACGGTGCATACGACGCGTATGCCTACCCCGCGTACCAGTACGCCGAGGCCGAGTACGTCGATACCGCCTACGTCGCAGCCGACGAGTCGCCGACCGTCGTCACCACATTCGTCACTACCGCAGACGCCACCCCCGTGGCCCGTCGCGGCGGCGCACACCGCATCCCCCTTCCCCCCACCGCACTCAAGGGCCGAGCTGCAGTTCTCGCAGTGGCCGCAGGTGCGGTAGTCGCGGCCGGCCAGGCCGTCGTCAACGACGACGCACCCACCGCGGTCGCCACCTCCGAGTACGCACTCGCCGCAGGTGAAGCACCCGCTGCGGCAGCAGTCGCGGCCACCACCGCTCCGCAGACCACCGAGGTCGAAGCCGACTCGACCAGCGCGACGCCGTCGGAGGCTCCGCAGATCCTCAGCATCGCTGCGCCGGTGGATCTGAGCCAGTTCAACGACCTGCTCGCCAAGGGCCAGCGCTTCAGCGAAGAGCGTGCCGCCCGCGAAGCTGCTGCGCGCAGGCCGCTGTTCGCACTGCCGGCGCAGGGCACCTACACCTCCAACTTCGGCACCCGCTGGGGCGTTCTCCACGCCGGCGTCGATGTCGCCAACGCCATCGGAACCCCGATCTACGCCGTCGCCGACGGCAAGGTGATCGACTCAGGTCCGGCCGCAGGCTTCGGCATGTGGGTTCGCGTCCAGCACGCCGACGGCACGATCACCGTCTACGGCCACATCGACACCTCGACCGTCACGGTCGGTCAGGACGTCATGGCAGGCGATCAGATCGCGACGATGGGCAACCGCGGCTTCTCCACCGGCCCGCACCTGCACTTCGAGGTCCACCTTCCGGGCGAGGTCAAGATCGATCCGCTTCCGTGGCTCGCTTCCCGAGGAATCTCCCTCGGCCCAGAGATGGACTGAGTACACCAGCTTTCGACTCGAAGCCGGACCCCGCTTTCGCAGGGTCCGGCTTTCGCGTTCTCGGCTCTGTTACAGCTTGGTCATCGGGACGCCGCCGATGAGCATCATCTTCACGCGACCAGCCGAACCGAAGTCGACCAATACCATCGCCTTGACTCCGGCACCGGTCGATTCCAGCACCGTACCCAGGCCGTACTTGTCGTGGCTGACTCGATCGCCCACGGCGAGAACGAGATTGGAGTTGCGCCCCTTGGCGGCACCGAAACTCGGCGTCGAACTCTGACCGCGATTCGAGGATCCGCCGTAGCTGCCGGAGCCGTAATTGCTCGAACCGTAATTGTTCGAGCCGTATCCGCCACCCGATCCGTAGCTGCCCGATCTGCCCCCGCCGATGGCTCGGCCTCCCCCGGTGCCCGGATCCTCGCGTCGCCAGTCGATCAGGTGCTGCGGAACTTCCTGCAGGAAGCGTGATTCCGGGTTAGCGATGGGCTGCCCCCATGCCGAGCGCATGATCGCGCGCGTGAGGTAGAGCCGCTGCCGCGCACGGGTGATCCCCACGTACGCCAGGCGTCGCTCCTCGGACAGTTCATTGGGGTCGCCGAGCGCCCGCATGTGCGGGAATTGGCCGTCCTCCCAACCCGTCACGAAGACGACCGGGAATTCCAGACCCTTGGCGGTGTGCAGCGTCATCAAGGTGACGACGCCGGTACCCGAATCGGGGATCTGATCGGTGTCGGCCACCAGGGAGACCCGTTCGAGGAACGCCGCGAGCGACCCCGGCTCGGCCAACCCGTCGACGCCACCGTCCGCGTCGCCGTTCTCGTCGTCCCCGGTTTCGAGAGCCTCTGCCGCCACCGCGGCCTGATTACGCGCCTCCGAGGTGAATTCCCTTGCGACGCTGACGAGTTCGTTGAGGTTGTCGAGGCGCGCGCCGTCCTGCGGATCACTGCTGGCTTCGAGCTCGGCGCGGTAGCCGGTGCGATCGAGAACGGCTTCGACGACATCACCGATGTCTGCGATGTCGTTGCCGTCCCCGTCGGTCGCGGTGAGCACTGCACGTAGTTCGTCGAGCAACTCCATGAACTGCGCGATCAACTTCTGCTGCCGCGAGTTGAGCAACGCCACCTTGCCCGCGGCCGCGTCGTGCAATGCGCGCGAGAAGCTGATGTCTCGCTGCTCGGCGTGCACGGCGACACAGGCCTCGGCACGATCGCCGATCCCCCGGCGCGGAGTGTTGAGGATGCGCCGCATGCTGACGGTGTCGTCCTCGTTGGACAGCACCCGCAGGTACGCGACGAGGTCTCGTACCTCTTTGCGCTCGTAGAATCGGACTCCGCCGACGACCTTGTACGGCAGTCCGAGTCGGATGAAGATCTCCTCGAGCGCACGCGAGGAGTTGTTGGTTCGATAGAAGACGGCCACCTCGTCGAAGCGCACATCTCCGCCGTCGACGAGTCGATCGATCTCGGAGGCCACGAACGACGCCTCGTCGTGCTCGTTGTCGGCGACGTAACCGACGATCAACTCGCCCTCGCCGGTATCGGTCCACAGTTTCTTCTCACGCCGGCCGATGTTGCGCGAGATCACCGCGTTGGCGGCCGAGAGGATGTTCTGCGTCGATCGGTAGTTCTGCTCGAGCAGGATGGTGCGAGCGTCGGGATAGTCGCGCTCGAATTCCTCGATGTTGCGAATCGTGGCACCACGGAATGCGTAGATGGACTGATCCGCGTCGCCCACCACACACAGCTCGCCCGGAGCGACAGTGCCCTCGAGTGCGCCGTCGGCGTCGGGGGTGCCGACCAATTCACGGACCAACATGTACTGGGCATGGTTGGTGTCCTGGTACTCGTCGACCAGAACGTGCCGAAACCGGCGTCGGTAGTACTGAGCCACCTGGGGGAACGCCTGCAGAATGCCCACCGTTTCGCCGATGAGGTCGTCGAAATCCATCGCGTTGGCGGCGCGCAGCCGCTGCTGATAGATGCCGTAGACCTTGGCCACCAGCCGTGGGAGCTCGGCGGGATCGCCGTCGGCGTCCTCCGCTGCCTTGTCGGGGCCGATCAGCTCGTTCTTCAGGTTCGAGATGGCCGTCGAGAGCAGCCGCGCCGAGAACTTCTTGGTGTCGATCTGCAGATCCTTGGAGATCATCGTCAGCAGTCGCCGAGAGTCGTCCGCGTCGTAGATGGAGAAGTTCGAGTTCAGACCGGGCAGCAGCGCAGCCTGCGCGCGCAGGATCCGCACGCAACTCGAGTGGAACGTCGACACCCACATGGCGTTCGCCCGCGGTCCCACGAGTCCGGCGACTCGCTCGCGCATCTCGGCAGCGGCCTTGTTGGTGAACGTGATGGCCAGAACCTGGCCGGGTGACACTCCTCGCTCGGCCAGCAGATACGCGATACGACGCGTCAGCACCGCCGTCTTGCCCGACCCGGCTCCGGCCACGATGAGCAGCGGAGATCCGGTGTGCACGACGGCCTCACGCTGCTGAGGATTGAGACCTTCCAGCAGTGTGTCGGACGAGGTGTTCTGTCGGGATTGGAGGCCCTGGAGGAATGTGTTCATCGTGTGGTCAGGTTACCGGCGCGTACCGACAAACCCACATCGCGTGGTCGTCGGCCGAACCGACGACTTTTCAGGAGGGTTGACCCGTGGCACACTGGATCGGTGATCGAAAAAACCGTACGTCATCGCCTGCATCGGGTCGGCCATTGTTCGGCCACGCGTGCAGGAGCCTGTCGATAGACGCAACGCCCCTGGTTCCGGACGGGACCGAACCGAACGGCGATGCAGTTCCGAATACGAAAGGCGTAACGGTGACGGACGACGCAGCGATCCAAGATGTGACCCGAGGAGAGACGATGGCCATGACGACGAAGATCGACTCAGAGACCGCAGTGCCCACGAGCGAAGCCGAGATCAACGACCTGCGCCAGGAAATCGATCGCCTCGATGCCGAGATCCTGACGGCCATCAAGCGTCGCTCCGAGGTGTCGCAGATCATCGGCCGCACCCGTATGGCCTCCGGCGGACCGCGCCTGGTGCACAGCCGCGAGATGAAGGTTCTCGAGCGTTTCAGCAGCCTGGGCCAGGAAGGTCACACGCTGGCCATGCTCCTGCTCCGCCTCGGTCGCGGTCGCCTCGGCCACTGATCCACCCCCGGTTGGGCGCGCGGTGCGCACGCCCAACCGTCAGTAGCTCACTTCAGAGCGATGTACTTGGTCTCGAGATACTCCTCGATTCCCTCGGATCCGCCCTCGCGGCCGAATCCGGATTCTTTCACTCCACCGAACGGCGCTGCCGCGTCCGAGATCACTCCGCGGTTGACGCCCACCATGCCACTGTCGATTGCGTCGGCCACCCGTAGCGCACGATCGAGACTCTCGGTGTAGATGTACGACGCCAGGCCGTACTCGGTGGCGTTGGCCGCGTCGATACCTTCCTGCTCGGTATCGAAGCCGACGATCGGAGCCACCGGCCCGAACACCTCCTCCTTCAGAATGCGTGCATCAGCAGGCACCTCGGTGAGCACGGTCGCCGGGTAGAAGTAGCCGTCCCCGCCCGGCGCGGTGCCCCCGAGCGCCACCGTCGCGCCCTTGGCCACCGCGTCGTCGACGAGTTCCTGCACGGTCTCGAGCTGATCGGCATTGATCAACGGTCCGAGCTTGGTATCGGGGTCGACGCCGGGGCCGAGCTTCATCTCGGCCATCTTTTCCACGAGTTTGGTGGTGAACTCCTCGCGCACGCTGTTGTGCACGTGCAAGCGGTTCGCGGCGGTGCAGGCCTCGCCGCCGTTGCGCATCTTGGCGAGCATGGCACCGTCCACCGCGTCGTCGATGTTCGCGTCGTCGAACACCACGAACGGTGCGTTGCCGCCCAGTTCCATCGACGTGCGCAGCAAGCGAGTCGCGGACTTCTGAACGAGAGATTTGCCGACACCCGTCGAGCCGGTGAAGGTGAGCTTGCGCATCCGCGGATCCTCGATAAGGGGGCCTGTGACATCACCGGACTTGGACGTCGTCAGCACCGACAGCACGCCTTCGGGCAAGCCGACCTCGTCGAAGATCTGCGCGAGCAGCAACATCGTCAGCGGGGTCTCACGAGCAGGCTTGACGACGATGGTGCAGCCGGCGGCCAGAGCGGGACCGATCTTTCTGGTGCCCATCGCCAACGGGAAGTTCCACGGGGTGATCGCCAGGACGGGCCCGACCGGGGCCTTGGTGACGAGGATTCGACCGTTGCCCGCCGGGGCCGGGGTGTAGCGACCGCCGATGCGTACCGCTTCCTCGGCGAACCAGCGGAAGAACTCGGCACCGTATTTCACCTCGGCCTTGGATTCGGCGAGGGCCTTACCCATCTCGAGGGTCATCAGCAGCGCGATGTCGTCGGCGCGTTCGGTGACCTTCTCGAATGCCGCTCGAAGAATCTCACTGCGCTCGCGGGCGGGCGTTGCCGCCCAACCCTTCTGCGCCGCCGCGGCGGCGTCGAGCGCCTTCATCGCGTCGGCGGGCGATGCGTCGGCCACCTCTGTCAGGGGCTTGCCGGTCGCCGGATCGTTCACCGGGAACGTCTTGCCTCCCTCGGCGTCGACGGCCTTGCCGCCGATCCACAGTTTTGCCGGAATCGAATCGATCAATGCACGTTGGTCCATACCTCCATGATGCCTCCGCAGCGCCCGATGCAAACGACAAACGACGCGCGCATGACTCGGCACCGGATTAGTGTTGGTTCGTATGAGCGTCGATATCACCGGCACGGATGCCTGGCAGAAGCTGACCGATCACTACTCCTCGATCGCCGATACTCATCTTCGGACGCTGTTCGCCGAGGACGCCGACCGAGCGCACACGTTCACGCTCGACGCCGCCGATCTTCATATCGACTACAGCAAGCACCGGATCACCCGCGAAACCCTCGAACTGCTCGTCGAACTCGCGCGCACCGCCGACGTCGAGGGCAAGCGCGACGCCATGTTCGCCGGTGAGCACATCAACACCTCCGAGGACCGCGCCGTACTGCACACCGCGCTGCGCCTACCGGCCGACGCGTCGTTGACCGTCGACGGCCAGGACGTCGTCGCCGATGTGCACGAAGTCCTCACTGCGATGGGCGAATTCACCGACCGAGTGCGTTCGGGCGAATGGGTCGGTGCCACCGGCGAGAAGATCGCCACCGTCGTCAACATCGGCATCGGCGGTAGTGACCTGGGACCGGTCATGGTCTACAACGCGCTCCGTCATTACGCCGACGCGGGGATTTCCGCGAAGTTCGTTTCCAACGTCGACCCAGCCGATCTCGTCGGTGCGCTCGACGGACTCGACCCAGCGTCGACGCTGTTCATCATCGCGTCCAAGACGTTCTCCACCCTCGAGACACTCACGAACGCCACCGCGGCCCGCCGCTGGCTCGTCGACGCGCTCGGTGAAGATGCCGTCGCCAAGCACTTCGTCGCCGTGTCCACCAACGCCGAACGCGTCGCGGACTTCGGGATCGACACCGCCAACATGTTCGGCTTCTGGGACTGGGTGGGCGGACGCTACTCCGTCGATTCGGCAATCGGGTTGTCGGTCATGGCCGTTGTGGGCAAGGAAGCGTTCGGCGAGTTCCTCGACGGCTTTCATCGCATCGACGAGCATTTCCGGTTGACGCCGCTCGCCGAGAACGCGCCGGTACTGCTCGGCCTCATCGGCCTGTGGTACAGCTCCTTCTTCGGCGCGGAAACCCGTGCGGTGCTCCCGTATTCGAATGACCTCTCCCGTTTCGCCGCGTACCTGCAGCAGCTGACGATGGAGTCCAACGGCAAGTCCGTCAAGGCCGACGGCTCACCCGTCACCACGCCGACCGGCGAGATCTTCTGGGGCGAACCGGGCACCAACGGCCAGCACGCTTTCTACCAATTGCTCCACCAGGGAACACGTTTGGTGCCGGCGGACTTCATCGGATTCGCCGAGCCCACCGACGATCTGCCGACCCGCGACGGCAGCGGATCGATGCACGATCTGCTGATGAGCAACTTCTTCGCCCAGACCAAGGTCCTCGCCTTCGGCAAGACCGCCGAGGAGATCGCCGCCGAGGACACTCCGGCAGATGTGGTGCCGCACAAGGTGATGCCCGGCAATCGGCCCACCACCTCCATCCTCGCCCCCAAACTCACGCCGTCGGTCGTCGGTCAGTTGATCGCCCTGTACGAGCACCAGGTCTTCGTCGAAGGCGTCATCTGGGGAGTGGACTCCTACGACCAGTGGGGCGTCGAACTCGGCAAGACCCAGGCCCTCGAACTGACGCCGGTTCTCACCGACGCCGAAGCTCCTGCTGCACAATCGGATTCATCCACCGATGCACTGGTGCGCTGGTACCGGGCGCAGCGGGGTCGTTCGGCCTGAGTTGTGGCGGCGGATCAGCTCCCCAGTTTCGGATTTCAGACTCCGATCGGCGTCGGATATTCAAAAGTGGGGAGCTTTTCCGTTGTTGATGGATCCGTTTCGGCACCCGGCGCGTCCAAGCAATCATGGACTTACCCCAGACGGATCTGTTCACCCGAGCCGATGCACTCGCATTCGGGTTGACCGACGACGACCTGCGACGACTCCGCCGCACCGGGGAACTGTCGGTCCTGCGGCCGGGGTTCTACGTGTCGACAGCATCGATCGAATCGGCGAGTCCTACCGAACGACATTCCTTGCTCGCGCGGTCCTATCTGATGTCGGCTCCCCCGGACCACGTGCTCAGCCATGTCTCGGCCGCGATCGCCTGGGACTTCGACATCTGGCAGCTACCGCTGGACAAGGTGCACATGACACACGGTCTCGACTACGCCAGCAAGCGTCGGCCGCTACGAATCCTTCACGGCACCGCACTCGAGCCCTCCGAGCGTACGACGATCAACGGCTATCCGGTCACCTCGGCGGCCCGCACCGTCGTCGACATCGCACGCACCACGACCGTCGAGCGGTCGGTGTGTGTAGGCGACAGCGCACTCAGGTCAGGTCACACCGACACCGACGCTCTGTCGGCTGCGGTGGAGACGGCGCGGTTCCGCACGGGTATCTCCGCTGCCCGGCGAGCGGTGTCGCTGATGACCGGGCGCAGCGAGAGTGTAGGCGAATCTCGCAGTCGGGTGCTCTTCGAGACGCTTCCCCTGCCGACTCCGTTGCTCAATCAATGGGTGTACGACGGTGCGGGCCGCTTCGTCGGACGGGTCGACTTTCTGTTCTGGGAGTTCAAAGTGATCGGAGAGTTCGACGGCGAGTCGAAGTACGACTCCAAGCGTGTACTGCTCGACGAAAAGTATCGCGAGGACCGGCTACGCGAGTTGGGCTGGATCATCGTCCGGTGGAACTGGCGGGACCTCGACTATCCGCAAGCACTACTTCGCCGCTTCGAGCAAGCCTTCGCCCGCGCAGCAGGCCTTCCCACACCGGCCGGATGGTTCGGAGACCAGCGCCATTCGACGGATCAGCTCCCCAGTTTCGGATAACCGACTCCGATCGGCGTCACAAATCCAAATGTGGGGAGCCGATCCCCCTCAGACTCGAGCCGCCAAATCACACCCGCGCCAACACCGCCTCCGTATCGACGCCGACGGGCAGGGTGCCGAAGGCAATGCCCCAGTCACGGTCGAGTCGAGTGGCGCAGAAGGCATCGGCCACAGCGGAATTGCCGTGCATCACCAGCTGCGCGCCTTGGAAGGTCAGGGCCATCAGTTCGACGACTCGCCTGGCCCGGTATTCCATGTCGGAAGTATCGGAGAGTTCCTTGCCGACGCGGGCGATGGCGTCGTCCAGGCGAGAATCCACGCCCGACGCCTGGCCGATCTCACCGAAGAAGGCCTCGACACTGTCGGGTTGACGGGCCAGTGCGCGTAGGGAATCGAGTGCGGCGACGTTGCCGGAGCCTTCCCAGATCGACATCAGCGGCGATTCGCGGAACAGCCGAGGCATACCCGATTCCTCGACATAGCCGTTGCCACCGAGACATTCGAGTGCTTCGGCGGCGTGGGCCGGTGCCCTCTTGCATACCCAGTACTTGGTGACGGCCAACGCGATTCGGCGCAGCGCACTCTCCTGCTCGTCGCCGCGGGCGGAGCCGTCGGTGGCCTGTGCCAGGCGGATCATGGCAGCGGTGGCGGCCTCGGATTCGATGCTCAAGTCTGCCAGTACGTTTCGCATCAGAGGCTGGTCGACGAGTGCAGCGCCGAACGCAGCTCGATGACGCGCGTGATGGACTGCGCGCACGGTGGCGTTGCGAATTCCGGCTGCGGACCCGATGACGCAGTCCAACCGAGTCATGTTGACCATCTCGATGATGGTGCGCACGCCGCGTCCTTCTTCGCCGACGAGCCAGCCGGTGGCCCCGTGATACTCGAGCTCACCGGATGCGTTCGACTTGTTACCGAGCTTGTCCTTCAAGCGCTGCAGCATCATTCGATTTCGAGTGCCGTCGGGTAGCACGCGCGGCAGCATGAAACACGACAGCCCGCCGGGTGCTTGCGCCAGGGTGAGGAACATGTCCGACATCGGCGCGGACGTGAACCACTTGTGGCCGGTGATCGAGTACGTTCCGTCCGACGACGGAGTGGCCGTGGTGGTGTTGGCGCGGACGTCGGATCCGCCCTGCTTCTCGGTCATCGACATTCCGGCGATCAGTCCGCGCTTCTCGGACGGAACACGCAGCCCGAAGTCGTATTCTCGCGAGGCCAGCAGCGGCTCGTACTGCGCGGCCAGAGAAGGATTGTGCCGCAACGCCGGAACGACGGCGTAGGTCATCGAGATGGGGCACATGTGCCCGGCCTCGGCCTGCCCCCAGACGTAGAATTTCGCGGCGCGGGCAACGTGAGCACCGACGCGATCGTCGGCCCACGGACTGGCGTGCAGCCCGTGCTCGACGGCAACGGTCATCAGATCGTGCCAGTGCGGGTGGAATTCGACTTCGTCGATCCGATTGCCGTATCGATCGTGAGTCTTCAGCACCGGCGGGTTCTCGTTGGCGATCCGGCCCCAGTCCTGTGCCGCCACTCCACCGGCGAGGACTCCCAGTTGCCGAACCTCGTCGAGCGCCCAGCCGCCACCGGCACGCGCCACGCCGTCGAGCAACGACGGGTCCGCGGACGTGTCGAACGGACTCAGGTCGACTGCCTGGTTGAATACCTCATGCGTGTCCATCTCGAACTCCTAACGTGCGCAACGACAATGCGACCAGACCCGGTATCACGTCCACCGAGTTCTGCGATGACAACGGACCTACCAGCACTTCGCCGACGGCACCGACCAGCCCTGCTGCCGAGATGCGCACGTCCTGCTCGGGGATCTCTCCCGCTGCGATGCCGGCCACGATGGCGTCGGCGAAGGCATCGGTGAATTTCTGCCGGAACACCAACCGCTCGGCGTCGACGGCCGGGTCCACCGGTTCGGCCAACAACGCGTACGCCATCGTTCGGTTCTTCAAAGCCCGTCCGGCGAAGGTCTGCACCACTTCCGTGACCCGCTCGGCGGTGCTGCCGTGCCCGGAAACGGCCACCACTGCAGCGACCTCGCGGCTGCAGACCTCGCGAAAGATAGCGACGACCAGATCCGACTTGCCCTCGAAGTGCGTGTAGACGCTGCCGGCGGACACACCTGCTGCCGCGGCGACCGAGGCGATCGACAGACCTGCGTAGCCCTGCGTCGAGAGCACCTCGATGGCAGCGTCGAACAGTTTTTCACGACCGGAGTCGAGCCTGGCCTGCACCGCGGGCGTCCGTCGATAGGGCATGCAAGGATTGAAGCACTGATTCACTGCTTCACGCAAGAGAACTCGAGTAGGGTTCACAGACATGTCGGTACGGATCGAACGATCAGGCCCCGTCACCACAATCGTCCTGTCGCGCCCTGAGGTGCGGAACGCTGTCGACGGCCCGACCGCCCAGGAGCTGACCCAGGCGTTCGAGGAGTTCGACGCCGACGAGTCCGCGTCGGTGGCCGTGCTGTGGGGCGAAGGCGGCACGTTCTGCTCGGGAGCCGATCTCGAGGCACTCGGGACATCACGCTCCAACCACGCCACCGAACACGGCGACGGCCCGATGGGTCCGACGCGAATGCGGTTGTCCAAGCCCGTCATCGCGGCCGTGTCGGGATACGCCGTCGCAGGCGGACTGGAACTCGCACTGTGGTGCGACCTTCGCATCGCCGAGGACGACGCGACGTTCGGCGTGTTCTGCCGACGCTGGGGTGTTCCCTTGATCGACGGCGGCACAGTGCGTTTGCCGCGCATCGTCGGAACCGGCCGGGCGATGGACATGGTCCTCACCGGTCGCGCAGTCGATGCGCAGGAAGCTCTGAACATCGGACTGATCACCCGAGTCGTTCCGGTGGGGCGAGCTCGCTCGGAGGCGGAGGCCCTGGCTGCCGAACTCGCCCTGCTACCTCAGACCTGCATGCGCGAGGATCGCCTGTCCGTCCTCGAACAGGACGGCCTCGACGAGGAGGCAGCGCTGAAGAACGAGTTTCGGCACGGAGCCATCTCGATCACCGCCGACGCACTCACCGGCGCGAGCAAGTTCGTCTCGGGCGCGGGACGTCACGGCACCCCGAGTCCGTGAAGTCCACGCGCCTGTCGGTGATCGACGAGATATTTCTCCGAACCCACCGCGGCTACGGAATTCCTATTGCACTGCAAGGTATCTGGCGCACGACCGAGAGGGTGAGCAGGGAAGAACTCGACAGGATCCACGACGAACTGGCCGTCGGGCAGCTCGGTCGTCGAGTCGGCAAGCCCCGCATCCCCGGGGCACGACTTCGATGGGACATCTCGTCCGAGTCGCTTCCCCTCGAGTACGGCACCGACGCGGTCGACGACATCATCGGCTGGGCCGACGCGCAGGCAGACGTTCGACTCGATCCGCAGTACGGGCCCGGCTGGCGGTTGACGGCCGCGCCCGTTGCACACGGGGGAACCGTGCTGTCCCTGGTGTGTTCGCACGCGCTGGCCGATGCTCGTGAGCTCATCGACGCTGCGGCACAAGCATTCTCAGGATCGGTACCGGTGCATGTGCTGCACCCGGGCTCGGATGTGAAGGATGCGCTCGCGATGATCGTCACCGTCCTCCTACGCTCCATCGCGGCGACGGCAAGATTGTGGGTCAGCAAGAAAGCCAGAGCCGAATTGCGAGCGTTCACCACCGCCGACAGCGGCGGTATCGCACCGCACCACGCGAACAGAATGACGTCGGTGATCGTGGATGTCGATGCTGCGGAGTGGGATTCGGCTGCCCGACGCGTCGGCGGATCGGCCAATTCGCTGTTCGTCTCCGTCGTCGCCGCCACGATGAACGAACTCGGTTCTCCCGCAGTGACCGTCGACATTCCTTTCCGCACCGGGTCCGGTGATGCCAATGCGATCGGCATGGCCACCGTCGCCGTCCGCGGAGACGACTCGCCCGCCGTCATCCGAGCAGCCTGCAAGGAGGCGTTCGGCAAGCCGGTCGGAGCTCCGGCAGGCTATCCACCCGAGATCGTCCAGTTGCTCCCCCACCGCGTCGCCGCGAAGCTGACGTCGACCCCGGGGCGCGGAGAAGTGTTGTGCTCCAACATCGGCGACATTCCCGACGGCATCACTGCCCTCGGATCGCACCGATCGTGCGGACTGGCCACGCGGGCGATCCATCCGAACCCGTCGGGCGCACTGTCGACGATCCGAATGTCCACCTATCTCTCCCGACTGGACGGCAACTACACGCTCTCGCTGGTGTGCACCGATGACGCCCTGGCCGGATCGCCGGCCGAGCTCACCGCGGCCCTGCAGCGAGCACTTGCGACGCGGAACCTGGCCGCCAAACCCTGGTAGGTCTAGCGTTGTCGCCATGAACGAGCACGATATCCACACCAAGATCCAGCAGCTCATCGCCACCGAGCACAAGCTCCGCACCGAAGCCCAGTCCGGGGACGTCGACCCGGACACCGAGAAGGCCCAACTGGCCTCCCTCGAGCACGCCCTGGACCAGTGCTGGGACCTGCTCCGTCAGCGTAGGGCGCGTATCGATGCAGGCAAGAACCCAGACGCGGCAACCGCCAACAGCGTCGACCGGGTCGAGGGATACCTGCAGTGAACCCCGGAACCTAGACCATTCGATCCGTCAGCGCATTCGGTAGGAACCGCAGCGCCGCGTCGATGCCCCGCCACTTGAGTCCCGGTAGCGCGGCGCGCCGGGTTTCGCTCTCGATCGCGTCGACCATTGCCGACACTCCCTCGTCCAGAGTGGCTGTGAGAGCGGCACTGTCACCCGCGTTGGCCGACATGTCGGTGGCGATGAAGCCGGGCAGCAGGGTGGTGACGGCGATGTCGGTTCGCGACAGTTCCGTCGCCAACGATTCACCCAGCGAGGCCACTGCGGCTTTGCTCGCCGAGTAGGTCGCCTTGGCCCCCGGCAGTCCCCGGTCGGCGCTGACGGACGAGACGAACACCAGGTGCCCGTGTTTCTGTGCTCGGAAGATCGACAGGGCCGCCTCGGCCTGCGACAGCGCCCCGATGAAGTTCGTGTGGGCGGTCTGCAGGTTGGCCTCGGCTCGCCCGGTCCCGATCTTCGAACCCTTGCCGAGCCCGGCATTGACGATCACTCGATCGAGTCCACCCAATTCGTCTCGTAATTTTCCGAACACCTCACCGACCGCATCGTGATCGGTGACGTCGAGCGCCCGGACCGCCACGGTGATGTTCGGGTTGTGGTGCATCAACTCGGCGCGAAGGTCGTCCAACCGCTCGACCCGACGCGCACAGAGCGCCAGATCCCGGCCCATGCCTGCGAACCGTCGCGCCATTTCCTCACCGAGTCCCGAGCTCGCTCCGGTGATCAGAATCTTGTTCCGAGTGGTCGCCATAAGCGGCGAGCCTATGTCACTGTGGAGCAATGGCCTCAGAAAGCTCGGAATTCGATGTCATCGTCATCGGCGGTGGACCGGTCGGCGAGAATGCCGCCCAGTACGCCATCGCAGGCAGCGACCGCACCGCCGTGATCGTCGAGCACGAACTTCTCGGTGGTGAATGCTCCTATTGGGCATGCATGCCGAGCAAGGCATTGCTGCGCCCCAGCGAGGTTCTCGACACCGCACGAAACATGCCGGGCGTCAGGGAACTGGTGGGCGATCAACCCCTCGACGCCGACGCCGTCCTGGCCCGACGCGAATCCTTCACCCACGGTCTCGACGACTCCTCGCAGGTGGCGTGGGCCGAGTCGGCGGGCATCTCGGTGATCCGTGGCCACGGTCGCGTCACCGGGGACAGAACCGTCGAGGTCGACGGCCGCACACTCACTGCCCGGCACGCTGTCGTCCTCGCCACCGGAACCACCGCATCCGTACCGAACACACCCGGCCTGCGCGATGCCCTGCCGTGGATCTCCCGTGATGCCACCAACATTCACGAGACCCCCGGTCACATCGCGGTGATCGGCGGTGGCGTCGTCGCGACGGAGGCGGCCACCTGGTTGCTCTCGCTCGGAGCGAAGGTCACGATGATCGTGCGCGGATCGTCGCTGCTGGCCGGTTCCGAACCGTTCGCAGGCGAACTCGCCGCCGAGGCTCTGACGAAGCGAGGCGCGAAAATCATGCTCGACGCCTCCCTCGAGTCGGTGTCACGAGAGAACCCGGCCGACACCGGCATCGGCCGAATCCACGGGGGTACTGTCCGTCTCGTCGTCGACGGTACCGAGATCGTCGCCGATGAAGTGCTCGTTGCTGCGGGACGTACTCCGGCGAGTTCCGACCTAGGACTGTCGAGCCTCGGACTCGAGGACGGGCGCTACATCGACGTCGACGATCATCTGACCGTTCCCGGCCACGACTGGCTCTACGCGGTGGGCGATGTCAACGGCCGAGCGCCGCTGACACACATGGGCAAGTATCAGGGCCGAGTGGCCGGTGACGTCATTGCCGCCAGGGCCGACGGCAAGCCGCTGGACAGCAAGCGATTCCGCGCATCAGCGGATCACGGCCAGATCCCCCAGGTGGTGTTCACGCCGGTCGAGGTGGCATCCGTCGGACTGACCGAGGCCAAGGCCCGAGAAGAAGGCATCGACGTCGAGATCGTGGCCCAGGACATCGCAGTCGCGGGTTCGTCTCTGCAACAGGACGATTACTCGGGGCGAGCGCAGCTGGTGATCGACCGCGCCACCGACACGATCGTGGGCGCGACCTTCGTCGGGCCGGGTGTCGCGGAGCTGGTCCACGCGGCCACGGTGGCTGTGGTCGGCAAGGTTTCGCTCGACGACCTGTGGCATGCGGTGCCGTCGTACCCGACGGTCAGCGAGATCTGGCTGCGGCTGCTCGAATCTCGTCGCTGAGTACGCGCTCGGGCACAATTGCCTCGCGGATCGCGTGGCCGAGTAGATTGGACGGGTGAACACCGAGAGTGCGTCGAAGCAGCAACCGCTTCTGGTGCTGGGCAAGATCACCGAGATTCTCGACGCCTTCTCGTTCGACCGTCCGTCCATGACCCTCGGTGAGATCCAACAGACCACCGGCCTGCCGACCTCGACGGTGCAGCGTCTCGTGACCAACCTTGTGCAGCAGGGATTTCTGGATCGGAGCGGCGACCGCATTCGCATCGGGGTCCGCATGGCCTATTGGGCCGCAACGGCCACCAAGGACCTCGACGTGCTGTCGGTCGTCAACCCCGTGCTCAAGGACATGCGAGACCTGACGACCGAGACCGCATGCTTCTTTCGGCCCGAACAGAACTATCGCGTCTGCGTCGCCATCGCCGAGACGCGGCATGCCCTGCGCCGAGACATGTACGTCGGCAAGGTCATCCCGCTCAGCGCAGGATCGGCCAGCCGCGTCCTGCTGGCCTGGGACGACGAGCTCGCCGAGCGCGTCCTGTCTCGCGAACTCGAATCGTTGACCGAGCAGACGGTGACCGAGGCAGAGACGATGCGAACGCTGTTGGCGCAGACCAGAGCCGACGGGTACGCGATCACCACCGGCGAGCGCGAAACCGGTGCCTCGGGACTGTCTGCGCCGGTGTTCGATTCGGCCGCGGACATCGTCGGTGCCGTCACCATCAGCGGTCCGACGCTGCGGATGCCGCAGTCGCAGTGCGAGGACTGGGTGGATCTGCTGATCTCCCATGCCGAACAGATCACGAGAACCCTGGGCGGCCGCTACCCCGCGTGAGACCAGGCGTCGGGATTCACCGGATGCGGCGGCATCGAACCACCGAACATCGCCGCGGCATTGGTTGCGCACAGCCGCGCCATCTCCGAACGCACCGACACCGTCGCGCTCCCCACATGCGGAAGCAACACCGTGTTGGGCAGCTCCGCGAGGCCCGGCTCGAGGGCCGGCTCACGCTCGTAGACGTCCAATCCCGCTGCGGCAACGGTGCCCTCGCGAAGTGCGGTCACCAGAGCTGCCTCGTCGACCACCGGTCCGCGCGCGGTGTTGATCACGATCGCCGACGGCTTCATCGCCCCGAGTACGGCGGTGTCCACCAGATGGTGCGTGGAATCCGACAGCGGAACATGGAGGGACAGAAAGTCGCTGGTCGTGACGATCTCGTCCCACGACGCATGCTCGACGCGGCCGGCGAACTCGCCGAGCTCGTTCTCGGAGACCTCGCGATCGCCGGGCGGGCGGGGGCAGAACTTGACCGTCATCCCGAAACCCAGTGCCCGACGCGCAGTGGCGCGGGCGATCCGACCGAAGCCGGCCAGTCCCAGCACCCGGCGCGAGACATCGCTGCCGAGAAGCAGTTCGGGCTCCCAGCCGGTGAACGCGCCGGAACGGACGAACGCATCGGCCTCGACGGCGCGGCGGGCCGTCGAGAGGATCAGCAACATCGCGATGTCCGCGGTCGAATCGGTCAACACCCCGGGGGTGTTGGCGACAGTGATGCCCCGCTGGGTTGCCGCCGCGATATCGATGTTGTCGAATCCGACTGCATAGTTGGATATTCCGACGAGAGACGCCGACTCCAGCAACTCCGCGTCGAACCGATCACGCAATTGAGAGACGACCACGGAGTACTCACCCGATGCGCAGGCCTCGACCAACTGCTGGTGATCGACTTCCCGCAGGTCCACTTCTCCTGCGGCGCGCAGGATGTCCATGCCCGGCGCGGGGATCTCGGTGGTGACGAGGATTCGACTCATGCGACCCACTCGAAAGCACGGGCCTCGGAACGTGCACCTTGAACGGTTTTCGAGCGCATGGGCTCGTTCAATTCGGTGAGCAGCTCCTCCGACAGAGTTGCCATGGCCGCCAGGATTTTCGGCTCGAACCAGTCCGGTCGCGTCGCGAACAGGATGTCCTCCGACGAGGTGTTGCCGCTGGCCCCCGGCGCGAAGGGACAACCGCCGAGCCCGCCGAGCGAACCGTCGACCATCGTGGCTCCGGCGGAGATCGCGGCGAGTGTGTTCGCGACGCCCAGGCCCCAGGTGTCGTGACCGTGGAACACCACTCTGCGATCGGGAGTTTCGGTTCGCACCCGAGAGATCAGCGACGACACCTGAACCGGGACGGCCTGTCCGAGGGTGTCGCAGATGACGATGTCCGTTGCACCGCTGGCACGTTCGTCGTTGGCTATCTCGATGACGCGGTCCGGCGACACCTGTCCCTCGAACGGGCAGGTGAAGGAGGTCGCGATACACAGTTCGATCTCACCGTCCACCGATCGAGTGATGTCCACGGCGTCGGGCATCGCGGCCAGGGACACCTCGGTGGTCCGACCGATGTTGGCCTGATTGTGCGAGTCCGACGCGGAGAAGCAGTACTGAAAGTTGCGAGCCCCAGCGGCAGCGGCCTTCTCGACATGCCGTGGAGTGGCAACCCACACCCAGCATCGGGCGAGTTCGGCGGCGGTGAGCTCACCGATCACCTCGAGGGTGTTGGCCATCGGGGGCACCTTGTCGCCCCGCGCCATCGACCCGATCTCGAGCGACGGTACGCCGAGTTCGATGAGGGCCCTGATGATCTCGAGCTTGCGATCGGTGGGGAGCATCTTGCCGGTGAGCTGCAGACCGTCGCGCATCGTGACGTCGCGCAGCTCTGCGGCGGGAGCGAACCGATACATTTACAGGCCCATCTCTTCGTCGGTGCGGCCGAGCAGAGTCGAGAGTACTTCCCTGGTGTGTTCGCCCAGATCCGGTCCGACGGAACGAATCGGCAGGGACGCGTCGCCGATCACCGGGACGACGCCGACGAATCCGACGTCGGTCGGCTTGTCGCCTCCGGTGTCGACCGAGAAGTGCTGAATCATGTTCCGGGCGGCGTACTGCTCGTCGGCGACGATGTCCGCGGCGGTGTAGATCGGTCCCGACGGCACTCCGGCGGCATCGAGGATCTTCAAAGCCTGCTCGCGCGAATGCAATCCGGTCCAGGCCGAGATGGCGGCGTCCAGCTCGTCGCGTCGACGCCATCGGCCGGCGTTGGAAGCAAGGTCCGGATCGGCTCCGAGGTCGGGGCGATCGATGGTCTCCATGTAGCGCTGGAAGATCGCGTCACCGTTGCCGGCGATGATGATCGAGTGACCGTCGTTGCACGGGTACGCGTTCGACGGGGCGATGCCCTCCATGCGGCCGCCCGTGCGCTCACGTTCGACTCCGTAGGCGAGGTAATCCGGAATCAGCGATTCCATCATCGACAGGATCGATTCGTTCAGCGCCACATCGATGGAACGCTGCGCCAACGTCAGCGGCGACTGCTCGTCGGGTGCCTGCGCCGCACGCTGTGTCTGCCGCTGGAACAGTGCCATGACGCAACCGAACGCGGCGTACAGTCCGGCGATCGAGTCGCCGATCGAGACTCCCACTCGGACCGGTGGCCGGTCCGGATCACCCACGAGATTGCGAAAGCCGCCGTATGCCTCTGCGACAGCGGCGAATCCGGGTCGCTGCGACATGGGGCCGGTCTGCCCGAAGGCCGAGATGCGCGTGATGATCAATTCGGGATTGGCTGCGCTGAGCACTTCCGGCGAGATACCCCATTTCTCCAGCGTGCCGGGACGGAAATTCTCCAACACGATGTCGCACTTGGCAGCGAGGTCGACGACGTCCTTGCGTCCTTGTTCGGTACGCAGGTCCAGCACGATCGACTTCTTGTTTCGATTGATCGTGCGATACAGCATCGATGTGGTGCCGGAGTAGAGCCGCCAGTTACGCAGTTCGTCTCCGGTTCCCGGCCGTTCGACCTTGATCACCTCGGCACCGAAATCGGCGAGCATGCGCGCCGCGGTAGGGGCGGCGATGTAGTTGCCGAGCTCGAGAACTCGAACTCCGCTGAGCGGCAATGCCATCGTGTTCCTTTCGATACTCACAAAATCAGGGCTCACAGGATCCAGCTCATCGGCACGATCAACGCGATGGCGATGACCGATGCCACCGAGACGCCCACCGAGCACGTCTTGAGTGTGCCCCTGGTCGACTGTCCCATCAAGGACTGCAGCAGCCAGAAGGTGTTGCTGGTCACGTGCACGGCGAACAGCGATCCGGCACCGGCGGCGAGCGCGATGAACACCGGATCGAGCCCGATCAACGGAGCGACCGGGGCGAGGATGCCCGCGGACGTGATGGCCGAGATCGTCACCGAGCCCACGGCGATGTGCAACGCGGCAGCGATGACCCACACCATCAACAACGGAGCCGCGGTGCTGGCGGTGAAGTACTGGCCGAGGATGTCGCCGAGACCCGCCTCGTTGATGACGGCCGCGAGCGAACCACCGACACCGGTGAGGATGAGAATCTGACCGCTCTCGGCGAAACCACGGGCGAGAGCCTTCTCCACCCGGGCCTGACCGACGTGATAGCGGCCGATGAGGCAGGTCCCCACCAAGCCGATGAGCAGCGCGATGACCGGGCTGGCGATGAATTCGACCACCGGAACCGATATTTCGGCGACTTCGAGAACCGCTCCGACTGCGATGAGAACGAGCGCGAGCAGCAACGGCGAGAGCAACACCAGCAGCGACGTCTGCTTCTCGGTGCGCACCTTCTGCGCCACGCCACCTCCGGTTTCGAGGGGCTCGTCGTCGGAATCGGCAGGCTCGGGAACCACAGGCTGCTCGACTACGGTGATCTGTTGCTCGTCCTTCTCCTCGTTCCACCAGCCGTGTCGGAAGACGAACGACATGATGGCCACCGACAGCACGACGACGGGAACGATCAGGATCAATCCGTAGATCATCATCTTGCCCAGGGGCACTCCGAGCAGTCCGGCCAGCGCGAGCGTCGCGACACCGGGGACCATGAACACGATGCCGCATTCGAGCGAGATGGCCAGTGCTGTAGCCATTCTCGCCGTACCGTACTTGCCGATCTTGGGGGCGAGGTTGCGGGCGAGCGGAGCGGAGATCACCAGCAAGACGTCGAGGAAGATGGACTGCAGCACGGTCGCGATGGTCAGCGACAACGCGTACGGGAGTCGTTTGGGCCCGAACGTTTTCAGCAACGTGCCGACGAGTCGTTGGATGGCGCTCATCTCCTGCAGCACCGAGCCCATCAGGACTCCGAAGGCGATGAGCAGCCCCACCTCGGCCATGATCTCGCCGAATCCGCCCGTGATGGTGTCGACGGTGGTCGACACTCCGAGCTTTGTCGCCAGACCCAGATACGCGGCCCCGAGAACCAGCGAGATCACCGGATTGAAGTGAAAACGAACGATGAAGACCACCACCGCCAGCACAGCGACGACGGTGTTGATCACGATCCACATGTCGGACATCGGCAGTTCTTCCCACCAGAGAGAGTGACCGTCGCCGTCGAAGACGGACCGGTGTGATGCGTCGCACCATTGCTCACATTATGGGCACAGATTTACTTCGTGAGCAAGAGTGACCCCGACTTGGCGTCAGATGGGCTGTGCGCGCCGAACCGACAGCGCAGCTCGCGAGGCGTCGAGTTCGACCGGCGAGCGCACCGCCACCTCGCCGACCCGCAAGATCCCGTCGGACAACGGTTCCACGCGAAGCCCGCCGCGACCGATCAACGCTTTGCGGGCACCGTCGACGACCATCCGGTCCATCCACGCGCAGGGGTGGGCCGGTCGCCCACCGCGAAAGCGGATCCAGCCGTCACCGGAGTCGAGCTCGAATTCCAGACCTCGCAACGGGTCGAGCTCGAGCCCACGCACTACGACGTTTCTCCTGGCCACGGCCGGGTCGGGGACCTCGACGCCGAGCACATCCCCCACTGCCTCCCAGGCCTCGACGGCCAGAAAGCTCACCGCCGCCTCGGTATGCGCCCGCACGCCGAAGAACCGATCGCCCCGGATGCCCTTGTGGGCCACGATCTGGACACTCTCCGGCAGGTCCGTCGGTACGTCGGCCGGGCCGTCCTTGGATCTGCCGAAATAGGCGTGTGTGGGCGCTCGCAGCAGCTGCACGATCTCGGCGCGGTACTCGAAGGACATGCCTTCGAGTCTGCCGTGTTCCCGTCCCCCGCTGTTCTTACCCGCGGGTAAGGAGAGATCAGTACACTCGCGACATGGCTGTGACGACCCGCGTGACCACATCGGACGGCATCATCGAGGGAAAGCCGGTGGGTGATCTGACCACCTGGCGAGGCATTCCCTACGCCGCCCCGCCCGTCGGACCGCTTCGTTTCAGAGCGCCCCAACCCACCGAGCCCTGGTCGGGTGTGCGCGACGCCACCGAGTGGGGCAATGCCTCCGTTCAGCACAAGCGCGGCACGATGCTCGCAGTGGGCAAGTACCAACCGTCGAGCGAGGACTGCCTGACGCTCAACGTGTTGGCCCCGAGCACACCGAGCGCGAGCCCGCGGCCGGTCATGGTGTTCATCCACGGTGGTGCCTACACGCTCGGCACATCGGCGACCCCGCTGTACGGCGGCGGCTCTCTGGTACGCCGCTCGCTGAAGGACGGCGACGGCATCATCTACGTGTCGGTCAACTACCGACTCGGCGCACTGGGGTACCTCGACATGTCCCAGTTCTCCACTCCCGAGCGGCCGTTCGACTCCAACCTGGGTTTGCGGGATCAGGTTGCGGCGCTGGAATGGGTGCAGCGCAACATCGCGAACTTCGGCGGCGATCCGAACAACGTCACCATCTTCGGCGAGTCCGCAGGCGGCAATGCCGTCACCACTCTCATGACCGTTCCCGCCGCGAAAGGCCTGTTCGCGCAAGCCATTTCCGAAAGCTCCGCCCCGGGAATGACGGCCACCAAGGAGCGCGCCGACCAGTGGGCGCGCGAGTACGTCGGCTACCTCGGCGGCACGGTCGAGACCGCCACCGAGACCCTCGACAACGCCGAGGTGCTCCGGCTCGGCCGGGCGGGCACCAAACTCGGCCTCACCACCCTGCACCGCACCCCGGGTCTGCTCCCGTTCGGCCCGGTGATCGACGGCGACTTCCTCCCGGTCAGCCCGGTCGAGGCATACGCGAACGGAACGGCGCACCGCGTCCCGCTGATCATCGGCACCAATGCCCGTGAGGGAACACTGTTTCCGAAGTTCCTCGACGCTTTGCCCACCAACCCCGAGCGCATCACCAAGCTGTTCTCGCTCACCGATCCCGACGCCGAGGCCGTGGTCACTTCAGGCTACCGGGGCTACCCCAACGAGAGGGCAGCCATCGACTTCGGCGGAGACTTCACGTTCTGGAAGCCCTCTCTCGAAGTGGCCGAAGGACATTCGCGTCATGCACCCACGTACTTCTACCGGTTCGACTTCGCCCCGCGGTCGATGAAGCTGCTCGGATTCGACGCCACCCACGGCTTCGAGTTGTTCGCCGTGTTCGGCATCAGCGAAACACTGTTCGGCAAGGCGCTGACGCTCGCAGGCGGACGGAAGGCCTTCGCCGAAGTCACCGAGCAGGTCCAGTCGAACTGGATTGCGTTCGCCACCAACGGAAAACCCCTCGAATCGTGGCCGGAGTACAACGAGACCGACCGCAAGACGTTGATCTTCGACACCCGCACGCGGGTACAGAAGGACCCACGGAGCGACCGTCGCAAGGCGTGGGAAGGCTACCGGGGCTACGACAGCCAGAAGCTAGAGCCCGTCACTTGAGCAATCGCGACATACGACGGTCGGCGAGAATCTTGCCGGCCGTCTGACACGTCGCGCAGTACTGAAAAGAGCGATCGACGTAGGCGACTTCGCGTACCGGGTCGCCGCACACCGGGCACGGAAGTCCGGTTCTGGCGTGCACGCGCATCCCCGATCTCTTCTCCCCCTTCAGACGCGCCGCATCCTGCCCGTCCGAGCGGGCCACCGCGTCGGACAGCACCGAGCGCATTGCCGCGTACAGCGCCCCGACGGCCTCGGAATCGAGCTTGCTCGACGATGCGAACGGCGAGAGCTTCGCCACGTGCAGTATCTCGTCCGAGTAGGCATTGCCGATGCCGGCCAACAGCGACTGATCCACCAACGAAGTCTTCAGTCGCGCGGTGGTGCTGCTCAGGATCTCGGCGAATTCGAGCTCGGTGACCGTCAGCGCGTCGGGTCCGAGCCGGGCGATACTCGCCACCTGTTGCGGATCGCGTACCACCCACACCGCCAGCCGTTTCTTGGTCCCCGCTTCGGTGAGATCGATCGCGGGCGTCGCTCCCTCGGGGGTGAAGAAGTGGATCCGCAGCGCGAGGGGCCCTTTGCCCGGCTTCGGCGGCGCGGCGCTGGGGTTGTCCACCCACCGCAGCCATCCTCCACGCGAGAGATGGGTGATCAGCCAGAGGTCACCGGCTCGGAGCGCCAGGTGCTTTCCGAAGCGGGCGGCATCGGTGACGTCCTTGCCCTGCAGCTCGGTGATCGGCGGATCGAATGTCTTGAGAACGCTCAGCGCAGCGATGTCGATTCGGCCGATCACGGCTCCGACGGCATGCTCGCGCAGAAAGCCGGCAAGGGCTTCCACCTCGGGTAATTCCGGCATGCGTCCAGTATGCAGCTACGATGACCGTCGTGATGGTTCCGACTCCGTACGAAGATCTGCTGCGCCGCATCCTCGATACCGGGACGGCGAAATCCGACCGCACGGGAACCGGCACCACCAGCGTGTTCGGGCATCAGATGCGCTTCGATCTGGCAGCGGGCTTCCCGTTGATCACCACCAAGAAGGTCCACCTGAAGTCGATCGTCTACGAGCTGTTGTGGTTCCTGCGCGGAGACTCGAACGCCACGTGGCTCCAGGAGCGCGGCGTCAGCATCTGGGACGAGTGGGCAGCTCCGGACGGCGAGCTCGGCCCCGTCTACGGAGTGCAATGGCGGTCGTGGCCCACCCCGTCGGGCGAGCACATCGACCAGATCAGCCAGGTCATCGAGACCCTGAAGACCGATCCGGATTCGCGGCGAATGATCGTCTCGGCGTGGAACGTCGGCGAGATCCCGCGGATGGCGCTCCCGCCGTGCCACGCGTTCTTCCAGTTCTACGTGGCCGACGGAAAACTCTCCTGCCAGCTCTACCAGCGCAGCGCAGACATGTTTCTCGGCGTGCCGTTCAACATCGCCAGCTACGCACTGCTCACGCACATGGTGGCGGCGCAGACCGGCCTCGAGGTCGGCGAGTTCGTCTGGACCGGCGGCGACTGCCACATCTACGACAACCACCGCGAGCAGGTCACCGAGCAGCTCTCACGCGAGGCGTATCCATACCCCACTCTGAAACTGGCGCAACGGGATTCGATCTTCGATTACACCTACGAGGACATCGAGATAGTGGACTACCAGCATCACCCGGCGATCAAGGCCCCGGTAGCGGTGTGAGTGCACCGCACTTCGTCGGCCTGATCTGGGCTCAGACCACCGCGGGCGTCATCGGAGACGCGGGATCGATCCCCTGGCACGTCCCCGAGGACATGGCGCACTTCAAATCGAAGACGGCCGAGCATCCGGTGATCATGGGCCGCAAGACCTGGGACTCACTTCCTGCGAAGTTCCGTCCGCTGCCGGGCCGTCGCAACATCGTGGTCACTCGCAACTCCTCGTGGACCGCCGACGGTGCCGAGAATGCACCGAGTGTCGCCGACGCCGTGGCCCTGGTGGGCGAGAGCCCGGTCTGGATCATGGGGGGCGGCGAAATCTATCGCAGTGCAATGGATATCGCGACCCACCTGGAAGTGACCGAGGTCGATCTCGACGTGGAGGGCGATACGAAGGCCCCCGAGATTCCCGACGGCTGGGTCGCGACGGCAGGTGAGTGGCAGAGCAGCCGGGTCGACGGAACCCGATTCCGCTGGGTCGAGTACGGAAAGCCTACCCAACCTTCTTGAGCGCGTTCAGGATTCCCCCGTCGCGACTGCGAGCGGTGCGTCATACTGACGATCATGGACAAGAAGTCACTCACCGCCCTTGCCCGCCAACAGCTCAAACTTGCAGTCGGCGCGTCGAGTGGCCGCAGTTCACAGACGGTGTACGGCGGCCACCGACGCCACCTGCGGCAGACCGTGGTGGCACTGGCCGCCGGCAACAAGCTGGCCGAGCACGACCTCTCGGGCGAGTCCACCGTCCTGGTGCTCAGCGGCAAGCTCGAACTGATCTCCGGTGAGCGCTCCTGGAAGGGCTCGACCGGCGACCTTCTCGTCATCCCCGACGCCCGCCACAGCGTCGAGGCCCTCGAAGACGTGAGCTTTTTGCTGACCGTCGCTATGTGAGTGCTTTCCGCACGACCAGTACCGGACAGTCCGCGGTGTTGACGAGCGCGAAACTGGTGGAGCCCAACAGCATTCCACCGAATCCGCCGCGCCCCCGGTTGCCCACCACGATCAACGCCGCGGTTTCGGACAGTCCGCTCAGAACCCGCACCGGACGGTCCTGAGCGACGACGCGCTGCACCTCGACGTCGGGGAACCTCTCCTGCCAGCCGGCGAGGCTCTCTGCCAGCAGAACCTCCTCGCCGTCGGCGATGGCCTGCCAGTCCTTGGGCGCACGGCCGAACGACTGGGTGAGATCGACGTCGGACCACACGTGAACCGCGATCAGCACGGCGTCGCGAGCGGATGCTTCGACGAACGCCCACTCGACCGCAGCCTGGTTGACGTCCGAGCCGTCGATACCGACGATCACCGGCCCCTCGGCAACCGGGCGGCCATCGATGTCGCGGCCTCGCACCACCGCGACCGGGGACACGCTGTGCGCGGCCAACGAGAGTGTGACAGCGCCGGTTTCGCTGGCCCCGATCACCAGCATCTCGGCCTGCGCCGAGACGCCGATGAGAACATCCATCACGCCGCCCTCGACGGCACTGGAGGTCACCTCGAAGGCAGGATCGTCGACGACCAGTGCGGCCAGCGTTTCTGCCGCCACCAACCTCGACTTGGCAGTGGCAACGAATTCGGTTGCTTCTCCTGCGAATTCGCTCAGGTCGACCACCCCCGGCATGTCGACGGCAGTGACGATGTGCAATCGCCGATCCCGTCGGTGAGCGCAGAGAGCCGCCCAGATCACGGCCTTGTCCGCTGCAGCGGATCCGTCGATACCGACGATGATCGGTCGAGAGCCTGTCACGTTTCGGGCCTCCGGTCTTGCGCGAGAACCAATCCTCGCGCGTATGACGAATAGGCGTTCAGGCTAGTCGATGGGGTCCGCCCGAGCGCCTCTTCGATTCGAATCGAACCGAAGAGGCACCGGTCCCACGGACCCCCCGGGGTATGTGGTGTCAGCTGGCGCGCAATGCGTTCGAGTATTCGCGGACTCGTGTGCGGCCGAGCTGGGTTGCGGCGTCCTGGGCGCCGAGATGATCGAGATAGTCGACCAGTTGGTCGCGACTGCGGGCTCCGGCACCGAGATCGGTGCGCTCGAAGATGCGCCACTGCGCCAACAGGGGTCGCAGAACATCGTCGAGATGGCGGCGCAGATCGTAGATTCCGTCCCGCGAGATGAGCATCGCGCTGCGCGCGAACCCCGGCAGGTTGGTGCCCGGCAGCTGAAAGTTCATGACGACCTCGGTGATCGCCGTGACGGTGAGCGACGGTGCCACCTCGAGCGCCGCAGAAACAAGGTCCGAAAAGAAGCGGACATGCAGGTCCTGATCGGCGACGATGCGTCCGAGCAGGCGATCGGCCACCGGATCGTGGCACTGAACGGCAGTGTTGCGATGGCAGACGCTCGACACCGACTCGTCGAGGGTGACCTGGGCGAGCGACCGGAGCAGATGCGCTCCGTTCATCGGGGCGTCGAAACCCACCGTCATGCACTGCGCTCGGGCTCGACCGAGGGCGACCGGGTCGACGCTGCGGGTGACGACCAGGTAATCGGTGACGGCCACTGCATGCCGGGTTCGTTCGTCGCTCCACTCGGTCAGCCACGACGGCCAGACCCCGTTCTCGGAGGCTGCAGTATCCCGCCGATACAGCGGAATGTTCTGTTCGACGAGCAGGGTGGTCACCAGTGCCGCTTTGGCAGCTTCGGTCAGTGTCGAGGGACGCGAACCCCAGTACATCTCGGCTCGGACGTAGTCGGCCGGTTCCCACAGAACGGCCTCGGCGCGATGCCGAGCCAGGTTGGCCTCGATGGTCGGCAACAGTTCTCGCAGTACCGCGAACTGCCCGATATCTCTGCGCATACCCGCCCCTTCGTCGCCCGCCTACCCACTCCGACGGAGACAAAGGTAGATCCGCCGAACTCGCACCGTGGAGCGCTTGCAGATTGTTTAGGGCAAGTCGCAAGCGCCTGGGGCGCGCGCTCGAGACAGGTCACAACGAGTTTTGCCGAAATGGTGGATCACGCGTTGATAACAACCTATGATCGACCCTGTTAGAGGCCAGGAAACAAACTTGAAGTACGAAAACGCCGCGGTTTCGTCGGGAATTGCATACATTGAGCCGCGGAAGCGCATCGATACGCGCAAGTAAGTTTGCTCTCCGATGACCTGAAGATCCCAACACGAAGGGTTGATCTGTGACCGTTCACAACTCGACTAGCCTCGGAATCATGGTCGCGGGTCAGCCTGCGTCGGCTCCTCTTCGCGACTTCCGTGCGGTGGCGCGGCTCCTCGTGGGGCACTTCGCCGCCAACACCCCCTGCGGGTCGTTGCCGGGCGAACAGCTCCACGGCGACGTCACCGAATTCACCGTCAAGTGCATCAGTATCGCCGTGCAGATGCTCGACGAACGGCGCGCTCCGGCCGAGTCCGACCTGGCCGAACTTCGCGTCAAAGCCAGCCAGTGGGCACGCGAGGGCGTGCCCCTCGAGTCCGTGCTCAGCGTCTACCACGAGGGCATCCAGATCGGCTGGAATCTGGTGTCCAAGAGGGCAGGTGAGGGCGACGCCGCTCAACTGATCGAGGCCGCGCGGATGTTCGTGCTGCTGTCGGAGAAGGTGTCCATCGCCGCCAGCAAGAGCTACGTCGAGGAGCTCCAAGCGGTGGCAAGTGAGCACCACACGGCAGCGCACACCCTGGTGACCTCGCTGCTCAGCGGCCACAACGCGGTCTCGATGGCCCGTCAGTCCGGCATCGAACTCGCCGACAGCTACCTCGTGCTCGCCATCTCTGTTCCGCCGCACCCCGACGAGAACGATCCCAACATTCAGAAGACCGTCGCCGCCCGTAGAAAGCTGCGCCGCGTCCAGGCCGAGCTGGCCACGATCTGCGGCCGCACTCCCCTGTCTCTGCTCAGCACCGAGGGTGGCACCGTGCTCATCCCCGGTACCCACGACGACGAGTGGGTCGAGGCCTTGGTGCATCGCATCGGTACCGCCGCCGAGGTTCCCGTCACAGTCACCGCCGAACAGGCCGCAACCGCCGACATCCCCACCGCAGCCGATCAGGTACACGAACTGCTGTCGTTGGCGCACCAGCTGCACCGCCCGTCCGGCCTGTACCGCATGGACGACCTGGTGCTGGAGTACCAGCTCACGCGGCCTGGCCCCGGGCGTCGCCACCTGACCCAGATCCTCGAGCCCCTCGATTCGTCCCCTGAGCTGCTCGAGACCCTCGAGATCCACATCTCCCACGATCTGAACCGTCAGCGGTCCGCTCGCCAGCTTCATCTGCACACCAACACCGTCGATTACCGCCTCAAGCGGATCGCGCAACTCACCGGGTTCGATCCCACCCGTCCCTCGGGAATTCGGCACCTGCAGGCCGCACTGGTGGCCCGGCGGCTCGAATCCTCGCGCGGCGCAGCGTGATCTGAGAACTCCGACCGGTTTCTCGACCCGACGGCAGGTAGCGTCGGAAGTAATCGAGGAGCAGGGGATCGTTGCATGACCAATTTGAAGCTCGAGCTGTCCGGTGTGGTCAAGGAGTACCCCACCGGCGAGCAACCGGTACGCGCGTTGGACGGAATCGATCTCACCATCGAGGGTGGCCAGTTCGTCTCGCTCGTCGCGCCGTCCGGTGCCGGAAAGTCGACGCTGCTGCACATGCTCGGCGCTCTCGACACACCGACGTCGGGTTCCATCCGGTTCGACGACGTCGAGGTCACCACCCTCGACGACAACGCCCAATCCGATTTCCGACGCCACCAGGTGGGGTTCGTCTTCCAGTTCTTCAACCTGCTGCCGACGATGTCCGCGTGGGAGAACGTCGCCGTGCCCAAGCTGCTCGACGGCACACCCATCAAGAAGGCCAAGACCGACGCGATGCGTCTGCTCGAGATGGTCGGACTTTCGAACCGATCCGAGCACCGGCCGGCACAGTTGTCCGGTGGTCAGATCCAGCGCATCGCGATCGCCCGGGCGTTGATGATGGATCCGGCGCTGCTGATCGCCGACGAACCGACCGGCAATCTCGATTCGAAGACCTCCCACAACGTCCTCGAGATCCTCGCCGACGTGGCGCACGCCAGCAACGGGCGTCGAGCAGTGGTGATGGCGACCCATGACCTCGAGGCAGCACGGTCCACCGATCGCATCGTCAGCATGATCGACGGTCGCGTCGAGACCGACACTCTGACGGCCGGCCTCGATCGGTGATAGGCACCGCGCTCAGCAGATTTCGAGTCATCAGCCTTCGCGATCTCCGCATGCACTGGGTGCGTTCGCTGGTCTCGGCCGGTGTCGTCGCCGTCGCGGCCGGGCTGCTCATCGCCGTCCTCGGCACGTACGGCTCCTTGACCGGATCCGTCGAGCGACTCGCCGTGTCGATCGCCGGTAACGCGAACTACGAGATCGTCGGTGTCACCGACTCCGGTTTCGATCAAAGCGAACTCGACGCCGTACGTGCTGTTCCCGGCGTCGAGACAGCGGTTCCACTGTTGCGCAGCACTGTTCGGTCCGATGTCGGAGACCTGACGATTCTCGGTGTCGACGCATCCATCACGGCACTGCAATCCGATCTGGAAGGTGCCGTCGGCAACGCGTCAGGATTGCTCACCGATCCGGACGGGGTATTGGTCGGGGCCGCAACGGGTCTGACGCAAGGCGACACCGTCACGATCGACGATGTTCCGACCGCGGTGGTCGGCGTGGTCGACGGCCCCGGGACGCAGCGCATCGGCGGGGGCATGTTCGCCGTCGCGCTCGTCCCGACGGCTCAGGCGCTCACCGACCGCCCCGATCAGCTCGATTCGATCTTCGTCCTCGGCAGTGGCGACTCTCTGCGCACCGACCTCGATGCCGCGTTGGCAGGCCGGGTGTCGGTGATGAATCCGGACTTCCGGGCCGACCGCGCGAACCAGGCGATGAGCCTGACTCGCAATGCGACACTGATGGTCTCGCTCATCGCGTTCGTCGTCGCGGCGTTCCTCGTCTTCAACGTCATGAACATGGCCATCGCGAAGCGTCGACCCACCATCTCTCTGCTCCGGGCAGTCGGTGGCCGCCGCGGCGACATCGTCCGCGACCTGCTGTTCGAGTCCGTTCTGGTCGGTCTCGTGGGCGGTGCCGTCGGAGTTCCGCTGGGAATCGTGATGGGCCGCATCGCGATCGAAAGTCTGCCGCCGTTCCTCTCCCAAGCCTTCGATGCGCGAATCGAATACGTGCTGCCCGGCTTCGCGATTCCGGTGGCGATCGTCGCGTGCGTGCTGGCCTGCGTCGGGGCCTCGGCCGTCGCCGCCGTGCAGGTGTATCGCATCTCACCGATCGAAGCGCTCGCAGTCGGCGGCGGAGAGACCTCGGGTGGCCCCGGTCTGCGATTCACCCTGGCCGCGACCGTGTTCGGCGTGTTCGCCGTCGCCGGATCCTTCCTGTTCGCCGTCAACGTCGACGGGCAGTTGACCCTCGGAGCCGGTGCGTTGTTCATGTTCGGCGTCGTCGCTCTGTGTGTCGGTGCGACCGGGCCGATCGTGTCCGTGACCGCAGCGGTTCCCCGCCGCTGGGGTGGTGCCGGACGCCTCGCGACCGCCACCATCGAACGCGCCCCACGGCGAATCTGGGCAACCGTGATGACGATCGTGATCGCCGTGGGAGTCAGTGTGGGAGTGTCGGGTTCGCTGACCAACATGACCGACTCGGCAGCCGAATCGTTGTCGTCCTTGGCGAACACCGACCTGTACGTGTCGATGACCTCACCCGACGCCATACCGTCGGGCCCGATCGTTCCCGCCTCTGTCGATGACGCTGTCCGGGCGACGCCGGGGGTCTCTCGCATCGTCGAGGGACAGTGGGCATACGCGACGATCGACGGCGAGACGGTATCCATCCAGGGGGTCGCCGACGGTAGCAACGCGGTGACGCTCGCATCGCTCTCCGACGACGTGCGCGCGGCGGTGCTCGCCGGTGACGGTGTGGTGCTGTCAGAGGGGTTCGGTAGAACACTCGGTGTCTCGGTGGGTGACTCCATCGATCTGCCGACGCCGACCGGCGTGCAGACCGTGCGGGTGCTCGACCTGGTCGAATACATCAACGCCGCCGGCGGGACCATGGCGATCTCGCTGGATTCGATGCAGCGTTGGTACGACCGGCCCGGGGCTACCTACCTCGAGATCAGCGTCGACGGAGACGTTGCGGCAGTACAGGATTCACTGCGCGCAGCGGTGCCACCCGAGGCGTTCGTCTACACCGGCGGCGCCGCACTCGAGGGAACGAGCGCCGCTATCCGACAGTCCGGGGCACTGGCCATCGCGTTGCAGTGGATCGTCGCGCTCGTCGCTGCCGTCGCGTTGCTCAACACGTTGACACTGTCGGTACTCGAGCGTCGACGTGAACTCGGCGTACTGCGCGCCATGGGCGGTGGCCGCGGAACCCTGGCGCGAATGGTGCTCGCCGAGGCGCTCTCGGTCGGCGTCGTCGGTGGTGTGCTCGGCCTGATCATCGGTGCGGGTCTGCAATACCTGAGCACCCTGATCCTCGGAGCCAGCATCGGAATTCCGGTCGCCTACACCGCGAGCTGGTCGGTGCTGCTGTACGGACTCGTTGCCCTCGGCCTGTCGCTGCTGGGTTCGGCTCCGCCTGCCGTGCATGCCTCTCGACTGAGCATCGTGGACGCTATCGCGGCGGATTAGATGGTGGGCGGGGCTACAGGCCGCTGGTCTCGGGATCCGCAAATGCGCTCCGGCCTCGGGATCCGCAAATGCGCTCGCGTTTGTCAGGTGCGAGCGGAATAGACAGCCAGTGGCCGGCGACTCTGCGCGCGTTTGGCGAATGCGCGCGCGTTTGTCCGAGGATGACCGATGCCTTCGCCCGCGACATTCGGTGCTTCGTCGGCATCGAATCGGCTGCCGATCACACCGCTGACCAGCACCGCACCGCCCTGAACCTGATCGCATCGCCGACCGGGACGGTGGCGAGCAGCGGCAACCTGCTTCACGATCGGCACGGTGGGCCGCTAGACTAGCGAGCGCGATGTGGGCCAGCTGTGCAGTGCGGCGGCAGACCCATCCGCAACCGATTGTTCGATTGATCGAAAGCCGTTGCTGGACAATGACTTCGGATCAGCAGAACGGTCACCAGCCTTCGTAGCTCAGGGGATAGAGCAACCCTCTCCTAAAGGGTAGGTCGCAGGTTCGAATCCTGCCGAGGGCACCACGAGTCGACTTCGCGCTCCACCCTCCCCAATTGCTGGCAACTATTGCGCAGCCACAAAACTCCCCGTACTATCGAACATGTATTCGAGTACTGGGGAGGAACTCGTGGTCACAGCTGTACAAGATTCACCACTCACGCCCGATGAAGTGCTGCGCTTCGTTGCGCGTCTTCAGGCGTCCGATCTCGATGTCGACGCAGCAGCCGGCATCGATTTGATCTCCGCTCTCGAGACTGTCAAGTGCGCCAGCGTGGCAACGCAAGCCGTGGTGACCGATGCCGTTGCGACAGCCATCAGCAACGAACGCAGAGAGCGCGGCAAGCCGAAAGCCCAGTGGCACAATGGTATTGCGTCACAGATCGGACTGGCTCGGCGCGAATCACCGAACCGTGGGGGCACTCACCTGGGACTCGCTCGCGCGCTGGTGCACGAAATGCCGCACACCCTCGCGCGGCTGAAAGCTGGGGAACTCAACGAGTGGCGCGCCATGATCCTCGCTCGCGAAACCGCATGCCTCACCGTCGACGATCGCCGCACCATCGACGCACGACTGTGCGCAGACCCCGCCACCCTGGCCGGTGCCGGCGACCGCACCATCGAAGGCCGCGCCCGCGCACTCGCCAACGAGCTCGACGCCGCCTCCCAGGTGAAACGACGCGCCAAGGCCTACGCCGCCCGCCGCACCAGCACCCGTCCAGCACCCGAATCGATGGGCTTCTTCACGGTCCTCACGTCGATGGAAAAGATGGTCTGCATGTGGGCGACGCTGACACGAGACGCCGACACAATCATCAACTCCGGCGGTGACACACGCACCCGCGATCAGATCATGGCCGACCTCGTGTTCGAGCGCATCACCGGCGCATCTGCAGCTCAGGGCCCGCCGGTGACCGTCGACATCGTGATCTCGGATTCCACCCTCCTCGCCGGCGGTGACACGTCCGCATACATGCACGGCTACGGCGACATTCCGTCCGATGTCGCACGGCAACTGATCCGAGACACACTCGACAGTGAGACGCACGTCGCATTGCGCCGCCTCTACGCGCACCCGACGTCCGGTGCGCTGACGGCAGTGGAGTCCAATTCGCGCGCATTTCCCACCGCGCTGGGACGCCTGATCGATCTCCGCGATCGCACCTGCCGAACCCCGTGGTGCGACGCACCGATCCGTCACCACGATCACATCAGATCGCACTCCGCGGGTGGCAGAACGAGTGCCGAGAACGGCGCAGGCCTTTGTGCCGCATGCAATTACGCCAAAGAAGGTGAGGGCTGGACAGCCGAAGCATGGCGAGACAAACGCAACGCGCGACACCGCTACCGGCTCATCTCACCCACCGGGCACAGCTATGACTCGAGTGCGCCGCCGATGCCGGTGGTCGAGCTGTACAGCTCGACGATCGAGAACGTGATGATCACCGGTCTCTTCGACGACGACGCCGCATGACGGGTTGCGGCGGGAAGATACCGAGCACCGACTCGGTTACACTCGTCAACGGCGCGCGCAGCTGCACGCCAGACGTCGTGGAATGCTCCCGAACCTCCATGTGCACCCTGCACAGGCTTCTCTTACGGCGATCGAAACTGCCCACCGGCAGTCTCGCCACCTTGCATCTCGGCCCGAAGGCCCGCAGGTGCAACACCCTGCCCGAAAGGCACTTTTCATCACTATGACGACCCCACAGACTTTTTCTGCACTCGGCGTACCCCAGGCCATCGCGGATGTACTCGCGAGCCAGGGCAAGACCGAGGCATTCCCCATCCAGGCCGACACCCTTCCCGACACACTGCAGGGACGCGACGTGCTCGGACGCGGAAAGACCGGCAGCGGTAAGACACTCGCATTCGCCATCCCGATGGTCGCTCGCCTCGCCGGCCAGCTTCCCGGCAACCGCAAGCCCGGCCGCCCCCGTGGCCTGATCCTGGCGCCGACACGTGAGCTCGCCACCCAGATCGCCGTCGCGATCGAACCCCTCGCGTCCGCGTACTCGCTGAAGGTCACCACGATCTTCGGTGGTGTCTCGCAGGTCCGCCAGGTCTCCGCACTCAAGGGTGGAGTCGACATCGTCGTCGCGTGCCCCGGTCGCCTCGAAGACCTGATGAAGCAGCGCCACCTCACCCTCGACGGAGTTCAGATCACCGTCCTCGACGAGGCCGACCACATGGCCGATCTCGGGTTCCTGCCCGTCGTCACCCGCATCCTCGCCGCCACCCCGGACAAGGGCCAGCGCATGCTGTTCTCCGCGACCCTGGACAACGGCGTCGACAAGCTGGTCAAGCGATTCCTGCACAACCAGATCACGCACTCCGTCGACGAGGCCACCTCACACGTCGAGGCCATGACGCACAGCGTGTTCGAGGTCGACGGCGTCGAAGCCAAGAAGAAGCTGGTCCACCAGCTCGCCTCCGGAACCGGACGCCGCATCCTGTTCATGCGCACCAAGCACCAGGCCCGCAAGCTCGCCAAGCAGCTCACCGACGCCGGAATCCCGTCCGTCGACCTGCACGGCAACCTCTCGCAGGCCGCCCGTGACCGCAACCTTGCCGCGTTCTCCTCCGGCCAGGCCCGTGTTCTAGTCGCCACCGACGTCGCAGCCCGCGGCGTTCACGTCGACGACGTCCAGCTGGTCGTCCACGTCGATCCCCCGGCCGAGCACAAGGCGTACCTGCACCGTTCCGGCCGCACCGCTCGCGCGGGAAGCGCCGGAGACGTCGTGACCGTCGTCCTGCCCGAGCAGCGCAAGGACACCGCCGTTCTGCTGCGCAAGGCCGATATCAAGGTCACGCCCGTCCGCGTCACCGCCGACTCGCCCGCAGTGGCGAACCTCGTCGGTGAGCAGGCTCGCTACGTCCAGCCGATGCCGAAGGCCGAGCCGGAAGTTCGCGCCGCGAACCCTCGCAACAGCAACAACGCCCGACGCGGCGGCCCGGCCCGATCCGGTGGGCAGCCGCGCTCCGGTGGACAGCCCCGCAGCGGTGGACAGCCCCGCAGCGGTGGTCAGCCGCGTAGCGGTGGCGGCGGCCACAGCCGTCGTGCAGCAGGCCCCGCCACGAGCCAGCGCAGCCGCTGATCTCAGGCTGGCACACTGGAGCGGTGACCGTCAGCTCTTCCCACACGCCGAAGTCAGGGCCCCTCGGTCCGCAGGAAATGGCGACCGCTGCCGTCATGAGCAGCTTCACCGTCGCGTTGACGGTGATCGGTGTGCTGGTACCGATGGCGGCGATCCTTCAGGTCGTCGCGGCGATTCCCATGTCGGTGGTCGCACTCCGGTACCGGACTCGCGCACTGGTCACCTCGGCGGTGGCCGGCACCCTCGTCGGTTTCGTCGCGGCCGGAACCCAGACGGCCATCACCGTCGCCAGCGCCGCCCTACTGGGCGGCCTGGTCGGGCGGGCGAAGCGCAGGAAGCAAGGACTGTTCGGCGTTCTCGTCACCTCGATGGTCGTCGGGCCGGTGCTCGGGGCGTTGACCGTGCTGATGCTGCTCATCCTCGTTCCGTTGCGCGAGCTGTTCCTCGAAACGCTTCGCAACACGATGGAGGGCATTTCTCGGTTGCTCGAGCGAACGTCGGCGCTGCAGGGTGCCGCGGACGTGCTCCGCAGCAGCAGCACGGCCGTGCTCGACAACTGGTGGTGGTGGGTCGGCGGATCGATCGCCTTCGGCATCGTCACCGGAACGTTGTTCGCGTGGCTCATCCTCACCGCGATTCTGGACCGTCTCTCCACCATCCCCACCCCCGAGCCTCTGGCCTCGAGCACCGACGACGAGATCGGGCCGCTGCCGGTCACGCTCACCGCAGTCGGATTCCGGTACCCGGGAAGCACGACGTCCGCGTTGACCGGCGTCGACCTCCGCATCGACACCGGCGAATTCGTGGCGATCGTCGGCCACAACGGTTCCGGCAAATCGACGCTGACGCGGATCCTCGCCGGCCTCGAACCGTCGGAGGGCACCGTGGACAGGCCCGGCTCGACCGGACTCGGACGGTACGGCGGCACCGCGGTGGTGCTGCAGCGCCCCGAAAGCCAGATCCTCGGCACCCGCGTCGCCGACGACGTGGTGTGGGGACTGCCGCCCGGCGATTCACGCCCCGACGTGGAGGCCTTGCTCGACGAGGTCGGGCTCGGCGGTATGGGAGCGCGCGACACTGCCTCCCTGTCCGGCGGCGAAATGCAGCGACTCGCTGTCGCCGCAGCACTTGCTCGCCGTCCTGCACTGCTCATCGCCGACGAGGCAACCGCCATGATCGACGCCTCAGGGCGCGAACATCTGGTCTCGCTCCTCGCCGAATTGCCCCGCAGGCACGCGATGTCGGTCGTGCTCGTCACCCACCATGTCTCGGAGACCGTCGCCGCGGATCGCGTCGTACATCTGCACGAGGGTTATCAGGTGCAGCACGACTCGACGTGGATGCACGCTCGGACGGAGAACCCCGCTGCGCTGCACGACAATTCGAGCGAACGTCTTCTGGAACTGAGCAGCGTGGCGCACACGTACAACCGGCGCACACCGTGGGCGCAGGTAGCACTGAACGGCATCGACATCACTGTCAAACGCGGTGAGGGTGTACTCGTTCTCGGTGGGAACGGTTCGGGCAAATCCACTCTCGCCTGGATCATGGCCGGCCTCACCGGCCCGACCGAGGGCACCGCCCAGCTCGGCGGCAAGGCGATGACCGCACGTGTCGGCGATGTCGGACTCGCTTTTCAGCACTCTCGCCTGCAGCTGCAGCGGCGCACCGTCTCCGAGGACATCGCTGCCGCTGCCGGTCCCGAAACAGGTTCTGCCACAGTCTCGGCCGCGATGGATGCCGTCGGCCTGGACAGGTCGTTGGCGGCTCGCGACATCGATTCGCTCAGTGGTGGTCAGATGCGACGCGTGGTGCTGGCCGGGCTGATCGCGCGTCGGCCTCGACTGCTGGTTCTCGACGAACCGCTGGCCGGGCTCGACCCTCCCGGCCGCGACGACATCATCGGCGTTCTCGCCGGACTGCGCGATCGCGGCGTCGCCATCGTCGTCATCTCGCACGACGTGGACGGCATGGACACCGTCTGCAGCCGCACCATCACGATGGCCGACGGCCACATCGTCTCCGATTCGATCCTGGGGAGCGTGCACTCGTGACCACCGTCGTCTTGCGTCAGGTCCCGCGATTCTCACCGATCCACCGCCTGTGGGCCGGCACCAAACTCGTCGCCGTGCTGCTGCTGAGCATCACTCTCGTGGTGGCACCGACATGGCCTGCCCTCGGAATCGTGTTCGCGCTGTTGGTCATCGCCGCGATCATCGCGCACGTCCCGATCACCGCGGTGCCGCGTCCACCGTGGTGGATCTGGGCACTGTTCGGCGTCGGAGCTCTCATCAATCTGCCGATCGGCGGCGCGGCAGTGCTGGTGTATCTGCGCGCGACGCTGTTCATCTTCGTCCTGCTCGGCGCATCGATGATGATCGGCTGGACCACGTCGATGAGCGACATCGCGCCTGCGGTCTCCAAACTGGGCGCACCGCTGAAGAAGCTGAAGTTGCCGGTCGACGAGTGGGCCATCGCCGTGGCCCTGAGCCTGCGGTCGCTTCCACTGCTGATCGAAGAGATGCGCTCCCTCAATGCTGCCCGACGCCTGCGCCCCAAGCCGGTCGTCAACAGCGCGTCGGACAATTCTCTGGTCGACATCGTCACGACGGTGATGTCGGTGGCGATCAGGCGGGCCGACGAAATGGGTGGGGCCATCACCGCTCGCGGAGGTACCGGAATGATCACCGCCACCGACGCGCGGTTCAAGGCCTCGGACGCGGTGACACTGATCGTGGTGACTCTGGCGTGCGCCGCGGCGATCGCGATCAGCTTCCTGTTGGGCTGACCTACTCCCCCGCGAGACGTTCGGTGCGCGAGTTCAAGGCCTTGACGAACACCTCCGGGATGTCGCGTGGATCCTCGGCGACATAGCTCGTTCCGCCGGTCGCAGCCGAGATCTGCTGCAGCGCAACCGGATCTGCGTCACTGGTGACGCCGACGGTGATGATCACGATGGGGCGCACCGGATCCTGTTCCTTCTGCAGCGACGCCAGCAGCTCGTCGAGGGAGATACTGCCCTCGTCTTCGTTGGCACCGTCGGTCAGGATGATGACGCTGTTGACGTAGTCGGGGTCGTATCCCTCCTTGACCCGCCGGAATGCAGCCAACGTGGTGTCGTAGAGCCCCGTTCCGCCGCCGACGAGAGCCGGGAGCCCCCGGATCGAATCGAGAATGGCGTCGCGCTGCGATTTTCCGTTGAACGTACCGTCGGCCTTACCCATCGGCACCAGTTCACGGTGGTCCTGCTTGCCACCACCGAGACCGATCGAGAACGCCCACAACCCCATCTGCGTCTGATCGCTGAAGAGCGAGTTGGCACCTACCGACGCGTCCACGGTCAGCGCGATGCGGGTGGAGTCGCCCGATTTCGCGGCCATCGAACCCGACACGTCCTCGACGACGAGGGTGCGCAACGGCAGTGCGAGTACGGCCCAGTCCCGCAGCGTCGTCTCGATGGACAGCGGGTTCTTGATCTCGAGCGACGCGACGGACCCGACGCCTCGACCGTCGGGAAGTGGTGTGCCACTCGATGTTCGGAAGCCGGCTGCAACCAGGGTCTCGGCGGCCGACGCGGTGGCGAGAACCGAGCCCAGAGCGGCTCCGGCCTGCTTGACGCGGTCGTATTCGGGGCCGGCAGGCGCGGTCACGGCCAGCGGGTAGTTGAGGAAATAGCTGCCGGTCGGCGGAACCGACTCGGTCAGTCCCGATCCCGGATTGTCGGCCTCGTACGCAAGAAGTGCCTGCTCGGTCGCCACGCTGGTGCCACCCTCGGCGGCCACCTGGGCCACCAGATCCGGGGTGTCGTGTGGAGTGTCCGCGATTCGTCCGAAGTCCTGAGCCATCGGGACCAGGGCCGCCGACACGGCCTTGGCGTCGGAGATCGCCACCTCGGATTCGGCCAGCGCACCGAGGATCGCGGCATTCGAGGCGCTGCTGGTCAGGGGATCACCGATGCGTTGCCCGGGAAGCTGGAGCACGCTGAGCCAGGTATCGGTCACCGGCGCGGCATCGGACTTCGAGACCAGGACCGGCAGCGTGTTCGCGACGGAGGCCTTGGCCAGCTCGGGAAGCGCACCGGTCGAGCGAAGAGTCTTGAGCAGCCACAGCGTCGAATCCGGTATCCACAGGTCCGGGCGATTTTCGGTTCCGGCGATCTCGGTGGCGGTGTCGGCGGGACGTTCGGGGCGAACCTCGAAGTTCACGCAACCACGATCGAACTCGGTGGCCTGCGCGAGAATCTGCTCGACGGGCTCGGCGATGGAGGTGTCCACGGCGAGCGAGACGGTGTCGACGGAATCGCAGGAATCAGCACCGGACGCGCGGACGGCCTGAACGCCGAACCAGCCACCGACCACGACGACGACTGCCACCAGCGCAAGCACCGACCAGATCGCGGCCGAACCGAACCGCCGAGCACTACCGCTGTGACGTCCCGACATCGATGCAACCCCCTGCTCGGCCCCCCGCTGCACTCACAGGACGAGTGCAAGCGCACGCGCCCTCAGAAGTGACGCGACGCACAGCATAGTAGCCTTCTCAGCGACCGGAGCGACTTCTCAGCGCATTGACGAAAACGTTCGGGATCTCCGCGGGATTTCGTGCAACGAAGCTCGTACCGCCCGTTGCCGCCGAAATCTGTTGCAGCACACCGGCATCGGCGTCATCGGTGATTCCGATCGTGACGATGACGACCGGCCTGGACGGGTCCTGCTCCGCACGCAGAGTGGACAGCAGCTCGTCGAGCGCGATGCTGTCGGGGTCCTCGTTGGTGCCGTCGGTGAGGATGATGACGCTGTTGACCGCGTCGGGATCGTAGCCCTGCTGCACCGTGCGGAACGCTGCCAACGTGGTGTCGTATAGCCCGGTACCACCTCCGACCAGAGCCGGAAGCGTTCGAGTCTGCTGCAGCAGCACCTCACGCTGCGTGGTGTTGCCGACTTTTTCGTCCATTCGCCGGATCGGTGCGAGCTCACGGTAGTCCTGCGATTCGCCGCCGAGTCCGATCGAGAATGCCCACAACCCCATCGACGCGTTGTCGGGGAACAGTCGATTTCCGGTTTCGCTGGCCTGCACCGTCAATGCGATACGTGAATCGGCCCCCGCGCTGTAGTTCATCGATCCGGAGACGTCCTCCATCACCAGGGTCCGCGACGGCAGCGCCAACACCTGGTACTGGCGCAGCGTCGACTCGGCGGCCTGCTGGTCGGCGATCGTCAGAGGCGTCACGTCACCGATCCCGCGATCGGAATCGAGGGGTGCGTTGTCCGCGGAGCGGAACCCTGCTTCGGACAGAGCCCGCTGCCCCTGTTCGGATTCGATGGCCGTGGCCAGTGCCGTCCCGACGGACTTCGCGGTCTCGTGTCGATCCCCTGCGGGCTCGGTCACGGCCAGCGGAAAGTTGAGGAAGATGCTGCCCGTCGGCGGCACCGTCGCGCCCAGTTCGACGCTGTTGTCCTGCTGATAGGCCAGGAAGGCCTGCTCGGAGACCACCGCCACACCGCCGTCGGCAACCAGATCGTCCAGCCGTACCGTCGGATCGGCCTCACCGCGAGTGGCGGCCTGGGCCTGAGCGATGGGGACGAGCGCCGCACCGACCGAGTCCAGGGCGGTCTCGTCCGATCCGGCCTCGGCCACCGCCCCCAGGATGGCCGCATCGGACGTGGTGTTGGTCAGCGGGTTGCCGATGCGCAGACCTTCGAGCTTCAATGCGGTGAGCCAGGTGTCGAAGAACGGCACCTCGTCCTTGCGGGCCGCGAGCACAGCCGGGGTGCCGGCCACCGACTGACTCGCCAGGTCGATCAGCGACGCGGTGGACCGCACGGTCTTGCCGATCCACAGCGAGGAATCCGGAATCCAGAGAGAGGGAACATCGTCGCCCTTGGCGACCGCAGCCGAGACCTGACCGGATTCGGCTGCGGTAACCTCGATCCGAGCGCAACCGAGGCTTTCCGCGGACGTCTCGTCGACGATCTTCTGCAGCACCGGCGCGATGGCAGGGTCCGCGGCCAGAGAGTAGGACGCGGGATCGCCGCACTCGGAACCGAATGCCTTCTGCGCGACGACCACTCCGCCGCCCACCACGAGAAACAGGGCCACGGCCACGACGCCGTACTTGGCGAATCCTCTGCTGCTCGTCGCGGACGACGGGGCACTGTGTCTACCGGGCATGGCGGGCTCCTACTTCACTGGTCGTTCCACAGGCTCCACCCCCGGCGCGTCAGGCGTAGATCTTGACGAACGTCTTCAGCGAGTTCTCGATGTCGCCCTTGAGAGCGCGTGCGACGCCGGAGCCGATCGGACCGAACAGCGGCGCGCCGCCGAGGTTGACGTCGATGGTGATCTCGGAACCGTCACCCTTGGATTTCACGGACAGGTTCAGGCCGATCCTGACGCCGCCCTTACCGTTGCCCTCGAGCTCGAGCTTCTTGGGCGGATCGTAGGACTCGATCTTCCAGGACACCCGGTTGCGCATGCCCTTCACGCTGGCGACGGAGTCCAAGGTGGTGCCCACGGCCAGCTGCTCGGGCAGCTCACCGCGCCACGCTTCGTGGATGGAGAGCCACTGCTCGTATCCGGACAGATCGGACGCGTGCGCCCACGTCTGCTCGGGGGTGAGTGGGACGTCGAGGGAAACCTTCAGCTTGGCCACAGCAGGGATGGTAACCGCTGCACGAAAAATGTCCGTGTGAGGCCTTGCTCACACGGACATTTTCGGTGGAACCTGCTATCGACTAGTGAGCGCTGGCCTTCTCCGCACCGATACCGGTGAGGGAGCGAACCTCCATCTCGGCCTGCTTGTCGGTGTTCTCGGTGTCCTTCGAGATCAGAGTTCCGACGATGCCGAGGATGAATGCCAACGGGATCGAGACGATGCCGGGGTTGGAGAGCGGGAACCAGGCGAAGTCCGAGCCGGGGACCATCGACGTCGGCGATCCGGAGACGGCCGGGGAGAAGATGATCAGCACGATCGTCGAGATCAGGCCGCCGTACATGCTGAACAGTGCGCCGGTGGTGGTGAAGCGACGCCAGAACAGCGAGTACAGGATGGTCGGCAGGTTCGCGGCCGCAGCAACGGCGAACGCGAGTGCCACCAGGAAGGCGATGTTCTGCCCGTTGGCGAGGATGCCGAGGCCGATGGCCAGGACGCCGATGACGACGGCGGTGATCCGCGAGACCTTGACCTGCTTCTTGTCGTCGACCTTGCCCTTCTTGATGACGCTCGCATAGATGTCGTGAGCGAACGACGCCGAGGCGGTGATCGTCAAGCCGGCGACCACGGCGAGGATGGTCGCGAAGGCAACCGCCGAGATGACGCCGAGCAGGATCACGCCGCCGAGCTCGAAGGCCAACAGCGGAGCCGCGGAGTTCTGACCGCCGGCCGAGGCCAGGATGCGGTCGGGTCCGACGATCGCTGCGGCACCGTAGCCGAGGACGAGGGTGAACAGGTAGAACGCACCGATGAGCGCGATGGCCCACACGACGCTGCGACGAGCTTCCTTGGCGGTGGGCACGGTGTAGAAGCGCATCAGCACGTGCGGCAGACCCGCGGTGCCGAGCACGAGTGCGATACCGAGCGAGAGGAAGTTGATCTTCGAGGTGGCACTTCCGCCGTACTGGGCACCGGGCTCGATGACGTCACGGGCTGCGACGGCCTCGTTGGCCGATCCGGCCACCATGGTCTGGGCGCTGCCGAGCAGCTCGGAGAAGTTCAGGCCGAACTTGGCGAGAACGAGCACCGTCATGAACGCCGCACCTGCGATGAGCAGAACGGCCTTGATGATCTGGACCCAGGTGGTGCCCTTCATGCCGCCGATGAGCACGTAGGCGATCATCAGCACACCGACGATCGCGATGACGATGGACTGTCCGGTGCGGTCGGAGATGTCGAGCAGCAGTGCGACGAGTCCGCCGGCACCGGCCATCTGCGCGAGCAGGTAGAACAGCGAGACGGTCAGGGTCGACAGCGCGGCCGCGGTACGAACCGGGCCCTGCTTGAGCCGGAAGCTCAGCACGTCCGCCATCGTGAATTTGCCGGTGTTCCTGAGCAATTCGGCGACGAGGAGCAGCGCGACGAGCCAGGCGACGAGGAAGCCGATGGAGTACAGGAAGCCGTCGTAGCCGTAGACGGCGATGGCACCGGCGATACCGAGAAAGCTTGCTGCAGAGAGGTAGTCACCGGCGATCGCGACGCCGTTCTGCGGTCCGGAGAATCCGCCGCCTGCGGTGAAGAACTCCGCGGAGGTGGCGTTCTTCTTCGATGCTCGAATGACGACTGCCATCGTGATGATGACGAACGCACCGAAGATCGCGATGTTGACGAGCGGTTCACCGACTGTTGTATCGGCGGCCTGGGCGAGTAGATGAGTGGAGCCTGCGGAATGAATCAGCGATGTGGTCACGACTTGGCTCCCTGGGAGGCTTCCATCTCGGCGCGCAGGGCTGCGGCGCGAGGATCGAGTTCACGGTTGGCGAACTTCACGTAGATGCCCGTGATGGCGAACGTCGTGACGAACTGGCCGAGGCCGAGCAGCAGCCCGACGTTGATGTTGCCCCACACCTTGGTCGACATGAAGTCGACCGCGTAGGTGCTCAGCAGCACGTAGATGACGTACCAGACCAGGAAGAACCCGGCCATCGGGAACACGAAGCTACGCAGACGACGCCGAAGTTCCTGGAACTCTGGACTGGCCTGCATGTCGACGAACGCTTGCGCGTCCGGTGGCGAATTGGTTTCCGGTGCGGTCACCTTGGACTCCTGAAGTAGATGTGAGCTGTAGCTGACTCGGAACAGTAATGAGAGTCAGGTCACAAAATCAGGAGGTGGTGTCGATCACACGATGGGAAGCGGGAGTGTGCGACGAGCGGTCGAGAATGGCAGTTGAGCGGCGGCGGCGGGAGTGGAGCCTGCGGAATGACCCACTGAGGGAGTGGAGCCTGCGGAATGACCCAGTGGTCTCAGAGTTCGCGCTCGCGATCTTTGCCCATGTCGAGGCCTTCGGGCAGGTGCAGTCGCGCGAAGATGCGGGAGATGTCTGGCGGGACGGTTTTTCGGGTGGCGAGGCTGACGGCGATCATCGCGGCGAAGGCGACGGGCACGCTGACGGCGGCGGGGTAGCCGAGAATCGCTGCCGCCCAGCCACCGAGGACGCCGTCGGAGATGGGGGTGACGACGGAGATCGACGCGGCGACGAGGGAGATGCCGCCGCCGAGGAACAGTCCGGCTGCCGCTCCCGCCGCGGTGAGTCCGCGCCACCAGATGCCCAGTACCAGCAGGGGGCACAGGGTGGACGCGGCGACGGCGAAGACGAGCCCGACGGTGCGCGAGAGGTCGAGTGAGACAACGCCGATCGACAGGGCCAACGGCACGGCACCGGCGAGAATCGCGGCGACGCGAAAGTCTCGGACCTTGCCCGAGAGGACGTCGGTACTGAGCACCCCGGCGATGCTGACCAGCAGACCGGATGAGGTCGACAGGAATGCCGCGATGGCACCGGCGGCCACGAGCGCGGCCAGCAGTTGGCCCGGTATTCCGGACAGCACCGAGCCGGGCAGCAGCAGCACTGCGGCGTCGGATGCTCCGGTGATCAGCAATTGCGGCACGTACAGCCGGGCGAAGACGCCGAGCACCGTCGGGAACAGGTAGAACATGCCGAGCAATGCAAGGACGGTGAGCGAGGTCAACCGCGCCGCTCGGCCGTCCGGGTTGGTGTAGAACCGCACCAGCACGTGCGGCAGGCCGAGGGTTCCGAGGAACGTGGCCAGAATCAGCGAGTAGACCTGATAGAGCGGATGCGCTCCGCCCAGTCCCCCGCCGGGCATCGCCCACGCTCGGTCGGTGGTCGGCGCGCCTGCGACGACGGGAACGGGCGATCCGGCGTCGAGCGTCAGCAACGTGCCCGAGCCCAACCGGTGTTCGCCTGCGTCCAGTAGGACTCGCCCGTCGACGCTCTCGTCGTCGAGGGTTCCCGCCACCGACACGACGATCGGCGAATCGACCTGCACGAGAACGTCGGTGGTGATGTCGACGACGGTCTGCTCGGACACGGTCGGTGGGGCGGGGCTGCCGACGCTACGGTCGTCGGCGAAGAAGTGCACGGCCAGCACCAGTGCCGGGATGGCGATCGCGGTCAGTTTGAGCCAGTACTGGAAGGCCTGGACGAAGGTGATCGAGCGCATGCCACCGCCGACGACGTTCGCGATGACGATGAGCCCCACCGCCAGGGCCCCGACCCACCCCGGCACCCCCAACAGAATGTTCAGCGTCAGGCCTGCGCCTTGGAACTGCGGCACCAGGTACAGCGCGCAGATGACCACGACCACCAGCATCGCCACGGTGCGCAACCATGGTGCGCCGAGCCGGAATTCGACGAAATCGGGCACCGTGTACGCGCCGCTTCGACGCAGCGGAGCCGCAACGAACAGCAGCAGACCCAGGTAGCCGGCGGTGAACCCTACCGGGTACCACAGCGCATCGGCTCCGTATTTCGCGATGAGCCCAGCAACCCCGAGGAACGATGCAGCGGAAAGGTATTCACCACTGATGGCGGCGGCGTTCCAGCGTGGACCGACGCTTCGCGAGGCCACCAGGAAGTCGGAGGTGGTGCGTGCCAACCGAACTCCGTAGATACCGATGCCCACGGTGGCCAGCGCGGCCGCGAGCAATGCGATCACCGTCGCGATCGGAATGGACCCGTTCACCGAATCCGCCCCTGCTCGCCATGCCCTGCACGGGAACGGCGCACTTCGCGGACGGTAGCGAAATCGACGACATCTCGGGTGGTGCAGTGGGACGATCTACCGATGCAGTGGACGAGCGCCACCTGATGTCCGTGACGGCAGCCGTCTCTGCGTGTCTTCCGTTGGCGGCCGGGGCGCTGATCGCACACCTGCCCACCACGGCGATGGCCGCTGCCCTGGCCACACTCAACACCGGTTCCGTACTCGCTCGGTTCACCGCCGGATGGCTGGTCGGCGTCACGGTCGTCGCGACGGCGGGCTTGGTGGTCGTGGACACCGCGGTGGTGGCCTCGGACTCGTACGCCTGGGTGCGGTGGTTGAGAATCGCGCTCGGCGTCGCTCTGCTGATCCTGGGTGCCCGCAAGCTGATCGAGCGCGTACGACACGGCCCGGCCCGCGAGGAACCGGGATGGGTGGACAGAGCACGTCGCCTCGACGGTGGCAGGGCATTCGCGACCGCGTTCCTCCTCGGATCGGTCAATCCGAAGAGTGTGGTCATCGCACTGTCGGCCGTGGCGGTGATCGTGGACGCGTCGTCGGCCGTGGCCGTCCAGGCGGCGGCTCTCGTGGTGTTCGTGGTGGTGTCCAGCCTCGGTGTCGCGGCACCCGCACTCGCGTTGCTCGTCTTCCGCGACCGTGCCCGCCGGCCACTGAACGCGGTCGTCGACGGATTCATCGCGCACAGTGGCCTCGTTCTGGCCGTGATCCTGTTGGGCCTCGGCATGTACATGACACTGAACGCCCTCTGATCCCTCGTCGACGTCAATCATCGGTCAAGGCGGTGAAGTCCTGCTCGTTGCGTTCGGCTCGACGCGTGTACACCCAGCCGACACCGAACAGCAACGGATAGATCGCCACCCCCAGCACCAACCACGGCAGACCGATGCCGAACGGCGCGACGTCGGTGAAGCGGGCGAGGAGCATGCCCAGCAACGGAATTGCGAACAGAATCGACAGCGTCATGACTGCCAGGCGCACCGACAGCAACAGCTGCGCGCGAACCAGGCTGCGAACCAGGGCGTCGCCGACCTCGGTCTGCTCCTGCACTTCGACGCGGGTGCGCACCATCCGTGCGCCGCGACGTTGCGAGAGAACGACGCGCTGCCGGTGCGGTTGGCTCACTGCCGATCCCTCGTCACCGAGACGACCACGATTGCAACGGACCGCGGACCAGTCTGTCCTTGAGTTCTCTGGCGTGCCGTCGGCTCACCGGCAGTTCGCAGGCAGCGAGGTTTCCGCTGGCCCGCAGGCACACCACCAGACCCGAACCGACGCTGCGGATCCCCGTGACCAACCGTAGCGAGACCAGGTAGGAGCGGTGTACGCGCAGGAATCCGGCATCGGCCCAACGACTTTCGAGGGCCGAGATGGGTATGCGCACCAGGTGTGAGCCGTTGGAGGTGTGCAGTCTCGCGTAGTCGCCGTCCGCTTCGACCCACGCGACCGACGACCGGTGCACCAGGGTGGTGGTTCCGCCGAGTTCGACGGGAATGACCTCGTCGGCCGAGGTGTCCGCGGACTCGGCTGGTCGACGCCGCGCGAGCAGCACTCGGCGCAGCGCCTCGGTGAGCCGATCCTCCCGCAACGGCTTGAGCAGATAGTCGACGGCACCGAGGTCGAAGGCGGCCAGTGCCCGGTCGTCGTGGGCGGTGACGAACACGACCGCGGGTGGCCGCGCGAATGCCGACAGGATGCCGGCCAGTTCGAGACCGTCGAGCCCGGGCATGTTGATGTCGAGGAAGACCGCGTCCACCACTGGTTGCCCCGGGGCGGCGGTGTTCTGGATCTGACGTAGGGCAGTGGTGGCGTCTTGCGCCGTGAACACCTCGGCGACGGTCTCCTGCTGGCGCAGCAGGAAGGCGAGTTCGTCCAGCGCCGGACGCTCGTCGTCGACGGCGAGGACGACCAATCCGCGGCCGGGGTTGTCTTTGGCAGCCTGAGTCATGCCCGCACTCCCGGCCTGAATTTGGGCACCCGCATGCTCACTTTGGTGCCTGCGCCCGGTGCGGTGTCCACTACGAGACCGTAGTCGTTTCCGAAGGCTGCCCGCAGCCGATCGTCCACGTTGGCCAATCCGACATGGGCCGCGTCCTCGGTGTGCAGGCTTCCCGAGCGCAACACCTCGGGGTCCATCCCCACACCGTCGTCCTCGATACTGATCACTGCGTCGGTGCCCTCGTCGGCGGCGATGATCGTCACGCGGCCGCCGTCGGCCTTACCGGACAGGCCGTGCCGGACGGCGTTCTCGACGAGCGGCTGCAGCGCGAGAAACGGTAGTGCGACGCCCAACACCTCGGGCGCGACCTGCAACGTGACCTGCAGGGAGTCGCCGAAGCGGGCGCGTTCGAGCGTCAGGTACCGATCGATGTTGCGTAGCTCGTCCGCGAGCACTGTGAACTCTCCTGCGTTGCGGAAGGAGTATCGGGTGAAGTCGGCGAACTCGAGCACCAGCTCCCGCGCCCGATCCGGGTCGGTCCGCACGAACGACGCGATCGTGCCGAGTGCGTTGTAGATGAAGTGCGGACTGATCTGTGCGCGCAGGGCCCGCACCTCGGCTCGGTCCAACCGAGCGCGAGAGGCGTCGAGTTCGGCGAGCTCGATCTGACCGCAGGCGTAGCGCGCGACCTCGGCGATGGCCCCGAGCATGCCCGGTCCGGGCTCGGCCACGACAGCGGCCCCCAACACCCCGACCACCGGAGACTCGTCGACGACCAACGGCTGCACCACCAGCGCTCTGACCTCGTGGATCGACCCGAGCGGCAGACGCACCAGGACGCGCCGCTGCCCGTCCACCGCCCGTTTCGCCGCCTCGACGAATGCCGGTGTCAGCTCGTCCCAGGGCCCGTCCCAGGCCAGCAGCGAACCGTCGGGATCGCAGATGCCCAGTGCGTCCGCACCCGTCAGCACCCGCAGATGCGGCGCGGCGGCGGCGGCCGAACGAGTGTCGAGACCGTCGCGCAACGGCTTGGCCGCGAGCGAGGCGGTGTGCAGGGTGGCGTGTACGGCCCGCTCGGCAGGTGTGGTGAGGTCCCGTCGACCGCGCAGGCTGATCACGGCGATCACCGAGACGATCACGGCCACGATCACCGCCAGTGCCGCCAGTGCCGCGGTCATCGCGCGCACGTGGTCGAGGTGGGCACGTTCAGGAAGCGTTCGACGAGCCAGTCGACTCCGATGCCGTTGGCGGCCAGTTCGGCATGACCCTGCTCCGGTTCGGAGCGAAGCTCGACATCGTCGCCGAGTGTGCAGGCCCGCGCTACCGCGTCGCGGGTCCACCGGGGATCGATGAGGTCGTCGCGTTCGCCGACCAGGACGAACAGCGGTACCTCGGTGCGAGTGGTCGGTAGCGCCTCCGATTCGAGCCACTGCGTCATCCGATCCGATGCCTCCTCGGAGTCCGGGAGCGCATCGGCCGGATCGAGGACGGCTCCGGCGTCGGCCTTGGAGAAGCCGAGCAGGTCACTGCAGGCGGTCAGTGCGGTCACGTTGTCGGCGAACGTGCCGCGGATGTAGTCGGAGCGTTCGGCACTCGGATCCGCGGTGTGCAGACCCTCGTAGAGATACGGCACCAGCAGCTGACGCGGCACGCTCTGCTCGGTCTCGGGCGCGAAGAATCGCGTCAGATCGGCCGTGGGCGAGAGCGCCGCGGCTCCGACCAGTTGCAGACCGTCGCCGTAGTTCTCGTTGCGCTCGGCTGCCGCCCAGACCGCTTGTCCGCCTTGGGAGGTGCCCACTGCACCCCACCTGGTGCCGACGTCGGGGACCACGTTGCGGGCTGCGCGTACCGCGTCGATGACGTCGTACGCTGCGGCGTCCCGGTCGAGGTAGGCGGGCTCACCCGCCGTTCCGAGGCCCTGGTAGTCCGTCACCACCACCACTGTTCCGCGTTCGAGGAACGGCGTCACCAAGCCGATGGTGCCCAACAGGTTCGGGTACAGCGAGGGCGCACACTCGTCGGTGACACCGGTGGTTCCGTGCCCGACGGAGACGATCGGCCAGCCTCCCGGCGGCGCAGACCCGTTGGGCACGAACACCGTTCCCGAGGTCTCCGTGCCGCCTCCGGTGACCCCGTCGGTGGTGCGGTAGACGATTTTCGTGGCGGTCGCGCCGAGGTAGGCGACCCCGATGTCGACCTGACCGAGCAGCATCGAGGACACGATCTCACCGCGTTCCGAACCCTCGGGTGCCGGAGCGGAGCCTGCGGCCTGCACGGTGGCCGGGTCGACCGATTCGGCGACGGGAGTGCTGCATGCGGCAAGGGCGAACACCAGTGCCGCGGCGACCACCGATCCGGTCGACCTCACTGTCTCTGCGCTCCTACATTGCGTTCGTCTACGTCGTGCGTCGTGCGATGCGGGCTTCCGCCGCAATTTCTTCCACGTCCAAGCCATTCAACACTGCCCGCAGAGCTTCGTCCTCCAACTCCCCCGAGTCGCGGGCCGCGATGAGTGCCGCCCGCTGCGCGACCAGGACGTTGTGCCGCAGCGAATCGAACAACGCCCCTGCCGCCGCGATTCGCTTCTCGCGATCCTCGGTCTCGTCGGCATCCAATCGAGCGCGCACCGAACGGCGAACACGCTCGATCACCTCCGCGACACGTTCGCTGTCCACTCCTGGAATTCCGTCCTTCGCCGCGCGCTGGAGATAGTCCTCCGCCGCGGTACGGGCGATGGCCTGCGAAAGCAACCGCTGATTGTCGTTGCGCTGTTGCTCGAGTGGATCTGCGACGTCGAGTCGACGGATCAGCAACGGAAGCGTCAGCCCCTGCAGCAGCAACGTCCCGACCGCGACGACGAAGGCCACGGCCTGAATCACTGCGCGGCCGGGGAATTCGTCACCGAGCACGGTGGTCAGCGGCACACCGGCCGCCGCAGCGAGCGTGACCACCCCACGCATGCCCGCCCACGAGAGCACGAGGTTCTGCTGCCACGTCAATCCCGCTTCACCGGTCGCAGATCGTCGAAACAGCTTACGAAGCAGTATGTCTCGACCGGAATTTGCGAAGATCCACGCTGGACGCACCGCTATGACCGCGACGAGCACCAGCACCGCATAGGCGAAAACGTGGTGGACCGGCAACCCCTCACGCTGAACCTCTTCGATGACGAACTTCAGCTGTAAACCCATGTAGGCGAACACGAATGCTTCGAGCAGAAGATCCAGAGTTGGCCACACCTGCCGTTCCTGAACCCTCGTGGACACCGAGACGTCGGCAGTGACGCGGCCCAGAACGAAGCCTGCCGTGACGACGGCGAGCACACCGGAGGCATGAATTTCCTCGGCCGCCAGATAGGCCGCGAACGGTAGGACGAGTCCGAGCACAGTCTCGAGCGCCGAGTCCGCGATGCGATTGCGGACGAAACGAACGAGGCGCGAGAGGACGAATCCGACCAGCACACCGCCGACGATCTCGTACAGGAAGAACAGCACCGGTGAGCCCAGTTCGATTCGACTGCCCGTCACCGACGCGACGGCCAGGGTGAACAGAGTCAACGCGGCCGCGTCGTTCACCAGGGACTCGCCGGTGAGGATCGCCATCATCCGCGCGGGCAGACCGAGCTTGCGGCCGACGGCGACGGCGGACACCGCGTCGGGCGGGGCGACGACGGCACCGAGAACCAGAGCCGCACCCAAGGTCAGCTCCGGGATCAGCAGATTGGCGAACCAGCCGACGGCCACCGTCGTCACGATCACCATGACCAGTCCGAGCCGAAGGATCTGACCGAGGTTTCGCCTGAACGTGACGAACGAGAAATCCAGCGCGGCGGAGTACAGCAGCGGCGGAAGCACCACGCCGAGGATCAGCTGAGGCGACAGGCTGACGTGCGGTACCCCGGGAACGAACGAGGCGATGGACCCGACGGTGACCAGGACGAGCGGGACCTGCAGATCGATGCGCCTGGCGAAACCGGCGACTGCGATCGCGAAGATGACTACGAGAAGAAGAATCGGTCCGTCCACCCCGACGATTGTGCCGTCAGCCGCACCCCGGGGTACGACCGACGGCAACGATCACCGATACAGGAGACCGAAAGGTCCTACTTGTCCGGAATCGCCTTCTTGACTGCGTCCTGAACCTTGTCGACCTTGTCGGAGTACTTGCCGCCGGTCTTGTTGTCGATGAAGTCCCCAGCCTTCTCCACGACGTCGTCGATCTTGTCCGAGTTCTCGGCCGCAAGGTCCTTGCCCTTGTCGACCATGCCCTTCAAATTGTCTGCGAAGCCCATGAAACTCTCCTGCCGGTCGGGTGCAACGGAACACCCGGAAGCCTACGTTTCGTTCTGCCGATTGCGTAGTACCGATCCGAATCGATGAGCCACCTCGACGAGCGCGATACCGATGCCGCCGATGATCAAGGCACTGGTGGTGGCTCCGACATTCGACGGATCGAGCTTGAAGAAGGTGCGGCAGAACGGGATTGCGAACAGCAGCAGATAGCCACCGACCGACCCACCGAGCAGCAGGATCTTCCACCAGTTGTAGGGCCGCGCGACGACGGCCAACACCCACAGCGCGATCATGATCAACGTGATCAGCGCGGTGGTACTGGCCTGCGTCACCTGGGTCTCGCTGGCGTTGGGGCCTGCGTAGACCAGCAGGTAGGAGACGAACGTGCACGAGCCGACGATCAGACCGGACGGGACGGCCAGCCGCATCACCCGCGAGACGAATCCGCTGCGCGCCCGCTCGTTGTTGGGCGCGAGCGAGAGAACGAACGCCGGGATTCCGATGGTGAACCATGCCGCGATCGTCACGTGCCGGGGCAGGAACGGATACGGAATCGGCTCGAAGTGGAAGATCTGCGAGAGCACACCCGAGAGCCCGATCAGAAACGCCAGCAACACCGAGTACACGGTCTTGGTGAGGAACAGATTGGAGACACGCTCGATGTTGCCGATGACGCGTCGCCCCTCCCCCACGACATAGGGCAACGTGGCGAACTTGTTGTCCAACAACACGATCTGCGCGACGGCTCGGGTGGCCGCACTTCCCGAACCCATCGAGACGCCGATATCGGCATCCTTGAGTGCGAGCACGTCGTTGACGCCGTCGCCGGTCATCGCCACCGTGTGGCCGCGGGATTGCAACACGCCCACCATCGCCCGCTTCTGATCGGGCCGGACCCGGCCGAACGTGGTGGAGGACGCCACGGCGTCGGCCAGCTTCTCGGAGTCCTCGGGCAGATCACGCGCATCGATCGGGGCGTCGCCGCCTGGCAGCCCGAGCGAACCCGCGACCGCGCCGACCGAGACGGCATTGTCGCCGGAGATGACCTTGACCTCGACGTGCTGGCTTGCGAAGTACTCCAATGTGTCTCGGGCATCCTCGCGCACCTTCTGCTCGAGAATCACCAGTGCTCGCGGTGTCACCACGCCGGGTGCCTCGTCGTCGTCGACCGAGCGGTCCGAGCTGGCGAGCAACAACACCCGTAGGCCACGCGAGCCTGTTTCCTCGGCGCGACGAGCGATGTCGGAGGAGGCGTCGAGCAACACGTCCGGTGCACCGAGCAGCCAGTTCCCGTGGTCGCCGTAGGACAGTCCGCTCCACTTCTTGGCCGAGGAGAACGGGGCCACGGCGCTCCGCGTCCACCCGGGCGCGTCCGAATACGCTTCGCCGACGGCCTGCACGCTCGCATTCGGCCGCGGATCGTCGTGCGCCAGAGATGCGAGAGCCGCTGTGACGGAGTCGGAATCGTGCTCGTCCATGAGCATCAACTCGGACAGCCGCATACCGTTCTCGGTGAGGGTTCCGGTCTTGTCCGCACACACCACGTCGACGCGGGCGAGGCCTTCGATCGCAGGCAGCTCCTGGACCAGGCACTGCCGCTGACCGAGTCGGATCACGCCCACCGCGAACGCGATGGACGTCATCAACACCAGGCCCTCGGGCACCATCGGAACGAGCGCGGCGACCATACCGTTGAGGGCCGGCTTCAAAGCCTGACCGCTGGAGAACAATTGGTTGTAGATGATCAGCGCGCCCGCCGGAATCATCAGATACGTGATGAACTTCAGGATCTTGTCGATACCGCTGCGCAGCTCGGACTTGACCAGCGTGAACTTACTGGCCTCCTCGGCGAGCTTGGCCGCGTACGCATCTCGGCCCACCTTCGTCGCACGGTACGCCCCACTGCCTGCGACCACGAAGCTTCCCGACAGCACCTGCGTTGCTTCGAGTTTGTGCACCGTGTCGGCCTCGCCGGTGAGCAACGACTCGTCGACCTCGAGGCTTGCACTCTCGATCACCTCACCGTCGACGACGATCTGATCACCGGGACCGAGTTCGACGACGTCGCCGAGCACGACCTCGTCGGGGGGAATCTGCTTCGAGACGCCGTCGCGTCGAACCTGGGGCTTGTTCTGTCCGACGATGGCCAGCCGATCCAGCGTGCGCTTCGCGCGAATCTCCTGCACGATGCCGATGCCGCTGTTCGCGACGATCAACAGCCCGAACATGCCGTCGATCACCGAGCCCGTCGAGAGCACGATGATCAACAGCACACCGAGGATGGCGTTGATTCGGGTGAACACGTTGCCGCGGACGATGTCGCGAACCGACCGAGAGGCGCGAGCCGGAACGTCGTTGGATTTTCCCTCGGCCCTGAGCCTGGCGACGTCCGCCTCGGTCAGCCCGGTGTCCCGCTGAGCATCGGCCTCGATAGACATGCGTGCAGCTTAAACCCGCTCAGCCGAGCCGAGACCACCAGCGATCGTCGTGCAGGGTTCGGGTGCCGTCGATGCGCTGGCCCGGCATCGGTACCGCCACCTGCACACCGACGTCCTGCGCAGCGGCGTGCAGCCGCACGATCGGCTCGGACCACGGATGGAAGGCGAGGTTGAACGTGGCCCAGTGAATCGGGACGAAGATGCCGGACGCCGTCAGGTCGATGTGCGCCGTCACCGCTTCCTCGGGATTCATGTGGATGTCCGGCCAGCGGGCGTCGTAGGCCCCGACGGGCAGCAGCGTCAGGTCGAAGGGGCCGTAGTTGCTGCCGATCTCGGCGAACTTCGGTGTGTAGCCGGTGTCGCCGCCGAAGAAGACGCGTCGAATCGGACCGGCGAAGGCCCAGGACGCCCACTGCGTCGAGTCCCGGGTCAGACCGCGGCCGGAAAAGTGCCGAGCCTCGGTGCACGTGACGGTGAGTCCGCCGATGTTCGTCTGCTCGTCCCAGTCCAGCTCGATGATGCGCTCGTCGGGCACCCGCCACTTACGCAGGTGAGCGCCGATGCCGAGCGGCACGACGAACGGAGCCGACTGTGTACTCGCCAGCTTCTGCACCGTTGCCTTGTCGAGGTGGTCGTAATGATCGTGGGAGATCACGATGGCGTCGACCGTCGGTAGGTCGACCAACTCGACCGGCGTCGGATGCAGCCGTGCCGGACCCACCACCGAGGACGGGGACACGCGGTTGCTCCACACCGGATCGGCGAGGACGCGATAGCCGTCGACCTCGACGAGCACACTCGAGTGGCCGTACCAGGTGACGGCCAGCTCGCCGGCGTCCACCGGCGCTATGGGCGGTGCCAACGGAATCGGGCGTTGCGGCCTGCCCTTGCCGCGTTCGGTGATCAGCGAGACGAACATGTTCTGCTGTCCCTTCTCGCCGCGCCCCGGTACGTAGCTCGAGCTCGGGTCGGAGTTGTGGAACCGGCGATCGCGGTATCGCGGGGATCCGGCGGCATACGGAGTGATGTGCACGCGTCGGGCACCGATGGCCGACGGCAGACCCCACAGCGCACGCGCCAACCATGCCCCGCTCAGTGCTGTCGTTGCTCCCAGAACGAACTTCGTCTTCGTCACGGCCACCACAGTAGGCGGCGCCGACGTCTTCGCAGCTCACCCGTAGTCTTGCCGTAGAATATTCGCGTCGGTTTTGCTGCTAGAAGGGGAGACATTGAGTACCGAACAGCTCGAATTCCAGGCGGAGACGCGTCAGCTCCTGGATCTGATGGTGCACTCCATCTACTCCAACAAGGACAGCTTTCTCCGTGAACTGATCTCGAACTCCTCGGACGCGCTGGACAAGCTGCGCCTGGAGTCGTACCGCAACAAGGACCTGGACGTCGACGTCTCGGATCTGCACATCGAGATCGACATCGACGCTGCGGCCCGCACGCTGACCATCCGCGACAACGGCATCGGCATGTCGCGCGCCGAGGTCATCGACCTCATCGGCACGCTGGCCAAGTCCGGCACCGCCGAGGTTCGCAAGAAGCTCAAGGAAGCCAAGGACGCGGCCGCCTCCGAGGAACTGATCGGCCAGTTCGGCATCGGCTTCTACTCCACGTTCATGGTGGCCGAGAAGGTCACGCTGCTCACCCGCAAGGCGGGCGAGAGCACGGCCACCCAGTGGGAGTCCACCGGCGAGGGCACCTACGAGATCACCGACGTCGACGACGCCCCGCAGGGTTCGTCGGTGACGCTGGCCCTCAAGCCCGCCGACGAGGAGGACCACCTCCACGATTACGCGTCCGAGCGCAAGATCAAGGAACTGGTCAAGAAGTACTCCGACTTCATCGCCTGGCCCATTCGCATCGACGTCGAGAAGCGCGTCAAGAGTGAAGAAGAGGGCGGCGAGGACACCGTCACGATCGAGACGGAGACGATCAACTCTCAGAAGGCGCTGTGGACCCGCTCCAAGGACGAGGTGTCCGAGGAGGAGTACAAGGAGTTCTACAAGCACGTCAGCCACGCCTGGGACGAGCCGCTCGAGGTCATCCCGTTCAAGGCCGAGGGCACGTTCGAATACCAAGCGCTGCTGTTCATTCCGTCGCAGGCACCGTTCGACCTGTTCATGCGCGAGAGCCAGGCCGGCGTGCACCTGTACGTCAAGCGCGTGTTCATCATGGACGACTCGCAGGAACTGCTGCCCGAGTACCTGCGCTTCGTCAAGGGCGTAGTCGACGCAGCGGACCTCTCGCTCAACGTCTCTCGCGAGATCCTGCAGCAGGACCGGCAGATCCGTGCGATCCGTCGACGCCTGACCAAGAAGGTGCTCTCCACGGTCAAGGAACTGCAGAGCGAGCAGCCCGACAAGTACAAGACGCTGTGGTCGCAGTTCGGCACGGTCCTCAAGGAGGGCCTGATCTCCGACGCCGACAACCGCGAAACCCTCTTGGGCATCTCCTCGTTCGCGTCCACCAACTCCGAGGAGGGTGTGACCACCCTCGCCGAGTACGTGGACCGGATGAAGGACGGCCAACAGCAGATCTACTACATGACGGGTGAATCCCGTCAGCAGATCGAGAGCTCGCCGCACATGGAGGCCTTCAAGGCTCGCGGGCTCGAGGTGCTGCTGCTCACCGATTCCGTCGACGAGGTGTGGGTCGGCAACGTCACCGACTTCGACGGAAAGTCGTTCCAGTCCATCGCCAAGGGCGAGGTGGACCTCGACACCGAAGAGGAGAAGAAGGAATCCGAGGCCAAGCGCGAGGAGCAGGACAAGGAATTCGCCGACCTGCTCACGTGGCTGACCGAGACCCTCGGCGAGGACGTCAAGGAGGTGCGCCTGTCCACCAGACTCACCACGTCCCCGGCCTGCGTCGTCGGCGACGAGTTCAGCTTCTCCCCGCAACTCGAGAAGATGTACAAGGCGTCGGGACAGTTCGTGCCGACCTCCAAGCGGATCCTCGAACTCAACCCGACCCACGATCTGGTGACGGGACTGAAGAAGGCCCGCGAGGATCGCAGTGACGATCCGCACCTCGCCGAGACCGCCGAATTGCTCTATGCGACGGCACTTCTCGCCGAGGGTACCGAGCTCAAGGATCCGGCGAAGTTCTCCAAGTTGCTCGCCGATCGTTTGACGCGGACCATCTGAGTGCCTGCGGCAGTGGTGTGGTTATGTGCCCCAGGCGGCACTTAACCGCGCCACTGCGGCCAAGCAACGAAAGGCCCGACCGTGAGAGAACCTGTTCTTACCGAACGACAAGGCGACGTGGTCGTCTGGACGTTGAACAACCCCCAGGCCCGTAATCCCATCTCCGAGGTGGAGACCATCGACGCCCTCGAGGCCGCGATCGCCGACGCGAACGGGGATCCATCGATCAGGGTTGCCGTCCTGACCGGTGCCGGTTCGGCATTCTCGTCAGGCGGGAACGTCAAGCACATGCGGGACAAGCAGGGAATGTTCGGTGGTAGCCCGGCCGAGTTGCGGCAGGGCTACCGGCACGGCATCCAACGAATCCCGAAGGCGTTGTATCACTGCGAGATTCCCACGATCGCCGCGGTCAACGGCCCTGCCATCGGAGCCGGCTGCGATCTGGCCTTGATGTGCGATCTCCGAATCGCCTCGACCACTGCGACATTCGCCGAGAGTTTCGCCAAGGTGGGCATCATTCCCGGAGACGGTGGGGCCTGGCTGCTCCCCCGGGCCATCGGCATGGCACGGGCGAGCGAAATGGCGTTCACCGGCGAGGCCATCGACGCCGCCACGGCATTGGAATGGGGCCTGGTCTCTCGGGTCGTCGAGCCCGAGGATCTGCTCGACGCTGCCCACGCGCTGGCACGGCGCGTGGCGGCCAACCCACCGCAGGTACTGCGGATGACGAAGAAGTTGTTGCGCGAGGGCCAGCAGCAGAGTCTGGAATCCTTGCTCGAACTGTCCGCTGCCTATCAGGCCATCGCACACCACACCGAGGATCATTCCGAGGCTGTCGACGCGATGCTCGAGCGTCGCGATCCCGAGTTCCGAGGACGCTGACTCGCCAGGTGAGTGGAAACTCGGGCCCCACTACGAGTTTCCGCTCACCTGCGACGAAGTCGCTACTGCGGGGGCAGGATGTGCTCCCCCGTCTTGTCGGTGCTCAGCGACAGTGAACTGATGTACTGCTTCTCCCCGTTGGGCCCGGGCACGTTGGACGCGATCATGTCGGGTCGCTCGAATTCCATTCCGCTGACGTGGCACATCACGAGTGCGTCGGACGGGTTGCCGTGCTCGTCGAACATCGGCAGATCGATGCCGTCGTCGGTACGCCGCAGGTAGTACTTGCCCTTGGTCGCAACGGCCAGGATGGGCGGAAGTATCAGTGCGAGAACAAGAGCCACGATCGGCGAGTACGGTTTGATCGCCGGTCCGAATGCTCCGAAGAACACCAGAATCGACAGGATGGCCGACGCCGCCATCGATCCGAAGCCCACCGGGTTGATGTTGTAGAGCATGCCGCGTCGAAATTCGGGGACCTTGGGTGAGAGCTTCAGGATGTACTTGTTGAAGACGATGTCCGACGCCACCACGGCGATCCACGCGATACCGCAGTTGGCGTAGAAGCCAAGGATGTCGTTGAGGAAGCTGAACATGTTGGCTTCCATCAGGATCAGCGCAATCGCGAGATTGAACAGTACGAAGACCATGCGACCCGGGTACGTTTTGGTGATGCGGGTGTAGGAGTTGGTCCACGCCAGCGACCCGGAATACGCGTTGGTGACGTTGATCTTGATCTGACTGATGACGACCAGGATCACCGCAAGGGTCATGGCGAGCCAGCCCGGCATGAAGTTCTCGTAGATCTCCAGGAACTGGTGCACCGGCTCGTTGGCGATGGTGGATCCGTCGACCACGTTGGCGATCAGGTACACGGCGAGGAACAGTCCGACGACCTGCTTGAGCGCGCCGAAGATGACCCAGCCCGGCCCGGCGAGAAGCACTGCCGTCCACCAGCGTCGGGAGTTCTCGGGTGTCTTGGGTGGCATGAAGCGCAGGTAGTCGATCTGCTCGGCGATCTGCGCGATGAGCGACAGACACACGCCGGCTGCGAGCATCACCGACCCGATGTTGACGCCCTTGCCGTCGGCACCGTCCTGGCCGCCGTAGGCGAAGAACTCCCCGACCGAATCGGGATTGCTGATCACCAGATAGACGAACGGCAGCACCATCAGCACCAGCCACAGCGGCGTGGTCCAGACCTGCAGCTTGGCAAGGGCTTTCATGCCGTAGATGACCAGCGGGATCACCATGATCGTGGACACCGCGTACCCGATGGGCAACGGGATGCCCAGTCCGAGTTCGAGTCCCTGCGCCATGATCGAACCCTCGAGCGCGAAGAAGATGAACGTGAACGTCGCGAAGATGACGTTGGTGACCACCGACCCGTAGTAGCCGAATCCGCTACCGCGCGTGATCAGGTCGAGATCGATGTTGTAGCGGGCGGCGTAGTAGGCGAGCGGGAGTCCCGTCAGGAAGATCACCACGGCGAACACCAGGATGCCCCAGAGTGCGTTGCCAGTTCCGTAGGAGATTCCGATGTTGGCACCGATCGCGAAGTCCGCGAGGTACGCGATGCCGCCGAGCGCGGACGTCGCGACGACACCGGTTCCCCACTTGCGGTAGCTACGCGGCGCGAAGCGCAGCGTGTAGTCCTCGAGCGTCTCTTTGAGCGCGGTGTCTGTCGGCGCTGGTTGTACGGCGGTCATGGGTCAACAACGTAGAACCGCCACGTTGCCGGGGTGTCTTGGGAAGATGTAGCTGCGGTTACTCACTCCGGCGATTCGGACATTCGGCCCCGAAGTCCCGCTTCGGCGAGGTTTGTCAGGCGACTGCGCGCGCCGCCAGCAGCGAGAAGTTCGACAGCTCGGCGCGCAGCATGTTCATCGCGCGATGCTGGGCCACTCGCACGGCTCCGGCCGTCATCCCAAGTGCTTCGCCGGTCTGCGGTGCCGTCATTCCCCACACGACTCGCATCAGGATGATCTTGCGGTACTTCGTCGGCAGGGTGTCCATCAATGCCTGGGTGTGGCTACGCAGTTCGTCGCCGAGCGCGAGCTGCTCCGGGCCGGCATCGGTGGACTGCTCCTCCGGCATCTCGTCGATCGAGAACGACTGTCGCAGAACCGATTTACGACCCGCGTCGGCCAGCTTGTGCGCGGCGATCCCGTACACGAACGCCATGAAGGGCTTGCCCATGTCGCGGTACTTGGGAATGGCGGTGACCAGTGCGAGGCAGACCTCCTGCACCACATCGTCCGCGGCGACGTCGAGATTCCCGATGCGAGCTGCGCAGTATCGACGAACCGGTGGCTGGATCAACACCAGCACCTGTTCGAGAGCGAGTCGATCTCCCGCAACGGCGCGGGGCACAACGTCCTCGAGCCTGTCCATGCCGAAACCCATGGCCGATCTCCTCACTGGCAACGCGCGTCCTTTCCTGAACGCTCACCAGTACTTCGGTGCCGATTCCCACCCGGCTTGGTCCGAGTGGGTACCACACCGAACAAAAATTGTGATTCAGGTAACACGGCGTGTCGACGAAGCGAAGTACCGGACAACACCGTCGTCGCAGCACGTGACACTCACACCCGCGGAGCGCCCATGATCACCAGCGAGCAGAGCCATCAGGTCGGTCGCCGCAGCACCGTCGCTGCCGGCGACGGCACCGCTCTGGCGGTTCGCGAGTTCGGGCATCCGAATGCGCCACTGACCGCGGTGTTCGTGCACGGACACTGCCTGCGGATGCAGTCGTGGACCGACCTGCGTGCACAGGTGGAACACGCCTGGGGAGACGACGTGCGGATCGTGATGTACGACCACCGCGGGCACGGGGAGTCGAGTGCGGCCGCGCCGGAGAGCTGCACCATCGATCAGCTCGGTGAGGACCTGGCCGACGTCATCCGTGCGATGGTCCCGTCGGGACCGTTCGTCGTCGTCGGCCATTCGATGGGGGGAATGACGGCGCTCTCCTACGCCCGTCAGAACCCGGAGGCCATCGGCACGCGCCTGGTCGGAGTCGGTTTGATCGCGACGTCGGCGGGTGGAATCACCGACGACGGACTCGGCAGTGCCCTCGCGCATCCCGCGGTGTCGGTGTTCCAGGCCGCTGTTCGACGCGCCCCTCGACTGATGTCGGGTGCCAAGCGACTCAGTCGCGGCGTGTGGGCCCCGATCGTCAGGACCGCGGGATGCGGATCCCGAAGAGTCGGTCCGAGGGTGGTGACGCTGGCGACGGCAATGCTGGGCGAGACGTCCATCGTGACGTTGGCCGGCTTCCTCGGGGCATTCCGAGGTCTCGACGAGGTGGCCGGCCTGGCTGCTCTCGCCTCGATCCCCACCCTGGTCCTGTGCGGCTCGGACGACCTGATGACACCGATGCGTCACTCGGAAACCATTGCCGAACATCTGCCCGACGCTCGCCTGGTGTGCGTCGCAGAGGCCGGGCACATGGTGATCCTGGAACGGGCCCGCGAAGTGGCCGATGCCGTCGTCGAACTCGTGACGGCGGCTCGCCGTGCACACGTGCGAGATCTCGCGCTGGCTCGCTAGCGACAAGAACCTGCCGACGACTGTGGCCCGCAACGGAGGATCCGATGCGGGCCACAGCACTGCTGTACGAGAGTTACTTCTTGACGGCGGGAGGAGCGTTGAGGAGCTGGATGAACTGCCCTGCGTTGCCTGCGATGGCACCGAGACCACCGATGGCGGTTCCGGCGAGCGAAGCACCCGAGCCGAGAAGCAGTGCGCCGCCGACGCATCCGGCTACCGGTGCTGCACCGAAGAGCAGCAGGGCAGGCGCGGAGACGGTGCCGGCGGCGATGGCTCCGAGGAAGCAACCGGTGACCAGACCGGTTGCGGCTCCGAGGAATCCACCGACCGAAGCGGACAGGCTGATGTTGTCCTTGACGCCGGAGACCGCGGCGGGCAGGTCGACCTGCTGCAGACCCGGGAGAGAGGCGGAGACCGGGGTTGCCGCGGCAGGTGAGGCGTCGGCGGTCAGGGTGGCGTGGTTTCCGTCGATGACGGCTGCGACGGGGTGCGAGAAGCCGTCTGCGGCAATGGCCAACGGCACCGAGTCGACCAGCACACCGTTGGCGTCGCGGACGACGAGGTGGTTGTCCTCGTTGCTCAGGGTGCCGGCCGTCGTGTCGACGAGGACCTGGTTGCCGGCCTGGGTGACGTTCCACCCGACGGCAGCGGCGGGAGCCGGTGCCGGATCCGCGTAGGCGGTGCCCATGGCGGTCGTCATCGCTGCAATGACCAATGCGGACGTTGCCGCGAATCGAGTCAGCTTCATGTTCCTCAGTCTTTCGTCGTGTCCATCACTCGATGCGAGCAGCGAAAAACTATGGGTGGAACACGCGGGTCAGGAGAACCGAAGATGAACGATCGGGGTCGAACCGAACAACGATTGCACGCATCGACTCATAAGGGACAGAACGGGTTTCGAAGTCCAAACCGTTCGTAAACGACACGCACGGGTTGTCTCTACTTACCGAAAAGACCCGGCTTGTTGCTGCCTCCGTGGCTCACCCCGAAGTCGTAGGCGGACTCGGCGTGCTCGTGCTCGTCGAGACCGTCGGCTTCGTGTTGCGCGTCGGCGCGCACTCCCATGACAGCCTTGATCGCGAACGCGATCCCGGTGGTGACGACGGCGCAGTAGGCGAACACCGCAGCCACCGCGACCGCCTGTACCCACAGCTGATGCAGCCCGCCGCCGTACAACAGACCGTCCACCCCTGCCGGCATCTGCGCACTGGCCACGAGTCCGATCATCAGCGTGCCGACGATGCCACCGACGAGATGCACACCGACGACATCGAGCGAATCGTCGTAGCCGAAGCGGTATTTGAGGCCGATGGCCAGGGCACACAGCGCACCCGACGCGATGCCGATCGCCGCGGCGCCGATGGGGGTGACCGCCGTGCACGAGGGTGTGATGGCCACCAAACCGGCCACGACGCCGGAGGCCGCACCGAACGACGTCGCATGGCCGTCCCGCAGCTTCTCGACGACGAGCCACGCCGCCATGGACATCGCTCCGGCACCCATCGTGTTCACCAGAGCCACCGCGGCGACGCCGTCCGCGGCCAACGACGATCCCGCGTTGAACCCGAACCAACCGAACCACAGCAGCCCGGCTCCGAGCATGACGGCCGGAAGGTTGTGCGGGCGCATGGGATCTCGCGGCCAACCACGCCGCTTGCCGACGACGAGCGCGAGAACGAGGCCGGCGACGCCTGCGTTGATCTCCACCGCAGTTCCGCCGGCGAAGTCGATGGCACCGAGCCTGTTGGTGATCCACCCACCGAACTCACTGGTGAGCCCGTCGAGCGAGAACACCCAGTGCGCCACCGGAAAGTAGACGAGTGTGGACCACAGCGCCGCGAACAGTACCCAGGGCACGAATCGCATTCGATCTGCGACGGCACCGGAGATCAGCGCCACCGTCACCATCGCGAAACCCGCCTGGAACGCCGCGAACACCAGCGCCGGAACGGTTCCCACCAACGGAATCGACACCGTCCCTGCGGCCGAGGTGTACACCCCACCCAGCAGACCCTCGAAACCGGCGTGCTGCAACGGGTTTCCGATCCACCCGCCGATCACGTTGTCGCCGAACACCATCGAGAATCCGAACGCCAACCACAGCAGCCACACCACTGCGATCGCCGACAAACTCATCATCATCATGTTCAGCACACTCTTCGAGCGCACCATGCCGCCGTAGAAGAAGGCCAGGCCGGGAGTCATCAGCAGCACCAGCGCGGTACTGGTCAGCAGCCACGCCGTATCGCCCGCATCGGGCGCGCCGACGATCACCTGCCCACGAACTTCGGCTTGCGCTTCTCGGATCGTGCGCGGCGCGCTTCTTTCATGTCCTCGCTGCTCCACGCGGCCTCGAACGCAGCGACCTGCTCCGGCGTCGGAACATCCTGTGCTCCATCGTCGTTGAAGACGAGCTTGAGGTGACGCAACGCCAAGGGAGCGAGTTCGGTGATCGACTGCGCCCACTGTGTTGCGACGTCCAGGTCGCCGAGCTTGTTCGCCAGCCCGCAGGTGAACGCCTGCTCGGTGTACACCCGCTCACCGCCGAGCAGGATGGTGCGCGCAACACCGCCGCCCGCGAGCGAGGCCAACCGCCGGATGGTCCAGTTGCTCACCGCGATGCCGAGCCGGGTCGACGGTATTTCGAAGAAACTGCCCGGCGCAACGACTCGCAGATCGCACGCGACGGCCAACTGTGTGCCGGCACCGACGGCCGGTCCGTTCACCGCGGCCACGACCGGAATCGAGGTCCGCTGGATTGCCGTCAGCATCTCTTCGAGGATCTGCCCGAAGTGCTCGGGAAACGCGTCCCCCGTCAGGTCTGCACCCGCACAGAAGCTGGTGCCCTGGCCGGTGACGACCACGACCCGCGCGCCGTCACGCTCGGCTTGTTCTACTCCGCGATGCACCGCCAGGCACAACTCGGAGTTCAACGCGTTCCGTCGATCCGGCCGCTGCAGTTCGAGGGTGACGACGTCGCCGTCACGAGAGAGTCCGATCACGAGAGCAGAGGTTACCCACCAGTACAGAAAATGACAGTGCGGGGCCTGATCTACTGGTCTCCATGATCGACACTCGGGTCGCCGTCATCGGTGCCGGCCAAGCCGGACTCTCGGCCGGTTATCACCTGCACCGCACCGGACTCACCGCAGGCGAGGGCTTCGTGATGTTGGATCGCTCCCCCGGGCCGGGCGGCGCATGGCAGTTCCGCTGGCCCTCGCTGACGCTGAGCACCGTCAACGGCGTACACGACCTGCCCGGTATGGCCTTCGCGGACACGCTCGGAGACGAGCCGGCCGAGACCATCGCCGCCGCCGACGCCGTCCCCCGGTACTACCGCGAGTACGAGGAACGCTTCGAACTGCATGTTCGACGCCCCGTCACGGTGACCGTCGTGTGCGATCGGGAACCCCGATTCCGGGTCGAAGCCGGCGAGACCGTCGTCATGGCCGAGGGGCTGATCAATGCGACCGGCACGTGGGAGAAGCCGTTCGTTCCGCACTACGACGGAGCCGAGACCTTTGCAGGCAGGCAACTGCACACCAAGGACTATCGGACGGCCGACGAGTTCGCAGGCAAGCACGTCGTCGTGGTGGGCGGCGGCATCTCGGCCGTTCAACTGCTCGACGAGATCTCGCAGGTCACGTCCACGACATGGGTGACGCGTCGACCACCGGTGTTCCGGGACAGCGAATTCGATCACGATGCCGGCCGCAAGGCCGTCGCCATGGTCGAGGAACGTGTGCGGGCGGGCCTGCCACCCGGCTCGGTCGTGTCGGTGACCGGACTGCTGCTGACGCCGTCGTTGGCTGCCGCCCGCGAGCGCGGGGCTCTCGAACGCAAGCCGATGTTCTCCTCGATCACCGCCGATTCCGTTGTGTGGGAGGACGGGTCGACTCAGCACGCCGATGTGATTCTGTGGGCCACCGGGTTTCGGAGCGCCCTCGACCACCTCGCGCCGCTGCGCCTGCGCGGACACGGCGGCGGAATCGTCATGGACGGCAGGCTCACCACCCGGGTCGCCGCGAACCATCGCGTCCACCTGCTCGGCTACGGGCCGTCCGCCAGCACCATCGGGGCAAACCGAGCCGGGCGAGCAGCGGTGACCGAACTGCTCGAGACCCTGGATTAACCGAGCCTCTCGGTCACGAATTTCGCCAGCGCGCCCAGTCGCGCCCGGCTCGGCATCGACGTCGGAACACCCAACGCGTCCAACGGTGCCGACGTCACCGGCCCGACGCAGATCGCGGCGACAGGTCCTCGAAGCGCGTCGAGGAAGGCGTCGAGCATGCCGTTGTCCTTGGCGGTCGAGAGCAGGGACGCCACCGCGGGGGCGCTGGTGAACGTCACCGCATCCACCCGATTCTCGATGATCTGTTCCAACAGGTCGACCAGTGGAGCCTGATCCGCGGGGCGAATCCAGCGGTACACCGGGATCGGTCGGACATGCGCGCCGAGTTCGGTCAGCGCATCACTGAGGTGAATGGTCGGCTCCCACTCGGTGATCACCCCGTGCAGCTGAACTGCGATGTCCACCCCGGCAACACCCTCGGCCTCGAGATGATCGGAGACTTCCTGCGAGGCCTCGGTGGCCGGCGACCACTCCTCGCGGAGCCCCGTGCCACGAATTGCCCCGCGCGCCTTGGGACCTCGGGCAAGGATTCGCGTGTGCCCCAGCGCTGTCACGAGTTCTTCGCGCATACCCCAGTCGGCGGCCGCGTCGAGCCAGCCCCGAAAACCGATGCCGGTACTGATCACGACGATCTGCGGTGGGCGTTCGACGATGCCCTCGGTGGCGGACCTCAGATCGGAGTCGTCGATCAGGGGCAGAACGTGAATCGCCGCGGCGTGAACGATGTTCGCGCCGCGGCGTTCGAGCATGGTGGCCAGTTCGTCTGCACGTCGCTCGGCAGTGAGGGCAACGGTCTTGCCTGCGAGCGAATCGGACATGGGTACAGACTAGGCCCCCGACGTGCCCGGAATGTGACAGGTCAGCTGCTGAACTTGTCCGGGTCCGGGCCGGTGCGGCCGTCTGCGGAGTCCAGCGCGTTGATCTGCTGAATCTCGTCGTTGCTGAGCTCGAAGCCGAACACGTCGAAGTTGCTGGCGATGCGCTTCGGGGTCACCGACTTGGGGATCACCACGTTGCCGAGCTGAATGTGCCAGCGCAGGATGACCTGGGCCGGAGTGACGCCGTGCGCGTCACCGATCTTCGCGAACACCGGCTCGTCGAGAATGGTGCCCGAGCCGAGCGGGCTCCAGGCCTCGGTGGCGATGCCCTTCGAAGTGTGGAACGCGCGCAGCTCCTCCTGGACGAACCGCGGGTGCAGCTCGACCTGGTTGATCGACGGTGTCTCGCCTACCGCGTCGATGAGCTTCTCGAGGGTGGGGATGGTGAAGTTGGAGACGCCGATGGAGCCGATGCGGCCGTCGGCCTTGAGCTTCTGGAACGCCTTGAACGTGTCGATGTACTTGTCGCGGTCGAGCTGCTGCCAGTGAATGAGGTACAGGTCGAGGTACTCGAGTCCGAGGCGATCCATGCTCGCGTCGAATGCCTTCAGAGTGGAGTCGTAGCCCTGGTCGTCGTTCCACAGCTTGGTGGTGATGAACAGCTCGTCACGGGCGATGCCGGACTCTGCGATTGCGCGGCCGGTGCCGGTCTCGTTCTCGTACACCTTGGCGGTGTCGATGCTGCGGTAGCCGACCTTCAGCGCCTCGGTCACTGCGGCCTGCGCACCGTCGTCGGGAACCTGCCACACACCGAACCCCAACTGGGGAATGGACGTGCCGTCGTTGAGCACGATGGTCGGGACAGTACTGGTCTCGGCTGAATACGTCATACGAATGGCAACGGTGGGTGGGGTGGTGTTGTTCCCGCCCCTTAGTGTTTCGGTGTGACCGCAACGCTTCGTATCGATGATCTCGCCGCTTTCCACGGCGATCGAACCCTGTTCTCCGGACTCGATCTGACGGTTACCGAGGGTGATGTGATCGGGCTCGTCGGAGCGAACGGTGCAGGCAAGTCGACGTTGTTGACCCTGCTCGCGGGTGTGGGGACGGCCGATCACGAGGGTGAGATCTACACCAGCCCGCCCGACGCGACCGTCGGATATCTGGCGCAGGAGCCCGAGCGGATCGCCGGGGAGACGGTGTTGGACTTCCTCGGTCGGCGGACCGGGGTGACCGAGGCCGAACTCTCCATGAACTCCGCCGCCGAGGCGTTGGGGTCGAGTGATGACGACCTCTACACCCCGGCATTGGAGAAGTGGCTTGCGCTCGGCGGCGCGGATCTGGCGGAGCGCACGGCGAAGGTTCTCGCGGACCTCGGTCTGGATGTCGACGGGTCTGCGCTGATGACGGCGCTGTCGGGTGGGCAGGCTGCGCGCGCGGGGCTCGCCGCGATTCTGCTCGCGCGTTACGACATTCTTCTGCTCGACGAGCCGACCAACGACCTCGATCTGGCGAGCCTCGAGCAACTCGAGCAGTTCGTCGTCGCGACGCGGGCGGCGATCGTCGTCGTCAGTCACGATCGTGAATTCCTGGCGCGGACGGTGACTGGAGTCGTCGAGCTCGATCGGGCTCAGCGGCGCATCGATGTGTACGACGGCAGCTATCAGTCCTATCTGGCGGAACGGGAGATTGCGCGCCAGCACGCCAGGGAAAAGTACGACGAGTTCGCAGACACCAAGTCCGCGTTGGAGTCTCGGGCACAGATGCAGCGGAACTGGATGGAGTCGGGGGTACGCAACGCACGCCGGAAGGCCACCGACAACGACAAGATCGCCCGCAAGACCCGCGCCGAATCCACCGAGAAGCAAGCCGCGAAAGCCCGTCAGACCCAGCGGCGCATCGAGCGACTCGAGGTGGTCGAGGAGCCTCGCAAGGAGTGGGAGCTGCGGATGGAGATTGCGGCGGCTCCACGCAGTGGCACTGTCGTCGCAGTTCTGGGCGGTGCCATTGTCCGGCGATCCGGGTTCACTTTCGGCCCGGTGACGACGCAGATCGAGTGGGGCGATCGGATTCTGATCACGGGGCCCAACGGCTCCGGCAAGACGACGTTGTTGTCGGTGCTGTTGGGCCGGTTGGACCCGGACGAGGGCTCGGCATCGTTGGGTTCGGGTGTGGCGGTCGGTGAAATCGATCAGGCGCGAGCATATTTCGTCGGCGAGGGCACAGTGTCCGACGCCTTGAGCGCAGCGGTTCCCGAGTGGCCCGACGCCGAAGTCCGCACCCTGCTGGCCAAGTTCGGCCTCCGCGGCGACGACGCATTGCGGCCGGCGTCGTCTCTCTCGCCCGGTGAGCGAACCCGCGCGGCACTCGCGTTGCTGCAGGCCCGCGGCGTCAACCTGCTGGTACTCGACGAGCCGACCAACCACCTCGATCTACCTGCCATCGAACAACTCGAACGTGCGATGGAGAACTTCGAGGGAACACTGCTGCTGGTCACCCACGACCGCAGAATGCTCGACACGGTCCGCAGCACAAGACACTGGACGATGAACGACGGGCAGCTGTCGGAACTGTAGACGCGGGGAGTCGAAATCGGGTGCAGCTGACCGCGGTGAGCGCGGTCAGCTGCACCCGATTTTCATCAACTGAGCAGAATTTCGTTGACCTCGAGTGCCGGATGCATCGGCAGCCCGTGGTGGGTGGCGTTCTCGAGCACCACCGTCCTCGCCGTCGGCAGGACAGCATGCACAGCCGATTCGACACGAGCCGCGTTGTGCACCTTCCCCTTCCCCGCCAGGACCACAGTGGTGCGCACATCGAAGCCCTCGAACGCAGCGGGCTTCGGCCGCTTCGGAACAATGGTCTTTGCCGTCGGGAAATGTGCGGCTCCGAGCGCGAGGACGTCGAGCCAGTCGGGATCCAAAGCCAGGCCATCGGTCTCCCACGCTACGAAGCGGCGCTGCCGATTTTCGTTGGGCCGCAGCAGTATCGGTAGCGCATGGAGCAGGTACCGCGGACTCATGGAGCCGAAGCAGGCATTGGGATCGAGCAGAGTGAGCGCGTCGACGCGGCTTTCGTTGCGCAGAGAGAACGCCAGGGCGATCATCGCGCCGTATGAATGTCCGCAGAGTGCCGCAGTTCGAAGGTCCAGTGCATCGAGAACCGCCGTCACCCAGTTCAGCAGCTCGTCCACGCAGTCGATGGGATGGTCACCTGGAACACTGCGCCCGACGTCGCCCATGATGTCGACCCCGTACACCCGATAGTGCTGCGAGAGTGCCTCGACGTTGGCGAACCACACGGTGGACGTCGCACCCGCCCCCGGTAGCAGCACCAGCGCCGGGCCGTCGGCGGGTCCGCAGGCGTTGATTCGCGTGGTGCCGTGCACCGTCTTCACGTCGATGGCGTGGGTATCTGCCGGCCACTTCAGCAGCACCCGGTCGTAGGCGGAGAAGAATTCGTCCAGCGACATTACAACCCTCTACTCTCTCGATGATCGAGATAGTAGACAATAGAGAGACCGCTCGTCCAGCATCTCCCGAGGGATCAGCACATGACCGAACCTGTCGCCGCCGTGCATCAGCTGCGAGCACTCACCGTCGAGCTCGATCTCCTCGGCGCAGGCTTCGCCCAGAAGCACTCACTTCACCCGACCGACATCCGCGCGCTGATCTGCCTGCTGGATGCGGACCGAGCCGGAACGCGTGCCACACCCGGCTGGCTCGGCGCGCAACTGGGTCTGGAATCCGCGTCTGTTACCGCCCTGATCGATCGAATGGCCAAGCGCGAGTTGGTCTCACGTGAACCCGACCCGGCCGATCGCCGGCGAGTACTGCTGTTCGTCACCGAACATGCAGCCGAACTCGGCATGACGTTCTTCGGCTCCGTCATCGGTCGGGCCGTCGACGAACTCGCGCGCTTCACCCCCGATCAGCGGGCAACGATCGACGAGTTTCTGACGACGATGCGCGCCGTCGTTGCCGACGCCCGGGACCAACATGCAACGTAGTCAACGGAAGCAATCTGTTATTAACCGTTGACAGATCGTTGGGTTTATACAACACTTCATTGTCATGAGCCCCGTCAAGCGTGGTACCGCGCTCCCGATCTTCAACAGGGTGGGTGTTCTGCGGGCAGAACGGAAGATGAGCCGCGCGCAACTGGCCGAACTCGTCGAAGTGAATCCCCAGACGGTGGGTGCCCTCGAACGAGGCGACCACTACCCGAGCCTCGACCTCGCGATGCGCATCTGCGACGTCTTCGATCTGCCGATCGAAGCAGTGTTCTCGCGCACCGAACTCGGACCACTCTCGGCCGAACTCTTCCGAAGGGAGAAGGATCGATGAACACGCACAGTCCCAGCATCTTCAGTAGATATCAGGAAGCCCGGACGAAAGTGTTTCTGGAGAACGAAAAGACCTATGCGAACTGGCTGCCGGGATTGCGAGTCCAGAAACGACGCCGAGCTTTCGTCACCATCCTTCTGGTGCTGCTCACAGCTTCCGCGGGCTTCGCACTGTCGGACCCGCTGTTCGAGTGGGCGATCGGATTCTGGGGAATCTGCTACATCGTGTTCGCGTTCGCGACAATCGTCCTCGGCATCGTGTCCAATCGGCGCGCCGAAGCACCGGTGGAAGCGCTCGACGAGCTCGAAGTCCAGCTCCGCAACCAGGCCCGATCCATCGGCCTGACGGTTACTCAGGTGTTGGGCACCGCTGCCGCGGCGTACCTGTTCCTCGGATCGATTTTCGGGGCAACGAATCTCGGGATCTCCGGCGGCGCACTGATGCTGACCGCTTTGAGCACTGGAGGTGCTACTCCCGCAATGCTTCTCGCATGGACCACTCCCGACCCCGACCCCGAGGACGGCTGACAATGAGCGAACGCACCGACATTCTCACCCGCTACCAGGCGTATCGCACGCGGCGATTCCTCGAGAACGACGCCAAGACAAGGCACTGGCTGCCCGCCTGGCGGACACAGCATCGACGTCGAATCCTCGTTGTCGCGCTGTCCGTCGTTCTCTTCTCCTTCTTCGTCATCAGCATTACCAGCCTCTTCGTCGAGTGGGCAGCAATCGCATGGATACCGGCCGTTCTGCTGTTCCTTCCGATCTGGACGGCGCTGCAGACGGTCTCCGGAAGGCACGGCGACGCTCCGGTCGGAGCACTGGACGAGTGGGAAGTACAGCAACGCAACGAGGCTCGCTCCATCGGCCTCACCATCACGCAGACCCTGGTGATGGCGGCAGCGTTCGCGTCCATCTTTCTGTCGACGGCCAACGACGAGATGCCTCGCCTCGCCTACGCGGGTGGCGGTTGGACCCTGGCGGCATTGCTGGCCGGTATCTGCTCCCCCGCAATGATTCTCGCCTGGATCACCCCCGACCCCGAACTCGAAGACACCGAAGATTTCGACCCGAAGTAACGACCGAAAGGGCACCATGAGCACCCTCACGATCGACTCCGTTTCCAAGAAGTACGGCGACAAGATCGCCCTGGACAACCTCAGCTTCGACGTCCGGCCCGGCGAGCTGTTCGGCTTCGTCGGCAGCAACGGTGCTGGCAAGACCACCACGATGCGCATCGCGCTCGGAGTCTTGTCGGCGGATTCCGGCCAGGTTCTGTTGGCCGGCAAGCCCGTCGACCTCGATGTTCGTCGCACCATCGGCTACATGCCCGAGGAGCGCGGCCTGTATCCCAAGATGAAGGTCGGCCCGCAGTTGGCGTACATGGCCGAACTGCACGGCCTGTCGTCCAAGGACGCGAAGGCTGCGGTGATCCGCTGGACCGAACGCCTCGGCATCGATCAGCGCGTCAACGACACAGTCGACGCGCTGAGCCTGGGCAACCAGCAGCGGGTGCAGTTGGCGGCCGCGCTGGTGCACGACCCCGCGGTTCTCGTGTTGGACGAGCCATTCTCCGGTCTCGACCCCATCGCCGTCGACGTGATGAGCGAGGTGCTGCGCGAAAAGGCCGCTGCCGGAGTACCGGTGGTGTTCTCGAGTCACCAGCTCGACCTGGTGCAACGTCTGTGCGATCGCGTCGGCATCATCGCCGCCGGCTCGATGAAGGCCGTCGGTACCGTCGACGAGCTACGCGGATCGGGAGATGCGCAACTGCGCGTCCATGCACCGCACGCGGCACCCGGATGGGCGTCGGGCATCGCCGGGGTGAGCACCCTCGGCCACAGCGACGGCGTCACCGTCCTGGGCTTGGCACCCGGGGCAGACGATCAAGAAGTCCTCCGAGCCGCACTGGCGACCGGTCCGGTACACGACTTCTCCATCCAGAAACCTTCCCTGAGCGACCTGTTCCGAGAGGCGGTAGTGGCATGAGCTCCCAACTGAACTCCTTCAGCGCAGTGTCTTTGATAGCCAAGCGCGAGTTCACCGTTCAGGTGATGAAGAAGAGCTTCGTCATCAGCAACGTGATCATTCTCGCCGTCATCGTCGGCGGCATCATCGCGTTCTCGATCTTCTCCGGCAGCGGCGACGAAGAGCGTGACGTCGTCGGCATTGCCGGAGACCAATCCATCGCGGCCGTGGTGGAAGCAACCGGGGACGCCGTCGGATCTCCGGTCGAGGTGCGCGAAGTCGCCGACGCGGCAGCCGCACGCAGCGGCGTCGAATCCGGGGATCTCGACGTGGCGCTGGTTCCGGACGGAACCGCGGGTGCGTACACCGCCGTCACCGAGTCCGATCTGACCGGAACGTTGAGGGCCGTCGTCGAAGGTAGTGTCGCGACGCAGGCAACGAATACTGCACTGGCGCAACAAGGTGTCGATCAGAACGAACTCGGGGCAGCGACGAGTGCCGCGACGGTCACCGTCGACGCGATCGATCCGCCGGATCCCGAGGCCGGGCAGCGGACCGCTCTGGCGCTGTCCGCAGTGTTCCTGCTGTATGCCCAGATCATCGGCTTCGGCATGTACGTCGCGATGGGCGTCGTCGAGGAAAAGTCCTCACGCGTGGTCGAACTGTTGCTCTCCACCGTCCGCCCCCTGCAGTTGCTGTGGGGAAAGATTCTCGGTATCGGCGCGGTCGGCATTCTGCAGCTCGCTCTGTACGGAATAGCCGGTGTAGGAGCAGGATTGGGCACAGGCGTCCTGACGGTCACCGGTGCCGCGGTGAGCGTCTTCGCGGCAACGCTGGCGTGGTTCATCTTGGGATTCGCCTTCTTCGCGGTGCTCTACGCCGCCGGCGGGTCGATGGTCTCGCGGCAGGAGGACGTCAATTCGACGACCATGCCGCTACTCATTCTGATCATGGCGATGTTCTTCGCAGCGTTCTATTCCGTCAGCGACCCGGAGAGCACCCTGGCCAACACCTTGAGCTGGATTCCTCCGTTCTCCGCCATCATGATGCCGCTGCGTATCGCGGCTGGAGTGACCTCGCCGGTTCAGATCGTCGGATCAGCAGTCCTGATGATCGTCACCACCGCGATCCTGGCGATGGGTGCAGCCAAGATCTACCAGCGATCCATTCTCCGGATCGGCAAGACCGTCTCGTGGAAGGAAGCGTTTGCTCGCTAGGGTTCGCTGCGTAGGCTCCCCGACATGAGCCCACGAACATCCGCCGCCGAGATTCTCGATTCCGTTCTCGACGGCGGATCGTTCGTGTCCTGGGACTCCGAGCCGGTCGATGTTCACCCCAACGACTCCTATCAGCGCGACCTCGCGAAGGCGCGGGAGAAGAGCGGGGTCGACGAGTCGGTGCTGACGGGCGAGGGCACCATCGACGGCCGGCGGGTGGTGATGATCGCGTGCGAGTTCGCGTTTCTCGCCGGTTCGATCGGCGTTGCTGCGGCCGAGCGCACCACCTCCGCCATCGAGCGCGCCACCGCGGAGGGCCTACCGCTCATCGCCTCCCCCACCTCCGGCGGCACGCGCATGCAGGAGGGAACGTTGGCCTTCGTGCAGATGGTCAAGATCGCTTCCGCCGTCACCGCGCACAAGGCGGCGCACCTGCCGTACCTGGTGTATCTGCGCAACCCCACGACCGGTGGGGTGTTCGCGTCCTGGGGGTCGCTGGCGCACGTCACCGTCGCCGAACCCGGTGCGCTCATCGGATTTCTCGGTCCGCGCGTTTATCAGGCGTTATACGACAAGCCCTTTCCCGACGGGGTGCAGACCGCCGAGAATCTCTACCAGCACGGCGTCATCGATGGCGTGGTGCCGTTGGATCACCTGCGTCACCTACTGATTCGCGCACTTCGAGTGATCCTGGACGCCACGGTGTGGCCCGACCTCACCGGCGACGTACAGGCCGAGATACCGGAGCAGTCTGCCTGGCATTCGGTGCAGTCGTCGCGTCGCGCGGATCGCCCCGGCATTCGGCAGCTCATCGAACACGCTGCCGGCGAACATGTTCCGCTCAGCGGCACCGGTCAGGGCGAGGCCGACACGTCGATTCTGTTGTCGCTGTGCCGAATCCGAGGGATCTCCTGCGTCCTGTTCGGCAACGACCGAAGCAGCAGCACCGCCACCGCCACCATGGGCCCGGCGGCACTGCGAGAAGCGCGACGCGGCATGCGCCTGGCCGAGGAACTGCGCCTACCGCTGGTCCTGGTGATCGACACCTTCGGGGCGGCACTGTCCAAGGAGGCCGAGGAGGGAGGCCTGGCACCCGAGATCGCGCGCTCGATCTCCGATCTCGTCACCGTCGATACCCCGACCGTCTCCATCCTGCTCGGCCAGGGCACCGGCGGTGGAGCGCTCGCACTGCTGCCCGCCGACCGGGTGCTGTGCGCCCAGAACGCCTGGCTCGCACCACTTCCGCCCGAGGGTGCCAGTGCCATCGTGCACCGCGATACCGCTCACGCCCCCGACATGGCCGAGGCCCAAGGCATCAGGTCGGTCGACCTGCTGCGCGACGGCATCGTCGACGCCATCGTTGCCGAACTCCCCGATGCGGCCGACGAGCCCGCATCCTTCTCCGGCCGCATCGCCGACGCCATCGTCCGGGAACTGCATGCGCTGTCCACCGTCGATCCCGCCACCCGGACTCGAAACAGACTCGGTCGTTACCGCAATCTCGGATAGACGGTATGGAGGTCTTGGCTGGGGCCCCTCCGCATGTAAGCGTGGGTTGCCGACAGGAGTGGGTCCTGGCCGGT
>NZ_JAWLKE010000015.1:0-32900 GCF_033042225.1 Rhodococcus cercidiphylli
GCGGGGGTGCGGGCAATGGGCACCTGACTCGCGTTGGCGGGGATACCGTCTACGTTGCAAGTGCATTCTGACTTCGGGAGTGAGATATGACGGCGACAGCGATTCCCTCGGAGCGGTCCGGGTCCATGGTTCCGCGGTCGTTCGTGCCACCCGCGCGCGGTCGGTTGAGTGAGGTTCCGCATATCGCGGGGTTGGTGCTCGGTGTGTTCGCGGTGTTGTTGTTTCTGTGGAGTCTGTCGCCCACTCTTCGTTTTCTGGTTCGTGTTCCTCGCGAGTACGTGGACAACTATTACTTCGATGCTCCCGATACGAGTTTGTCGTGGGCGCTGGTCGTCGGGTTGTTGGCGGCAGCCTTGGCGAGTCGTAAGCGCATTGCGTGGTGGTTGCTGACGATTTATCTGGTGTTGTTGGCGATCACCAATGTCGTCGAGGGCATCCAGGACGGGAACGTCAACTCGTGGGTTGCGCTGGCTGCCCATGTGGTCGTGACGGGGGTGTTGATCGCTGCGCGCAAGGAGTTCTACACGCGGGTGCGTCGCGGCGCGGTGTGGAAGGCGCTCGGGGTGCTCGTCCTCGGAGCGGCCGTCGGGACGCTCATCGGCTGGGCGTTGGTTGCGTTGTTCCCCGGGTCGTTGCCGGAGAGTCAGACATTTCTGTGGGCGTTCAATCGTGTGACGGCGTTGGCGACGGTGGACAACGAGCAGTTCGACGGCAGGCCGAACGGGATCGTGAACACGGCGTTGGGCCTGTTCGGAGCGTTGGCGTTGCTGGGGGCGATCGTCACGTTGTTCAGGTCTCAGCGGTCGAGCAATGCGCTCACCGGTCGCGACGAGTCCGCCCTGCGAGGTCTGCTCGACAAGTGGGGCGCCGACGATTCCCTCGGCTACTTCGCCACCCGCCGCGACAAGGGCGTCATCTTCGCCACCAGCGGCAAGGCTGCTGTGACGTATCGCGTCGAGGTCGGGGTGTGTCTGGCCAGTGGTGACCCGATCGGCAATCCCGAGGCCTGGCCGCATGCCATCTCGGAATGGCTGGACCTGGCCGAGAAGTACGGCTGGACCCCAGCTGTCATGGGGGCCAGCGAGATCGGGGCCACCGCATACAAGCGGGCCGGCCTGAGCGTCCTCGAACTCGGCGACGAAGCAATCCTCAAAACCAAAGATTTCAACCTCAATGGACGCGAGATGCGCCCCGTGCGTCAGGCGGTCAACCGGGCTCGCAAAGCGGGTGTCGTGGTCACCGTGCGTCGTCATCGGGATATTTCGTCGGAGGAGATGTCGGAGATCATTGCCTGCGCGGATGCGTGGCGCGATACCGAGACCGAGCGCGGCTTTTCGATGGCGTTGGGTCGGCTGGGTGACCCGCTCGACGGCGATTGTCTTCTGGTGCAGGCGGTTCAGGGTGAGAAGGTGATCGGCGTTCTCTCGCTGGTGCCGTGGGGTCGTACCGGTGCGTCGCTGGATCTGATGCGGCGGGATCCGGCGTCGCCCAACGGGGTGATCGAGTTGATGGTGACCGAGCTCGCCACCAGCGCAGATCATTTCGGTGTCGGCAAGATCTCGCTGAACTTCGCGGTGTTCCGCGCGGCGTTCGAGGAGGGCAGCCGGATCGGTGCCGGGCCGGTGTTGCGAATCTGGCGCAGCGTGCTGGTGTTCTTCTCCCGGTGGTGGCAGCTCGAGGCGCTGTATCGCTCGAACGTGAAGTATCTGCCGGAATGGGAGCCGCGCTATCTGTGCTTCGCCGACAATCGGGTGTTGCCCAAGGTCGGCGTCGCGTCGGCCATCGCCGAAGGCTTTCTGACTCTCCCGACCTTCCGACGCGCCTCGAAGCACACCGGTTCCCACGTTGCGGTGCCCGCGGCTCTGGCCGACGCCGACGACATTCATCCCGACGGCAGTGGACCCGACAGCGTTCCGGACGAGCCGACGCCGGGCCGCAAGCGTCCCGACCAGGTGCGCGTGCGCATGTCGAAGCTCGATCGCCTCGAACGCGAGGGCACCGAGGGCTATCCCGTCGCCTATCCCCCGACCCACACCGTCGAGGCTGCTGTGGCGTCGCCGCAGGGCACGACGGTGCGAATCGCCGGACGCATTCTGCGTATCCGTGACTACGGCAGCGTGTCCTTCGCCGTCATCCGGGACTGGTCGGCAGACATTCAGGTGCTGTTCGACCGCGAACGCGTCGGCGACAGAATCGAGGAATTCGATGCCGACTTCGACCTGGGTGACCTCATCGAGGTCAGCGGTGCCATCGGGTACAGCAGGCGTGGCGAGCTCTCGCTGCTCGCGACCGACTGGCGAATGAACGCCAAGTGCCTGCATCCGCTGCCGGACAAGTATCGCGGTCTCACCGACCCGGAAGCGCGGGTGCGGCAACGGTATGTGGACCTGGCGATCAATCGGGATGCCCGTGCTCTGCTGATCGCGCGCTCGAATGTGGTGAAATCCCTGCGTGATTCGCTCGGAGAGCGCGGGTACATGGAAGTCGAGACCCCGATTCTGCAGCAGGTGCACGGTGGTGCGAACGCCGCGCCGTTCGTCACCCACATCAATGCCTACAACCTCGATCTCTACCTGCGCATCGCCCCGGAGCTGTATCTCAAGCGCCTGTGCGTCGGAGGCATGGAGAAGGTGTTCGAGATAGGGCGGGTGTTCCGCAACGAAGGAGCGGACTTCAAACACAATCCCGAGTTCACGATCCTCGAAGCGTACGAGGCTCACAGCGACTACGAACGCGCAATGGTGCTGTGCCGCGAGCTGATTCAGCGGGCTGCCGTCGCGGCACACGGACGCGAGATCATCCTGCGCCCGGACGGTCCGAACGGGGAGATGATCGAGATCGACATCTCCGGTGAGTGGCCCGTCAAGACGCTGCACGGTGCCGTCGCCGAGAAGTTGGGCGTACCCGTCGAACCGTCGACTCCCCTCGACGAACTGCAACGACTGTGCGACGAGAACGACATTCCGTACGAGAAGACCTGGGATGCAGGGGCCGTCGCACAGGGAATGTACGAGCATCTCGTCGAGGACTACACCGAATTCCCCACCTTCTACAAGGACTTCCCGACGTCGATGTCGCCGTTGACGAGACCGCATCGGAGCATCCCCGGAGTGGCGGAGAAGTGGGATCTCGTGGCGTGGGGTGTCGAGTTGGGAACCGCGTACAGCGAACTGACCGACCCGGTCGATCAACGGCAGCGCCTGACCGAACAGTCGCTGCTGGCGGCCGGCGGCGACGAGGAGGCCATGAGCTTGGACGAGGACTTCCTGCAGGCGCTCGAGCACGGGATGCCCCCGACCGGTGGCCTGGGCATGGGCGTCGACCGCGTCGTCATGCTCATCACCGGTGGCAGCATTCGCGAGACACTCGCATTTCCGCTGGCCAAGCCGCGTCAATGACCTTCCTGCGCGACCGGTCCGCGAGGGCAGGTGTGCAAAACCGGCAAGATGATGGAAACTGGAGCGTGAAACAGACGACAGGTCGGCAAAGCATCGTGGAGAACCAGACATGGACAGCGGGGATCGAGTCGAACGCAGTGCGTTGTTTCCCGTGAAACATCCTCCCGGTCAGTACGTCGAGGTGGACGGACAACGCCTACATCTGTTCGTCCGCGGTACGGGCCCCACGGTCGTCCTCTGCGGAGGCCTCGGCAGCAATTGGTTCGACTGGAACGACACCGTCGACATCCTGAGCGCACACCATCACGTGGTCGTTCTCGACCGCCCCGGGTTCGGACTCAGCGATCCACTTCCGGCCGGAGCCACCCCCACCGTCCGCGGGGAGGCAGACAGGATCGTCGGCGTCCTCGACGCACTCGGAGTCACCGAACCGGCCGTCGTCGCGGGTCATTCGATTGCCGGCTTCTACGCAGAAGCCGTCGCCCGGCTGTACCCGTCGCGCATCCGCGGGATTCTGTTGCTCGATTCCAGCGCAGAATCCGACCCCCGCCGCTTCATCCCGGCGCCCGTGCGCGTCGAGGCGGCACACCTGATCGCAGCCGTGCTCAGCAAGACCGGCGTGCAGACGCTGTTCGGACCGCGCGTGCGCCGCGTCCTCAATCAGGCGACGCCGCCCGACGGCACACCGCAGGAGACATTCGACTGGGTCGACGACATCTATCGCCGACCCACCTACCTCGCAGCCGCGCTGACCGAAGACGTCGTCTACCCGGATCTCGCCGTCGAACTGAACCGCATTCGCAAGCAGTTCCGACTCGTCGTGCCCGTCATCGTGGCGGCCGCACACACCGGACGACCCTCCCCGTGGGGCAAGAGATGGATCAGAACTCAACGCAAGCTCGCCGCATATCTGCGTGCCGACTTCACCGTCGTGATGCCCGCCCACCACCACGCCATGATCGACAAGCCCGCCGAGGTCGCGGCCCTCATCACCGAACTGGTGTGAACCCCTCGCGGCGACGCACGTAACGTGTGTCACCGAGCCCGCAGCCCAAGACCCGAGCCGAAGCTCGGCGATGGCGCGGTAGCACGAGAGGAAATTGAAGATGGGTGCGATCAGCACGACGCAGGGACGACAGTCGAAACTACTCGGACTCGGCGTTCACCGCCCCGAGCGAATCGTGACCAACGACGAGATCTGCGAATTCATCGACTCGAGCGACGAGTGGATCCAGACGCGCTCGGGAATCAAGAACCGGCGCTTCGCCGATCCCAAGGAAAACGTCGTCGAGATGTCCATCGCGGCAGGCCGCAAGGCTCTCGAGGCCAGCGGAATCACGGCCGACCAGGTCGACACCGTCATCGTCGCCACCTCGACGCATCTCGAACTGACACCCCAAGCAGCGGCGAAAGTAGCGCACGGACTCGGCACCAAGGGGCCTGCCGCATTCGACATCTGCGCCGGCTGCGCAGGCTTCTGCTACTCCCTCGCCGTCGCGTCGGACCTGGTCAAGGCCGGAACCTCCAAGTACGTGCTCGTCATCGGTGCAGAACAGCTCAGCGTCACCACCGACCCCTACGACCGCACCACGCGATTCATCTTCGCCGACGGTGCCGGTGCCGTGGTCGTCGGACAGAGCGACGAAACCGAGATCGGGCCCGCCGTCTGGGGCTCCGACGGCTCGCAATCCGACGCCATCGTCCAGACAACCGACTGGTACGACTACATCACCGAAGAGGGCCTCGAGCGCCCCTGGATCCGGATGAACGGAATCTCCGTCTTCCGCTGGGCCGCATTCGAGATGGGCAAAGCCGCGCAGCGGGTCCTCGACGTCGCCGGCATCAAGACCGACGAACTGCACGCCTTCATCCCCCACCAGGCCAACAGCCGCATCACCGAACTGCTGGCCAAGAGCCTGAACCTCGCCGACGGCACCCCGGTCGCCAACGACATCGCCGAAACCGGCAACACTTCGGCAGCCTCGATCCCCCTGGCCATGGAAGAACTCCTGCGCACCGGCAAAGCAAAAGCAGGAGATACCGCACTGCTACTCGCCTTCGGTGCCGGACTCTCCTACGCCGGACAGGTAGTCAAACTCCCCAACCTGTAGTCGCACATCCACCCGCGCTGCACCCAATTCCCGAGTGCAGCCGTAGCCCCCAGTGCACTCGATGTGACATTCAGTGGCCTTTTCGGCAGTCAATGTCACATCGAGTGGACCTCGGGGGGCGGTGTGGGCGGAAGCATGACCGCAGCGGGGGTTGAGTCGTAGAGTTGTCGTATGCCCAAGCCTCCGTTGCCCGATGCCGCTGTTGAATTGCTGAAGAAGGCCAATCCTGCGGTCATGGCGGTGGTTCGTGCCGATGGGACGCCGATCACCGCACCCACTTGGTATTTGTGGGAGGACGGGAAGGTCGTGCTCAATTTCGATGCGTCTCGGAAGCGTCTCGAGCACATCAGGGCGAATCCGAAGGTCTCGATTTCGGTGTTGGACGAGGCCAGTTGGTACACCCATGTGACGGTGCACGGTTCGATCGAGCTGCAGGACGATCCCGATCTGGTGGATATCGATCGCATTTCGACGCATTACACCGGCAATCCGTATCCGGTTCGGGATCAGCCGCGGGTGACCGGATACGTCACCGTCGACGCGTATGTGGGCTGGGGCAAACTCGGCACGTAGCGTCGCGAGAGAACGGTTGCGACGGCTGTCTCGAGGTGTCACACTCCCGCCATGGGCTATCCGCAGGGTGAGAACAGCGATCCGTTCGACGCATCCAAGAGGGACGAGCCGTACGGGGGTTCGGAGCAATATCCTCCGTATCGAGATCCGAACGCCCAGCCCCAGAACCCCACGTACCAAAACCCGCAGTACCAGAACCCCCCATACTAAAACCCCCAGTACCAAAACCCGCAGTACGGGAATGCGCCGTATGCCGGCGGGTATCAGGTACCCGCGCCCACGAATACGTTGGCGATCGTGTCGCTCGTGTTGGCCATTCTGGGTTTGACGTTTCTGCCGTTGATCGCGTCGATCTGCGCTGTGGTGTGTGGTCACATTTCGCGTGGTCAGATCAAGCGCACCGGCGAGAGTGGGTCGGGGTTCGCGACGGCGGGGCTGGTCGTCGGCTATGTGTCGATTGCGTTGTTCGTCGTCATCGTGGGAGCGATCATCATCTTTGCTATCGCTGCCGGCAGCGCATCAACCTTCTGAAACAGGTCGCCCCAGTCGGCCGTTCAAGCATCCAGCCCACACGCCTGCGATCAGTGCCAACGCAATGACGAACAGCGCCAAGGCGTTCCAACCCAGAGACTGGAACACGACACCGCCGATCCATCCGACCACGGACGATCCGCCGTAGTAGAAGAGGTTGTACAGCGAGGTCGCCTGCGCGCGACCGTGCACGGCGCGCTGTCCGGTCCATCCCGACGCAATGGCGTGGGCCGCGAAGAATCCCATGGTCAGGATCACCAGGCCGGTCAGAATGACGACGAGGTTCGACGCCATCGTCAGGGCCACTCCGGCGATCATCGTTGCGGTCGATCCGGCGAGCACCACCGATCTGCCGTGCTTCGTCGCGAGATTGCCCGCTACCCGCGAGGACACGGTACCGCTGAGGTAGGCCACGAAGATGAGGCTGATCAGGGACTGTGGGAGCCCGAAAGGCACGGCCTCCAAACGGAATCCGAGGAAGTTGTAGATCGCGACGAAGCCGCCCATCAGCAGGAAGCCCTGGCCGTAGAGTGCCGCCATGCCCGGTTCGCGCAGGTTCACCCAAAGCCGTCCCGGCAGGTCGCGAATCTGGCTGTGCACCAACGTCGTTCGTGGCCGAGGGGCGAGCCACACGAACAGCGCGGCGGCCAATGCCGCGATCACCGAGACCGTCAACGTACCGATACGCCAGTTGGTGTATTCCGCAACGGGTCCCGCGACTATGCGGCCGAGCAGCCCACCCAGCGTCGTCCCCGAAACGTAGGTCGCCGCCGCCAGCGCGGTGTGGTTTCGGTGCACCTCTTCGCTGAGATACGCGATCGCGATGGCCGGGAGACCGCCCAGTGCAGCACCTTCGAAGAATCGAACGACCAGCAGCACTTCGAGCGAGGGCGAGAGCGGAACCAGCAGTCCCAACGTCGTAGCAGTGAGGATCGACGCTGTCATGGCCCGGACTCGACCGATGCGGTCGGCCGCCACCGACCAGGGAATGACCGACACCGCGACGCCCACGGTCGCGAGTCCGACGGCGAGCGAGGACAGCGACGGCGTGATGTCGAGATTGGCGGCGATCAGCGGCAGGATCCCCTGCACCGAATACAGCTGAGCGAACGTCGCGACTCCGGCGAACAGCAGCGCCAGCACGAGCCGGCGGTATTCGCGCGATCCCCTGGGGTGTCCCTCCCATTCGAGGACCTCGGGTTGCGTCGTAGTCATGAAGATCACGTTAGAAGTGCTCACGTTATTCGTCCAATGCATGAGAGACAGCAAACCGATTCATCAGCGATATGATTCGACGATGCGTCGCGAAGCGATCGAACTGCTGCCGCTGCTGCCGACACTCGTCGCGGTGGCGGATACCGAGCACATCACCGACGCCGCCCACGTCCTGGGCGTCCCGCAACCCACTGTCAGCCGTCAGGTGGCTCGCGCCTCGGCGATCCTCGGCGTCGACATCGTGGAACGACGCGGCCGCGGCATCGTGCTCACCAGCACGGGCCGAGTGTTGATTCCCTATCTTCAGCGCGCGCTGAGCGACATCGACGCCGGTATCGACGCCATGACCGAGCACGACGCCAGGGCCCGCGGCCGCATCGCAGTGGCGTTTCAGAACACCCTGGGCGAGGACGTCGTACCGGCGCTGATCCGGCAGTTCCGCGTCGACCACCCGGCCGTCACGTTCGATCTGGACCAGGGTGCCCGCGCACGCTGCCTCGACCGTCTCGAAGACGGCGTCTCGGACCTGGCATTCGTCTCGCTCAGCGCCGAGCACACCGAGAACAATTCGTTCCAGCTCTACGACGAGAGGCTGATGCTGGTGGTTCCGGCCGATCATCGCCTCGCCTCACGCAGATCGGTCGATCTCGCCGACACCGCCGACGAGAACTACATCGCGATGGGCCACGGTTTCGGCATGCGATCGATCTGCGACGAGCTGTGGGCGGACGCCGGCTTCAGCCCGCGCATCGCATTCGAGGGGCAGGACACCCATACGGTGCGCGGCCTCGTCGGGGCCGGTCTGGGCATTGCCATACTGCCGCGAATCCGCTCGCACAGCGGTGAAGGAGGAACCGTCGACATCGGGCTCACCCAACCCGCGGCCCGTAGACGGATCGGCATGGTGTGGGATCCGCAGGCCGATTCGCCGCGTCAGGTGGCGGCCTTTCGATCGATGGTGCTGCGCAGTGGCCGAACACTCGTGATTAGGTGAGTCGATGCAACTGGTTCTGGTGCGGCACGCCCTCCCACAACGGTCGGAGACCTCGGCCGACCCCGCTCTCGCCGAGCTCGGCGTCGAACAATCTCTGCGGGTTCCGGGTGCCGTGGCCAGGTTCCCGGTCTCCCGAGTCGTGTCGAGTTCGCAACTCCGCGCTGTTCAGACGGCGCAGCCTCTTGCCGATCGGCTCGGTCTGACCGTCGAGTCCGACGAGCGTGTGGCCGAATACGATCGCGACTTCAGCGGCTACGTTCCGATCGAGTCCGCCAAAACCGAGTTCCGTGAGGCATTCGATCGCATCAAGGCCGGGCACCTTCCCGAGCAGGTCGACGAGCAGGCGTTTCGGCAGCGAGTTCTGGCCGGCGTCGCCGACATCGTCTCGGCCAGCGCACACACCGACACCGTCGCGCTCTTCGCCCACGGCGGCGTGATCAACATCCTGCTGCAGGACATTCTGCAGACCCCGAAGGTGCTCGGCTTCCCGATCGACTACTGCTCGGTGACACGTGTGCTGTTCTCCCGCAGTGGCGCGAGGTCGGTCTCGTCGGTGAACGAGACCGAGCATGTGTGGGACCTGTTGCCCCGGAACCGACAATCCACAGAGAGCTCTTAAACTCCCAGGTAGAGGGCATGAAAAGCCGCGTCGACGGCCATCGAGTGGTCGGCGAGGCCGAACCTGGCAGTTAGCCTCGAACTCATCATGGGTGAATTGCGTATCTTTCGACGTCCTGCCGTTGCTCTCACTGCGCTGGCGTTTCCTCTGGTGGCGGTAGGTGCTTTTGCACTCGGCACCGGCTACGACCTCGGTGGCGAATCCACGGCAACCACCACCACCGCCGTCGCCGACACGGAGCAGGCACCGGCACCGGACCAGCAGACGGCGGATCCTCTGGCCGCGGCCCGGACCAGCCTCAACAGCGCATCTCTGCCCATCACGTTTCTCTCCAGCGGTATCGGTCAGCTGACCGAGGGCGGAACGCAGCTCAACGACGGCGTCGGGCAGCTCGCCGACGGCATCGGTCAGGCTCACGACGGAACGATTCAGCTCGCCGACGGGTTCGGGCAGTATCGCGACGGCATCGGTCAGCTCGGTGACGGCGCGTCTCAGATCAGCGGTGGCGTCGACCAGGTCGTCGACCAACTCGCCGGATTCGGGGCGCTGCAGGCCGATTTCACCGCGAAACTCGCCGCCACCGCGGACCAGGTCGATCGCTTCCCGCACCCGGGATCCGACGCCATCTCCGGCGAGATCCGGGGCGTCATCGACACCCTGAACACGCAGGCCTTCGGCCCCGACACCCTCGCCCAGCTGCAGACCCTCAAAGGTGGTGCTCAGCAGCTGTCCTCCGAGCTCAACGACCCGAACAGTCAGTTCCTCGGGGCCACCGCTCAGCTCGGCGACGCCACGGTGCAGTTGCGGGACGGACTCGGCCAGCTCGACGACGGTGGCCAGCAGCTCAAGGCAGGTACCGATCAGCTCGTGACGTCGGTCGAGCCGGTCGAGGGCATCGTCAACGGCATCGCCACCAACGTGCGCGACGCCTCCGCAGCACTCCCGCAGGGAACCGCTGCCACCGCCGACGACGCGGCCTCGGAGCAGAATCTCGTGGCCACGACGACATCGAGCGGCGCCGGTGCCACCCCGTATCTGATCGCCGCGCTGGTGGCTCTCGGAGCACTGGGATGCGTCAGTCTCGTTCGTGTACTCGGCAGGGACAGCAACCCACGATTGCTCTCGGTGGTCGCCGCCGTGGCTGCCGTCGGCATCAGCGCAGCCGTCGCCTTCGCTTTCGCCACCGATGCAGCCCTCGGACCGGTGCTGGGTGCAGGCGCGTTCCTGATTTTCTCGGCCGCGGCCTACCTCGCCGCAGCGGGAGCGATTCAACGGGTGCTCGGTGCCGTGGTCGGCCAGATCGTCAACGTCGTCGCCCTGGTGGTGCAGGTCGTCGTCTGCGGCTTCGCTTACGCGTCGACTGCGCCCATCTGGGGCGATCTGGCGGCGTTCATGCCGATGAGTTACACCGCGGCCGGTGCCCGCATCATCGTGTCGGGCGAGATGAGCGGGACCGGCTGGCTCGCGATCGGTGCCACGGCGGCCCTGCTGGCCGTCTCGGCGCTGGTGTACGCGAGCGCGCGGGGAGACTCAGCCGACGGGTCGGAGCGGATGGATGGCGGGCGGAGCCGCGAGATGGGCACCGAACTCGCTTAACGCCTGCTGCAGATGCGGGGTCTGCATGTGACCGTCGAGGTCCTCCTGCGATTTCCACACCTCGATGGTGATGAACGTACCCGGCTCGATCGCCGACTCGAACAGTTCGTAGGAGACGTTCCCGTCTTCCTTCCGCGATTCGGCGACGAGGGCCGCGAGGCCGTCGCGCACGGCGTCGATGGCATCCGGCTTGGCGATGATCGTGGCGACGACCTTCAGATCGTTGGTCATGAGGTGATGTTTCCTTCGTTCGGCGAGAGAGCTCTTCGTCACCGAACGTACTCCCGACCCACCTAAGCTGAGGTGTCCATTCGGGAAGGGAAGTCACAGTGAGCCAGACGGCAACCGACCAGCGCGCCACCGGGAAGGATTGGCTCGGCCTCGCGGTGCTGGTGGTGCCGATTCTCGTCGTGTCGATGGACATGTCGGTGCTGTATCTGGCCCTGCCGTTCATGACGGCCGATCTCGAACCCACCGGCAACCAGACGCTGTGGATTCTCGACATCTACGGCTTCCTGCTCGCCGGACTGCTCATCACCATGGGCTCGCTGGGCGATCGGATCGGCCGACGCACCCTGCTGATGATCGGTGCCGTCGTCTTCGGCATCGCCTCGCTGGCCGCGACGTTCTCCACCTCCCCCGAAATGCTTCTCGCCGCGCGCGCTCTGCTGGGAATCGGCGGTGCCACCATCGCTCCGAGCACATTGTCGTTGATACGCAACATGTTTCACGATCCCACTCAACGCAAGGAAGCCATCGGACTGTGGACCGCCGGTTTCGCGGGCGGTGCCGCGGTGGGGCCTGTCATCGGGGGTGTTCTGCTCAAGCACTTCTGGTGGGGTTCGGTGTTCCTGATCAACATCCCGATCATGGTGGTGCTCTTCGTTGCTGCCCCACTCCTGGTCCCCGAGTTCAAGGACACCGACCCCGGCAAGTTCGACCCGATCAGCGTGGTGCTCGCGATCTCCTCGATGCTCTCGATCGTCTTCACCATCAAGCACGGCGCGCAGGAAGGGATCGACGCAGCAACGGTCGCCACAGCCCTCGCCGGACTCGCGCTCGGTGCGATGTTCGTCATCCGGCAACGCAAGGCCGCCAATCCACTGATCGACGTCACGTTGTTCGCCGAACGTGCCTTCAGCGTGGCGGTCGTGGTGCAATTCCTGGTCATCTTCGCCATGACCGGATTCAGTCTCTTCGCCTCGCAGTACCTGCAGCTGGTCGTCGGGCTGGGGCCGCTCGAAGCAGGTCTGTGGCTACTCGTTCCGGCTGTCGCCGCCGCGGCCGGTGCCGTGCTCGCACCGACGCTGAGCAAGGTGATCAGGACCGGCACCATCATTGCTGGCGGCCTGCTGTTCATCGCCATCGGTTGCACGGCAATGACATTCGTCAGCGCCAACTCGGGACTTCCGCTGCTGCTCACCGGCATGGCCGTGCTGACCTTCGGAATCGGCGCGGCCTCGACGCTCAACTCCGACATCGTGCTCACCGCAGCGGCTCCCGAAAAGGCCGGTGCCGCATCGGCATTGTCCGAAACCGGAGCCGAACTGGGCGGTGCCGTCGGCATCGCGATCCTCGGCACGATCGGCAGCACCGTCTACCGACACCGCATGGACGACGCCATCCCCGCCGGGACGCCTGCCGAGATCGCCGATCCCGCACGGGAAACCATCGGCGGGGCCGTCGCCGTGGCGGACTACCTGCCGGAGCCGTTCGCCTGGCAACTGACTGCTGTCGCGAACTCGTCCTTCATCGACGGTTTCAACCTTGCGTCGGGCGCGAGCGCCGCCCTGATGGCCGTCAGTGCCGTCACCGTCTTCGTGCTGCTACGCCGTCAGCCCGCGTCGGCCAGATAGCGGGCCAACCACCGCGTCGCGGACTGGCCGTTCCCGACGTCGTAGCTCTGGTACTCCTGGTGGATGCCGGAGCGGTAGAACGCCTCGATCTCACGCTGGCGCTGAGCGTTCGCCTGATCGGACAGCTGGCCCTGCAACACCGGCAGACCACCGGCTGCAGCGAGGTCCGCGATCAGCGACTGCGCTTCCTGCGAGTACTGATCAGCGACGTTCGGCGCGGGATTGGACGAGACGGCCAAGAAGCCGGCCAGGCGCGCGACGTAATCGTCCTTGGGCGTCGAGCAGTACAGATCGCCGACGGCGCAGAACGTGCGCACCACGGGGCTGACGTAGCCGAATCCGCCGACACGAGGGCCGCCGACACCGGTTCCGACCACGGCCGGCCCCACCAGAGCATCGGTATCGGAGCGCTTCGGGTCGGAGATCAAGCCCACCGCCACCACCTTGTCCGCGGGCACCACGCCTACTCCGGTACCAATGGCCGCGGCGAGATCGCCTGCCGCGTCGGCTCCCTGGCTGTAGCCGATGATACCGAGTTTCGTTGCGCCACAACGATCCGCCATGGCCTTCAGCATCCCGCCCGCATTGGCGACGGCCTCGGCACGGGACTGCCCGTACACCTCGCCCTCCCACGGGAACGCGGTGGCGGGATACGAGACGTAGTCGGTACGGATGCCGCTACCGAGACGATCGGTGACGTCGGTGAGCATGCCCGGCTTCGGGGCGGCACCCGAACTGGTCTCCCACGTGCCCGGGATGGCCACGACGTACATCGTCGGGCAATCGGCAGGGTCTGCGGCGGCGGGTGTCGCCGCTCCGACAACCAGACCGGACGCAACAGCTGCAGCGACGCCGATACCGGCGCAGATCTTCTTGACACTCATGGGGAGGGGGCCTCACTGGTCATCGAACGCTTCGTTGTTCGATCTCGACAATGCCAGGGGCCTGTGACCATCAGATGCCTACATGGTTAACGGACGTAACCGTCCGTCACACGGTTCGGCCGCCCACCCCCCGTTGGGATCAATGTGAGTTTCAGTCGGTCCGACTGCAACAAAGCCACATTGATCCCAACGGGGGGCGGCGGAAAAGCTACCGCGACCTACCGCTGCGGTGCCTGGGTGGGCACGATCGGCGACGGCAGTGCGGTCGCACCCTGCAGGAACGTGTCGACGGCGGCCGCGCAGGAGCGGCCCTCGGCGATGGCCCACACGATGAGTGACTGGCCGCGACCCATGTCACCGGCGACGAACACACCGGGGACGTTGGTGACCCACTCGTTGGTGCGCTCGACGTTGCCGCGCTGGTTGAAGTCGACGCCCAGGTCGGTCAGCAGACCACCCTTGTCGGGTCCGACGAATCCCATCGCGAGCAGCACCAGATCGGCTTCGAGGGTGAATTCGCTGCCCTCGACCTTCTCGAACTTGCCGGCCTTGAACTCGACCTCGCAGGCTTCGAGTGCGGTGACCTTGCCGTCTTCGCCGACGAAACGCTCGGTGTTGACGGAGAAGACGCGTTCGCCACCCTCCTCGTGTGCCGAGGCAACCCGGTACATCAGCGGGTACGTCGGCCACGGGGTGGACGTCGCACGCTCCTCGGGCGGCCGGGCCATGATCTCGAACTGGTGCACGCTCTCGGCACCCTGACGGTGCGAGGTACCGAGGCAGTCGGCACCGGTGTCGCCGCCGCCGATGATGACGACCTTCTTGCCCTCGGCACTGACGGGCGGCGCGGCGAAATCACCCTGCTGGACGCGGTTGGCGTGCGGCAGGAACTCCATGGCCTGATAGATGCCGTCCAGCTCGCGGCCCTCGATGGGCAGGTCGCGCCACGCGGTGGCACCGCCGGACAGGACCACGGCGTCGAACTGCTCGCGCAGTTCGTCGGCCGAGATGTCCACGCCCACATCGACACCGGTGCGGAAGACGGTGCCCTCGGCCTCCATCTGCGCGAGCCGACGATCGATGTGGCGCTTCTCCATCTTGAACTCGGGGATGCCGTACCGCAGCAGTCCGCCGATGCGATCGGCACGCTCGAACACCGTGACGGTGTGGCCGGCGCGGGTGAGCTGCTGCGCTGCAGCGAGTCCCGCGGGGCCGGAGCCGACGACGGCGACGGTCTTGCCGGTCAGATGCGTCGGGTAGACCGGCGTGACCCAGCCCTCCTCGAAGGCCTTGTCGATGATCTCGACCTCGACCTGCTTGATGGTGACCGGATCCTGATTGATACCCAGAACGCAGGACGCCTCGCACGGGGCGGGGCACAACCGTCCGGTGAATTCCGGGAAGTTGTTGGTGGCGTGCAACCGATCGATGCTGTCGCGCCAGCGGTCCTTGAACACCAGGTCGTTCCACTCGGGAATCAGATTCCCCAGTGGGCAGCCGTTGTGGCAGAACGGAATACCGCAGTCCATACAACGACTCGCCTGGGTGCGCAGAGTGTCCTTCGAGAAGTCTTCGTAGACCTCTTTCCAGTCCATCAGGCGCAGGTCGACGGGCCGCCGCTTCGGTACTTCGCGAACCGTGTTCTTCAGAAATCCCTGTGGGTCACCCACGAGCTGCCTCCATGATCGCTTCGTCCACGTCCGCGCCGTTCTTCTCGGCTTCGGAGATGGCCAGCAGTACCTTCTTGTAGTCGCGAGGCATGACCTTCACGAAATGGTTCACCTGCTGTGACCAATCCGCGAGGATCCGCTCGGCCACCTCGGAGCCGGTCTGCTCCTGATGGCGAGTGACGATGTCGCGGAGCCAGGTGAACTCGTCACCCTCGAGCTCCTCGATGTCGACCAGCTCGGTGTTGAGGTTGGCCTCGAACGTCTTGTTCGGATCGAAGACGAACGCGACGCCGCCGGACATACCGGCACCGAAGTTCCGGCCCGTCGTACCCAGAATGACGACCTTGCCGCCGGTCATGTACTCGCAGCCGTGATCGCCGACGCCTTCGACGACGGCAACGGCACCGGAGTTACGAACGGCGAAGCGCTCGCCGACGACACCGCGGATGAGAGCCTCACCGCTGGTGGCACCGAACAGGAACACGTTGCCGCCGATGATGTTGTCCTCGGCGACGAATCCCTTCGGGGCGTTCAACGACGGCCGCAGCACGAGGTGTCCACCGGACAGTCCCTTGCCGACGAAGTCGTTGGCGTCTCCGTTGAGCCGGAGCGTCATACCGGACGGGACGAACGCACCGAAGCTGTTGCCCGCCGAGCCGGTGAACGTGATCTCGATGGTGTCGTCCGGCAGTCCGACGCCGCCGTACGCCTTGGTGACCTCGTGCCCGAGCATCGTGCCGACGGTGCGGTTGACGTTGGTGATCTTGGACTCGAACGCGACCTTCTCGCCCTTGTCCAACGCATTGCGGCTGGCCGCGATGAGCTGCTGGTCGAGCGCCTTGTCCAGACCGTGATCCTGAACGCCGGTGTTGTAGAGGTTCTGGTTCATGAACGCCGACTCGACCTCTTCGAGGATCGGCGACAGATCCAGCTTCGACGCCTTCCAGTGCTCCTTGGCCGCAGTGGTGTCCAGCAGACCCACCTGGCCGACGGCCTCGTCGAGCGTGCGGAAGCCGAGCTCGGCCATGAGCTCGCGCACCTCTTCGGCGATGAACATGAAGAAGTTCTCGACGAATTCCGGCTTGCCCGCGAAACGCTTGCGCAGCAACGGGTTCTGCGTCGCGACACCGACAGGGCAGGTGTCGAGGTGGCAGACGCGCATCATGATGCAGCCCGAGACGACGAGCGGAGCGGTGGCGAAACCGAACTCCTCGCCGCCGAGCAGAGCCGCGACCATGACGTCACGTCCGGTCTTGAGCTGGCCGTCCACCTGGACGACGATGCGATCGCGAAGACCGTTGAGCAGCAACGTCTGCTGCGTTTCGGCCAACCCGAGCTCCCACGGTCCACCCGCGTGCTTGACCGACGTCAGCGGCGTCGCGCCGGTGCCGCCGTCGTGGCCCGAGATGAGCACCACGTCGGCGTGCGCCTTGGACACACCGGCAGCGACCGTTCCGACGCCGACCTCGGAGACCAGCTTCACGTGGATGCGGGCCTGCGGGTTGGCGTTCTTCAGGTCGTGGATCAGCTGAGCGAGATCCTCGATCGAGTAGATGTCGTGGTGCGGCGGCGGCGAGATCAGGCCGACGCCGGGCGTCGAATGCCGAACCTCGGCGACCCACGGGTACACCTTGTGCGCCGGAAGCTGGCCGCCCTCACCGGGCTTGGCTCCCTGCGCCATCTTGATCTGGATGTCGGTGCAGTTGGTCAGGTAGTGCGAGGTGACACCGAAGCGTCCCGACGCGACCTGCTTGATGGCACTGCGTCGCCAGTCGCCGTTCTCGTCCGGCTCGAACCGCGAGACGTCCTCGCCGCCCTCACCGGAGTTCGAGCGCCCGCCGAGACGGTTCATGGCGATGGCGAGGGTCTCGTGCGCCTCGGCCGAGATGGAGCCGTAGCTCATCGCACCGGTGGAGAAACGCTTGACGATCTCGCTGGCCGGCTCGACCTCGTCGATCGAAATAGCTTGCCGCTCTTCGGTCTTGAAGCGGAACAGACCGCGCAGCGACGCGAGGCGCTCGGACTGGTCGTCGACCATCTTCGTGTATTCCTTGAAGATGTCGTACTGACCCGTGCGGGTGGAGTGCTGCAGCTTGAACACCGTGTCCGGGTTGAAGAGGTGGTACTCCCCTTCCCGACGCCACTGGTATTCGCCACCGGTTTCGAGCTCGCGGTGCGCGCGCTCCTGACGGTTGTCGAGGTACGCGACCGCGTGCCGCGCTGCGACGTCGTCGGCGACCTGGTCGAGATCGATTCCGCCCAGGTGGCTGTTGAGGCCGGTGAAGTACTCGTCGACCAGTTCCTGCGAGAGGCCGATGACCTGGAACAGCTGAGCTCCGGTGTACGACGCGAGGGTCGAGATGCCCATCTTGGACATCACCTTCAGCACACCCTTGCCCGCGGCCTTGATGTAGTTGGACACGGCCTTGTCGAAGGAGATGTCGGTGAGGGAGCCGCGCTCGATCATGTCCTCGATCGACTCGAACGCCATGTACGGGTTGACCGCTGCCGCACCGAAACCGATGAGCAGAGCCATGTGGTGCACCTCGCGGGCATCACCGGCCTCGATGATCAGACCGACCTTGGTGCGGGTCTTCTCCCGAACGAGGTGATGGTGCACCGCGGAGGTGAGCAGCAGCGACGGAATCGGAGCGAGCTTCTCGCTGGACTCACGGTCCGAGAGCACGATGATCCGCGCGCCACCGGAGATGGCAGCGGACACCTGAGCGCGAATGGCCTCCAACGACTTTCGGAGACCCTCACCACCCTCGGACACCGGGTAGAGGCCGCGCACGACCACCGAGCGCAGCTCTTCCTGCGTGCCTTCGTCGTTGATGTGGACGAGCTTGGCGAGGTCGTCGTTGTGCAGGATCGGCTGCGGAAGCACGATCTGCTTGCAGCCGTCGGCACCCGGGTTGAGCAGGTCGCCCTCGGGTCCGATGGTGCCGCCGAGGCTGGTGACGATCTCCTCGCGGATGGCATCGAGCGGCGGGTTGGTGACCTGCGCGAACAGCTGCGAGAAGTAGTCGAACAGCATCCGCGGGCGAGCCGACAGCACGGCGATCGGGGTATCGGTACCCATGGAACCGATTGCCTCGGCACCGGACTTCGCCATGGGCGAGACCAGCACGTTCAGTTCCTCGGTGGTGTACCCGAAGATCTGCTGACGGATGAGCACGCGGTCGTGCGGCATGTGCACGTGCGGACGCTCGGGCAGATCGTCGATCGAGGTCAAGCCCTCGTCGAGCCACTGCTGGTACGGATGCTCGGCTGCGAGCTCGTCCTTGATCTCGTCGTCGGAGACGATGCGGCCCTGCGCGGTGTCCACCAGGAACATGCGGCCGGGCTGCAGGCGAACCTTGCGGACGACCTTCGACGGATCGATGTCGAGAACGCCGACCTCGGAGGCCATGACGACCAGACCGTCGTCGGTGACCCACAGCCGGCTCGGACGCAGGCCGTTGCGGTCCAGGACCGCGCCGATGACGGTGCCGTCGGTGAAGCACACCGACGCCGGTCCGTCCCAGGGCTCCATCAGCGAGGAGTGGTACTTGTAGAACGCCCGGCGTGCGGGGTCCATGGACTCGTGCCGCTCCCACGCCTCGGGAATCATCATGAGCACGGCGTGCGGCAGGCTGCGTCCACCGAGGTGCAGCAGCTCGAGCACCTCGTCGAAACGTGCTGTGTCACTTGCTCCGTGGGTGACCACGGGGAAGATCTTCTCGAGCGCCTCGGAACCGCCGAACACGTCGGAGGTGATGAGCGCCTCGCGGGCACGCATCCAGTTCTCGTTGCCGGTGGCGGTGTTGATCTCGCCGTTGTGGGCGACGCGTCGGAACGGGTGCGCCAGCGGCCACGACGGGAACGTGTTGGTCGAGAAGCGCGAATGCACAAGTCCCAGTGCACTTTCGACACGCTCGTCCTGCAGGTCGAGGTAGAAGCCCTTGAGCTGAGGCGTGGTCAGCATGCCCTTGTAGACGAAGGTCTGCGAGGACAGTGACGGGAAGTACACGGTCTCGCGGCCGGGGCCGTCCTTGCCCGCGCCCTCTTCGCCCAGTTCGTGCTCGACCCGCTTGCGGATGACGAACGCACGACGCTCGAGTTCGAGGTCGGTGATCGACGCATCGGGAGCAGCGAGGAACAACTGCCGGAAGGTCGGCATCGCGTCGCGCGCCAGAGCGCCGAGGGAGGAATCGTCGGTGGGAACCTCACGCCAACCGAGGACCGTCAGGCCCTCGCTGACGACAATGCGCTCGACACCCTCGCAGGCGCGTGCTGCGTCGCTGCGGCCCTGCGGAAGAAATGCGACACCGGTTGCGTACGCGCCGGGCGCGGGAAGCTCGAAATCTACGACGGCGCGGAAGAACGCGTCCGGAACCTGGATCAGAATGCCCGCACCGTCACCGGTGTTCGGTTCGGAGCCGGCAGCACCGCGGTGCTCGAGGTTGACCAGTGCGGTGATCGCCTTCTCGACGATGTCGCGACTGCGTCGACCGTGCATGTCCACCACGAACGCGACACCACAGGAGTCGTGTTCGTTGGCGGGATCGTAGAGGCCTTGCGGGCCCGGAGTGTGCTTCATACCTAGCCTTCGGATAAGTCCAGCCTTGATACTCGTCGGCGACGGTGTGGTGTAACCGGCTGCACGAACGGCCTGCGGTGCGTCCTCGCCGTTGAAGCTGCACCTGTCGATCGTCGACGCTTTCCTCTGCACGAGCAGGTGGGCGCGTGGTAGAAAATGGGTCGTGGCGGATCCGGCCGTGGTGAGGCCGATCCAACTACGAACGATAAGTCAGTACCTGGGTGCCACCGCAAATAAGGTAAGCCTATTACGGGCTTTCACCTGCGAATTTCCGGATGCGAGACGCCCTTGGGGCCGGGTCCTGGACACCGGCACCGACATCGGCCGAGAATCACACGCCTGTAAGACGATTCGAGGAAAAAGGGCCGGAGAAAAACTACTGGCCGCAGCGATCGAATCAGCTGCGGCCAGTGTGGTGGGCGGAGGGGGACTTGAACCCCCACGTCCCGAAGGACACTGGCACCTGAAGCCAGCGCGTCTGCCATTCCGCCACCCGCCCGGGTGACGGCGAGAACACTAACACGCACCATGCCGCGCTCGAAAATCGCCGCGTCGAGGTGCCGTGAGCCGACGGCGGCGGGCAGTCCCCGTCGGCGGCACCGTATATCATGCTTGGAGCGCGACCTCGTGATGACACGCGGCTGTCGCGACCTGCACACCAGCAGGCACCACACGGTGGAAGAACACAGTGAGAGGAGGGGTCACGATGGGCATCGTTCAGCGTTTCGAACGCAAGCTCCAGGGCGCTGTCGGCGACGTCTTCGCCCGCGTGTTCGGCGGAGGCGTCGTACCGGCGGAGGTGGAGGCAGCGCTCCAGCAGGAAGCGTCGGACCTGGTTCGGCCCCTGGACGGCGGGCACCTCCTGGCACCCAACAGCTACGTGATCACCATCAACAGCTCGGACCACGCCGAACTCGCCGGTGACCGAGAACTGACGGTCAAGGCCTTCTCGCGTCACCTCGACGATTACATCCGCGATCAAGGCTGGCAGACCTACGGCGACGTGGTGGTTCGCTTCGAGCCGTCGCCCACCCTTCACACTGGACAGTTCCGTGCCAGTGGCTCGGTCGATCCCGATGTGGGACGATCGGCGACTGCTGCACGGAACGAGTTCCCGCAGCAGGGCGCGTCGGCACAAGCAGCACCGAGTCCCGTCCCTTCAGCTACGCAGCGACCGTCTGCCCCACCGATGTCGACACCAGGAGCCGGCCACATGACGCAGAACCCAGGCTACGACCCGCAACGCGACCCCGCGGACGGTCATCGCCCCGATCCGCGCGCGCGCAACGGTTACGCCGGTGGCCAGGATCCGCGCTACCCCGCACGTGAACAGAACGGCTACGACGCCCAGGCCTACGCGCCTGCAGAGCACGACCCGCGCTACGACCAGCAGCCGTACAACGGCCAGGGCTACGACGAGCAGCCGTACCCCGAGCAGGGTCAGGCCTACAGCGCAGCCGGCCAGGATCAGGGCTACGACCCCCACGCCTACGGCGCGCCCGGTGGCCAGGAGCAGGGTTACGACGCCCAGGGCTACAACGCGCAGGGGTACGACGCCCACGGCTACAACGCGCAGGGTTACGACGCTCAGGGCTACCAGTACAGCGGTGCCGACAGTGCTGCGTACTCGGAGGCTCCGTACCAGGAGCAGGCGTACAACGACCCGTCCGGTCGGTACGCCGAGCCCCAGGCCGCCGGATATCAGCAGCCCGGCTACCAGCAGCCCGGCTACGACTACCCGCCTGCCCCGGCCGCCTACGGTCGCGGCTACCCGCAGCAGGGCGCGGGCGATCGCGGTGACGGGTACGGCTACGACCAGCCCGCCTCGTACGAAGCTCGCAGTCAGGCGCTGGCCGCGACGCTGCAGCTCGAGGACGGCAGCGGCCGCTACTTCCAGCTTCGTGACGGTCAGAACATCATCGGCCGTGGTCAGGACGCACAGTTCCGACTCCCCGACACCGGCGTTTCGCGTCGACACATCGAGATCCGGTGGGACGGCCGCGTGGCCATGCTCTCCGATCTCGGTTCCACCAACGGCACCACCGTCAACGGCGCTCCGGTGCAGGACTGGCAACTGGCCGACGGCGACGTCATTCGGGCCGGCCACTCCGAAATTCTGGTCCGGATCGTCTGACGATCTTTCGTGGGCTCGGGTGGCGGTTCGACTCGCACTCTCGCCGACCCGTATGTCGTCCACACGAGCTGCTTGACCCTATGATGCTGCGAGGCAACCATGTCTGCCGCGCCGCGGCTTTTCGCGTGGGCGGGATGCAGGTCGATTGCGAAGGAGGAGGTGAATCGTCGTGCAGGGATTGATTCTGCAACTGACAAGGGCGGGCTTCCTGCTGTTGTTGTGGTTCTTCGTCTGGGCCGTCCTTCGCACCTTGCGCAGCGACATCTACGCGGCCGCAGGCATGCGAGTGCCTGCTCGCTACTCCGGCGGCTCGAAGGTTCTTCCGTCGTTCAACAAGCAGAAGGTGGCCAAGTACCTCGTGGTGACCCAGGGCGGTCTCGCCGGAACGCGTATCTCGCTCGGAACGCAGCCCGTCCTCATCGGACGCGCGGACGACTCCACTCTCGTTCTGACAGACGACTACTCGTCGACGCGGCATGCGCGCATCTCGCCCCGCGGCGGTGATTGGTACGTCGAGGACCTCGGTTCGACCAACGGCACCTACCTCGACCGCGCGAAGGTGACCACCGCCGTTCGCGTGCCCCTGGGAACTCCTGTCCGCGTCGGCAAGACCGTGATCGAGTTGCGCCCGTGACCCTCGTCCTTCGCTACGCCGCCCGCAGTGATCGCGGTCTGGTTCGATCCAACAACGAGGACTCCGTGTACGCCGGGGCTCGGCTACTGGCGCTGGCCGACGGCATGGGCGGTCACGCGGCCGGTGAAGTGGCCTCGCAGTTGATGATCGCCGCATTGGCTCATCTCGACGACGACGAGCCCGGCGAGGATCTGCTGGGCAAACTGGAGGCAGCAACCCGCGAAGGCAACGCGTCCATCGCAGATCAGGTCGAGGACGAACCCGAGCTCGACGGCATGGGAACCACACTGACCGCAATCCTGTTCGCGGGCAAGCGAATCGGACTGGTACACATCGGCGACTCACGTGCGTACATGCTGCGCGACGGCTCGCTCACCCAGATCACTCGCGACGACACCTTCGTCCAGTCACTCGTCGACGAGGGCCGCATCACCGCCGAACAGGCGCACACCCACCCGCAGCGTTCGCTCATCATGCGTGCCCTCACCGGAAACGAGATCGAGCCGACGCTCACCGTTCGGGAAGTACGTGCAGGCGACCGCTACCTGCTGTGCTCCGACGGCCTCTCGGACGTCGTCAGCGACGAAACCATCGAGAACACCATGAACGAGGGCGAGACGGGCCCGTGCGCCGATCGCCTGATCGAACTCGCGCTGCGCAGCGGCGGACCCGACAACGTGACGGTCGTCGTCGCCGACGTGATCGACCTCGACTACGGACAGAGCCACCCCATCCTCGGCGGTGCCGCCAGCACCGAGGACGAGGAAGACGCCCCTCCGCCCAACACCGCGGCCGGACGCGCCGCCGCGATGCGACCACCGCGTACGACGCCCAAGCGCGTCACCAGCCCGGTCGTCACGCCCGAGAAGAAGTCGCACAAACTGCGCTGGACGTTGATCGCCCTGACCCTGGTGGTGCTGGCGGCAATCGGTGCGCTCGTTGCCAATTCGATCATCAGAGGCAACTACTACGTCGGTGCCGACAACAGCAAGGTGACCGTGCTGAGGGGCCTCCCCGGCTCGGTACTGGGCTACTCGCTGCAGAGCGTGGAACTGGTCGGCTGCCTCGACGACGACGGAGCCGTCACGCTGACCGCTCCGGATGCCGCTCCCGCGGACTGTGTTCCGTTCGAGATCGACGACCTTCTGCCTGCCGCGCGCGAGCAGGTCACGGCCGGCTTGCCGTCCGGATCTCTCGACGACGCGCGCGGTCAGGTCGAGCGGTTGGCCTCCGGTGACCTGCTCCAGGTGTGCGAGACCGAGCCGGTCGTCACCACGACTGTCGAACCGACTCCGACGACGATCATCCCGCCGCCCGGAGTTCCGTTGCCCCCGGCTGCGGAGCCCGTTCCCGAGGCGGCACCGACCACCACTGCGGTACCGACACCGACGGTCCCGCAGATTCCCGGTCAGAACTGCAGGACCGGTACTCGATGAGTTCCAATCCGTCCGCCGGAGGGTCCTTTCCGAGTCCGCCCGAAGGATTCGCGCCTGCACCGATTCAATCGAACCGGCGCGGGGTCGAGCTGCTTCTGCTCGGGGCCGCGGTCCTGATCACCACGATCTCGTTGGTACTGGTCGAAGCCAGTCAGGAACAGACCATCACCTGGGATCTGGCGAAGTACGCGGTGGCCTATCTCGCGTTGATGACGGTGGCGCACCTGGCCGTGCGACGCTTCGCGCCCTACGCGGATCCGCTGCTGCTGCCGATCGTGGCGCTGCTCAACGGGCTCGGTCTGGTGCTCATTCACCGTCTCGACCTGGCCGACGAGCAGCAGGCTCAGTATCTCGGAAACCCCATTCCCTCGCCCGATGCCAACCAGCAGGTGCTCTGGACGACGCTGGCCATCGCTGGTTTCGTCGCTCTGCTGGTGCTGCTGCGTGATTACCGCACCCTGGCTCGCTACGGCTACACCGTCGGTCTCGCCGGACTGGTGCTCCTGGCCATCCCGGCGATGCTGCCGTCGGCCTTCTCCGAGGTCAACGGATCGAAGATCTGGATTCGGCTGCCCGGCTTCAGTATTCAGCCCGGGGAGTTCGCGAAGATTCTGCTGCTCATCTTCTTCGCATCGTTGCTGGTCGCCAAGCGGGAACTGTTCACCGTCGCCGGCAAGCACTTCCTCGGAATGGACTTCCCGCGGGCACGCGATCTGGGGCCGATCCTGGTGGTCTGGATCGTCTCCGTCGGCGTGCTGGTGTTCGAGAAGGACCTCGGCACCTCGCTGCTGATCTTCGGAACCGTCCTGGTGATGATCTACATCGCCACCGAACGCGTCGGCTGGTTGATCATCGGTTTCGGACTGCTGCTCGTCGGATTCCTCTTCGCATATCAGGTGTTCGGCCACGTCAAGATCCGCACCGACACCTGGCTGCGTCCGTTCGACGACTACAACGACACCGGCTACCAGATCGTCCAGTCGATGTTCAGCTTCGCCACGGGCGGGTTGGCGGGTACCGGGCTCGGTAGTGGTCGACCGTCCCAGGTGCCCTTCGCCAAGACGGACTTCATCATCGCGACGGTCGGCGAAGAGCTCGGCCTCATCGGCCTGACCGCGGTCCTGATCCTGTACTTGCTGTTCATCATTCGCGGCATGCGTACCGCGCTGGCCGTTCGCGACAGCTTCGGCAAACTGCTCGCTGCGGGATTGTCGTTCACCATTGCCATCCAGCTGTTCGTCGTCGTCGGCGGCGTCACCAAACTCATCCCACTCACCGGCCTCACCACGCCCTATCTGTCCTACGGAGGATCGTCGCTTCTCGCCAACTACCTGCTCCTCGCGCTGCTGATCAAGATCTCCGACGCAGCCCGTGAGCCGGCAAAGCCCAAGAAGAAGCCCGCCCCCGCAGCGCCCATCGCGGAGGCACCCACCGAGATGGTGAAGCGCGCATGAACACTCCCCTGCGCCGCGTGTCCATCGCCGTGATGGTCATGGTCGTGGCACTGCTCGCCAACGCCACCTACCTCCAGGTCATCAAGGCCGACGATCTGCGCACCGACCCGAGGAACTCACGGGTACTGCTCGACGAGTACTCCCGCCAGCGCGGTCAGATCTCGGCAGGCGGCCAGGTGCTCGCATCCTCGGTCCCCACCGAAGACCGCTACAAGTACCTGCGCACCTACCCCCAGAATTCGATCTCCCCGGCCAGCCCGCAGGCCAACGCGCCGATCACCGGCTACTACTCGATGCTGTACTCGAGCAGCGGCCTCGAACGCGCCGAGGACCCCGTACTCAACGGATCCGACGACCGGCTCTTCGGTGGACGACTGTTCGACCTCATCTCCGGCCGAGACCCCCGCGGCGGCAACGTCGTCACCACCATCGACCCCGTCGTTCAGCAGGTCGCATACGACCAGCTGACCGCCAAGGGATACACCGGCTCGGTGGTGGCCCTCGACCCGGCCACCGGCAACATCCTCGCCATGGCCAGCACCCCCAGCTACGACCCGAACTTGCTGGCCAGCCACGACGGCAGCACCACCACCGCGGCATGGGAGAACCTGAGCAACGATCCCGAGAAGCCGATGGTCAACCGGGCGATCTCGCAGACCTACCCACCCGGATCGACGTTCAAGGTGATCACCACCGCAGCCGCACTCGAAGCGGGCGCCACACCGGACGATCAACTCACGGCCGCGTCGAACATCACGTTGCCGGGAACCTCGACGACGCTGGAGAACTACAACGGTTCGACGTGCGGCGGTGGCCAGACGGCAACGCTGCGTGAAGCGTTCGCACGCTCGTGCAACACCGCCTTCGTCGAGCTCGGCGTCGATACGGGGGTGGACAGGATGCGCGAGACCTCCGCGGCCTTCGGCATCGGTGAGGACACGACCATTCCGCTCACCGTCGCCGACAGCACCATCGGACCCATCGACGACGACGCCGCCCTCGGCCAGTCCAGCATCGGCCAGCGCGACGTGGCGTTGACCCCGCTGCAGGACGCCGTCATCGCCGCCACCGTCGCCAACGGCGGCGTGCGGATGGCCCCGAACCTGGTGCAGCAGCTGCAATCTCCCGACCTGTCCGACCTGTCGAGCTACCAGCCGAAGGCCATGGGCGAGGCGATCAGCTCGGCCACCGCGGCGACTCTGACCGACCTGATGATCGGCTCCGAGAACAACACCAGCGGGGAGGGCAAGATCCCCGGGGTCCAGATCGCATCGAAAACCGGTACCGCAGAACATGGTTCGGACCCGCGTAACACCCCGCCGCATGCCTGGTACATCGGATTCGCACCCGCCGAGGATCCCAAGGTCGCCATTGCCGTCATCGTCGAGGACGGCGGCGATCGAGCCCTCGCCGCGACCGGTGGATCCGTGGCCGCACCCATCGGGCGCGCCGTCATCGCAGCCGCATTGCAGGGGAGGTGACGTGAAGTGCCACTGAGCAACGGAGCTGTCATCGCGCAGCGCTATCGACTTCTGCGCCTCATCGCCACCGGCGGTATGGGGCAGGTGTGGGAAGCGATGGACAACCGCCTCGATCGCCGTGTCGCGGTCAAGGTACTCAAGGCCGAGTTCTCCGAGGACCCGGAATTCCTGCAGCGCTTCAGGTTCGAGGCACGCACCACCGCGCAGCTGAACTATCCAGGAATCGCCGGCGTCTACGACTACGGCGAGACCCGCGACGGCGCGGGCGAATCACTGGCCTACCTGGTGATGGAACTGGTCAACGGTGAGCCGCTCAACGCCGTGCTGGGTCGCATGTCCCGGTTGCCGCTCGGCCATGCCCTCGACATGCTCGAGCAGACCGGCCGGTCGCTGCAGATCGCGCACACCGCAGGCGTCGTCCACCGCGACGTCAAGCCGGGCAACATCCTGATCACCCCCACCGGCCAGGTCAAGATCACCGACTTCGGCATCGCCAAAGCCGTCGACGCGTCCCCGGTGACCAAGACCGGAATGGTCATGGGCACAGCGCAGTACATCGCCCCCGAGCAGGCACTCGGCGAGGAGGCGACCTCGGCTTCCGACGTCTACTCGCTCGGAGTCGTCGGATACGAAGTACTCGCGGGCACGCGGCCCTTCGTGGGCGACGGTGCGCTGACCGTGGCCATGAAGCACGTGCGCGAGACGCCGGCCCCCATGCCACTCGACCTGCCTCCCGCCGTACGCGAACTCATCGAGATCACGATGGTGAAGGACCCGGCCGCGCGCTACGCCAACGGTGGCGAATTCGCCGACGCCGTCGCCGCGGTCCGAGCCGGCCGTCGCCCGCCTGCGCCCGGAAACTCCCGCGGTTCGGGCACCGGCAGGGTCATGATGCCGGGCGTCGTGCCCAGCCCGCAGCCGCCGTCGAGCACCCAGATGATGCCGACGTCGCAGCGCGAGTACCGCGGACCGGCCACCGGAACGGCTGCGGCCGCCGTACCCGAGTCCACCGGAATGTCGTCGGCGCAGAAGGCCCTCGCCTGGGGCGGTGCCGGACTGCTGCTGCTGGCCATCCTCATCGGCGGTTACGTGCTGTTGACCGGGGGCAGGGACGACACGCCGACGCCGTTCGTGCCGCCGACCACGACCACCACGCAGCCGACCACCACCACGACCACGACGACCGAACCCACGACCACCGAAGAAACCACCACCACCGAAGAAACCACGACGACCACGACGACGACCACCACGGAGGAGCCGACGACCACCGAGGAAACCACGACCACCTCGGCGGAGCCCACCGAGACGACGACGCGACGTCCGCTGATCGAGATTCCATTCCAGCAAGATCCACAAGGACAACGATGACGACTCCCCGTACGCTCTCCTCTCGCTACGAGCTGGGCGAGATACTCGGATTCGGCGGCATGTCCGAGGTTCATCTGGCACGTGACACTCGGCTGGACCGCGACGTCGCCATCAAGGTTCTGCGCGCCGATCTTGCTCGCGACCCCACGTTCTATCTGCGGTTCCGACGCGAAGCCCAGAACGCGGCCGCACTGAACCACCCGGCCATCGTCGCCGTGTACGACACCGGTGAAGCCGAGACCGAAGCCGGTCCGCTCCCGTTCATCGTCATGGAATACGTCGACGGCGACACCCTCCGCGACATCGTGCGCGCCGAAGGACCCATGGCGCCGCGTCGAGCCATGGAGGTCATCGCCGACGTCTGTGCTGCACTCGATTTCAGCCACCGCAACGGCATCGTGCACCGCGACGTCAAGCCCGCGAACATCATGATCAACAACGCGGGCGCGGTGAAGGTGATGGACTTCGGTATCGCGCGCGCCATCGCCGATTCCTCGTCGCCGATGACTCAGACGGCCGCCGTCATCGGAACCGCGCAGTACCTCTCGCCCGAGCAGGCTCGCGGCGAACAGGTCGACGCTCGATCGGACGTCTACTCGCTCGGCTGTGTGCTGTTCGAGATCCTCACCGGCGAGCCCCCGTTCAAGGGTGATTCCCCGGTCGCGGTCGCCTATCAGCACGTGCGCGAGGATCCTCAGCTGCCGTCGCTGGTCAACGACACGGTGCCGCGTGAACTCGACTCGATCATCCTCAAGGCGATGGCCAAGAATCCCGCCAACCGCTACCAGAGTGCCGCCGAGATGCGCACCGACCTGGTCCGGGTGCTCGGCGGTCAACGTCCGAGCGCCCCGATGGTCATGAACGACGAGGACCGCACCACGATTCTCGGATCGGTCGATTCGCGGCAGGCGGACTTCTCCGGCACGGACAAGCCGGCCGCAGCAGCCGCCGGCGCTCCCCGCCCGTCGAGGCACACCGAACCCGACAGCGAACCCAGGAGTCGTCGGGGCCTGAAGATCGCGCTGATCTCCGCGGCGTCGATCATCGTCGTCGCGATCGTCGGAGCATTCCTGTGGTCCCTCGGTCCCGGAGCTGAGCCCACGTCCGTCACCGTGCCGTCCGTCGCCGGCCTCGTCGCAGACGAGGCCCAGCGGGAACTCGAGAATGTCGGCCTGCGCGTCACCGTGCAGGAGAGGCCGGATGCGTCGGTTCCCGAAGGGTCCGCGATCGGCACCAACCCCGCCGCGGGATCACAGACCGAATCACCCGGGGACATCCAGCTCGACGTCTCCTCGGGCCCGCAGCAGGTGCAGGTGCCGCGACTGACCGGAAGAACGCAACAGGAGGCGTCGGACGCCTTGAACGAGGTGGGCCTTCAACTCGATCCCACAGTCGCCCGGGCACCGTCCGCGCCGGAGAACCTCGACAGGGTCGTCGAACAGAACCCGTCCTCGGGCGTGAGCATGAACGCCGACTCGCAGGTTCGCATCACGCTCGGTTCCGGCCCGGCGCAGGTACGGATGCCCAACGTCGTCGGCCAGCTCGTCGACGTTGCGCAGCCGAACGTGGCGGGTGCCGGTCTCCGCGTCCAGATAGAGAACATCGACTCCAGTCAGCCGGTGGGACAGGTCGTCTCGACGGACCCCGCCGGTGGTGCCAACGTCGCCGAGAACACGGTCGTGACATTGCGCGTGTCGAACGGAGACAAGATCCCGATGCCGGACCTGGCCGGACTCACCGAAGCTCAGGCTCTGACAGCACTGGAATCGGCAGGATGGACCGGAACCGCGTCGGACCTGTCGACGTCGAGGCAATCGACGCTCGACCCACTGATGGTCGGCCGCATCGTGAACCAGACTCAGCCGGCAGGCTCGGAGATCAGCAAGTCCGACACCATCACCGTGAGTATCGGGGCGCTGGGTATTCCGACCGGCTAGACACCTCGGGTCGAGCTCAGGCGAACGCCTCGGCGACCTGAGCTTCGAGCTTGGCGACGAGACCGGGGTCGGTGGGCATCCCGCATACGGTCAGCCAGTTCGCCAGCATGCGGTGTCCGCCCTCGGTGAGGATGGACTCCGGGTGGAACTGGACGCCGTGAATCGGTAGCTCGGTGTGCCTCATCGCCATGACCAGACCGGATTCGGTGCGCCCGATGATCTCGAGTTCGGCCGGGATGGTGTCCTCCCGGACGGTCAGTGAGTGGTAGCGAGTGGCGGTGAAGGGCTCGTTCATGCCCTCGAGAACTCCGACGCCCGAATGGTGCACCAGACTCGTCTTACCGTGCAGCAGTTCCGGGGCCTTCTCGACGGTGGCACCGAAGGCTGCGCCGATCGCCTGATGTCCCAGACAGACCCCGAGCAGGGGCGTCTTCGTGCGGGCGCTGGCCGAGACCAGATCCATCGTGGCACCTGCGCGCTGCGGCGTGCCCGGTCCCGGACTGAGCAGAATGCCGTCGAACCGGGCCGCGACGGCATCGCGATCGGTGAGGCGCTCGTCGTCGTTGCGCCAGACCTCGACATCGGCATTCAACTGACCCAGGTACTGGACGAGGTTGAAGACGAAGCTGTCGTAGTTGTCGACGACGAGAATACGCATGTGGACAGCGTACTCAGCGAGGCTGTGCATACCGCATGCGCACCGATTCGGAGTACGCGGGCACCGAGAGGTCCTCGGACACCCCGACGTCGTAGCGGAGGCCGTATCTCAGCGCGTACTGCTCGTACAACCGCACACCCGGCTCGTTCTGCAACGCCGCGCGCAGCCGATCCGAATCCCCGATCGCCGTCATCACGTACGGCGGACTGTACGTACGTCCGCCGAGAAGAAGGGTGTTCCCGATGCAGCGCGGAGCCGACGAGGCCACCAGCCGTTGATCCTGCAACGCGATCGCCGACGCTCCACCGGCCCACAACGCATTGAGCACGCTCTGCACATCGACCTGATGAACCACCAGATCGTCGACGGATGCATCGGACGCATACGAGCCGTCCGGTCCACGGGGAGCGTCCGCCATCGTGACGGTCACACCGCCGCCGGACGCGGCCTCGCGTCCTGCCGCGTCGGCCAGGGAATCGATGCGGGCCAGAGCGTCGGCCACGTCGGTGTCGACGGACGCGGTTCGCTGCTGAATGGTGTCGACTTGCTGCTCGAGCGTGTCCCTGCTGCGCTCGGCCTCCACGCTGCTGCTCTGAGCTGCATCGACGAGGTCGGCGAGTCGGGTGGTGTCCCCTCCACGGAGTTCGGTGCCGTCGGAGACATGCCTGGTGGTACCGAGCAGCAGACCGACGACAGCGCACACCGCGACGGCGAGCACCCACCAACGAGTGTCGGCGGGGGCAGTCGATCGTCGTGTCACGGGTGCTCGCAATTTGTCCGGTGGGTCGGTGCTGGGCTCACCTGCGTTAGCGTGTACAGCAACCGGGTCGGTGACCGTCACGGTCCTCCAGGCGACAATAGCCTGGGGATGCGCGGCACCCGTCGATCCACAGGTTCCGATCGTCAGTTGTCCACAGGTACGGCCGCAGTGCCGCGGGCCGTCACGAACGCGAAGAGGAAGCAATGCCGAAGTCGAAGGTACGGAAGAAGAACGACTACACGATCAACCCGGCGAACCGTACGCCGGTCAAGGTCAACGCCGGACCGTCACCGGTCTGGTACGTGGTGCTGATGCTGGGATTCATGCTGGTCGGGCTGCTGTGGCTGATCGTCTACTACCTGGCTTCCGAGGACATCGCCTTCATCGGAAACCTCGGCGCCTACAACTTCCTGATCGGCTTCGGCTTCATGGTCGTCGGACTCGTCATGACCATGCGGTGGCGCTGAGATCCGACAGAGTTACATCGATGTCATTCATCCCCAATGTGGATAAACCCTGTGGATAACTCTACGAACGATCCACAGGGTGTGTACGAACAGCAGTGGGCGACGCCCCTCGTGGCCGTCGCAGCCCTGGTCGTAGGCGGAATCGCCCTCGGAATCGGAGCCGCACTCTCCTCCACCGACGCAGCCGGAACATTCCTCGTCGGACTCGCCGCCGTCGGAATGTGGATCATCGCCGCACTCGCCGCCGCACAACGCCCCCGACTGGCCATCACCCACGACGGAACACTGGTGATGAAACGCCTCGGCGGACTACGCACGTACACCCGCAACGACATCGTGCGCGTCAAAATCGTGAAATACCCACGCCTGGGCCGACGCGTACCGATGCTCGAACTCGACATCCGCCCACCCGGCGAAGACGACGATCGACTGATCATCTTCGGCAGATGGGACCTCGGAACCGATCCCCGAGACGTATACGACGCACTCGAAACCCACGGCTTGGTGCCTCGCAACACCTGATCGTCCGACCCCCGTGG
>NZ_JAWLKE010000003.1:0-193135 GCF_033042225.1 Rhodococcus cercidiphylli
CACCTTCGAAGGACGCATCACCCCGAACGGAAACTAACCGACGCCAAGGTCGGATCCACCGTTAATCTGACACTCCCTTCTTCCTTTCGCCGCTCTAACTGTCAGGTAATTGTGGGTGCGATTATCGCCTTTCGGATTCAGCCGAGCGCGGTGTGGGTAGCACCGATCTCTGTCGCCATCGCCGAAGTAGCCGCTTTCGGTTGCAGTTGTGCCGCGATGCGACGCGGATCGTTCTGCGGGAGTGAGTCGATGAGAATGCGTCGGGGATGCGAGGAGGGCCCGGTGATGAGGTATTTCTGGCCGGGTCGTACGCGGGCTGCTTCGGCGAGGACCTGCTCCGATGGGGACTCGGTGTCACGCAGTTGGTTGGTGTCACGCAGTGCGTCGCTGACGATCCGGCGGGGGTCGTATTGCCGCAGGTTCATCGATTCCCATTCCGAGCGTCGGAGCGGAACACCTATTTCGTCTTCGGCCGCGGTGCGGGTGGTGTCGACGAAATGGCGCACGCTGCGTACGGCGCGGGTGAGTTGGTGCGCGTATCCGGGGAGGCGTTGGGGGCCCAGGACGAACCCGGCGATGATCGCGACCAGGAACAGTTTCTCGAAGGTCAAGCCGAACATGATGATAGCTCCGGTTTCGGTGGTGTCAGGGCGCGTCTGTCGTGTACCTCGGTGATCACGATTGCTGCGCCGAACAGTGTGGCCATGGGAACCGCGACCAGGAACATCGACAGGACATCGGCGGCGGGCGTGACGAGTGCACTGAACAGCGCGATGCCGACGACGCTGATTCGCCAGCTGCTGCGTAGCCTGCGTGCGGAAAGGATGCCGAGGCAGTTCAGCATCACCAGCAGTGCCGGAAGGACGAAGGCGATGCCGGTGGCCAGGACGATCTTCATGACGAAGTCGACGTAGTACGAGGCGTTGAGGATGGTGCTGTCCTGGTCGGAGGAGAACCCGGCGAGGACGCTGACCATGCGGGGGAAGATGGCGAACCCGAACACGCAGCCGGCGACGAACAGTGGAGCTGCGGCCGCGGAGAAGCCGTAGACGTACTTCTTTTCCCGACGCGTCATGCCGGGGGTGAGGTAGGCGAACAGTTCACGCAGCCACACCGGAGACGACACGATGACGCCGGTGAACAGGGCGATCTTCAGTTCGAGATCGAAAGCGCCGGTGACGGTTTCGAAGTTGAGGCTGGCCTGACGGGTGAGGGCGAGTTCTTCGACGGGTGCGCGCAGGATGTCGAGAATCTGGTCGGAGAGCGCGAATCCGATCGCGATGCCGACGAGCAGCGACACCGCCGCGCGAATCGCGCGGCGACGTGCCTCGCGTGCATGCGCGGCAAGCGGCATCACTCCCCGCGCGGCGGTGGCTGTGCTCACGAGGTGTGTCGGTACGGAACCGGCGTGGACGCAGCGTCGGCGAACACCGGAGCGGTCGTGTCGTCACGCGCTGTGGGCTTCTTCTCCTCGCGCACTTCGTCTTTCAGGATGCGCATCGACTGGCCGACGCCCTTCGCGAGTGACGGGAGCTTGGTGGAGCCGAAGACGAGCAGCAGGATGGCGAGAACGATGAGGGCATGCCAGCCGGTGAGGTTGTGCAACATGGTGATTCCTTCGGTGGTGTGAGGTAGGGGTGATCAGTTGGTGGGTGCGGTGCCTGCGGGTGGGCCACCGGCCGGGGGAGTGCCGCCGCCCATCGGGGACTGGCCGCCTCCGCCGCCGGAAGGGGCTGCGCCGGCGGTGGGTTCGGTGGTGGTGTCGATGGCGACGGCCAGCGATCCGACGTAGCCGGCGGTGGCGTCGCCCGAGAACGATCCCATCTGCAATTCGTAGCCGTCGCCGAACACGTTGTCGTTGTCGATGCTGCCGAGCTGCGCGAGGTTCTGCGCCGATGACGGGTAGGTGTCGAGCTCGTAGATCGCGTCGAGCATGTCCTGAGGGAATGCGATCTGCGAAGTGGCGATGGCGTTGTCCGCTGTGGTCGCCGAGGCGGCGTCGGGATAGACCTCGAAGTGAATGTGGGTCCAGCGGCCGCTGTAGCAACCGGGGACGATCGTGTCGAAGGTGACGGTGCCGTTGGCGTCGGCGGCCTGGATGCCGCGCAGGTACGTCTCGTCCTCGACTCCTTCCGAATACATCGAATACAGCCCTGCCGCATCGCATTGCCACAGGTACACGGCGGCGTTCTCGAAGGGGCGATTGTCGTTCGCCATGTCGGTGAGGGTGAGGTCGAGCGACAGGGGCACTCCGCCGACCGTGGTGCCGCCGTCGAGGCTGGAGGTGATGTCGCGGCGAACGATTCCCGATTCTTCGAGCACATTGACGCCGTTCGAGCCGTCGGCGGGGTAGGGGCCGTTGGTCTCGTCGGGGATCTCGCTGGTTGCGGCGGTGGCTGTGCTCGACGCGGTTGCCGTTGTGGCGGTGGCACTTCCAGAGTTCGACGTGCTCGAGCAGGCAGCCAACGCCACCGCGCCGGCCCCTGCGCCGACGATGCTCAGCACGCGGCGACGGGTGACGAGGGTGGTGATGTCGAACCTCGCGCCCTGGTCGACGACCTCCTCGGCGGGGCGATCGAGTAGCCGGCCCTCGTAGGCGGGTCCGGCAGAAGTGTTGGTGGGCTCGGGGATGCGGGTCATCGTCGTGGGTCTCCTTCGATGTGGCACTGAATGATTCGGTAGTGCCAATACTCTGGGACGTTGCGGTGAAGACCCTGAACCTCCGCTGCAAGGTTCCTGTGAGCGGTGTGGCCCGGATTTCCGATGGGAGATAGCTAAGGCTAGCCTTATCGGTAATGCCCTCTCGGGCTACAGGATTGTCATGACTCATCGCCTCACGTTCCGCTTCGCCGCAGTGTTCACCGCCGTGGCAGCCGCATCCATCGCACTGGTTGGCTGCAGCTCGTCCGATTCGACCGACAGCCCGACCGAGTCGCCGTCCACCGGCTCGTTCCCGCTGACCGTGCACCACATGTACGGCGACACCACGCTGGACGCGGTACCCGAACGGGTCGCGACATGGGGATTCGGCACCACCGACGCGGTGCTCGCACTGGGTGTCGTCCCGGTGGCGATGCCGTCGGCCGAATACGGCGGAGGTGACGATCTGATCTATCCGTGGGTATCCGACGCGATCGAGGCCTCGGGCGGCCCGGCACCGGTTCTGCTCGACAACGTCACGGACGCACTGTCCGTCGAGAAACTGCTCGCCACCGACCCCGACGTCGTGTTGGCCCCGCACTCCGGCCTCACCCGAGCCGAATACGACGCGGTGACCGCGGCCGGAGTTCCCGTCATCGCCCCGCCCGAGGAGCTGTGGTCGACGCCGTGGCGCGACGTCATCACCACCACCGGCGACGTTCTCGGAGTCCCCGAGCGCGCACGCGATCTCGTTGCCGATCTGGATCGCCAGGTGCAGGACGCAGGCGCGCAGCATCCCGAATTCGACGGCCGCACAATCGCATACGTGTCCGAGGCTGCCGACGTGTACTACCTGCTGTTGCCGACGGACCCGCGAGTGGAGCTGCTCGAGAACCTCGGCTTCGCCTCACCGGCATCGGTGACCGATCTCGCGACCGACGATGCCACCTACTCGACGACCGTCTCGGCGGAGAACATCTCGAAGATCGACGCAGACGTCGTGTTCACTCAGGTCGACACCGAGGACGCTCTGCAGCAGTTCCTCGATTCGCCTGTGTCGCGTCAGATTCCGGCCGTCGCTGCCGGTGCGGTCGCCGGATTCGTCGGCCAGGAAGCCGGAGCCGCAGTGGGCCCGACGGCACTGTCGATTCCGTACTTCCTGCCGACACTCGTCGACGGACTTGCCGATGCTATCGCGGTGCCCGTGAACTGACCCGAAACACCGCATCGCGCAACGTTTTCGAGTGCACACCCGTCCCGCCGACGGTCCTGGAACGCTCGAGTGCGGTGTCGATGCGCCACGAGGAGGCGTCGAACAGGGCGGTGATGTCTTTCGCGGTGACGGTGGTCTCGTGCGGCGGTGTGCCATCGGGTGAATGATGGTGTGCGCCATCGTTCAGATGCCCGACGATGAGCAGTGAACCGCCCGGCGCGACCCACTGCGCGATGTGTCGATAGAACTCCAACTGTGGAATCGACGGATGCGCGTAGTGGGTCATCACCAGATCCCAACGCTCGGTGGGGTTCCAGGTCGTCAGGTCGGCTTCGATCCAGGTGACGTCGACCCCCGCTGTCTGCGCCTGCTGCGCGGCGGCCTGGAGGGCGGCTGCGGAGATGTCAGCACCGGTGACCTGCCAGCCCTGCTCGGCGAGCCAGATCGCTTCCGCTCCGGTGCCACATCCTGCGTCGAGCGCGGTACCGGGCGTCGATCCGGCTGTTTCCTCCACGAGATACGGATTGGCGGCGACGGTGTGGGATGTTCTGTCATCCCAATGGTGCTCCCAGTAGTCCTTGTCGAATGCGTGCGTCATCGATCGTCCTCTCCCGGTGGTGTGCCGATATCAGAATGACAGCCCGCGCGCAGGTGCGGCAAGTATTGTTGCCGTATCAGCAAATCGGCGACGGTGCTCGCACTGTGTCAGTGAGGTGCGTCGGTGATCATTCGATTGCGGCCGGCGCGCTTCGCCTGAAACATCAGTGCGTCAGCTCTGTCGAGTGTGTTGCGAAGACCTTCGTTCGGTCGCTGGAGCGTGTATCCGGCCGAGAACGTCACCCCCGAAGGCATGGTGGCGGCTGCAAGAGCCTCGAGTGATCGAAGAGCATCGCGACGATCGCAGTTGCGGAGAATGATCACGAATTCCTCTCCGCCCCATCGTGCCAGGAGGCCATCGACGCCGATGCAGTTGCGGGCAGTCGACGCGAAGTCGCGGAGCAACGCGTCGCCGGCTGCGTGGCCGAAGTGGTCGTTGAACTGCTTGAAATGGTCCAGATCGAGAACCGCGACCACGGTGTCGACCGAATGGTCGTCGACGACGGACACCGCGTAGTCCGACCAGCCGCGACGGTTGAGTGCCCCGGTCAGTTGATCTGTTCGGGACGCAAGCAGGATGCCGTCCTCGACCTCTTTTCGTTCGGTGATATCGAGAGCGGCAGCGAGCGTCCACTCGGCATCGGCCGGACCGGTGAAAGGAACCAGAGTCAGTAGAACCCAGCGAATCTCGTCGTTCGGGCGAACGAACCTCACCTCGACTTTCACGGATTCTTCCGCGGCCGTCCCGGCGGCCATCAGGTCCTCGACGCTGCCGTGGAGCGGGAGGTCGTCCGGGTGAGTGTGCACCGTCGCGGATCGACCTATCAGTTCCGAGGAGGTCAAGCCGACGAGTTCGCAATAGGCGGCATTGACGTCGACGAAGAGCCCATCGGCGTCGGAGACAGCTTGCGCCACGGGGCTGGAGGCGAACATGCGCCTGTACCAGTGTTCCTCCACGACGCGACGACCCGCTTTCTTCCCTTTCCTGCACCGAAAGTCTAGTCGAGGTGGGGTCGAGCCCAACGGCACATGCGTCTGCCGGGAGCTCGGTTCGGCCGACTCTTGCTCAACTGTCGCTGGAAGGCAGCAAACTGGTACGAATGTACGACTTTCGGGAACCGTTCGTGCTCCCGCGCCGTCCAAGGGGTTGGGATGGCCGGCCGACGATGGGGTCTTGATGACGACGAAGTGGCGAGAAGTGACGAGCATCGAGTGCCAACAGGATTTCGACGATCTGCTCGACGTCTGCATCGACATCGCCGCCGAACGGATCACCGAGAACTGGGGCCTCCACCCGGTCGCTGTCGTCAACGATTTGTCCGGCGGGCAGCGAGTGCTCGCGCCGCTGCAGCCGGACGGAGGCGGGGCGTCGAACACTGCGATGCACGAGCAACTCGTCCACGATCTGCGAGCCGTCGCCGGGGATCTGCGGTCGTACGCCATCGTCTCCGACGTGACCGACGAGGAGGCGTCGGGCACATATCTCGAGGTTCTGCTCGAGCACCGTGAGTACGCAATGCGGATACTCGTCCCGTACCTGATGCCCGACGCCTCGACCTTCGATCTGGGTCCGACGAAAGCCTCGGTGGGGCAACGGTTTCTGTGGGGCTGACCTCTCCGCAAACGCGCGCGCCTTTGCCAGGTGCGCGCGAATTATGCCCGGATCGGGGGCAAATCCGAACGCGTCTGACAAACGCGCGCGCCTTTGCGAAACCCGGGGGTGCGCGCGCCGATCACCCTCGTCCAGGGGATTGGCACTCTCAACGGTCGAGTGCCAAAATAGAGGCACATACTCACTCGAAAGGAGTCCGCAGTGACCGTCACCTCTCCCCACTTCGATACACGTGATTCGGACGACGACATGCCACCGAAGTGGTGGAATCGGCGCATTCGTACCCGCGCTCAGGTGACCGAATATGCCGTCATGTTCGGTGCACTGTCGATCGTCTCGTTCTGGGCTGCGGGTCTCGGTATCGCGGCGGGACTGATTGCCGTTGCCTCCGCATTGTGGGCTGATCGCAGCCCCGACCTTTCTGGGCCGCCCGCCGATCGCAGCGACAGGGCGCTTGCCATCGGGACCGGCATCGTCGGAATCGTCGTCGGCATCGGATTCGTCGTGATGGTGTTGCCATACTGGTGATGGAGCGACGTCGTCGCACGTGACTGGAACTTCGTAGCCTGCTACGAGCTTCTGCTCACGACCCGGGGCGCCCGAGTATTCGAGGCCGGTCGACCGTACAGCGGTCGGCCGGTTTCGTCGTTTCGAATCGATTTCTTCAAGTATCTGCGACGGAGCGTTGCACCAACTAGATTTATATGTGACGCTGTGTAGCGTAAAGATTTGAACGGACGCGGGCGGAAGGATCACTATGACTGCAGTCGACGACGCACGAACGCTCTACCGAGACAGGCTGCACGCTCTGTCGACGGCATCGGTGCATCAGCACTTCGACGCCTTCCTCGACATCCCCTGGGATGAGCCCGAATATGCGATCGTTCCCAACGATCCACGCTGGGTGCTCCCGGACGCGGACCCGCTCGGCCACACCGACTGGTACAAGTCGCTTCCCCTGGACCGGCAGATTCACATCGGGATGTACCGCCAGGCCAGCATGGTCAAGGTCGGCCTGCAGTTCGAGCAGATCCTCATCAGCGGACTCATGCAGTACGCCCTCACGCTGCCCAACGATTCACCCGAATTTCGGTACTCGACGCACGAAGCCACCGAAGAGTGCCACCACACCCAAATGTTCCAGGAACTGGTGAACCGCATCGGCATCGACGTGCCGGGTGGGCCCGCGTGGTTCCGCAAGGTCGTACCGATGCTTACGGTGTTCGCCGCTCGATCGACACCGTTCGGATTCTTCGTCGGCGTCCTCGCGGGAGAAGAGCCGATCGACCACATGCAGAAGGGCGTCCTGCGCGCCGGTAGCGTCGGACACCCCTTGGTTCAGCGCGTGATGCAGATTCACATCGCCGAGGAAGCCCGTCACATCGGCTTCGCGCATCAGTACCTCGAGCACAAGGCCCCGCGGCTCGGACGCTTCGAGAAGGCATCGATCTCGATACTCATGCCGGTCATCATGCGACTGCTGTGCGACGTGATCATGAAACCGAGCAAGCAGATGCGACGCGACCTCGACATCCCCGACGAGGTTGTCGACGCCGTCTGGTGGGACAGTGACTCCTCACGAAAGGCATTGCGCGACACCTTCGGTGACGTCCGCATGCTCGCGGGCGAGCTCGGACTGATGAACCGCGTGTCCCGACGCGTATGGCGCGCACTCGGTATCGACGGCCGCCCCTCGCGCTACCGCAGTGAGCCGTCGTTCGGCTGAGCTGTTCGTTGGGGGACCGAGCGTCTTCCAATGGCGACGCTGAGTGCATCGAGTTCGGCCAGAACCGCCGTGGCAGCCCATATCTGGTTGCGCTTGCTGGCTGTCAGTACCTCGAGCACGCCTGCCTCGGTCAGCCGAGCGAGGGCGCGATAGGTGCTCGCATCGGTGGTGCCGGTGATCCGACTGGCCGTGTCCGCGTTCAAGATCGGGGTGTCGAGCAAGGCGTCGATGATCTTCGCGTCCGCCGAATTGGCGCGGGGGCGAGCAGTGACGCGCCAGTGTTCAGGAAGTTCGGCCAATGCCTGGGCCGATTCCTGGGCGGCGTAGCTGGACACGGTTGCCGCCTGCGCGACGTAGTTCACGAATCCATCTGCGTCACCGGCGCGGTAGTCGGTCAGCCTGTCGAAGTAGCGCCCTGTGTCCGCGAGCATCACCGATGCCAGGGGGACTGTCACCCGTCCGGTCAATCCGCGTCGACGCAGGATCGCGCTGATCAGAGCCCGGCCGATGCGGCCGTTGCCGTCGGTGAACGGGTGGATGGACTCGAACTGGGCGTGCGCGATCGCAGCCTGAGCAAGTACGGGCAGATCTGTTCGGTTGGCGAAGGTGAGCAGATCCGCCATCAGTTCGTGGACGAGCTCCGGCGGAGGCGGGACGTACAGAGCGTCGATCGGGGTGTAATCGCTGCCGCCGATCCAATTCTGCACGTCGCGAATGGTGCCCGAATCGCGCGCGGTGTAGAAATCCGGTGCCATCAACAGTCTGTGCGCGGTCGTGAGGTCGTCACCGGTGATCGGACCTCTGCCTGCGGCGTCGACCATCGCCGCCAGAGCATGCACGGCCGCGAGTTGAGATTTCGCCTCGGCGTTGGATTTACCTCCGGCGAAGGCCTTGCCGAAGGCGCGCCAGCCGGCGTCGATGTGCTCTATTTTCGACGATGCGACAGACTCGCTTCGGAGCAGAAAGTCGGACAACGGTGCCAGGTGCTCGCCGAAACCCGCCTCCAGCCGGACGACAGCAATGACCGCCTCTTCATGAGCCCGAGCAACCGAGCCGGAGAGATCGCACTGCGCTTCGCCGATCATGGGTGGGATGGACACTTCGATGTGTTGCAGCGTGCGATCGGCCCGCGAACCCTGACGCCGACTCGGCTTCCAGGCCCGCGACTCGACGCGGTGCGGCGACCAGATCATTGTCGCCCCCGATCGTCAGAAAACGCGACTGTTTCGAACGTAAGTATACTTTGATATCACGAAAGTAGACTATGTGCGCCAATGGACGCGCTACCGCAGTGAGCCGTCTTTCGGCTGAGTCTCGTCGACGACGCTCTCGAGTGGCACCTGCGGGATCGCGATGCCGCGGGATGCTCCGAGTCCCTTGACCTGCAGCCAGATGGTGTCGGCCAAGAATGTCGCGAAATGATCGAGCCCGGTACGTGTTTCGGTCTGCCCGCTCCAACTGCGCACCGCACCCATGCAGCCGGACACCAGGCCCGCCACCCACGGCCGCACCAGCGACCAGTCGTCGGTGGTCAGGTCAGCATGCACGAGGGACAGGAACGCCGCGACGCTCACTTCCAACTGCTCGGCCAGCATGGCGTTGGTTTCTTCGAGGGGAGTAGGCGACTCGGCACTGACGTCCTGCTCGACGAAACGCGTCCACGCGGGATGCTCCGCCACCCACCGCACGTAGGTACTCACCACTCGATGGACCACATCGCGAGGAGTGCCGGTCAACGCGAACGAGGTGACCAACGTGGCCGTCAACTCCGCGCAGATCGCCCGCTGAATAGCCGTGTCCAAGTCGGTGCGATCACGAAAATGCCGGTACAGACCGGTGCGATGTACCCCGGCCTCGGCGGAAATCTGAGCGGTGGTGAGCCGCTCACCAGGAGCGATATCGCGCGCCAGCACCGTCATGGCGGCGTCGATGATATGGCGTCGACGATCGGTGTTGTGCTGTTCCCAACGCCGCTTACGGCCATCGGACTTCGGGCGCGGGCCACCGTCACTCATGCTGCATGTTCTCACGTCCACACTGGGCAAGGCTGTCAGTTGCTGCGTTTACGAAGCGCGAACAGAACGCCGGCTGCGCCGACCGCGATTACGACCACCGCGATGATCCAGATCGGAAAGCCGCTGCTGTCCTGGGTGTCTTCGGCGGCGGTCGGGGTTGTTTCGGTAGTGGCAGGGGCTGCGGATGCTGAGGTTGCTGCCGACGTCGGGGACGCTTGGGTGAGCTGGAACGGAATGCTGCCGGTGATCGGGTGCCCGTCGGCGGAGACCACTCGGTAGCCGATGGTGTACTCACCCGCCGCACCCAGCCCGTCCAGATCCACTGTCACCGTGCTGCCGTCGACGACGGGATCCGATGCCCCCCATTGCGTTCCGTCGGATCCGACGACAGTCACGGTGGCGAAGTTCGACTGCACGGACTGATTGAACGTCAGCGTCACCTCGTCCGGCGCGGCGTCGAGCACGGAGTTCTCGGCAGGGTTGCTGGACTGCAGAGTTGCATGCGCAGCTGCCGGAGCGATCGACAGTGCCGTCGCGGTGAGAATGGCGGCTGCGATCACGGCCAGGCGTTTCATGGACTGCTTTCTTGTTGTGGCTACTCGTGTGGAGGTTCGCCGGTGACCTTGTGGTCTGCGAAGTTGAGGCCTTCACGCACGAGACGGGCGAGGTGACCGTCGGCCAGGCGGTAGATGACGTTGCGGCCGTCGCGTCGGGTCTCGACGAGTCCGGTGAATCGGAGCTTGGCCAGATGCTGGCTGACGGCGGTGCGGGAGGTTCCGGTGGCCGTGGTCAATGCGCTGACGTCGGCGGGCCCTCGGTCGAGTAGCCAGAGGATGTGCAGTCGGGTGGGGTCGGAGAGCATCCGGAAGGTGTCGCTGGCCGTGGCCAGGCGCGCGGAGTCCGGTTCGACGGCATGGTCGAGACTGATGCGCGGTTCCTTCTTCGGTGGCATCGAACGTCGTCTCCCTACGCGGAGGCGACCACCGACATTCGGGTGCGACTCCACAGGCGTGCTGCGGTCAGTGTCGCAAGTGTAGCCAAGCCCGTGAGCACCATCGCCGCGGTGAACAGTCCGAACTGAGCCCCGACCCATCCCGCAACCGGATAGGTGAGCAGAAACGCGGCATGCGAGAGCGAGAACTGCGCCGTGAAGATGGATGTACGGGTGCTCTCGTCGGATTCACGACGCAGAATCCTCGCCGACGGCGTGTTGATCATCGACGTCCCGACGCCCAGCAGCGCCCACGTCGTGGCCAGCGCGATCCAGGCTGCCGACCCACCGTTCAGGGTTGCAACTGCTGTTGCTGCTGCGGTTCCCACGACGGCCGTTGCGGCCCCGGTGAGCATGAGGGTGTGGTCGTTCGTGGATCTCAGCGCCCGCGGGATGAGCAGTGCAGCGAGCATCGAACCGCCGCCGTAGAAGCCGAGAGCGATGGCCAGCTGGCTGCTCGAGCCGCCGAACAGATCGCGAACGTAGACCACGGAATTGACCATCACGAGAGCTGTCGCCGCAGCAACCACCGTGTTCAGGGCGAGCAGCCCCTGCAGTTCGGGATTTCTGACGAACGTCGTGATGCCTGTTGTCGGCCTGTTGTGTTTGGGCGCAGTGCGTTTCGGCAGCACCGTGCCCACCACCATCATCGCGGAGACGACGAACCCCAGCGCCGTGCCGACGAACAGCGTGTGAAAGCCGATGACCGTCAACAGTGCTGCGGCGATGAGTGGACTGACCAGTGACTCGAGGTCGTAGGCGAGGCGTGAGAGCGTCAACGCGCGGGTGTACTGCTGCGAGTCGGGCACCACGGACGGAATGACCGCCTGAAAGGTGGGAGTGAACGTGGCCGACGCCGCCTGCAGAACGAAGATCAGCACGTATACCTGCCACACCTGATCGACGAAGGGCAGCGCCAGCGCGGTGAGCGCCCTGACGGCGTCGGCGGTGACGAGCACGAGCTTGCTCGGGAGCGCGTTGGTCAGTGACGAAACAATCGGAGCGACAAACACATACGCGATCATCTTGATCGCGAGAGCGGTGCCGAGGACCGCACCGGCGGCACTGCCGGCGATGTCGTAGGCGAGCAGCCCCAGTGCCACCGTCAACAGACCGGTGCCCAGCAACGCGACGACCTGCGCGGTGAACAGGCGTCGGAAGGCGATGTTTCGGCGCAGCATGGGATTCAAGGTACACATGTGTGCGCACTTGCGCACTCATATGTTTTTGCCGATTCCGAGTTCCCGCAGGCACGACAGGGAATCTTTGGGTAGCGTTGCGCGGTCGGCGTCACAAACGAGGTGGTCCATGACCGGTACGCGAAACGCATCGAGCGAGGTCATGCGTCGCGCCGTCGATCAGTTGCCTTCGATGATCGGCTACTGGGACAGCTCGCTGCGGAATGTGTACGCCAACCAGGTGTACGCGGATTACTTCGGTATCGAACCTCGGGATTTGGTCGGTAAGCACCTCAGCGAACTGCTCGGCGAGGCGCTCTTTCAGTTGAACGAGCCGTACATCACGGGCGTCCTCGCCGGCGAGCAACAGCAGTTCGACCGGACCCTCATCGACGTCAACGGTGCCGTGCGCGTCACTCAGGCAACCTATGTGCCCGATATCGTCGACGGTGTCGTTGTCGGGTTCACCGCGTTGGTCGTCGATGTCAGCGCACGCGCCGAGGTCGAACGCGAGCGCGATCGCGCGATCCGGCTGTTCCAGAACGTCATGGAGAACGCCCCGATCGGCAAAGCAGTGATGACCCGTGACGGACGATGGCTCCAGGTGAACAAGGCCCTGTGCGAACTACTCGGCTACACCGCAGAAGAATTGCGGCAGAAAACCTTTCGTGACATCACCCATCCCGACGACATTCCCCTCGCCGACGAACACCTCAAGGGACTGGCCGACGGGACTCTGACGAACGTGGCGTCGGAGAAGCGATACATCCGCAAGGACGGAGCCACCATCTGGGTGCAGCGAAACGCGACCGTGGTGCGCGACGACGAATCCGGCGACGTCATCATCGCGCAGATCCAGGACATCACCGCTCGCAAAGCTGCCGAGGCGTCGCTCGAACGCCAGGTGCTGATCGACGACCTGACGGCGTTGGGTAATCGACGACGATTGATGGCCGAGCTGGATGCGCTGAAGGAATCGGTCAGCGAACGCCCGGTCGGAATGCTCTTCGTGGACATCGATTCCTTCAAATCCATCAACGATAGGTTCGGCCACGCAGTGGGGGACCGGGTACTCCAGGCAATCGGCCGTCGCATCCTGGACAACACCCGCACTCGAGACATCGCCTGCCGCATCGGCGGTGACGAATTCGTAGCCCTGCTGCACTCCGCCAGATCTGCCGAGGGAGTCGAGCGCCTTGCCAACCGGGTTCGTGGCCTCCTCGCCGGCCCCTACGACATCGACGGCATCGTCGTCCCGGTCTCGGTGAGCGTCGGATGGAGTTGGGAACCAACCACCGACCCGGACGAATTACTACGCATCGCAGACGAGCGAATGTACTCGTCCAAGCGCGCCTGAGATCTGGATCAATGTGGGTTTCAGTCGGTTGGAGTGCAAGAGAGTCTCATTGATCCGGCGTGTCGGGCTGGGGCTGGGGAATCTCACAGCCGTGTCGGCCGTGCACCCAGCGGCGGCGCGGGGGTGGGCCCGCGGTGCTTACGTGACTCGACTCGATACGCGATGTAGAGATACAGCAAGCCCGTGATGGCCCCGCCCAGACACCCTGCCGCAGTATCGAGAGCAGTCGAACCCGAGCCGACTATCAACTGCATCAGGAGAAAGCCGATTCCGACTGCAGGGGCGAGAGCCAGAGCATTGATGTAATCGGCCCGGGTGGCGCCGCATTTCTTGCTCAGTGCCCCGGTCATGACCCACTCGCGAAATGGCTTCTGCATCTCGGCCTCCGACCTCGTGCGGTCCAGTTTGTCCGTTTCCTTCACGGTACCGGATAGTTCGCGGCGCTGACGGTGTCGTGGGAGGGTGCAGGTATGCGTGCTCTGGTGTTCCTCGCGGTTCTCGCGATCGTGTACAAATGGCCGCTGTTCGGAGGCAGCCCCGGCCAGTGGTCTGCCCTGTTCCAGGGCGTCATGATCGGCGCGATAGTCAGCACCGCGGTGACTCCCGCGGGATGGAAGGCGATCCGACGCATCAGAAGTCGACTCGATGGGTCGTACAGTCCGCCCAGGTCCTCGCGGCGATGAAATCGGGTGCAACTGACCGCGCTCAGCGCGGCTGGCTGCACCGGATTCGATCGAGAGTGGCGACTATTTCGGCGATCACGTGATCCATGCGTTCGGTCAGGTCGACCCAGGTGTAGCGAAGGATCGTCCAGCTCTGAATGATGTCGTTCTGCCTGATCCGATCCTGATGGAAGGCGTCGTGATCGGAGTGAAATGCCCAGCCGTCGATTTCGATCACCACCATCTCGGCGAGGAACGCGAAGTCGAGTTCGTATCCGCCCCATCGATAGTTGACCACCCAGCCGCCGATCTTGCGGGCCCGGAACTCTCGAATCAAGAGACGCTCGCCCTCGGAGCGTGCACCGTTCGCTGCGACCTTCAGCAGCCGCTTCGCTTCGGGAGCGCCGGTGCGACCTGGGTTTCGTGCATCTGCCCGCTGCAATCGCTCGAGGTCGGTGTGTCGCTGAAGTGCCCGATCCATGATGTGCGCCTTACCTATCGACGCTTCCAGAACGGTGAGTTCGAGAGACGTGACGCGAAGCCCGCGCCGCTCGACGATGTCCTTGTTGTGAATGTCGCGGCGGCGTAGTCGGCAGCCCTCGGCGCGGCTTCGCCCCCTGCGTGGGGTGGTGACCTCGATGATGCTCGGCGCTACGGAGATCACCCCGTGCCAGAAGGCCGCGGCTTCCCCGCTGAGCGCAGCGTTCGATCCCGCACCCCACACGGCGCATCGAATGCGTGCATCCGCAGTGAATGGGCGGTCGACGACGAAGTACACCCCGCGATGAATTGTTCGCCACGCACCCGCGCGAACCGAGCGATCCACAGCGTCGCCACTCAGACCGCAGAGTGCCGCCTGCGCGCGAGTGATCACGCCGTCGTGCTGTGCCAGCCATTCATCAAGCATGTCCACTTGGACGTTCACGGTGCCGAAGCGGTTCCCTAGCGAATCGAGTGCATGGAACCGCGCTCAGCGCGGCTGGATGCACCGAATTCAATCGAGGTGGAGCTGTGTGTTTGAGAGTTTTGCCCGCCCAGATCAGAACCCGAGATCTCTCTTGCGACGCTCGCGCTCGAGTCGGCGTTGTTCCTCTGCACGTTCTCGACAACGCCGGAGAAATTCTGCATCGGCATCGGGGTTCTGGGCAGCCTGACGGCCGGGGCGTGTTTCGTATTCAGGAAACGCAGAGTTGCTCGCGCGCCGGTTGCCGCCACCGGGACCTCCCCAGATTCCGCCTCCTACAGGACGTCCCGCGAACAACCATGCCAGTGAGCCGGCGAGCGGGAGAAACACCACCAACAGCAACCACACGATCTTCGGGAGAAATCGCACTCCACCATCGTCGGCCGTGATCACGTCGATCAGACAGAACACCCACAGCAACATCACCAGCAGACCGAGATACGGCATGTGATCCTCCATTTTCAAGACCGTTCGGTCTGATGTATCGAGCATCGTAGCGGGGCTGTCGCGATTTCGACAGATATGTCCCCAGGTCTATCGATCGGCAGCATGTGGTCAGCGAGGTGCCGGACTCCGCTGCTGGGCAAAATCGGGTGCAGCTAGCCGCGCTCAGCGCGGTCAGTTGAACCCGATTCGGCCTCCAATTGCTTCAGCCCGCATAGCGTCGCTGCAACAGTCAGTGGCCCTGGGAGTAGATGAACAGCGACGACTGTCGTGTGTTCCTGGTGAGCAGGACGGTCAGGGGTCTGCCGTCCCCTGCGCAGGACGCGAGGTGGACAGCATCTCGGGTTCGCAGGTCAAGCCCAGTGCAGACCAGTTGCTCGTCGATGCAGCGGCGCACGTCACCGGTTGCAGGGGCGGATAGGAAGGGTTTGCCGCCGATAGCGCTTTATCGTCGCCGGCCTCGCTCGGCGCGTCGAATCGGGCCCGCCACGCGGGCTGGCCGACGAACTCCGTGTGGGTGAAGGCCTGAACGAACTCGAAGCCACTCGGCACGTCGAAAGCTATGTCCTGCAGACCACGCGACACTTCTTCTTCGTCCATGGACCTGCGTTCGCCGGGCTCGAACGAACTGCACGACGCGGTGAGGGCGACGACAAAACCGATGAGCCAGAACCGACACAGTCCCGCTGATGAACTCATCTCACCGCACGGCTCGATGATTGTCGCGGGATCAGTGTCGGGAGTGCCTTTTTCAGCGGAGTCGAGCCGTCGTCGCCGTTGAGTAGTATTTCCATTGCGGTTCGGGCGATTTGGTCGAATGCGGTGCGAACCGAGGTCAGGGGAACCGGCAACAGTTGCGCGAGCGGGATGTCGTTGTAGCCGACCAGTGAAAGGTCTTCTCCGACAGCCAGATTGTGTCGATGTGCTGCCGACAACACTCCGAGGGCAAGGTTGTCGTTGGCTGCGAACACGGCGGTGGGACGGCCTGAGCCGTCGAGCAGATCGTGTCCTGCGCTTGCCCCGGCTTCGATTCCGTAGCCGGTTTCGATCGTCCACTCCGGGCGTGGTTGGAGGCCGGCTTCGGCAAATGCCCTGTGCGCGCCCGCCAGACGACCGACAGCACTGGACGTGAACAGAGGGCCTGTCAGCACTGCGATGTCGGTGTGGCCGAGATCGATGAGGTGACGAACAGCCAGATATCCACCGGTCTCGTCGTCGCCGATCGAGGACGGGCTCTTTCCATCGGTTCTCAGCACCAGTACGTGCGGAATTCCGTTCTCGCGCAGGTGACTGGGGAGGGGGTCGTCGGTGCGACTCGTGGCGAGAACGACCCCATCGACATTGCGCTCCAGAAGCGACTGCGCAGCGTTCCATTCGTCGGTGGGATCGTCGCCGCTCGTCGCGACGACGGCGTGGTAACCCTCCCTGCCCGCTGCCCGGTCGATGGCCTCGAACATCAGCGCCATCACGGTGTCCGAGAGGCGTGGCACCAGGACTCCGATGGTGGCGGTGGCACCGCGTCGTAGATTCGACGCGAACGTGTTGCGCCGGTATCCGAGATGCTCGGCAATCTCGCGCACCCGTACGGCCGTCGCGGATCGGGACGGTGCGACGCGGTCGTCGAGAACACGGCTGACGGTCGAGATGCTGACCCCGGCAGCCTTGGCGACGTCACGCAGTGTGACCGCGTCCGTGCGCTCCGTCGAGAGCCCACTTCGGGTGGAACGCATGTGCAGTTCCTGACTGTTCGTTGAATCTCCTGGTACGGCCGAACTTACAGATCGCCAGCCTGCGGCGCATGCAAACGTCCCAGGAACGTTTGCAAGTGCGCTGTGCGATGCCTGTCACCCCTGATCTCCAAAGTGATGGTCGACACATCCACGGGGAGCGGTTTAGCGTAATGCAAACGTTCCCGACAACGTTCCCATCAGATTCTCGAGAAGGACGACAACATGAATTCACTCGATCTCCGCGGACTCAGCCCAGCACCGATCACGCCGTTCACTCGCGATGGTGAGGTCGACTACGACGCGATCCAGCGCCTCGGGTCCTGGCTCGGCAGCGTCGACGGCGTCAAGAGTCTCGTCGTCCTCGGTCACGCGGGTGAAGGCACATTCCTCACCCAGGCCGAGCAAGCCAAGGTGATCGGTGCCTTCCGCGATTCGGTCGAGGGAAAGCTTCCGATCATCGCCGGCATCACCGGGGAAGGAACGGCCGTATCCGTCGAAGAAGCCAAGCGCGCGGTCGACGCCGGTGCGTCCGCCGGACTGGTGTACCCGTCGCACGGTTGGCTGCGTTTCGGCTACCAGGACGGCGCACCGCAGGATCGGTACCGCGCACTGTACGAGGGATCGGGCTTGCCGCTGATCCTGTTCCAGTACCCGGATGTCACCAAGGCGACGTACAACCTCGACACCCAGCTCGAAATTGCCGCTCAGGAGGGCGTTTTCGCAACCAAGAACGGCGTTCGGAACATGCGCCGCTGGGACCGTGAGATCCCGGTTCTGCGTAAGGAGAACCCGGACCTGCAGATCCTCAGCTGCCACGACGAATACCTGTTGCACACCATGTTCGACGTCGACGGCCTCCTCGTCGGCTACGGCGGCCTGGCTCCAGAACCCCTCGTCGAGCTCATCGCCGCAGGCAAGGCCAAGGACTACCCGGCCGCACGCGCCATCCACGACCGTCTGCTGCCCGTCACCGCCAACGTCTATCACCGCGGATCTCACATGGAGGGGACTGTCGCGCTCAAGGAAGGCCTGGTCCACCGCGGCATCCTCGAGCACGCCACCGTCCGCTCGCCGCTGCTGCCACTGGCCGCAGGCGCTCACGAAGAGATCGCGGCGGCACTCGATTCCGCGAACCTCGGTTCGGTAGTACCCGCGCTGGTCTGAGTTCCCTCGCAGGGACAGACCGCGTCAGATCACTCGGTCGGCATCGGTGGCCATCTTCGTCCGGCCGTCGATGCCGCACACCGACCTTCGCTCGTACTTTTCGTATCCGCTCCCCACCGCGTCGAGCCGAGGGCACACTGCCTCTAGTAGCGAGTACGGAGCGTCACCAGAAAGGCTCGTCATGAGTCAACCCCGCACGACCCCGGTGGCACCAGCCGCGTCCACCATCACCGCAGATGGACCGCCTGCCATGTCGAGTCGATGGAAGACAGTCCTGAGCACGCTGGCCATGGCGGGTCCCGCCTTCATCGCCGGCGCCTGGCAATTCGGCCCCGGCAACCTGGCGAGTGCGGTCGAGGCCGGTAGCAAGTACGGCTACGCGTTGATCTGGGTCGTCGTGCTCTCGACGGTATTCATGCTCGTGTACGCCGATATGAGCGTGCGTCTGGGAATACGGACGACGACGTCGTTGATCAGTTCGGTCAAAGACATCCTCGGGCACCGCGTCGGCGTCGCTGCCGGCTTCGGGGTCTTCATCATCACCCTGTGCTTCTCGGTCGGCAATGCCGTCGGATCCGGACTCGGGCTGTCGATGGTATTCGGCGGCTCCCCACTGATCTGGACGATTGCCTGCACGGCATTCGTGGCGCTGATCCTGTTGTTTCGCAACGTCTATCGCATAGTCGAGCGAGTGCTGCTCGTCATCGTCGGACTCCTCGGTGCGGCCTTCATCATCAGCGCGGTCATCGCGAAGCCGGACTGGTACATGGCTCTCGACGGCGTGATGCCCAGCGCCCCTTCGGGAAGCTTGCTGCTCATCGTCGCGCTCGTCGGCACCAACTTCTCACTCAACGCAGCGTTCTTCACCTCGTACGGCATCCACGAACGGGGCCGGACCAGAGGCGAATACCGTCAAACCTCCATTGCCGACACGATTCCCGGCATCGTCGCCCCCGGCATCATGACAGCGCTCGTCATCGTCGTGGCCGCTGCGGTACTCGAGAGCCAGAATGCCGAAGCCACCAGCTTGGTCGGACTGGCGAAAATATTCGAACCCATTGCAGGACCGATCGGTTCGACCATCTTCGCCCTCGGACTGTCGGGAGCGGCCTTCTCCTCGATGGTGGCCAATGCCACCGCCGGAGGAACCATGCTCTCCGACGCGTTGGGCCGGGGAGCATCGCCCGGCACCCCTACGGCGAAGGTGACCTGCGCTGCGATCCTGGCGTTCGGTTTGGCGATCACGATCATGTTCACCTCGTCGCCGATCCAACTGATCATCGTCGCGCAGGCTCTGACCGTGCTGGTGGCCCCATTCCTCGGCTTCTTGCTCTACGTCATGAGCAACAACCGCCAACTGATGGGAGACCTCCGAAACACGTGGTGGAAGAACGCACTCGGTGTCCTCGGATTCCTCTCCATCCTGTCGCTCTCCGGTGTGCTGGTCTACGAACTTCTGTCTCGCTAAAGCACGCGTCGCAATCGTCCCGGGCGGGAGTTCTCACGAACTCCTGCCCGGGACTTTTCTGTACCTCAACGCCACCGATCGCGGTGGGTGTGTCGTGACGAACTGTCCGGCTATCGAACCCACGAGCGCGATGCCGAAGCCGACGCACTGAACTCCGGTCATGCTCTGTCCCAGCACTATCCATCCGATGACTGCTGCAGTGAGCGGACTCAGCACGCCGAGGAGTGTGACATTGGCACTGGGGAGAGCGCGGGCACCGCGAAACCACAGTGAGTAGGCCAACGCGCCGCCCACCACTGCGAGCCATGCATAGCCGATTGCAGCCTCGGCATCCAGTGCCCATGGCCCGTTGTCGACGATCGGAATCAGTGGCGAGATGACCACTCCGCCGACAATCAGTTGCCACGCAGTGGAATTGAGTGGGCTGGTATCGGGTGGCACACCCCAGCGCTTGGTGAGGGCGACGCCGATTGCCATGCTGACGGCTCCGACCACTGCGGCGGCGAGGCCGATGGCGTCGAGTCGGATCGTTCCGGACACCGCTGTCAGTGCAACCCCGACGACGGCCATTGCAGCCCATCCAACTTGGATGGGCCGCGTTCGCCCCCAACCGAAGATCGCCGATACAGCCACGATCACAAGCGGCTGCGCGGACCCCACGACGGCGGCAATTCCACCGGGTAGCCGGTAGGCCGCCACGAACAGCATCGGAAAGAACAATCCGATGTTGAGTACACCGAGGGTCGCGATCTTCAGTCGCCATCCCTTTGCGGGGACGCCCGGAGCGATGAGCAGCAGAAGGAGCCCGGCGGGAACCGCGCGCAGCACGCTGGCGGTCATCGGGCGATCGGGGGGAAGGAGTTCGGTGGTCACCACGTACGTCGTGCCCCAGAGGATGGGAGCGAGTGCGGCAGCGGCCGTCAATCCGAGAGTCGAGGGGGCGACGTCGGGTGCGCGGTGGCGTCGAGCATCGGTTGGGTGTGTCTGCATGCGAGGTGGTCGCATCGGGAGCTCATCTCTGGGGCGCTGTCAGTCAACGTCTTAACGTTGAACTATCTAGCATTGAACGGTATGACGGGCGTGGCACAATGTCAAACAATTGAGCGCTGAAGTATTGAGGGTGGTTGGCTCGATGTCGAACGAGGCACTCGACGCAGTGGACCGGATTGTCCAGCAGTGGCGGGCCGAGCGGCCCGATGTGGATGTCGGACCCATGGAGGTCATCGGCCGTATCAGCCGTGCGGCGTCCGTCCTGGACAGGCGCACGCAGGCTGTACTGGCCGAATTCGGTTTGCAACCAGGCGAATTCGATCTCATCGCAACGCTCCGGCGCGCCGGGTCTCCGCATCGCCTCACCGTCGGGCAGTTGCTGGACAGCGCGATGGTGACGTCAGGTGCCGTTACGCACCGTTTGAATCGGTTGACCGACAAGGGATTGGTCGAACGCGAGATCGATCCCACCAATCGTCGGGTGGTCATAGTGCAATTGACGCAGGCCGGGATCGCTGCAGTGGATGCCGCGCTACCCGCTCACGTAGCCAATGAGGAAGCTCTGCTCAAATCGTTGAATCCGGATGAGCGACGCCAACTTGCAGGCCTTTTGAAGCGACTTCTTCTCGATCTCGGATAGCTGCGCCATCGGCACCGGCTCTTCCGTATCCAGGCGGACTGTGGTACTTGTTGTTCCATGAACTCATTCGACACGTCGAAAGGCGCATGAGCGCCCGTAGTCACATCACCGTCGGTATCGAAACGCCGAGGTGCAGAACATGAAGCTTGCCGAGGCCCTCGCTGAACGAGGGGAACTGATCAAGCGCACCGAACATCTGAAGGTTCGGATTCTGGCGAACGCCCGCCATCAGGACGGTGAATCACCGGCCGAAGATGCGGCAATTCTGTTGTCGGAGTACACAACTGTGCTCGATCGTCTTGAGATCCTCATTCGCAGGATCAACCGGACGAACAGCGCCGCGACGATGCGGGACGGAACCCTCACCGACGCACTCGCGTCCCGTGACGTGCTGCGTATGCGTCACAAGGCGATCTCCGCAGCAGCGGACGCCGCGTCGGGACGTGAACAGGAGCGTCGGTACGGTCCGCGACAGCTGCGGTCGGAGTTGGTGTATGTCGCAGCCCTTCCGGTTGCCGAATTGCGCTCTACGGCGGACGATATCGCCAGACAGATCCGGCTGGTGGATCTGGAGATCCAACGCATCAACTGGGAATTCGACCTGATCGAGTAGTGAATCGGTTGCCGGGTAGTAGGTAGTTTTCGTTCGAGGCGAGCACGTGCCGCGGCCGGCGGTTTTCCGGTCCTTCTCCCGCGTGGTGAGCAGCGTCCCGGGTATCCACCCGTTCACAGTGCAGCTCAGTACAATTCACGGAGTACGGCGCACACCGCACAGTGCACTACCGTGTGCTGATCGAACGAGAACGAGGGTGGGTAAGGGGCCACCCGGCATTGTGGTCTCGACGGCTTTCGGAGGTTAGCCTGAACAGCATGAACGTACCGCCGATACGTCTCGAACGGCCTGCTCTGATCGTCGTCGACGTGCAGGCTGGATTCGACGATTCCGAATTCTGGGGCCCGCGGGACAATCCGTCGTGCGAAACCAATATTGCTGCCCTCGTTCGTTCGTGGCGATCCAAGGCATGGCCGATCGTGTTCGTTCGACACGACTCCGACAACCCTGTGTCGCCATTGTCTCCGACCGGTGCGGGGCATGCGTTCAAAGACGTCATCGAAGGAACTCCGGATTTGCTGATCAGCAAACGGGTCAATTCGAGCTTCTACGGCACGCCGGATCTCGACGCCTGGCTACGTGCACAGGGCATCGACCAGGTCGTGATCTGCGGGATCACCACCAACCACTGTTGCGAAACGACAGCACGCATGGCCGGAAACCTGGGCTACGACGCCTACTTCGTCATCGACGCCACACACACCTTCGATCGCCTCGCACTCGACGGAACCACGGTGCCCGCGGCGACCTTGTCGGCAATGACGGCAACAAACCTGCACGGGGAATTTGCGACTGTCGTCATCACGGAGGATTTGCTTTCGAGCTTCTAGCCGAGCCGTTTGATACCGTTCGGTATGGCGAATCGGCGGACGACTGCAGGTCTGGCAGGACCCATCGTGTTGCTGTATCTGGGTTACTTCGCGTCGGTCCCGATACTCGAGGCTTTCTTTCGCGGGTTGTTCGAGCCGCGGTTGAACTGGGCCGAGATCGGTTGGGGTGGAACGATTGTGTTCGCGTTCATGGTCGTTGCAGGACTGGTTGCATGCGTCGCGGCGATACGGATTCTTGTCGACTCGCCGCGGTTTCCGGGCATCGTGGCGACCTCGGGTTCGTCTATCGGTCGAAAGATCGATTCGGTGGCTGTCACGCTGATCGGGTTCGCAGTCGTTGTGTTTTCGCTGATGGGCGAGGGCCTGGCACTCGGCTTCTTCGCACCCATCGTGACCGGATGGTTGTGCGTCAACACAATTCGCAACTACAGATCGCTGGCCAAGTCGCGTCGAGCTGCAACGGCGCAGTGATACGTGAACACCGTACTTGCGCTGCTACTGATGGTCGGAGTTTGCGCGTTCGCGTACGGCGCCGCAGTTGGCTTTCGAGGAAAGGCGCTCCACGTCGACTACTACGGCCGCGACGTGCCGGACCGAGTGAAGACCACGCCGCACCTGCGTGCACGGGCGAACAGGATATTCGTGGTCTGCGGCGTCGCTGCCGCTACTTTGCTGCTGGCTCCACTTGTTTGGATCTTCACCGACTTCCATCGCCAAAGAACGATGTGGGAGCTACTCGGTCTGGCGGCCTATGTCTTCATCGTCGTAATCGTCGGCAGCTACCCGTTCGCAAAAATCAAGAGTCTGTGATCATTCGGCCTTCGCTCAGGTTGGTTCCGGATCCATCAGTGACTCGACTGTCTCGCTCTCGGAAATCGATCAAGACCACGTAGAAGGCCGGTGCCGAGTCCGGATAGAGCACTGTGAATCGAGGCCACCGTTCGGGTCCAGGACGGGTCGGACGACGATCTGGACGCGCTCGTCGAGTTAGGTGCCGAAACGGTTCAGCTGAATCAAGCGGGCACTGTCAGAACCGGCCGACCGCAGTGTCGAGCAAGATTGTCGGCTGCGGACTCGCCGCCCAATCTGCGTAGCACCGAGACAAACCCGCCGCCGGACGCACTTAGGACGATCATCTGCGCGTTGTACTTCCGTCCGAAAGACTCCAGTGCGCCGCCGGGAGTGCCGTAGACCGCATCGTAGGTCCATGGCACGTCGGCTCGGTCGAGTGCCTCGGTTGCACGTTCACGTTCGCGCCCTGCCTGGGCCTCGGTGTCCTCTTCGTACGTCTCCGAGTCGGGGTCGACGGGTGTGTCGGCTAGGTCGATCACGTGTACGACATGCACCGATCCTCCGATCCCCGATGCGAACTGCAGCGACCACGTCAGTGCGTGATGCGAGATGTCGCCGCCGTCGTAACCGACCACCAGGGGGCACTTGTGGGTCTGGGGACCACCGTCCGGTCCGTCGATGTGCTCTACCGCGCTGCGTCGGTGGTGGTCTGAACTGGACATCATTGCCTCCTCGAATCGTGCACTGCAGAACGAACATGCGCCCTCATCAGATGTACGCCGTCGCGATCATCGCGACACCGACGACCGCGGTGGTGGCGAGCGCCGTGCCGATAGCGTTGGACGCGGCGAGCCCGTAGCGGCGGCGTTCGAGCAGGCGGATGGTCTCCACACTTGCGGTGCTGAAAGTGGTGAAACCACCGCAGAACCCGACACCGATAATTGCCTGCACCTGCTCAGGTGCAGACCGAAACATCACCAACCCCGCCACGACGCCGAGTACGGCCGATCCGGTGACATTGATCAGCACTGTGGCGTAGGGGAATTCGGTCTTCAGTCGCGTTCGGATGACGCCGTCGAGCACGAACCTGCTCACTGCCCCGGCACTTCCGGCGAGAACGACCCACAGTGCGATCATCGCTTGTCCTCCGTGTGGGCACCGAACCGTTGCGCGAGAACTATGCCTGCCCCGGCTGCGAACGTACCGACGACCACACTGATGGTCATGTACAACGCGGCCGCCAACACCCGATGATTTTGCAGCAGTTCCACGGTCTCGAGAGCAAAGGAGCTGTAGGTGGTGTACGAGCCGAGTACCCCGGTGCCGATACACAATCGGATTCGGCGTCGCCAGCCGTCGTCAGGGCCGGAGAGCGCAAGACGCTCCAACAGCATCCCGAGGACGAAAGCTCCGGTGAGGTTGATGATGAGTGTGGTGAAAGGGAACGGACCCGAGTTGGGCGGATACGCGGTCTCGGCCGCGTATCGAACACCGGTACCTACCAGGCCGCCGAGGGCTACGGCCGCAATAGCGGCGGGTTGGGCATGCACTGGGCGGGAAGGGGCCGGGCTGTCGGGGTCGACCGGCAGGGACCCATCGGCGGTAGCGCCGTGCATCTCGTGGAAATTGTTCATCAACCTGCTCCCTATCTCCGGACATACGAGTGCCGAGACAGGGACTGTTGTCGGTCCGAAGACCGAGGTTCGGTTACGGCGAGCCCCACCGCCGCTGCGCGCACCGGCGCATGATCATGATGGCACACCGTGATGCGGCTCCGCCGCAGTGGCGTGCTCAGGTGCCCTGGGTGGCACTCAACCGCACCACTGCCGAAGGCACTGGGCCGTCGTAGCGGGCGATCGGGCGAATGATCTTGCTGTCATGCGACTGCTCGACGATGTTGGCACACCACCCGACCATCCGACTGCAGGCGAAGGTGGGCGTGAACATCGACCGAGGAATTCCGCAGAGCTCCATCACGACGCCGGCGTAGTACTCCACATTGGCGTACAGCTTGCGGTCCGGCTTCAGATCCGCGAGCGCAGCGGTGATGACCTTCTCGACCTGCACCGCCTTGTCGATGAGCTCCCCGCCCAACTCCTGCGCCGTTTCCCGAAGCATCACCGATCGGGGATCATCGGTTCGGTACACCGGATGCCCGAAGCCCATGATGCGTTCGCCTGCAGAGATTTTCGCTCGCGCCCACGCGTCTGCAGAATCGACGTCGGCAATCTCGTCCAGCCCGTCGAGAGCACGATCCGGGGCACCTCCGTGCAACGGACCGGCGAAGGCACCGATGGCTGCACACACTGCGGATGCGATGTCCGAACCTGTCGACGCGACGACTCGCGCAGTGAAGGTCGACGCGTTGAACCCGTGATCGATCGTGGCGGTGAGGTATCGGTCGACCGCTCGGGCGTGGGCGGCGTCGGGCACCTGCCCGGTGATCATGAACAACCAGTTCTGCGCGGTGGTCAGATCCTCGCGCGGTTCCACGGGCTGTTTGCCGGCCCGAATCCTTTGTACGGCAGCCAGAATGGTCGGCGTCATTGCGCACAGACGTAGCGCGGTCGCACGCTTGTCCGATTCCGACGACTCGTAGAGGGGAACTGCGCCTGCCAACCCCGACAACACCGTCCGCAGCGCAAAGAGGGGTTGCTCGGGACCCGATTGCGCCACCGTCCTCACCGCAGCTGCGACGTCCTCCGGCAATCTTCGCAGCGGTGCCACCGTACGCAGGAATTCGGCGCGCTCGGAATCGCCCGGCAGCCGTCCTTCGGCCATGAGGAACCACGCGTCCTCGAAGGTCAGGTGTAGCGCGATGTCGATCGCCGAGTACTGGCGGTAGTGATAGAAACCTTCGTCGCCGCGAACATCTCCGATCGATGTGGTGGTGACAACGACGTTGTGGAGCCCCCGTGGGGCATCGAGAACGGTCATGGCTGCACTCCTTTGCGCTGGTCAACCCCTACGATCCGCGCTAACGTTGATTATTGTCAATGTTGATCGAATCAATATGAAGGGCGGACATGACGCACGCCGACGGCCGGAACATGCTCACCACCGCCCAGGCTGCCGCACGGCTGGGGGTCAAGCCGGAAACGGTGTACGCGTACGTCAGCCGCGGTCTGCTGACCAGCACTCGACTGACCGGCGTACGGGGGAGTGTGTTCGACGTCGACGAGGTGGAATCTCTCGCCGGACGCGACACCGCTCGGCGTACCGATATCGGTGCCGTGGAACGAATTCGGACTCGGATCACGCTGATCGACGACGGGCATCTGTACTACCGGGGGCGTGATGCGGTGGAGCTCAGCTCGCGTGCGTTCGAGTCGGTTGCGCACTTCGTCTGGACGGGTGAATTGCTGGACGAAGTCCACTTCCACGCGGACTCCGTTGTGGTGCAACGATGTAGAGAAGCGACAACGCTGGTGTCACCGGATTGCCGGTCCATCGATCGGATCCGTATCGCCGTCGACATCGCCTCCACCTACCGACCGATGCGATTCGACACCGGGTCCACATCCGTTGTCCGCGAGGCAGGGCAGCTGCTGGCGACGGTCGCAGCAGCACTCGGTGGTGGTTCTCCGGAGCTTTCGGTTGCCGAATCAGTCTGGGCGGCAGTCAAGTCCGACTCATCCGATCCGAACGGTCTGGCGGTTTTGCAGGCCGCGCTCGTCCTGATGGCAGACCACGGTCTTGCTGCGTCGACGCTCGGAGTTCGGGTGGCAGCGAGCACCCGAGCCAATCTGTATTCGGCAGTCTCGGCGGGTCTGGGATGCATCGACGGCCCGCTGCACGGCTCCGCTGCCGATCCCGTGTATCGGTTCCTGACAACCGCGATCGACGATCCGATAGGCGCTCTCGCAACACAATTGAGGTCCGGGGAGCGGGTGCCTGGCTTCGGGCACGTCATCTACACCGACCGAGACCCGCGTGCCGAGGAGCTACTGCGACTGCTTCGCGACCCGGCTCACGGTGCGGACCCCGTAGTGATCGCTGCAGCGGACACCATTATCGAGGAAGTGAGTAGCAGATTCGATACCTTTCCGAACTCGGACTTCGCTCTCGCCACGTTCACCCTCGCCTACGGACTGAGGGCAGACACCCCGGAGATGCTGTTCGCACTCGCCGCATTGTCGGATGGACGGCACACGCCCTCGAGGAATACGACGAAGCGCCCCTTCGCTTTCGGGTTCCAGGCATCTACACGGGGACTCGACCGGGAACCTACTGAGGCCGGGAACCTACTGAGGCGTCGGGCAGTCCAGTAATGCGAACGCAGCAAGCAGTTGGCGACGCGCGGCAGCGATCTCGGCTGTGTTGTCGGCCAGGTGATGCAGCAGAGCGCGCTGAAAGATGCCGTCGAGGAGGATGTAGGCCGAGGCTTTGTCGAGTGCGGGAGTGGAGCCGCGAAGTTCGCAGTAACGAGCGACCACGCGCCAGATCATGTCCTCACGACGCGCCTCGATCTCGAGCACGTCGGTGCGGAAGGACCCGTCGAACAGGGCTTGATTACGCAGGTCGTACCAGAGTCGATGAATGCCGGCGTCCTCGGCCAGAGTGGCGAAGTACTTCTCCTCGAAGTCCGCGTACAAGCCGGTGGCGTCGACGGCGTTGGCCACCACCTCGTCGTAGCGAGTGACACACATGGCCTCGTACTGGCGAACGGCGTGCGTGATGAGGTCGAGTTTGTCGGTGAAGTAGTAGTGCAGCACGCCGTGTGAGTACTCGGAATTCTGCGCGATCTCCCGCAGTGACGTGCGCGCGTAACCCAATTCGGCCAGCGTGTGCAGCGTCGCCTCGGCCAGTTCGGTGCGCTTGGCCTCGAACTTGTTGCGGGCTCGCTCTTCGATACGCGCGCGAGGATCAACGGTCTGGGTCATGTGCCGAGTCCTTTCCGCGCGTGGTCGTCACCTCAGTGTATGCCCGACGGCCGATCAGGGAACGTCGGTGTCGGCCAGATGTTGGTCAGTTGTCAAGAAAAAGCTTGACGTCTGTACAAATTCTATCCTAGTGTGATGCGCAGCACACGTCAGAAGGGCGGATGTTCCCCACGTCCCCTCCGGTGCTCGCCGTCTCAATCCATCTCGGTCCGCCGTGCGGACGGGCCGATCACGAGAGGACCTTCCATGCCAACCGACAAGCGCGTCGTCGTCTACGGTGCGTCGGGATACACCGGCCGACTGATCTGTGAATACCTGCGCGAGTACAACATTCCGTTCCTGGCCGCCGGACGCGACGAAGGTCGAGTCAAAGGCATCATCGACGTGGTTCCCGGCATCGAGACCGTCGAACACGACGTTGTCGAGGTGGAACACAACGCGGCGGCCCTCGCGGAAGCATTCCGGGGTGCCGAGATCGTCCTCAACACGGTCGGACCGTTCTCGCGATACGGCCACGAAGTAGCGCAGGCGTGCATCGAGATCGGCGCGCACTACACCGACACCACGGGTGAGCAGGACTGGATGATCGACGCCGAGGCCAAGTACGGCGCGGAATTCGCTGCCCGAAACCTCGTGCTCACAACGGGATTGGCCCAGATGTACAGCATCGGCGAGATCGCTGCGAACATCTGCCTCGAGACGCCGGGCCTGGACACACTCGACATCGAAGTGTTCTGGAAAGGACACCCGACGGTCGCGTCGACGAACACGATCCTCACCAATGCCGCGTTCTCCAAGGCCTACTACCTGGAGCAGAACGAGTACGTCGAATGGCCGGACGACGGGGTCATGCAGGTCGTCGTGCCCGGCCAACACGATCTGGGCCTGGCTCTTCCCTGGGGTGGCACGTCCCATCCGGTGTGGTTCAAGAACGATCCTCGCGTCGCGAACGCACGTGCCCTGGGCGGGGTGATCAACAAGCCGCTGATGCTGGCAGTGCCCCAGATCATCTCTGCCGCAATGGCCCAGATGGAAGGCAAGTCCGACGCCGAGAAGTACCAGATCATCGACACGGTGTCGTCGTCGGTGCGCAGCGAGACACCCCCGCGTGAGAACCCACGCATCAACACCTCACTCGACTCGGTCTATGCGTCGGGACCACTCGGTCGCGTGCACACCGTGATCCACGGCAACTGCAACTACAAGCAGACCGCGCTGCTCAACGCCTACGCAGCGGCGCATCTGCTGCAGGGACCGCCGAAGAAGGTGGGATTCGCCTCGAGTTGCCAGGCATTCGGGCATCGAGAACTGCTCGGCGTGCTTCGCGCGTTCGGGCTAGTGCTCGAACCCATCGTCACTGCACACAGCTGAGGACAGGGCCGATGCGGCTGTCCGATTACCTCGACAAGGGTGTGTCACTGGGTCGAGACGCACCCTGTCTCACCATCGGTGATACCACCCGAAACTACGGCCAGGTGTACGAAGACACGGTGGCCATCGCCTCTGCGTTGCAGCACAACGGAATCGAGGCAGGTGACCGGGTTGCTGTGCTATCCGCCAACGACCCGCTCGCGCTGACGTGCGTGTTCGCGATCTCGCGCGCGGGAGCGGTGTGGTGCCCCATCAATCCACGCAACGAAGCCGACGAGAATCGGCAACTCTTCGAGCTGTTCGGCTGCCGATTCTTGTTCTTCCAGAAAGCCTTCGCCGACCTCGTCGGTCGCATTCGCGACCAGCTGCCTCGACTGGAATGGCTCGTCTGTCTGGACGGTGACGTACCGGGAGCACTCTCGTACGACAGCTGGCTCGTCGAACATGGTTCTGAATCGGTCGAAGATCGACGATCGACGGACGGCTTGTGCATGATCGCCGGCACCGGCGGTACGACCGGAAAACCAAAGGGGCTGAGGCTGACCGAGGAGAACATGATGACCTCGACGGCGACGGCACTCATGAGCTATCCCTTCGGGGATCGGCCTCGGTACCTGGCTCTCGCGCCGCTGACCCACTCCGCGGGCGTGCTGACGTTCCCCATCCTCAGTCTCGGCGGACACGTTGTCGTCATGGCTGCTCCGGACGTCGGAAAGTTTCTGTCCCTCATAGAGAAACACGGGATCACCCACGCGTTTTTGCCGCCGACGGTGATCTACGGCGTGCTCGATCATCCGGATCTCGACGTCACGGATCTGACGTCGCTACGATGCCTCTGGTACGGGGCCGCTCCGATGTCGCCGACTCGGCTGGAAGAGGCACTGACCCGAGTAGGACCGGTTCTCGGGCAGCTCTTCGGGCAGACCGAGGCACCGAACATGATCGCAACGCTGGCTCCGGCCGATCACTTCCACAGCGACGGATCGATCGCCACCGAACGACTGAGCTCGGCGGGCAAGCCGACCCCTCTGACAGCGGTGTCGATCATGAACGACGAGGGCGCATTGGTCGATCGTGGTGAGCGCGGAGAGATCGTTGTCCGCGGGCCCCTGGTGATGCAGGGCTATCACGAGAATCCCGACGCCACAGCCGAAGTGGGGGCGTACGGGTGGCACCACACCGGTGACATCGGCTATCTCGACGACGACGGCTACCTGTATGTCGTCGACCGCGCCAAGGACATGATCATCACGGGCGGGTTCAACGTCTACTCGGCCGAGGTCGAACAGGCTCTGCTGTCGCATCCGTCGGTGAAGGAATGCGCCGTCGTCGGGCTGCCCGACGACAAGTGGGGCGAACGCGTCACCGCGGCAGTTCTGCTGCGACCCGGCCGGGATGCGTCCGACCAGGATCTGATCTCCCACGTGAAGGCACGAATCGGAAGTATGAAGGCACCCAAACAGATTCAGATCTGGACCGATCTTCCCCGCTCGAAAGTGGGAAAGATCCTCAAGACCGAAGTACGCAGCACCATGTCTCACTCACTATCGAAGGGAACCACACCATGACCGAGTTCGAGGGCAAGAGAGTATTCGTCACCGGATCTGGAGCCGGCATCGGAAAAGCCATCTCCCAGATGTTCATCGAGCGCGGTGCACGCGTCGTCGTCAGCGACATCGACGAAGGCGCAGCAGCGAAGGCAGCCGAGGAGATCGGTGCCGCCGGGATCGCCAACTGCGATGTGTCCGACGAGAGTCAGGTGCAGAGCGCGGTGGCGCAGGCCGTCGAGATTCTCGGTGGTCTCGACATCGTCGTCAACAACGCGGGAATCGAAGTGTCGTCGCCGCTGCTCCAACAGTCGACGGAGAGCTTCGACAAGATCTACTCCGTCAACGTCAAGGGTACGTTCCTGGTGATGAAAGCCGCGATCGGTGCACTGGTGGAGTCGAAGGGCAACATCGTCAACATCGCATCGCTCGCCGGTGTGGGCGGCACGGCGTTGCTCGGATCCTATTGCGCTACAAAGGCTGCAGTCATCCAGCTCACCCGCGTCGCCGCCATCGAGATGCGAGCATCGGGAGTGAGGGTGAATGCGGTGTGCCCCGGATTCGCCGACACGGCAATGGTCGACCGATTGGTCCCGGACTTCGAAGCCGCGACCCAGATCCCGTTCGGTGACCTCGTCAAGGCCAAGCAGGGAAGACTGGGGACACCCGAGGACATCGCGGAGGTGACGTTGTTCCTCGCCTCCGACCGGGCGTCGTGGATCACCGGAAGCCACTACATCCTGGACGGAGGACTATCGGCGTCGCTCGTGTAGTTCCGAGGGCTCTCCGTCGTCATCCCAGGGCGACGGGGAGCAGGCCTCGGGGTGTCTCGGATGCGATGTCGGTCAGCGCTTCTTGCAGGTCGGGGTATCGGAACTCGAAGCCACTGCCGTTCAATACTTGTGGATCCACCCAACGGCTCTTCAAGACCAACTCTGCCTCCGTGCGAATCACCCGTGCCCCGAACTGAAGCAGCCATGCCGGTGTCGGCAACCCGCGGCTTCGCCCCAGGGTGTTCCTCACCTTCTGCATCAGCTCCTCGTTGGTAACCGGGAACGGCGTGGCGACGTTGACGGGGCCGGAGATGCCAGCGTTGTCGTAGAGGTGATCGAGGATGCGTCCGACATCGGCGACGTGCACCCAACTGAACATCTGGCCGCCGTCGCCCATCGTGCCGCCGAGTCCCACTCGGGCCAGGTCGATGATCGGGTTGATCGCCCCGCCGCCTGCACCCAGCACTATCGACATACGCAGCGCCACTTTGCGAATGGCCACATCGGCGTCGAACAGCTCACGCTCCCAGGCGCGGGCGACCTCGACGGAGAATCCCGACCCGATGTCGCCGGATCGTTCGTCCATCGGCCTGTCGCGCGAATCGCGATAGATGGTGCCCGTGCTGGCGTTGACCCACAACTCGGGTGGGTTCTGGACCTGAGCCAAGGCACGCCCGAGTTGGGCCGTCGTCTGGATGCGCGATGACATGATCTCGTCCGCGTTCGCCTTGTTGTAGCGACAGCTCACCGAGCGGCCTGCGAGGTTGACGACCAGATCGGAACCATCGAGCACATCGACGAGGCCGCGATGATCGGACCATGTTGCATCACTAAATGTTCCGCGCCCGACGGTCCTGACGCGAATGCCGCGATCTTCGTAGGAGCGACGCAGATACCGGCCGATGTAGCCGGAGGCGCCGCAGACGACGACAGTCGATGGTGAATCAGTCACTGGTCCAACCCTTCTGGAGAGGTCATTCGTTTCAACAGGCCGGCCACGTCGGTGACCAACCCCCGCGCCACCGGGAGACGAGCGAGACGTACGGCTTTGGCGACCACCGGTACGAGCCCGTCGACCAGGGTGCGGGTGCGTGCCTGGTTGTCCGAGGAGTCGGTGACCCAATGGAGGGTGACACCCATGTAGATCATCCAGAGCAGCTGCGGAAGAACGTCTTTCAGGGAACCGGGAACCTTCTGTTTCGACGTCTCCAAGGTGGTTCGCATGAGGTCGATGGCCATGGACCTGGCATCGGACGATTCTTCTGAGAACGGACTGGAACTGGACCGGGTGGGCAGCGCCAATTGCAGAAAGGATCCACCGAATGCGTGATACGGCTCCATCACATCCAGCCCGGAATGCAAGACGGCAGCAAGGTTTTCGGACAGTGATCCGCCGTCGACGAGGACGCGGAGTGCACGCTCGCGATGATCGCGCTGGATCACCATGTACAACTCGTTGACCAGCTCGTCCTTGCCGGCGAAGTAGTAGTACGCATTTCCCAGAGAGACACCCGCTTCGTCGGCGATGCGACGCATCGTGGTCGCCTGAAACCCCTCCTCGCGAAACAGTCGAAGTGCTACCTCGACCACCTTGTCGCGAGTCTCGGACGTGCGAGCCATCGATTCACCTCAATTCTGAACGTGTTCAAAATTGACCGTATACCTGACTTTGAACATGTTCAAGTCTCAGCTTTCGTAGACCCACGTCTGCGGTTCCGGCAGCTGCTCCGTCGGTTCTCGACGAGTTCGGCTACGGCCCGTCAGACGTAGGGTCGCTGCTATGAACCGAAGACCGTTTGTGGCAAGTCGACATGTGGCTCGAGTTATCAGGCGTACACCCGACGAGGTGTACGAGTTCGCCGCGAATCCTGCGAACTTGCCCAAATGGGCAGCAGGACTGGCGAACAGCCCGGTGACCATCGACGGTGATCGGCTCCTCGTCGATTCGCCGATGGGGCAGGTGACCGTACGCTTCGTTCCGCACAACGACCTCGGCGTCCTCGATCACGACGTGACACTGCCGTCGGGGACCGTCGTGAACAATCCCGTAAGGGTGCTGAGTCATCCAAATGGCGCGGAGATTCTGTTCACGGTCCGACAAATCGAACTGAGCGACGACGAATTCGAGCGTGATCTCGGCATGGTCGCCGACGACTTGAAAAGACTCGAGGAGGTGCTGGAAGCTCAGTGAACTCGTGCGCCCATCAACAGTGAGATGTACGCGTCCAATCGATCCTCCACAACGCACGGCGTCAAGTCGGTGCGGCCTGTTTCGCGCCACGGCCTCGCCCACATCTGGACCTCCTCGGAGCATGCCAACGCATCGCGCACACGCCAGTACTGCCGTGCTCGTCCGCTCTCGGTGAGAACGCCGCCGGCCTCCTCGTAGACAGAGGCGAACCGCGAACCCCATTGGGGGCCATGCAGCAGAGCGAGATTGGTCGAACAATGCGCCACGTCGAGGTCCGTTGGACCCCGCGAGGTACCCGCCCAGTCGATTACTCCGGTGATCCGGGGCGCGGAGTTCTGCGATACGTCGAACAGGACGTTGCCAGGTTGGAAGTCTCGATGCAGGAATCGGCCCTCGTATGTCGGCACAGGCCCGCGAAGTAGGTCTTGTGCGGCGGCCCATATTTTCGTGTCGGCCCGTGCGGGCACCACGACGGTATCGGCAGTCGTCGATGCCTGAAACTCACGGGGCGAAGTACCTGCATTCACTGCATGAATTTGGACGAGTTGCCGGGCAAGGAGGCGGACCCGCTCGTCGACGCCCTCGTCGGTGAGAACCACCGAACCCGGCAGGTGCGTCATCAGGAGCGAGGGATACTCGCAGTGCTCAGCACCCGGATCGACTCCCACCAGTTCTGGAGTCGGCACGCCGGACCCGGAGAGCATTGTCAGAGCGTTGCTCTCTCGGCTCAGCCAATCCTCGGCGTATCGCAAACTGGCGGGGGTGGCGTAGCTGCGCAACACCAGGTGCCGACTGAATCCATGTGTGTTCCAGACGGTCAACTTGCGGGTGTCGGCGGTGATTCCGCCGGACAGAGGTTCGACTTCGATCATTCGTTCACCGGCATGCAGGTGTCGACACACCCATTCACGAGTGGACGGACCCACCGTCGAGAAGGGTGCGGGCCGGGTCACGACGCCACTGCATCACACGATCTGAGCATGTGCAAGGTTGTTTGCCCGGCGGAAGAGAGACGATTCGATTCGGCACTGACTGAACGTCACGGGACTACTCCGAGGACCGCGCCCGCTACTGCTGCTCCCGTGAGGTGGTAGCTCGCGGTGACAGCTCCGAATACAAATGGCTGTGGAGTATGAGGCGTCAGCGCGTTGGTCAATGATGCTGCGGCGGAGCCCAACCCGACACCCAGTCCGACGAGCACGCCCGATACCGCGGCGTCCGAGTCGATGACGTCGAGAATTAGAGCGATCACGATGGTCGTCGCCGCCGAGCAGCAGAGCGGAACCGCATAGTAGGACAAAGGGAATCGGTTTCCCGTCTGCGCCCGATCATGCCCGATCGAACGATCCCACGCGCGCCCGAACAAGGGGCCGAACCACAGCGCGCCGAGGGCGTAGTACGCAACCGCTGCCACGGCTACTCCCAACCAGTTCACGACACTCCCCTTCGGCCCGGTTGCGTCCACAGGGTGTGGTCGACGCCCGAATGTCTACGCCGCGGCTCTGCACGTTCACCGACCAACATGGGCGAAACCGTTCCGATCAGGACAGACGATGCAGGGGCGGCTTGGCGGACAAAGATCCAATAATCGTTGGTCATGACGTGATCGTTGCGAGACTCGAGGCTCGGTGTATTGCAGAATTGCGACATGGGAGAAAGGCGGGTCGCGTCCAAGCCCATCGACGTTCACGAACGCTCCGGCGTCATGGCTCCGGCGCTTCTTCGTCGCTTCGACGCAACCTGGCACGAACCGGCTGCAGCGATTCGAGATGTTGTCGACGCGTACTGGAGTGTGCGATGGGCATTGACTACGGACGAAACCGTCGAACAGCGAGTCCTCGAGTTTCCGGCAGTCACGGTCAGTGTGGAGACCGGTGCAGTGCCCGCGCCCTTCATGATCACCAATGTTCAACGCAGGGCGTGGTCCCGGACGATCGGAGGTCGAGGCTTCGTGTTCGCCGTCCGACTGCGTCCAGCTGGACTGGCGGTCGTGTCCGACCTCGATCCCACGAGACTTTCGGCGGCGCAACCGATCAACGAAGAGACCGACCAACTTCTCTTCGACATGCTCAATAGCGTCTCCGGGCCAGATTCGGCTGCCGACCATGCTCTACGCGCAGATTCGGTCATCACTGAGATGCTGGAGAAACGACCACCGACTGCCGAACACCTTCTCGCAAACGCCGCAGTCGATGCTCTATCTCGGGGCATCGGCAGAAAACCCGGGCAATCGGTGGCAGGAATGCTTGGGGTCAGTGAACGTGCCGTGCAGAGGGCGCTGCGATCGTCACTCGGGATGGGCCCAAAAGCAGTCGCCCGACGGGTTCGACTACAAGCAGTGTTGCAACGTTTGTCGCTCCCCGCAGCCGATGCTGCCCGTATTGCTGCCGACCTGGGCTACGTCGATCAAGCTCACATGATCAACGACTTTCGGGGCGTCGCCGGAATTACGCCGGGAGCGTACCTTCGTGAACTCGCTGCACTCGTCCGCGCCTGAATGAGGGTGGCGAGAGCCTCTGCAAACTCAGCGTACTTCTTGGGAAGTCGGCCCAGCCTGCGTAGCGGAGTACTCGCTGCACTGCGCGCATCGGGTGAGCAGATCGTGTGTGCACGCGACGACGTGCGCGAGAAAGCGCTCGGCACTGGCGAGTCGAGTTTGCTGCCGTCGGACTCGGGCCAGATGGTCTGCGATGACTTCGGTTCGTTCGGGTTCGTCTCGATGAAGTATCAGGCGAATGTCGGCCAAGCTGATTCCCACGTCCTGACAGGCCCTCAGTACCCGCAGTCGACGCAGGTGTTCCTCGCTGTAATCGCGGTGACCCGACGAGAGGCGTTCGGGCACAACCACACCGACGTCCTCCCAATGTCTCAGGACGTGGGTCGGAACGTCGAGTTCGCGCGCAGCCTCTCCGATCTTCACTTGCCGATGGTCTCACATTGACTTCAGGTCGACCTGAACTATTACGTTCGTCCCCATGACGATCGACAGATTCGATCTACCAGAGCCCATCTTCGTGTCCGTGGGTGGCGATTCGGTAGCGACCTACGAGATGGCACCCGACAGAGCGGAACCGTCCGCTGATGTGGTGTTCTGCCATGGAACTCCCTGGTCGGCTCAGGTCTGGGGGCACGCCGCGCGCCACCTCAGCGCTGGCCATCGTGTCTACCTCTGGGACATGCCCGGATACGGACGGTCCGCACAGGGACCGGATATCCGGACTGACCTGCCCACCCAGATGCTGCGCTTCGCACTGTTGCTCGACCACTGGCAGTTGACTAGGCCCTTCGTCGTCGCTCACGACATCGGCGGTGCAGTCGCCCTGGGAGCCCATCTACTTCACGGCTGCGATTTCGGCGGCCTGTACCTGTGGGACGTGGTGACGCTCAACCCCTGGGGATCCGAGTTCTTCCGACTCGTCGCCGACAACGCCGAGGTCTTCGCTGCGTTGCCTGCACGCCTGCACTCGGCACTGGTTACCGAATACATTGCGGGAGCGGCACATCAGCGGCTGGACGCAGACATCGTGGCGATGTTGACCGAACCCTGGTTATCCGACGAGGGCCAGCCTGCGTTCTACCGACAGATCGCCGAACTGCGCCCCGGACACACGCGGCCCATCGTCGATGCCCTTCCCCGAGTCCGCTGCAACACTACGATCGGATGGGGCGAACAGGACCCCTGGATTCCCGTCGAACAGGCGTTTCGACTGCGGCAATTACTGCCGGGGGAATCGTCTGTGATTACTGTTCCTGGTGTGGGTCATCTGACTCCGCTCGAAGCACCGTCGGTCACCGCTGAAGCGTTGGATGCGTGGCTAGGAATGCTTGTCCGAGAACTTCCGAAAAGCCGACGATCGTGGGGCTGACTCGTTGACATCGTTCGTCGAGCCGTCCGAGGTGCGTCTCGTGGATACTGGGTTCCGTGGTGCTGAGACGAATGGGAACGTCCCTCATCGGAGGCCGAGGGGCCCAGTGGCTTCGTGAGCTGAACGAGCGACACCCATGGAGTCACAACGACTACTTCCACAGCTGGATTCTGGCGAATCTGCCGCACCGGCGTGGCCGCGCACTCGACATGGGCTGTGGACGGGGTGGCCTGGTGCGAGCCTTGGCTCCTCATTTCGAGCATGTCGTCGGGGCCGATGCCGATTATGAGATGCGCCGAATCGCAGTGGCCACGTCTGGCGACGTCGACAACGTATCGATCACGGATCGTCAACTGGATTCGTGGGCAGACGATTCGATCGATCTCGTGACCATGGTCGCCGTCCTGCATCATCTCGACATCGACGACGCCTTGCGTCATGTCGGGCGGATTCTTACGCCGGGCGGGCGAGTGCTCATCGTCGGGCTTTCTCCACCGACCAGCGTGCGAGATCTGCTGTGGGATTCGGTCTCCATCGTTACCAACCCCTTCATCGGATTTCTGCACCACCCGTGGCCGAGTCCGGTGACAGCACCGTCGCCACCGTTCCCGGTCAAGGATCCGGTGCTGAGCTTCGACGACATCGGAGACATGGCCGAAAAGTGGCTACCGGGTAAGAAGATGCGACACCGCCTAGGGTTTCGACACACAATCGAGTGGACGAAGCCTGGTGTCGAGTAGAGCCATCATGTCTTTCCGACGCGCAGAAGGCGAAAGCCTCTGCAGTGGAGCGTGAATCCGACGGCGGCACCGACAACGGCACCGATTATGGGTTGCACTTTTGTCCACCACTCGAGGAAGAGGCCGACTCGAACCTGCAGGGCAACATCGGCGGTGGTTGCGTAGGCGCGGCTCCTCTGGCCGGGTTCCACGTACAGGGTGTCGGCCCATCCCGACACGGACGCAAGCAGACCCACCGTGAACCCCAGTGCGGCGAAGGCAAGAACAACTGAGCGCATGGGGGCACAATATCGGTGCTGGACAGAAACAGGTGTCGCGAACGACAAGGAAAGGACGCCTCGAATGTGGGACTTACACAGTCCGGGCGTGCTGCAGTTGCCGTCGGGCAGTCTCGTTCGTGGACGCGCCTTGCGTGTTCCGATGCATGACGGTCCGTTGCCGAGCTTCGGGGTCTACCTGCAGGGCAAGGATCCGGGCGAGTTCTCGTGGGACAGTCGATGGGTTCGCTGGCCCGACCTCTGGCTGCCGTCCGACTCGACTGAGCTCGAGGTCGGACTACGAGATGTATTGCGCCGCTGCGCAACCGAGAGAGTCGAGATTGCGTGTACCGGCGGTGTGGGGCGAACGGGCACCGCACTGGCCTGCCTGGTTGCGCTCGACGGTATGCCGGGCAGTGTTGCAATCGACTATGTCCGGTGCAATTACTCGCACCGCGCTGTCGAAACGCCCTGGCAGAAACGCTATGCGAGGACATTCGTGAAACCGAGCTCTCTGCTCTAAGCAGAATTTGCGACCCATCACGGACAGGAGGCCTAGGCTCCGATCATGGGCCAGGTCATACGAATCGATGAGCGTCGAGCAGCGCGCGCGGTGGAACCCCTGTGGCGCGAGGTGGTCGGCAGACGACTACGCGAGCGCAGACACGCCCGCGGAGACACTCTCGCCGACACCGCCGCGCGCGCAGGCATTGCGCCGCAGTACTTGTCGGAGCTCGAACGCGGCCGCAAGGATCCGTCGAGCGAAATCCTCGCGGCCGTCGTCGGCGCATTGGGCACGTCGATGGCCGAAATTTCACGCCTTGCGCATCACGACCTCTCGCGCGGCGATGCGACGTTGATGGCCGCCTGACGCCCCGCGAGAACCTGATCGACGACGCCGTATTCCAAAGCAGCTGGTGCCGTCAACACCAGATCTCGGTCGGTGTCGTGTCGAAGCGTGTCCACCTCGCGTCCGGTGTGTGCCGCCAGAATTGCCTCCATCTCGGCTCGCACTCGGACGACTTCGTCAGCGGCCAAAATGAGGTCCGGGATGGTGCCGCGGCCCTGCGCCGCAGGCTGATGCAACACCACCCGGCTGTGAGTCAGCGCCGAACGACGCCCCGGCGCTCCCGCTGCGAGCAGCACGGCTCCTGCCGCAACGGCCTGGCCCACACATGTTGTGGCAATGGGTGATCCGATGAATTGCATCGTGTCGTAGATCGCGAGCATGGCGGCGGTGTCGCCGCCCTCGCAGTTGATGTACATCGAGATTTCCTGGTCGGGGGAATCGGCCTCCAGATGCAGCAGCTGCGCAATCATCGCATTCGCGACCCCTGCGTCGATACCGGTACCGAGATAGACGATGCGCTCACTGAGCAGATGCGAATAGACGTCGACGACGCGTTCGCCCCGCGAATCTCGGGTGATGACATTGGGAATGGTGTACGTGCTCATCGGGCCAACTCCATTCCGAACGACGCCCGTCGCGCGGGCATGACCTGATCGAACGAGTCCACGATCGCGTCGACGAACCCGTACTGGCGAGCTGCTTCCGCGGTGAACCAACGGTCGTGCAGAGAGTCGTCGAAGATCTGCTCGCGTGTTTGTCCGGTGTCGTCGGCAATGAGCCCGAGCACCGTATCTCGGGTATGACGCAGATCGTTGGCCTGTACTTCCACTTCGACGGCCGATCCACCGATCCCGGCCGATCCCTGATGCATCAGTATTCGCGAATGCGGCAGGGCATACCGCTTGCCGCGCGTACCGGAGGACAACAGGAATTGACCGGCGCTGCAGGCCAACCCGAGTGCAAGCGTCGACACGTCGCATGGCACCAGCCGCATCACATCGCGGATGGCGAGCATCGCGGGAACCGATCCGCCGGGGGAGTGAATCCACAGGGCGATGTCGGCCGAGGAGTTGTCGGCGGCCAATGTCAACAAATGGGTGGTGAGGACCGTGCCGTTGTCGTCGTCGAGGGGGCCGTCGAGCACCAGGACTCGATGACGAAGGAGTTGGTTGCGGAGTTCGGGCGGGAACATTCGTGGCGTTTCGCTCATGGTTCGAGTGTGAGTCCCAATTCGATTGCATGCCAATAGTTCTGCTGTAGGCAGCGGGTCTGCTCACAGCTTCGCGGGTGCCAGATGGACAATGGAGAGATGACTGCACTCGAGTTTTCCGAATCCGTCGTCGTCGCTGCGTCTGTCGAAGACGTGTACGCCGTTGTCTCCGACATCACCCGAACAGGCGAATGGAGCCCGATCTGCCAGGAATGCTGGTGGAACGAGGCCGACGGCGGTGGCGTCGGATCGACGTTCACCGGCCGCAACGTGGTGCCGGGTCGCACGTGGGAGACCGTGTCGACGGTTGCCGCCGCCGACCCTGGTCGCGAGTTCGCGTGGGTGGTGGGCGACAACTTCGTTCGCTGGGGCTACACCCTCGAAACGGTCGATGGCGGAACACGACTGACCGAGAACTGGAACTTCCTGCCCGATGGCATCGCCTTCTTCCACAGCAAGTTCGGCGAGGACGCGGAGAAGGAAATCGACACTCGTAGCCAGGCGGCACTCGACGGCATCCCTCGCACGCTGGCCGCAATCAAGCGAATCGTGGAAGCCGAAGCCTGATTACTGTCGGCCAGGTGCGCTGGCTGTCCACTGTTCGAGGCCGACGACGGAATCCCGCCTCTCGACGCGAATTGTGGACACTGAGCGCACCTGTGACCGATAGCCTGTCCGCATGGCAGCGACGGTTCTGCGGATGTCCACGGTTCTCGAATCACGAGGCCCGGCAGCGGCCATTGTGCTCACTGACGAGCAGGTCGCGTCCCTCGGTTCCACCAGAACGCCACCAGTTCGGTTCACGATCGGTGGTCAGACGGTGCGTGGTCGCATCGGCCGAATGGGTGGCGAAAATCTGCTCGGACTCAACAAGAGCGTTCGCGCCACACTCGGCGTCGAGGCCGGCGACACCGTCGACGTGACCATCGAGCTGGACGACCAACCGCAGGTGATCGAGGTTCCGCCGGCGCTGGCGACAGCCTTGGACGCGGATCCGGCTGTCCGAGCAGCGTTCGATGCGCTGGCACCGTCGACGCGAAAGGAACACGCAAGGTCCGTCGCCGACGCGAAACGCGACGACACTCGCGAGCGGCGTATCACGGCAATCGTCCAGTCCCTCCGGCCCTGAGTGCTGCCGGCCCTGCGACGTTGCAAACGCGTGCGCATTCGCCAGGTGCGCGCGATTCCGCTAGCGACCAGCTGACCAATTCGCGAGCGTCTCGCGAACGCGCGCGCGTTTGCGATGGCCGTCGGGGCTCACACCACCGCAGCAGGCGTGCTCGACGCGGCGGCCGGCGTCGGGATGTTCTCCGACGACAGGCGAGCGAGGATCTCGATCGCCGAGGTGATGTCGGACAGTGAGCGGGTGAACGGAATGCGCTGACGATCGTCGAAGGCGTATCCCGTTCCGAATCTGAGTCCCGGTGCCAGCAGCAGTCCCTGCGACTGGGCGTCGGCGACGAGATGGCTGGATCGGATGCCGTCGGGTAGGGAACACCACAGTGCCAGACCGCCGTCGGGAACTCGAAAGTGCCAGCCCGGCAGATGATCACGTATCAGTGCGATGGTGTGATCGCGGGCCGTTCTCGACGCCTCCGCGCGGACTCGTCGTACCTCGTCGTACTTACCCAACAACTCGACTGCCGCCAGTTGATCGATGATCGAGACCGAAAGTTGGCGTTGCGCATAGGTTGCGGCGACTCTCGCCAACAGGCCGGCTTCGGCGCGAACCCACCCGACTCGCAGCCCGCCCCACACCGTCTTGCTCGTCGACCCGACGGTCACCGTAGCCACGTCCGGAGTGGCGGCTCCGAAGGGTTCGATATCAGGTGAACCGTCGAGAGACAGATCGGCCGCTACCTCGTCGACGATGGTCAGTACGCCGTGGCGGTGCATGGTGGCGGACAGCTGTCGGCGGGTGCTCAGGGGGAGTCGCGCACCCGACGGATTGGAGAAGTCGGGCATGAAGTACGCCAAAGTGGGTGCACTCTGCCGCGCGGACCTGTCTGCCGCAGCCACGAACTCGTCGGTGTTGTCGGGATCGATGGGCACCGGGATGCAACGACCGCCGAGGGAGTTGACGAGTTCGACGACACCCGGATATGTCGGGTGCTCCACCAATACGCGGGCCCCGGGCTCGGTGAACGTCGCCAACACAGCGTGGATGGCGTCGGTGGCACCGGAGGTGACGAGGATGTTGTCGGCGGTGGTCGGCACTCCCCGCCCTCGGTAGTACGCGGCGATGGACTCTCGGAGCTCGAACAGACCGGACGGAGCGTACCCGCCCAAGTTGAAACGGACTCGAATCTTCTCTGCCGCAACACCGTACGCGTCGGACAACAGCGGCGATGCCGACGGGGAGGCGTTGACGAATTCCAGATTCGCAGTCTCTCGGTCGCCGGCCAGCGAACCCCACGACGGCAAAGACCCCGTCGGCGACACGTAGGTACCCGAACCTCGCTGAGCGCTGATCCACCCACCCTCGCGCAGATGCCCGTACGCCGATGCGACCGTCACCCGACTGACGTCCAAGCTGATCGACAACGCCCGCTCGGCAGGCAGACGCGTATGCGCCGACACCTCACCGTTCTCGATCAGTCGCCGCAACTCGTCGGCGATCTCGAGGTAGAGCGGACCACCGGATCGGTTTCGCAACGTCGATGGGTCGATCCGTGCGGCCAGATCCGGGGCCGTGATGGCGGAGGCGTCGAACGAGTCCATGCATGCCACTCTCGCACACTGGACTGCAAAATTTGGAGTGAAAGCAGTCCATTGTGGTCACATGATCGCAATTGGAGCTGTATTGGTCCTGTCCATGGTGGGTGCGGGGTGGACTGTGGTCGCTCTGCACGAGGGCGGAAGGAGCGGGCCTGCCGGGCCGCCGCGGAGTCGTGTTCAGTCCGACTGACGCTCGTTCCGGCTCAGCGAGTCGGTGCAGAGCCTCTGACGATGCAGCGAAACCCGATGTGGGACATACCGGAGTCGACGGGTTGCGCTTGTCGAGCAGCGGGACGATAACGGCGGCAATAGTTCTCGGCGCACAGATGGGACCCGCCCTTGATGACCCGACGAGAGATGGTCCCGGCGGGATCGCGGCTGCCCGCGGCCGACGCGACCCGCGGATCGATCGCGGGTCCGCAGCAGGCGTGGGTGGCGGTCTCGCTGTGATCGGTGCGGTAGAAATCCGCCGTCCACTCCCACACGTTTCCGGTGACGTCGTACAAGCCGTAGCCGTTGGGTGGATACGAACGCACGGCCGTGGTCCTACGATCGGCGACCGGTTTGAGGTTTTGCCAGGGAAACTCGCCGATCCAGTAGTTGGCCAACTGGGTACCCATCGGTGCCAGTTGGTCTCCCCACGCGTAGGCCGCGCCGTTCAACCCGCCGCGAGCCGCGCATTCCCACTCGGCCTCGGTGGGTAGATCCTTGCCCGCCCACTGGGCGTAGGCGTTCACGTCCTCCCAGCTCACATGCGTGACCGGATGCAATTCGCGCCCATCGATCCCGGAACCCGGGCCCTCCGGATGCGCCCAGTTCGCACCTGGAATCAGCCGCCACCAGCCCTGCCAATTCGTCAGATCCACCGGGCCCTGCGTCGGAGTGAACACCAGCGAACTCGGCACCAGACGCGTTGGATCCGCATCCGGATAGTCCGCCGGATCCATCGGCCGCTCCGCCACCGTCACGTACCCGGTGGCTTTGACGAACCGTCTGAACTGAGTGACGGTCACCGGCGTCTCGTCTGCCCAGAACCCCTCGACACTCACCTCGTGAACGGGCGCTTCCTCGGGATAGTCGGCCCAGTCCGATCCCATCCGAAACTGGCCGCCGGGCACCCACCGCATACGGGGGAATGGTGGGGCAGTCATGGCGGTGATCGTACACATCGATGGGGAATGCCATTGCGCTGTCACGGAATTGAACGGCAACCGTCGACCTTCGCCTCGTCTGGGCGCCCCTCGGTCCTCGCAAACGCGTGCGCGTTCGCTGAACGCGAGTGGTTTCGCGTCACGAACTTGCGCGCGTATGGCGAATGCGCGCGCGTTTGCGGGATCGGGGTCCGCCGGCGACACCCAGGCCCGGGGGGCGGGTCACGAAAGCGCGCGCGTTTGCGAGATCGGGGTCCGCCAACAACACCCAAGCCCTGCCAACAACACCCAGGCCCCGCCCGCACCACCCCAGCTCCCAATCGCAGTACTCGTCAGTAGCCAAACGTGATGCTTGCCACTTCTCCAACCCGCTGTTATCTTGGAAATACATTCCATCAGATGGAATTGTTCATGGAAGTCAGAGGAGTGGACAGTGGCATCTCGTTCCAACGAAGTACCCGTCGCAGTCTCGGGTGCGGGGCCGGTGGGGATGGCGTTGGCCATCGATCTCGCCCTTCGCGGTATCCCGAGCGTGCTGTTCGAGAAACGTTCGGAGGAGGAACGGATCGTCGCACGCGCCAACATGACCAACGTTCGCTCCATGGAGCACTTCCGACGGTGGGGCATTGCAGATGCATTGCGCGACAACGATCCTGTGAGCCCCCTGGTCTATCGTGACGTCGCCTTCGTGACCCGTCTGACCGGCCACGAGGTGTTGCGATTTCCCCGCGCGTACGAGTGGTCGGAGCGGCTGCCCATCGCATCCGAGGTAGCGGAGTGGGCACCGAACGAGGCGATCGAGAAGACTCTGCGGGACCGCGTGAAGTCGCTTCCGCTGATCGATCTGCGCTTCGAGAACGAAGTGAAGAGATTCGAGCAGAACGACCACGGGGTGACCCTCACCGTTGCAACCCCGAACGGCGAACAGACACTCCTGGCGCAGTATATGGTGGTCTCCGAGGGCAGTCGCAGCCGGCTCCGTCGTGACGGCCTGAATGTCCGAATGGAAGGTCATCCCAACCTCGCCCGCAGCTTCCTGTGGCACATCAAGGCTCCGGCACTGGCCGAGCTGTGGAAAGCCACGCCGATGGCCTCGATGCTGCTGTTCTACAACGAGGACCGTGCCGGCGACAGTCTGGTTCCGCAGTCGGGAACCGATCACTGGGCATACTTCTGCTCGCCCGTACCCGAGGATGTCGACGGTGACGATTGGGAAGCGTGCCGCGCCATGCTCTTTCGTGCAATCGGTGAAGAGTTCGAGGTGGAGCCGCTCGCGGGCGGCACCTTCATCACCCATTCGATTCAGGCACCGCGATTCGACTTCGGCCGCGTACTGCTGGCCGGCGACTCCGCGCACATGGTCTCGCCGATGGGCGGTTTCGGCATGAACATCGGTATCGGTGATGCCGCGGACCTGGGGTGGAAACTCGCCGCGTTGATCGACGGTTGGGGCGGTCCCCTCATGCTCCCGAGCTACAGCATCGAACGCGGTGAAGCAGCACGCTTCATCCTCGCCGGTTGTGAGAGCAATCAGGCCGTGGGTTCGCGCGAATTGGTGCGCGACGGTATCGAGGACGACGGCCCCGTCGGCGAAGCGATCCGCGCCCAGGTGGCCGAGGACATCGCGATTCAGAAGGCCCGTCAGTTCAAGCGGATGGGCGGCCAACTCGGCTACCGTTACTCGTCGTCGCCCATCATCTACCGCGACGGAACAGACCAGCCTGCACCGTCTTTCGAGGACTACGTGCCGTCGTCCTATCCCGGAAACCGCGCACCGCACCACTGGCTCGCGGACGGCTCGTCCCTGTACGACCACCTGGGGAACGGTTTCACACTGCTGGTGCTCGGCGACGTCGACCACGACGTCCTCACCGCCGCCGCTGCAGAACGCAACGTGCCTCTGCAGATCCTCACCGTCGAGGATCCCGACCTCACCGATCTCGGTGAATTGTATTCCGCCACCGCAACATTGATCCGCTCCGATCACCATGTCGCGTGGCGCGGAGACGCACTTCCCGATGACATCGATCATCTGTTGGACGTCGTCACCGGGTCCGTCTCTTTCGCCTGACAGCCACACCGAACCGCAACTCCCCAACAACGAAAGGCTCACTCTCATGCCCAAAGTCACCCGCCTCGGCCACGTCGGACTGTTCGTCGCCGACCCCGAGATCATGATGGAGTTCTACTCGACATTCCTCGGAATGACCGTCACCGACCGCGACGAACGACGCGTCTTTCTCAGCTCGCGGCCGTCGGAGGAGCATCACGAGATTCTGCTCGCGAAGAACCCCGACCGCCACACCGATCCTCAGCAGCTCTCGTTCGTGGTCGACTCGTTGGCCGATCTGCGTGCGTTCTATGCCCAGATCGTGGAGCGCAAGTACGACATCGACCACATCAGCAACCACGGCAATGCGCTCGGTTGCTACTTCCGTGACCCCGAGGGCAACCGGGTGGAGGTCTACTGGCACACCGGAATCGAGTGGCCGCAGCCGTTCAGTGAGCCCATCGATCTCTCGTTGTCCGAGGAGGAGTTGCGCAACCGCCTCGACGAGATGGTCGCGGCGTAGGACACCTGGCCGGACCGCGGAGGAGAAGAGCGTTGAAAGAAGGAATGATCGCCGAGGTGGTGGCATTCACCGGCCACAACGGCGACCGCATCGAGGGCTATTCGGCTCGGCCGACCGCTGCCGAGCCGGTGGGCAGCGTCGTCGTGCTGCACCACGCACCCGGGCTCGACTTCTGGTGCAAAGAGGTGGTCCGACGGTTCGCCGAGTGCGGATACGCGGCGCTCGCGCCGAATCTCTATCACCGCCGCGGTCCCGGTCACTGGGCCGAGGTCGCTGCGGCGGCCCGGGCCGAGGGATTGGGAAAAGCAATGCCCAACGACCAGGTGATGGGCGACATCGCCGGGGCCACCGACTACGTGAAGTCGCAGCCCGGCTCCAACGGCAAGGCCGGGGTGATCGGATTCTGCTCCGGCGGACGGCAGGCCTTCCTCGCGGCATGCGACGTACCGACGTTGGACGCCGCCGTCGACTGCTGGGGTGGAAGCATCGTGCCGCAAGCTCCCGATCCGACGAAGCCGAACGCCCCGTCGCGGGGAGTCATTCATCGCGCCCCGGACATGTCGGCTCCACTGTTGGGGATCTTCGGCAACGACGACACCAATCCGGATCCGAAGCAGGTCGACGACATCGAACGTGAGCTGACCAGGCTCGGCAAAGAATTCGAGTTCCATCGTTACGACGGTGCGGGACATGGGTTCTTCGCCACCGACCATCCGCATTACCAGCAGGCACAGGCAGTGGACGGCTGGAAGAAGGTCTTCGCCTTCTTCGACGTGCATCTGCAGTCCGACGCATCCTGATCAAGTTTCAGGCGAGGGTCGAAACGCACAGAAAACCCGAAGGAATTCAGGGTTGTGTGATGGCCCTCACATGGCTAGTCTCGATTCCGTACCTCGGAATCGCATTCCATGAAGGCCACGCGAGTAGTCCACGAGACCGCGTGAGCACCCCGCACGCGCTCTCGAAGGAAGAACCCCAATGTCTCTCACTCCCTCCCGTCCCACCAGGGCCGGGTCGAAGTCCGCGAAGTTGTTGGTCGTCGCGGCAACCATGTCGGCCGTACTCGCCGGCTGCGCCGCCGAAGCGGCATCACCGACCGGTACCGCGACCGGCGGCTCGGCGGCAGTAGCCACCGACCAGACCAATACCTCGGCTGTCACCGATCTGGTCGAGTACACCGGAGGCACCGCAGGCGCAGCCGATCAGAGCCTCGAACCCGTCACCATCGGATGGGTCAATCAGCAGGGCGGTGCCCTCGGATTCCCGGCCGCAACCGACGGTGCCGAGGCCGCCGTGAAGTACGTGAACGAGAACCTCGGCGGGATCGACGGGCACCCGCTGAAGCTCGAAACGTGCTTCGTCGTCGAGAACGAGCAGGACGGCAACAGTTGCGGCCTGCAGCTGGTCAACGATCCGGAAGTCCGGACCGTGCTGTTCGGCTCGACGATCACCGGCAATCAATCGTTCCTGGCGGTGAACAAGGGGCAGAAGCCGATCCTGATGGCCAACTCCATCAGCTCCACCGATGCGCAGAGCGACAACGTCTTCATCTACAACGGCAACCCGTCGTCGATCTTCCGCGGACTGACGACCTACCTGGACACCGTGGTCGGTGCGAAGTCCGTCGCACTGATCTACCCGCAGAACGCTCAAAGTGCCGACGGTGCAAAGGTTCTGCAGACTGCGCTCGACTCCGTGGGAATCGAGGTCAAGGCCGTCGGCTTCGACCCGTCGACCACCAACCTCACCGCGGCAGCAGTGGCCTCGGGGGCATCGGACGCCGACGCCATCGTGCCGCTCGTCTCGACCCCGCCGACGTGCGTGGCCGCGGCCAAGGCCCTCGACACGCTGGCGGTGACGGCACCCATCATCGGAGCCGGCTCGTTCTGCTTCACCGACCAGGTGGCGCAGGGGCTCGGTGGTGACGCACCGAAGTGGCAGCAGATCTCCACCCAGACCAACGTCGCCGACATGAGCCAGCCCGACGTCCAGTCGTACATCGAGGCCTCCACGACCGCCGGACTGTCCGAGACATCCCAGACCACTCCCGATGCCGCCCTCGCCTGGGGTCTGGTGGCCACCGCAACCCGATTCCTCAATGCCGCAGGGGGTTCCGAAGCAACTGCGCCGGCGATCGCCGAACAGGCGAAGTCCTTCACCGGCCCACTCCTGCTCGGTAGCGCCACCGTCGCCTGCGGCGCGAACACCGCCGAGCCGGGCCTGTGCGGGGCCCAGACCCGAGTCTTCGAATACACCGGAAACGGCTCGTACACCGCGCTCACCGACTGGCTCGAACCATCGGGCACCTGACACCTCGATCTCCGACAGCCCCCACACTCTCGAGAAAGAAGACCATCATGACCGCTGTAGCCAACCACACCGTCGAACATTCCAGCTCGGAGTCGAGTCCGGAAGAACTCATCGAACGCGCACGCTCGTTCCGTGATCACTTGCTCGCAGAACAGGATTCGACCGACGCTCGCGGCACCTACTCGCCCGAGACGCACGAACTGTTCAAGGAGGCCGGCTTCTACCGCACGCTGCTCCCGCAGCGATTCGGTGGGCTCGAGTACGACGTCACCTCGTTCGTCAGAATGATCATCGAAATCGCCCGCGGTTGCCCGGGTTCGGGCTGGTGCCTGTGCCTGGCCTCCGGTCACGGACTGCAGATCGGCGGATTGTTCGACGAGAAGGCGCAATCCGAGGCCATCGGACCCGGCGGAGACTTCGCAGCTCCGATGCGCGGCGTGCCGATGGGCACCGCGACGCTGCAGGACGACGGTCGATGGAGCGTCGACGGAACCTGGGACTACTGCTCGGGATCGCCCTACTCGACCCACGCCATTCTCGCGGTGCGGCTCATCGAGGGCGGCGAGAAGACCGGCCAGGGACTGGCTCTCGTTCCACGCAACGGCTGGATCCTGCAGGACGATTGGAAAGAGCGCGCGTTCGGCATGCGCGGCAGCGGCTCGAACAGCATCACCGTCGCCGGCACCGCGGTGCCGGAGGAGAACGTGGTGCGCGGCAGCCTGCTGCAGTTCCGTGGCGGCCTGAAGACCCCCGGCTACGAGCTGCACGGCAATCCGATGTACGGAGGCCATCCCATGGGCTACCTGCAGCTCGAGATCACCTCGGTACTCGTGGGCTGCGCCTGGGCCGCGCTCGACGAATACGAGCGCATCCTGCGGACCAAGAAGACCATGGGCCCCAACCCGCTTCCGCGCTTCACGTCCCCGGACTTCCAGCGCTACTGGGGCGTCGCGGCAGGCAAGATCCGCGCGGCCGAGGACATCCTCGTGAAGATGAGCCAGCACTACTCCGAGCTGTGCGCGTCGTCGGTGCAGGACGGCGGCGAGTTCGAGCCCGAGGACCTCATGAACATCAACGCCAGCACCCACCACGCCGTCAACCTCGCCTGGGAAGCCGTCGAACTGCTGTTCCGCACCTCGGGAACCAGCGAAGGCGGCCGCAACGGCTCGCGCATGCAGCGCTACTACCGCGACATGTCCACGGCGCGAACCAATGTGGGCCTGCAGTGGGAGACCTTCGCGCAGATGTTCGCCCAGGAGCACTTCGACCTCTCGCCGGCACCGCTCGCGTGATGGCCGGGCCCACGATTCGACACGGGCGGGCGTAGCGCATGGATACCGTCTTCCTTTTCGCTCTGCTCGGGTTGGGTACCGGCGCACTGATCGCGATGATCGCGGTCGGCGTCGTACTCAGCTGGCGCGGTAGCGGAACGATCAACATCGCGGCCGGTGCGGTGGTCATGGTCGCCGGCTACCTCTTCTGGTCCCTGCGCACCGGGTTCTTCGCCCCCGCATTGACCACTCCCGCAGCAATAGTCGTCACGCTGCTCGCGATGGCAGTGCTTGCGGTCATGGTCGAGTTCGCAGCCGTCAAGCCGCTCAGATCCGCCTCGCCGCTCGCCAAACTCGTCGCGTCCATCGGAGTGCTGCTGCTGCTCCAAGCAGTGGTCCAGCTCGTGTTCGGTACCGCTCCGCTGAACAGCCCCGCCGTGTTGACCGACTCGGTCGTGCAGGTCGGCGGTGTGACAGTGCCGGTGGCACAGCTGATTCTGGCCGCAGTGGTCGTCGTGATCTCGGCGGCGCTTGCCGCGCTGTACCGCTTCACCCGCTTCGGTATCGCGACCCGTGCGGCGTCCGAGAGCGAGCGGTCGGCCGTCCTGGCCGGGCTGTCACCGTCGTCGATCTCGCTGGCCAACTCCGTACTCGCCTATGTCACGGCGGGCTTCGTCGGCATCCTGGCCGCCTCCATCGTCGGAGTCAGTGCCTCGACGCTGCCGCTGCTGGTGATCCCCGCCCTGGCCGCTGCGCTGTTCGCCGGGTTCAGCTCCATCTGGATCGCCTGCGCAGCAGGTCTTCTCATCGGTATGGCCGAGTCGTTGCTGTCCTACGCCTCGACCATGGACTGGTTTCCGACGCAGGACGGAATCACTCCGCCCGGTTTGCAGCAGCTCGCAGAGTTTTTGCTGATCGTCATCGCCCTGTGGTGGAAGGGTTCGACACTGCCGCAGCGCGGCGAATTCGTCGGACGCTCGCTGCCGGCGGTACCCCGCCAGGAGCACCTGCTGCGCCGCGTCGGCCCCGTCTTCGTCGTCGGAGCGATCGCTCTGCTCGTGCTCCCCTCGGACCTACGTCAGGCCATCACCACCGGCTTGGTCGCGACCGTCCTGTGTCTGTCGTTCATCGTCATCATGGGATACGTCGGGCAGTTGTCGGTGGTGCAGCTCGCGCTCGCCGGATTCGCCGCGTTCGCAGTCTCACGGCTCGGCACCGAATTCGGTCTCGGCTTCCCGGCCGCCCCGATCATCGCCGTTCTCGCGGCGACCGCACTCGGCGTGGGAATCGGAGCCGCGGCCCTGAGAGTGCGCGGTGTGACCCTGGTGGTGGTGACCCTCGCCGCGGCCGTCGCCATCGAACAATTCGTGTTCGCCAATTCCGAATGGGGCGGCGGTCAGACCGGCGCACCCGTGGCTTCACCCGCGCTGTTCGGATTCAACTTCGGACCCGACTCCGGTCTGCGCGGACTGGACGGCGCACTACCGAGCCCGGTGTTCGGACTCGTCGCACTGGTGGTCGCCACCCTCGCGTACATGGGTGTTGTCTACCTGCGTAACAGCGACCTCGGCCGTCAGATGTTGGCCATCCGCTCCAACGAACGCGCCGCAGCCGCAGCCGGAGTCAACGTGCGGACGGTCAAGATCGTCGCCTTCGGTATCACCTCGGCGCTGGCCGGAGTGGCCGGCGTGATGTACGCCTACCAGTTCGGCACCGTCTCGGCGAACAGCTACGGGATCTCCGTCGCGCTGACTCTGGTGGCGAGCGTCTACGTCCTCGGCGTGACGCTGCCGCAGGGAGCCGTGCTGGCGGGCTTCGGAGCGATCGGTTCGGTGATACCGCTGATCCTGCAGAAATACGTTCTCCCCGCAGACCACATCTCCCTGTACGTGCAGCTGCTCATCGGCGGCGGTCTGCTGCTCCAACTGCGGTTCTTCCCGGACGGCCTGCTCGTGACGAGGTCGATCAAGAAGGAACGCAAGATGACCGGTATCGACACCCTCGTGCCGGAACTGCCACGGATGAAGAGCGTGCGAACATGACGACCAACGTTCTCGAAGCCCGCAACATCGAAGTACGGTTCGGCGGCGTGCACGCGCTGCGCGGCGTCGACCTGCAGGTACGCCCGGGCCAGATCGTCGGCCTGATCGGACCCAACGGAGCAGGCAAGACCACCTTCGTCGACGCCATCACCGGGTTCGTCCCGGCCGGTGGGTCCATCGAGATCGGTGGCCGCGACGTCAGCGGCCTGCGTCCCCACGCACGAGTGCGACACGGTCTGTGCCGCACCTGGCAGGCCGTCGAGCTGTTCGACGATCTGACGGTGGCGGAGAACCTCGCCGTGGCCTCACGCCAGCCCACCGTGAAATCGACGATCGCCGGCATGTTCGGCCTCGGCGTCGACGATATCGCCGGCGCGACAAAGACTCTCGGTGACGTGGGAATCGGCCACCTGGCCCGGGCACTGCCCACCGAACTCTCCGAGGGGCAACGCAAACTGGTCGGAATCGCCAGAGCGCTGGCGTCCGAACCGGCGATTCTGTGCCTCGACGAGCCGGCCGCCGGTCTCGACACGACCGAAAGTTCCTTTCTCGGAAAGCAATTGCGCAGCCTCGGTGATCACGGAACGCCGATGTTGCTGATCGACCACGACATCTCGTTCGTGTTCGGCACCTGCGACTACGTCGTCGTACTCGAGTTCGGTCAGGTGATCGCCCAGGGACTGCCGCACGTCGTGCGATCCGACCCCCGCGTGATCTCGGCGTACCTCGGCCACGACGTCGCCCCAGCAGGAAATGACCGATCATGAGCGCGGTTCTGAGCGTCGATCATCTCTCGGCCGGTTACCAGCGGTCGGTGGTCGTCCGCGACATCGGCATCGAGGTCGGGACAGGCGAGGTGGTGGCTCTGCTGGGGCCCAACGGCGCAGGCACGACCACCACCCTCAAAGCAGTCTCGGGGCTGGTCCGTTCGTTCGAGGGCGGGGTGAGCCTGCAGGGAGAGAGCCTCGAGGCACTGTCACCGACCAACCGGGCTCGCCGCGGCATCGCCCACGTGCCCGAAGATCGAGGACTGTTCTTCGGACTGACCGTCGCCGAACACTTCAAGTTGCGCAGGCGTGGTGAGACTCTCGATGCAGACCTCGCTTTCGATTACTTCCCGGCGCTGACGAAACTGAGCAACCGTCTTGCGGGAGTTCTCTCGGGAGGCGAACAGCAGATGTTGGCCGTCGGCCGGGCGCTCGCCCGCAAACCGGCGCTGCTGCTGCTCGACGAACTCAGCCTCGGGCTCGCGCCGGTCATCGTGCAGGCACTGCTGCCGGTGATCCGCCGCTTCGCCGACGACACCGGTTGCGGCGTCCTGCTCGTCGAGCAGCACGTGGAGCTCGCCCTCGGAATCTCGGACCGGGCCTACCTGATGGCCCACGGCGACATCTCGGCCGGACACGACGCCCAGGTACTGCTGCAGGACAAGGGGCTGGTCCGAGCCAGCTACCTGGGCGGGGACCAATGGGACGCAAGCGAAGCGGACCTGGCGACAACAACCACCACCACAGAAGGAGAGAAATGAAAATAGGAATCATCGGAGCCGGACGAATGGGTCAGGCATTGGCCGGACTCTTCACTCGGGCCGGACACGACGTCATCCTCAGCAACTCGCGTGGCCCGGAATCGTTGGCGGACATCGTCGACGAGTTCAACGGACATTGCTCCGCGGGAACGGTGCAGGAGGCCGTGGACAGCACCGACCTCGTCTTCCTGGCCACCCCGTGGGGCAAGACCGCCGCGGCCGTCTCGGTCGTCGAGAACTGGAACGGCAAGATCGTCGTCGACACGACGAACAACCGAACCGCCCCCGGTCCGCAGGGCGTCATCGACATCGGCGGCCGCATCTCGAGCGAGATGGTCGCCGAGTACATTCCCGGTGCCCGAGTGGTCAAGGCGCTCAACATCACTCCCATTCACATCATGGCGACCACACTGGCGGCCGGAGCGGATCCCCAGCACGCGGTGTACGTGGCAGGCGACGACGACGACGCGAAGAAGCTGGTGACGGATCTTCTCGCGACCATCGGCGGTGTCGCCATCGACACCGGCGATCTGCACACGGGCGGAGCGCTCCAAGGAATGGGCGGTGCGCTGCCCGGCGACATGGAGATGCTCAGCGTCCCGGCCGCCGAAGCCAAACTCGCTGCAGCCAAGAGCTAGACCTACCAACACAATTCGAGGAGAACACCATGACCATCGTTCAGTTGAGCAAGACGACCACCCTCACCGCCAAGGCCGACGAGGTCTGGTCTTTCGTCAGCGACTTCGGCGGCTACGCGTCCTGGCAGCCGCACATCGACGCCGTCGAGATGCAGGCCGACGGTAGCCGCAAGGTCGACTTCTCCCGCGGCGACTCGGTCTTCGACCGCATCGCGGCCCAGGACGACGCCGCCCGATCACTGACCTACGAGTTGGTGCCGGGCCAGCCCGGACCGATGCAGCACCTCGCCGCCACCTTCACCGTGCGCGAAGCAGGCGACGGCTCCGAGGTGGAATACGCCATCGAAGCCGACGTGCCCGAGGAGATGCAGGACGGTGCCCGCGTCGGTATCGGAGCGGACATCGACGGCGCACTCGACGGCCTGAACAGCAAATTCGGTGGCTGACGACGCCCCCGTCGCACTGGTGACCGGAGGAGCGGGGTTCATCGGGTCGGCTGTCGTCGACCAGCTCCGCGCCTCCGGCCACCACGTGGTGGCGCTCGACCTGCACGGTGATCCGGCGGTCGACCTGTCCGACGAACACGCCGTGCGCGCCGCCGCACGGGCAGTGCTCGCCGAACACGGCCGCGTCGACGTCCTCGTCCACGCCGGGGTCTCGTTCCAGCGGGCGACCCTCGCAGATCTGGACGCCACCGTGCTGCGCAACGTCATGGCCGTCAACGTAGAAGCTCCGCTGTGGCTGGTCCAGGAGCTCGAACCGGGCATGACCGAGCGAGGATTCGGACGCGTGGTGTTCCTCGTGTCCGATACCTTCTTCAACCCACCGCCGGTGTCGGACATGCTGCCGTACATCACCAGCAAGGGCGCACTCATCGGTGCGTCACGCTCGCTGGCACGCTCGCTGGGCGCGTCGGGCATCACGGTGAACTGCGTTGCCCCCGGCCTGACGCCACCGCCGGTCGGCGGCATGGAGCAGCACGTCAAGGACGACGTACTGCGCCGGCAGGCACTTCCGCGTCCACTGGTTCCCGACGACGTGGCCAACGTCGTCGCGTTTCTGGTGCGGCCGGAGAGTCAGGCCATCACCGGTCAGACGCTCTGTCCCGACGGCGGGTTGGTGCTGCTGTGACGTCGGATGTGGCCGTGCGAACCGGTAAACGGATGTCGGCTGCCGACGCCGTCGCCGACATTCCCCACGGCGCGAGCATCGGGGTCGGGGGATTCGGTACCGCCGGAGTGCCGTGGGCGCTGGTGCGGGCACTGCGTGCCCAGGGTGCCTCCGGTCTGACCGTCGTGGCGAACAACTGTGGGGTCAACGGAGCCGGGCTGGCTCTGCTGCTGCACGACCGCCGCATCGACCGCGTGATCGCGTCGTACATCGGATCGAACGAAGAGTTCGCGCGGCAGTACATGAGCGGCGAGATCGAGGTGGAGCTGACCCCGCAGGGCACGTTGGCCGAGCGGCTTCGGGCCGGCGGGGCGGGCATCGCTGCCTTCTTCACCCCCACCGGGGTCGGCACCCTCGTCTCCGACGGCGGTATGCCGCATCGGTACGACTCGGCCGGGAACATGGTGAAAGCGTCTGCTGCCAAAGAGATTCGCCGATTCGGACTCGGCGGCCGCGATCGTGAGTACGTGCTCGAGGAGGGCATCGTGACCGACTACGCGCTCGTTCGCGCTTCGGTGGCCGACACGGCCGGTAACGCGATATTTCGGGCCTCGGCGCAGAACTTCAACCCGGACGTGGCGATGGCAGGCCGGATCACCGTCGTCGAGGCCGAGTGCATCGTCGAACCCGGCGCACTCGATCCCGACTCGGTTCAGCTCTCCGGCGTGTTCGTCCAGCGCGTGGTCGAAGTACCGGAGGAGGTGGTCGCATGACCGGCCTCGGCTGGAACCGGGACGAGATGGCGCGACGAGCCGCGCAGGAGCTGCGTGCCGGGCAGAGCGTCAACCTCGGGATCGGTCTGCCCACCCGCGTGGCCAACCATCTGCCGTCCTCGCTCGGAGTGACCGTGCACAGCGAGAACGGCGTCCTGGCCGTAGGCCCGACACCGCTGCCGGAATGTCTGGACACCGACCTGATCAATGCCGGAACCGAACCGATCACGGTGCTACCCGGCGCATCGTTCGTGTCCTCGTCCACGTCGTTCGCCATGATCCGCGGTGGACACATCGACGTGACGGTTCTCGGCGCGATGGAGGTCTCGTCGACCGGCGACCTGGCCAACTGGATGATGCCCGGCCACATGGTGCGGGGGATGGGCGGGGCGATGGATCTCGTTGCCGGTGCCGGCCGCGTCATCGTCGTCATGGAACACGCGGGCAAGGACGGCACACCCAAACTGGTGCAGCAGTGCACGTTCCCGCTGACCGGACGCGCGGTGGTGGACCGCATCGTCACCAACCTCGGCGTTCTGGACGTCACGCCACGGGGTTTCGCGTTGCGTGAAGTGGCGCCAGGGGTGACGATCCCCGACGTGCGCCGGCTGACGGGGGCGTCCGTGATGACGTGACGAGCCCGGCCACGGGGGCGTTGAACGGTGACGTGACAGGGATGACCAGTAAGCTCACCTCCCATGGAGGCTTTGTGAACGAGCGCGAGAATCGAGACGCCGGCCATGTGCGCGCAGTGTCCCGGGCCACCCGCATCGTCACGGCTCTGGCCGAGCACCCGTACCCGCTGGGCATCGTCGAACTCGCCCAGTTCGTTCGACTGTCACCAGCCAGTGTGCACCGCATTCTCGGCACCCTCGTCAGTGTCGGTTGGGTGGAACAGAATTCGCGCACCGCGAAGTACCGACTCGGAATGCACGCCATCGGAATCGGCAGCGTCGGAATGGTCACCAATCCGGTGCTGCACGACGCGCGGATGTACCTCTCGCGGCTGGCGGAATGGTCGGGCCACGACGCCGTACTGAGCACCCTCGTCGGAGTCAAAGCAGTCCAGCTCTCGCGCGTGGCGGGAGCACACACCGAGTTCATCGAGTTCGAGCCCGGACACCCGCAGCCCGCGTACGCCATGGCCGACGGCAAGCTTCTGCTGTCGTACATGCCGTACGAGCAACGTCGCAATCTGTACGAGAACGACGGACTGCGGCGGTTCACGCCCAACACGATCACCGATCCGGATGCCATGGAGGCGGAGTTCTCGCGCATCCAGGAACAGGGCTACGCCGTCGACAACTTCGAGCGGTTCGACACCGGGCGCGGAATCGCGGCCCCGGTACTCGACGCCGATCGGCGACCCATCGCGGCGATGCTGTGCCTGGGCAAGATCGAACCCGATCGTGATGCGGAAATCATTCAGCAGTTGCTCTCGTTGGCGCGAGAGATGTCGGAACGGCTGCGCGCCGCGGGAGATCTGCCCGCGTCCGCTCTCGACATCGCAATGCCCGAGACCGACTCGGGTCACTGATTTCCCCGAAACCTTTCTGACGCAAAGGCGTCCGCTGCACTCCGTCCCTCCCGAGGGTTGACGGCAGTGTTCGACGTCACGTAAAGTCGGTTGAAATAAGATTCCATTAGACGGAATCGCAATCCGAATGGACTGTCTCATGGCGACGTCGACCACCGAAACACCCGCCGCAGCGGATGCGGGACTGCTCTTCCGAAAAGTATTGGGCCACTTGCCTACCGGCGTTGTCGTCATAGCGTCGGAGGGGGCGTCCGGTCGGACCGGGATCGCGGTGAACTCGTTCACTGCCGTCTCCCTTGACCCCGCGCTGGTGTCGATCTGCGTGGCCCGCACCTCGACCACCTGGCCGGCCATCAGAGCGGCAGGCCGGTTCTGCATCAGCATCCTGGCCGACCATCACGAGCAGGCATCACGCCAGTTCTCGGCTCGCAACACCGACCGTTTCGCAGGCACGTCCTGGCACGACCAATCGGCAGGCCCGGCTTTGGACGACGCGGTGGCCTGGCTCAACTGCGAGATGTACGCCGAATACGCGGCAGGCGATCACACGATCGTCGTGGCCCGCGTACACAGTCTCAGCGCGGCCGAGGACGGCAGCGCTCTGGTCTTCTTCCGCGGCCTGTACGGACGATTCGTACCCAACCCCCAACCCCCAACGAAAGGTGCAACACCATGAAGCTTCTCTTCTTCGATGATTTCAAACTCGGAGTCCTGCACGGCGGCAACGTGATCGACCTCAGTGGTGAAGTCAAGGACATTCCGGCGGCGCACCCGCAGGACATCATCCGCGGCGTCATCGAGGGCTGGGCCACCTACCGCGAACGCCTCGAAGCCGCAGTTGCCGCAGGTGACGGAATTCCGTTGAGCGCAGTGCGTATTCGCCCGCCGATCCCTCGGCCGTCGAACATCGACTGCATGGCGCGCAACTACATGGAGAACGGCACCCTGCCCGAGCGGCCGCCGATCAACGGATTCGCGAAGTCTCCCAATTCGATCATCGGACACGGCGACACCATGGTGTTGCCCGACGTCGCAGCGACGATCTTCGAGGGCGAGGCGGAGCTGGCCATCATCATCGGCAAGCGCGCGCACAACGTCTCGGCAGCCGATGCATACGACCACATCTTCGGCTACACCAACCTGATCGACGGTTCTGCACGCGGAATCCCGCCGCGGGAGAACGCTTTCTACCAGATGAAGTCCCGGGAGACCTTCTGCCCGATCGGCCCCTACCTGGTGACCGCCGACGAGGTGCCGAACCCGCAGAACCTGCCGGTCACGCTGTGGAACAACGAAGAGATCAAGCAGGAGTTCGACACCGACGACATGGCATACAGCATCGCCGAGTCCGTCGAGTTCGTCTCGCACATGCATGCGCTCGAGCCCGGCGACATCATCGCCACCGGAACCAATCATCGTGGACTGCACGCCTTTCAGGACGGCGACCGCATCGACTTGCAAGTGGGCGACCTCGGTCGGCTCAGCGTCACCATCAGTGACGAGCTGCACCGCACCTGGGGACGTCAGACCCGCCACGAATGGACCGAAGCGGGAAACAAGGGTCGGACTCCGCCTCAGCTGAGCGGACGCTACGCCCCCACAGCCGAATGACCGCCCGATGAAAGTGCTTCGCGTGCACGAGACCCTCGGCGATTCCGAGACGTACGGAGGAATCGACGCGGGCGATGCCTTCCTGCCGCACCGCGACTCACGCGTCAAGGGTCCGGCGAATGTCGTTCCGGCAACGGCCTTCTGGCTCACCCGAGCTCGGATGGCCGACGTCCCCGCCCCCACCTCACTCGGGTCGCACGCCGTTGTGGTGCTCTCGGGCGAGGTACGGGTGGACGTACGCGACCGCAGCCCGGCCGTGCTGACCGCCGGAGACCTGGTGTTCGCGAACGTCGCCAGTCCCGAGACCCTGACGATGACCTGGGACGGCTTCGCGTGGTTGCTCTACCTCGCGCTGGACGACTGGCTGCCGGAAGCAGGCGACAACGAAGCCCGACCCGACCCGGCGGTCCGACAGGGCCGGCCGTCGCTGACGTGGATCTACGACGACGGCGGAACCTCACGGACCGAGCCGCTGCGTTGGCCGAGCGATCTGGCTCCGGTACCGCCGGTCGAACAGTGGCCCCGCTCGCTCGGAGCATTCGTCACCCGCCGCGATTACGGCGAGGACGGGTACGTTCCCGGCGTCTGGCACAACGGACCGCGACCGCAGTTGGGCGTCACGCTCAACGGCAGGGCCGAGAACGAGACCGGGGACGGAACGGTGACCTCGCCGGTCGCAGGCGACATCGCCTACATCGACGACGTGACCGGGGCAGGCCACGTCACGCGCGGTCTCGGTGATCGGTGGATGCTGTTCGTTACAGTCGATCCGGAACACCTGCGTTTCGTACCGGAGAAGTAAGTCCCTCGCCGAGGAGGCCCGACGTGTCTATCGCTGCGTCACCCGTGGAGTTCTCCACCGTCGGGCTCCCCTCCGTCGAGCGGATACAACGGTGGGAGGGGCACAACTCCGAGGTCCTTATCGGACTGAGATGCCGCAGCCTCGAAGGCGGGTCCCTCGAGGCCACCGAAAGCAACGTCCAGGTCGGATCGGTCGGCCTGGCCCGCGTCGTCGGGACCTCTCATGTCGTCGAGCGAGATGCCGAGCTGATTCGGCGCCGGCCGTCGGACTCGGTGGTGCTGTACTTCAGCCTGGTCGGCGATGCGTTCTTCTACTCGGAGGACGGAGTGCGCACCGTCGGACCGGGTCAGGTTCTGTTGTGCGATGCCGACAGAGCCTTCATGCGCGGGTTCTCGCGCGGGCTCGAGGAACTCGTCGTCAAGATCCCGCGTGGCATCTACTCCGATGTCGCCGGCGAGGACTCGCTCGCGGCCCCGAAAGTCTTCGACTTCTCGGCGAACGGCAACGTGCACGCCGCCGCCCTGGCCGCTCGCGTGAGCCGCGCGATGCGCGCCGACGGGCCGGTGGTGCCCGACGAGCGGACGATCCTCGAACTGGTCTCCGTCCTGACCGGTGGAACGCGCAACGACATCGGGCAGGCGCATCGCGCGGCTGCCCACTCCTACATCGAGCGCCGTCTGACCGACGCGTCGTTGTCTGCCACCGACGTCTCCGACGCCATCGGAATCAGCGCCCGGCACCTGTCCCGAGTCTTCGCCGGCGACGACACCAGCGTGCCCAAGTACATCCTCGAGCGGCGACTCGCTCGTGCACACACGGTGCTCACCTCGCCGTCGGGACGCTCGACGTCGATTGCCGAGATCGCCGCCTCCTGTGGATTCTCCTCTGCCGCTTACTTTTCCAGTGCCTTCTCGGCGCGGTTCGGAGCCCGAGCATCGGACGTTCGACGCGACGCCGTGGTGCTGCGGTCGGTGGACTAGTTTCGCAATTGCGCCACCGTTGTCGATTTGCGCCGACATGACCGTGATCGATGGCCACCCACGGTGTGATGCAGGACACTGGTTTGCAAGACCCGAGATCAACGTCGGGCGCAACGAAGGGTGTGTTCCATGCCGGTGTTCGACGACGGCCAGAAGGCCACAGAGCTGCCCGATTCCTCGGTGGTCGAGACCGACGTTCTCATCGTCGGCTCGGGGCCTGCCGGTGGATCCGCAGCATTGCTGCTGTCCACGCTCGGAATCCCCAACATCATGATCACCAAGTACCGCTGGACGGCCAACACTCCCCGCGCTCACATCACCAACCAGCGCACCATGGAGGTCTTCCGCGACGTCGGTATCGCAGACCAGGTACTGGCCGACGCCACCGAGCACGGGCTCGTCGGCGACACCGTGTTCTGTACCTCGATCGCGGGCGAGGAGATCGGCCGCATCCGCACGTGGGGTACCGGGGCCGACCGCGAAGCGGACTACCAGCTCGCGTCGCCGTGCCTGACCGTCGACATTCCGCAGACGTACCTCGAGCCGATCCTGGTGAAGAACGCGACGATGCGGGGAACGCAGGCCCAGTTCTCCACCGAATACCTCTCGCACGTCCAGGACGCCGACGGGGTCAGCGTCTCGGTGGTCGATCGACTCACCGGACATCGCTACACGATCCGTGCCCAGTACCTGATCGGCGCGGACGGGGCGCGTTCCAAGGTGGCCGCGGACATCGACCTTCCGCTCGAGGGCGCGATGGACATCGCCGGGTCGATGAACATCACCTTCAAGGCCGACATCGCCGAGTACGTCGGACACCGACCGTCGGTGCTGTACTGGGTGATTCAGCCCGGATCCAACGTCGGTGGCATCGGTGCCGGGCTGGTTCGTATGGTCCGGCCGTGGAACGAGTGGCTCGTGGTCTGGGGATTCGACATCGCGAAGCCACCGCCGGTGGTGAACGAGGCAGCCGCCATCGAGATCGTTCGGAGCCTGCTGGGCATGCCGGAGCTCGACGTCGAGATCACCGGAACATCGTTGTGGGGCAACAACGAAATGTATGCCACGCACCTGCAGAAGGGGCGGGTGTTCTGCGCGGGCGACGCCATCCACCGGCATCCGCCGAGCAACGGGCTCGGCTCGAACACCTCGATTCAGGACTCCTACAATCTCGCCTGGAAGATCGCCGCGGTGCTGAAAGGTCAGGCAGGCGAAGCGTTGCTCGATACCTACTCCGCTGAGCGCGCCCCGGTGGCCGAGCGAATCGTCAAGCGTGCCAACCGCTCCGGCCGTGAGTTCGCAGACCTGTTCCACGCCCTCGGGGTCACCGACGCCAAGACCGAGGAGGAGATGGTCGAACGCATCGAAGAACGTAAGGCCAACACACCGGCGGGCGAGGCCAAGCGGGCCGCGCTGGTGAAGGCGATGGAGATCAAGAACTACGAGTTCAACGCCCACGGAGTCGAATTGGGCCAGTTCTACACGTCCTCGGCCGTCGTGTCCGACGGGGTTCTGCCCGAGGCCGTACGAGACCCGGACCTGTACTACCAGGTCTCGACCGTGCCGGGCTCGCATCTACCGCACGCCTGGGTCGGCGATCACATGCACAAGCACGCGATGATGGATCTCGCGCCCTACGACCGCTTCACGCTCATCACCGGAGTGGCCGGATCGGACTGGGAGTCGGCGGCGGACAAGATCGCACACGAGTTGGGTGTGCCCCTCGAAACCGTCGTCATCGGACCCGGACGCGACGTCACCGACCTGTACTTCGACTGGTCTCGGCTGCGCGAAGTGACCGAGAGCGGTGCGTTGTTGGTCCGCCCGGACAAGCACATCTGCTGGCGCGCAGACGAACTCGCGGCAGACCCCGAGGACGCCCTGCGGCAGGCATTGACCGCGGTCCTGTCGCGATGACCTACGACTTCACCTACGAGGCGAACCCGATGCGGGTGCGATTCGGTGCAGGCTCGCTGTCGGTTCTGGCGGACGAGCTCGATCACCTCGGCCTGCGGCGCGTCCTCGTTCTCTGCTCACCGAGCCAGAAGGGGACAGCCGAACGCATCGCCTCGATGCTCGGAGACCGATGCGTGGGTGTGCGCGCCGACGCCGTGATGCATGTGCCCGCGGAGGTGGCGAAAAGATCGAGCGCAGAAGCGCTTTCTCTCGGGGCCGACGGCTGCATCACCGTCGGTGGCGGCTCTTCGATCGGCCTCGGAAAGGCCATCGCCCTCGTCCACGGGCTCCCGATCGTCGCCGTTCCCACCACGTACGCCGGCTCGGAGATGACCCCGGTGTGGGGGCTGACGACCGACGGGCGCAAGGAAACCGGTCGCGACATCAGGGTGCTGCCCCGCAGCGTCGTCTACGACCCCGAGCTGACGACGGGCCTGCCGGTCGACATCTCCGTCACCAGTGGGATCAACGCCGTGGCGCACGCCGTCGAGGCGTTGTATGCACCCGACCTCAGCCCGATCGTCGCGCTGATGGCCGAGGACGGCGTGCGCGCACTCGCATCGGCACTACCCGCGATCGTGGCCGATCACCTCGATCCACAGGCGCGCAGCGACGCCCTCTACGGTGCCTGGTTGTGCGGCGCCACTCTCGGTGCCACGACGATGTCGTTGCACCACAAGCTGTGTCACTCGCTCGGCGGTACCTTGAACCTGCCGCACGCTCCGACCCACACCGTGGTGTTGCCGCACGCACTGGCCTTCAATCAGTCGGCTGCACCCGGCGCGGTGACGGCGCTCTCGCGTGCACTTCCCGGTTCTGGAGACCCGGCAACCCGGTTGTGGGAGCTCTGCCGCGGACTCGGAGCGCCACGTTCGCTGGCCGAATTGGGTATGAAGGAGAAGGACATCGACCGAATCGCCGACGACGTCACGAGCAGATCGTACGGAAACCCGCGGCCCGTCACTCGCGAGGCCGCCACAGCCATTCTGCACGCAGCGTGGGCCGGCGACCCGCCGACCGACATCGGACAGTGAGAGAGACCATGACCGAGCAGACCATGACCGGACAAGCCCAGGATGCCGTCGAAGAACGACTGGTGGAGAACGTACTTCGATCGTTCGACGACTGCACCGACCCCCGGTTGAAGCAGGTGATGACCTCGCTGGTGCAACACCTGCACGGGTTCATCCGTGATGTCCGACTGACCGAACAGGAGTGGAACACCGCCATCGGCTTCCTGACCGAGGTCGGCCACATCACCGACGACCGCCGTCAGGAGTTCATTCTGCTCTCCGACGTTCTCGGGGCGTCGATGCAGACGATCAACGTGAACAACCCCGCTTACGAGGACGCGACCGAGGCGACCGTGTTCGGCCCGTTCTTCGTCGACGACGCGCCGCGGATCGAGAACGGTGGTGATGCATCGGGAGGTGCTGCCGGACAACCGTGTTGGGTCGAGGGAACCGTGCGCGACACCGCCGGGACGCCGATCCCCGGGGCACGCCTCGAGATTTGGGAAGCGGACGAGGACGGGTTCTACGACGTTCAGTACGACGACGCGCGCGTCGGCGGTCGAGCGCATCTCTACAGCGACGACGACGGGCACTATCGATTCTGGGCGCTGACTCCGACGCCGTATCCGATTCCGCACGACGGCCCCGTCGGCCGGATGCTCACTGCGACCGGTCGGTCACCGATGCGCGCGTCGCACCTGCACTTCATGGTCTCGGCACCGGGCCAGCGCACACTGGTGACGCACATCTTCGTCAGCGGCGACGAACTGCTGAGCAGCGATACGGTGTTCGGAGTGAAGGAGTCCCTGATCAAGGACTTCGTCGAGCAGCCGTCGGGAACACCGACTCCGGACGGTCGCGACGTCGGCGACAAGACCTGGGCCAGAGCCGACTTCGACATCGTGCTCGCTCCGGCTGAGATCTGAGTGCGCCGGTCCGGACGGTCGGTCAGTGGTCGACCGACCGCCCGGCGGTGATCGAATCGACGAACGGGGTCAGCAGCAGCGCCAGATCATCGGCTGCTGCAGCGATGTCCTCGGGCGGTTCGGGGATGTAGCTCAGGGCCAATCGGACGATGGCTTTGCTGACCACGTCGGCGTGTCGTGGGCTCGCGCCCACCCATCCGCGCTGGAAGGTCTCGGACAGACGCTCACCCGCCCGCTCGATGAGCACTTCGCTGTCGGTGGTGATCAGGCGCAGCAGATCTTCCGGCGCGTCGCCGCTGTGCAGCGACCGGACGAGCGGATCAAGGCCGCTCAGCTCGAAGAACGACGAGAAGCCCTGCCGCAGAGCGGCCGACGCGTCGTTCTCGTGCTGATACAGAGCCGTCTCGCACATGGCCACGAAGAGGTCCGTCAATCTGATGGCGTACCCCTGCGCGACGCCGCGCCGTGAACCGAACTCGTTGTACAGGCTCTGCCTGCTCAGTCCTGCCGCCTTGGCGATGTGGCTCATCGTGACGTTGCGCCAGTTGCGCTCGTTCAGTAGCTCTCGCAACGCGTCGAGCGCGGTATCGCGCGCGAGAGTGGACGCGGCTTCACGGTATCGACCGGGGGTCGACGTCTGTTCGGCTGCGGGCATGAACACGACTCTATCGAACGACCGCATGAGGTCGATCCAGCCAATCCTCTCCGAGGAGTTCCCGATCGACGGGGTCTGCGCTCGCGATGAGGGATCTGATCTGTCGGATGTCCTTGGGGTAGCCGACGCCGATGGCCCCGACGAGCGTGTCCCCGCGCAGCGCACAGGCGGTGAAGCGGCGTTCCTCGATGGAGCCGCGAACCACGACGTACTCGTCCTCGGCACCGGTCCATCCCGCGAACTGCAGGTTGAGCCCATGCTGAGTCGACCAGCCCCACGGCACGTCGAGACTGCCGACATCGAGACCGAGAATGGACCGTGCCGCCCGGGTCGCCTGATCGACGGCACCGTTCCAGTGCTCACTCCGATAGGTGCCGCCGAGAATCGTGTTGGGAACTTCTGCCACGTCGCCCGCCGCGTAGATGCCGGGCGCGGATGTCCGCATCGCCGCGTCGACCAGGATTCCCGACGCGGTCTCGAGGCCCATGTCCGCGCCGAGCTCGACGTTGGGCACCGAACCGGCCGACACCAGGACGGTGCCGGCCGACCATGAGCGTCCGTCCTGAGCGGCGGCACGGAGGGTGCCGTCGTCCTGCTTGTCGAGGCTCGTCACGGTGACGTCGGTGTGCATCGTTATACCGTTGTTCGCGTGGAGGTCTCGGTACATCTGCGATATCTCCGGCGGTGCGATCCGGCTCAGCGGAGCCGATGCCGCTTCGAGCACCGTCACCTCGGCACCGAGCGACCGGGCTGCTGCCGCCGCCTCACACCCGATCAATCCGCCGCCGATCACCAACAGCGATTTGGTGCGGAGGATGTCGGCATGCAGCGGTGCGACATCGGCGGCGCTGCGAAGCGTGAACACGTGACCCGGGAAATCGAGTTGCCGAGCCCGAGAACCCGTTGCCAACAGCACGGCGTCGTACGGGATCGGATCGCCCTCGTCGAGGTGCACGGCCGAGTCGGTGACGGCGACGGCGGTGACGCCCGTGCGGACGTCCACGCCCTCGATGGCTGCACCCAACCGGACCTGATCGACCGATTTGGTGCCCATCAGCAGCTCCTTGGACACCGCCGGACGACGGTAGGTGGACTCCTGCTCGCTCCCGATCAACGTGATGGAACCCGTGAAACCCTCGGCCCGTAGCACTTTGGCGGCGGTGTACCCGGTGGCACCGGTGCCGACGATCACGACCTCGGCGGGTTGCCCAGTAGTCACCCGCGCTCTACCTCGACCATCTCGAAATCGGCCTTGGCCGCGCCGCAGTCGGGGCACGACCAGTCGTCGGGAATGTCGTCCCAGCGCGTGCCCGGCTCGATGCCGTCCTCGGGCCAGCCCAGTTCCTCGTCGTACTCGAATCCACACTGAACACAGCGGTAGAGCTTCATGCCTTACTCCTGAAGTCGATTTTCTCGCGCACTCCGCAATCGGGGCACGGCCATTCGTCGGGCACGTCCGCCCACGGTGTTCCTGCCGGAAAGCCCTCTCGCGGTGCGCCGTTGGTCTCGTCGTAGACGAACTCGCACACCGGGCACTCGAAGGCGGCCATCACTTCGCTCCGTGCGCGGCGAGGATCTTCTCCCGCTTGGACGGCTGAATGTTGACCTTCGTGATGTCACCGTCGTAGTGGTCGAGAACGCGGTGGTCCATCACCTTGCGCCACACCGGTGGGAAGTAGGCCAGCGAGATCATGCTCGCGTAGCCGCTCGGCAGATTGGGTGCCCCGTCCATGCTGCGCAGAGTCTGGTATCGGCGGGTGGGATTGGCGTGGTGGTCGCTGTGGCGCTGAAGGTGGTACAGAAAGATGTTGGTCACGATGTGATCGGAGTTCCAGCTGTGCTCGGGAGTGCAGCGCTCGTAGCGGCCGTTCTCCTTCTTCTGACGCTGCAGGCCGTAGTGCTCGAGGTAGTTGACCGTCTCCAGCAGCGAGAATCCGTAGATGGCTTGAATCACGAGGAACGGCAACACGATCGGACCGAACGCCGCGATCAGGACCCCGTACAGGACCACCGACATCAGCCATGCGTTGAGCACGTCGTTCTGAATGCTCCACGTGCTCTTGCCCAGTCGCTCCATGCGCGTCTTCTCCAGCTCCCAGGACGACTTCAGGCTGCCCCACACGCTTCGAGGCAGGAAGGCCCAGAAGCTCTCGCCGAACTTCGAGCTCGCCGGATCCTCGGGAGTGGCGACGCGAACGTGGTGGCCGCGATTGTGCTCGATGTAGAAGTGGCCGTAGAACGTCTGTGCCAGAGTGATTTTCGACAACCAGCGCTCTAGGCTGTCCTTCTTGTGGCCGAGCTCGTGTGCGGTGTTGATGCCGACGCCGCCCATCACGCCGATGCTGATGGCCAGGCCGATCTTCGAGATGAGGCCGAGCCCGCCGTCGATGCCGAGCCACGACAGGTTGTTCGCCGACCACAGGTAGCAGGCGAACACCAGGCTGGCGAGTTGGAACGGAATGTAGGCGTAGGTGCAGTAGCGGTAGTACTTGTCCTCCTCCAGCGCCTTCATCACCTCGTCGGGTGGGTTGTCACCGTCGGGACCGAAGAAGCGATCGAGGATCGGGAGCAGTCCGTAGACCAGCAGCGCGCCGATCCACCACCAGACCGGCGACACAGCGGTCCAGCCGAGCTGGTTGAAGGCCCACACCAGGCCGGTAGCCAGGAAGACCGCCGTGGGCGGGATCAAACCCATCAGCCAGAGGTATCGCTTTCGGTCGTGCCACTCGGCGACCGGCGCCTGCGCCTGATCGTCGACATTCGATGCGGTCATCGTCACTCCTCGTGTAAGGCCGATCACTGTGGATTGGACAATACACGGAATTTGTCAGCTCGATGGACAAATGTGAAGATTTGTACAAACAATGGATGGGACTGTGGCAGCGCCCACAGCGCCACCGTTCGGACAGATCCAGCTGCTACCTTCCGATTCGTTGTGGCCGGTCACAAACGGTCGCAACGCTCGTAGGTCCGTCTGTATCCCGTCGGGGGTACTTCACAACAGGAGTAGTTATGGACGCATTCATCGCCAAGATCATCGTCGACGTCATCCTCGGGCTCATCGGCAGCGGAAGCGCCGAGAGCGGCAGCACCGCAGTGAGCGCATTCCTCGGTTCCTGACGTTCGAGGGCTGCGCCGGTGCGACGCCGGCGCAGCCTGCTCCGACAGAGTCGTGTCGCGATGCGACGGCACCGTTTGTACTCTTGGCCGGAGCGAAAGGGGCCCGCACCACGCCATGGGCTACGACAGCGACAACCTGGACGGTGACGGCCCTCGCGGTCGCAGTAGGCATCGACGAGCCAGGAAGAAGATCTCCGGTCGACGCATCCTGCTCGGTTTCGGTGTGTTCGTCGTCGTTGTGCTCGGTCTCGGTGCGTGGCTCGCATACACCGTCAATGCCGCATACACGTATCTCGATCAGGCCCGCGAGCATGCCCAGGCAGCAAAAACTGGACTGCTGACGGGGGATACGCAGACGGCCGAAACCTCCGTGTCCGACGCGGTGCGCACCTCGACCCAGGCGAAGGACGCCACCGATTCGTTGATCTGGACGGCGGCCGCCGCGATTCCGTACGTGGGCCAACCGCTGGACGTCGTCTCGCAGATCACCGACGTCGTCAACGGGCTGAGCGTGGATGTGCTGACACCCTCGGTTGAGGTGGGCACCACCCTCGATCCGAGTCGGCTGCGTGGGCCCGACGGCTCCATCGACATCGCCGCCCTGCGCGACGCCTCGCCTGCGCTGTCTCGGGCGGCGGCAGCAGCGGAGGTACTCGATACGCAGGCCCAGGCAATCGAGGAACCGGCATTCGTCGATCGGGTCGGTGACGCGCGAACTCGGTTGCAGGATCAGACGCACGAGCTGACGTCACTGTTGACGAACACCGACATCGCGGCGAGGGTGTTTCCGGCGATGCTCGGTGCGGACGGCCCGCGCAATTACTTCTTGGCCTTCCAGACACTCTCGGAATCCCGCGGAACAGGCGGATTGATAGGCGGATTCGGCATCGTGCGCGCCGTGGGCGGGAAGGTCGCGGTCGACTCGCTGGCCAGCAATGCCGAGCTTCGGATTCCGTACGACCCCATCGATCTCGGCCCGGACTTCTTCGACTTCTACGAGAGCCGCTTTCAGCCCACCCAGAACTGGCAGAACAGCAACGTCAGTCCGCACTTTCCGTACGCGGGTCGGATCTGGCAGTCGATGTGGGAGCAGGAAACAGGCGAGCGTCTCGACGGCGCGTTGGCCACCGACCCGGTTGCCCTCGGTTACATCCTCGACGCCGTCGGTCCCATCACGATGGGCGACGGCGAAGTGATCGACGGATCCAACGTCGTCCGGATCACGCAGTCCGACGCCTACTTCCGCTTCCAGGACGACAACAGCGCGCGCAAGGCCTACCTGCAGGACATCGCCGCCCGGGTGGTCGCGAAGATGCAGGGCAACATCGGCTCTCCCAGTGCGCTGCTCGAAGCACTCGGCAAGGCCACCGGCGAAGGTCACATCTCCGTGTGGAGTGCGGACCCGGCACTCCAAGCGATCCTCGGTCCGACCGAGATCGGCCACGAAGTTCCCGACAGCCCCGACCCGTACGCCGCAGTGGTGGTGAACAACGGTGCGGGCGGCAAGCTCGACTACTACCTGCAGCGCAAGGTCACCTACTCCGCGCAGTCCTGCGAGGGCCCGACGCGCACCACCCGCGTCGTCGCCGAGATCACTAACAACGCTCCGCTGCAGGACTACACCACCTACATCGCCGGTAGACAGAACGACTCCACCCGATACGACGGACCTCCGGGGACCAACCGATCGGTGGTGGCGCTGTACGCAACTCAGGGCGCAACGTTGACCGATGCCGCGATCAACGGAACTCCACTGTTTCTGCTGACCGCTGCCGAGCGGGGCCACCCGGTGTTCTACGTGCCGGTCGTCATCGAACCGGGACAGACCACGACCATCGAGTACAACCTCGTCGAACCGACCGTCGCCGGCGAAGCGCACGCACCGGTTCAGCCGCAATCGGCGCCGGCACCGACCGAAGTGGACTTCCCGGACTGCTCGTGATCGCCGGTAGGGCAGAATCCCCGGCGTGCGAAGAACTCGACTGTGGATCGCCGGGGCACTCGGGGTGGCTCTGGTCGCCGCGCTCGTGGGAGGACCACTGAAGAAGCCGGCGCTGACGGTCCGCAACGCACACTGCTTCGGGTGGAGTGTCAACGACACCGGTCCACGATTGGTGACGCTGGGAGACTCGATGGCGCAAGGCAATTCACGGGTCGACTGGGGGATTCACGGCAACACGTCGTGGTACTCGTATCTCGTGTGCGGAGACGATGCTCGCGCAGCCGACGGTGGCAATCTGGGAATCAACGGCGCGACGACGACGCAGATCCTCGCCCGAACCGACGAAGCACTGGCAGCGAACCCGGACATCCTCGTCGTCAACGGCGGCACGAACGACCTGGCCCGGTCGGTTCCGCTTCCCCGGATCATCGACAACCTACGCACGATCCTGGACCGGGCACGCGACGTCGACACGGTCGTGATCGCCACGGTGCCGTCGTCGCGCACGGTCAGTGCCGACGACCTGAACGACGACATTCGAGCCCTGGCCGCCGAGCGCGGCATACCCGTCGCCGAATTCGCGCCGCTGCTCGGACGTCCCGGAGCCACCTTCGACGGGGTGCACCCCACCGCGAGTACGGCTGCAGCTATGGCGGCCGCGGTGGTTGTAGCAGTCGGCCGAGCGCTGCCGCGGACGTGAGCGTTCAGAAGCGTGCGTCGAACGCGGGATTCCGCCGATGAGAGTCGGTACTGAACGCTGAGGTGCGGGCTGCCTGTGGATAACCCCGAACTATCCACAGGTTTCGAAAACAGCACTGGCGCAGGCGTCGTCGATCGTTCACCGTATCGGCATGGGGGTACACACAGCGGTCGACCTGATGGCTCGGGGGATGAGCCGCAGCACCATCTCTCGCAGAACTGCGTCCGGGCAGCTGATTCGAGTGCTGCCCGGAATCTATGCGACGAACAAACCCGATTACTTGGACCTGTGCACAGCGGTTGCTCTGTGGAAGCCCGGCGCTGTGCTCAGTCATCTGACCGCTGCGTGGGTGTGGGGTTTGATCGACGAGGAGCCGATGCACGTGACAGCGACAGTGCCGCCCTCGACCATGCAGCACGCGCCGGAGTGGGTGAAGATTCATCGACGACGCGTCCCCGAGGCGGACCGGTGCCGAGGTCTTCCGGTGGTGACGTTGGCCCAGGTGTTCGTAGACGTGGCGGCAACCCTGACGGGTGAGGAGTTGGAGCGGTTCTTCGACACGGCAATCGCGCGGCCGGCTCTGCGACGTCGAATCGCGACCGAATGCGAACGATCTCGCGGGATGCACGGCATGAAGGCAGTACGGAGACAATTGCGTCTGTGCTGCCTCGGCACCCGATCGGAGGCCGAGCGGGTGGTGGCTCGGGCACTGTCCGCTCGACAGTTCTTCATGGAGATCAATGCGCGGGTGGGTCCGTATTTCGGCGACCTCGTGGACTTCCGGGCACGGGTGATCGTCGAAATCGACGGACGCGAGTTCCATACGTCGGGCCGAGCGTTCGACGGCGATCGTCGACGCCAGAACCGGCTGGTACTTCAGGGGTGGCTGGTGCTGCGCTACTCCGCTGTACAGGCGTTGGGCGAGACGCGTCGCGTGGTCGACGAGATCATCGAGGTGGTCCGGCGTCGTCGACGTTCGATCGATGCAGTCGGCCGAGCGCTGCCGCGGACGTGAGCGTTCAGAACCGTGCGCCGAACGCGGGATTCCGCCGATGAGAGTCGGTAGTGAACGCTGAGGTGCGTGATCAGAGGCGGCCCTGTTGGATCGCAACAACGACGAGGGCAATCACAGCAATCGTGAGGATTGCTAAGAGCGCCAAATGAATTGGATCAGTGGAACCTGGCGGTCGAACCCCGTTCGAACCCCTTTTCTGGAGCATGTCACAGACAGTAGGTCACTTTCTCGGATTGTGCACAGCATGAGTGGTACAACCGAAAACCACTCCTCCGTGAACTCGCACATATGTTCGACAATAGGTACAGTCGAGTACGGCGGAGCTGGGAGGGAAGCCCGGCTCCGCCGCCCGATCCGTGCCCCGCAGGCAGGTTCTCGAGTTCGCAGACCGGGTGATTCGTCTGTGGTTGACTTGGCCCTCCAGGTCGGGATACCAGGAAAGCTCTGCAAGGTGAACGGTCTTCGTCAGTGGTGGTCGCTTCCCGTCGACTACGGGTGGAACGTTGCGTATGCGCGTTCGCAACGAGGATTGGACATCACCAGAGTTCTCATCGGAATCCTGTGTTGGCTCTACGGCGGTGCCGCGGCGATCGCTCTGACCATTCCGGGCTTCGCCGACAGCAGCCTCGCGCGCTGGCCCCTGTGGTTCACCGTCGTCACAACGGTCCCGGTGGGGTTGACCTGGTTGATCGGCGGCTGGCCGAGCTGGCGCGTGTCGATCGCATTCGTGCTGTACGCCGACATCGTGCTCGCGGCTGTCCTGCTCACCACCGATGGACCGTCCGCAGTTCTGCCCATTGCAGCCCTGTTCACCGTCATGGGCGCTTATGTCGCGGGGTTTCACGGGCCCAAGCTGTTCGCGTTACATCACGGCTTCGCATTCGTCACCGCCGTCACCCTCTACGTCTCGGCAATGGTGAACGACCCGGCGGAGCGTCTACAGGCCAGTCTCTACTTCGTCATGCTGATCCTGGTGATGTTCGCGGGACCGTTGATCGGGCATTCCTTCCTCATGCTGTTGCGCCGGGACGCCACCGGTGCGTTCTACGATCCGCTCACCGGCCTGCGGAACCGTCGGGGATTCGACGCGGCGATCGGCAACCTGGAATCTCGATCCGGTGCGCACATGTCGCTGGTCGCTCTGGTCATCGACATCGACAACTTCAAAGCGGTCAACGACAGGTACGGCCACGAGCATGGAGACGCGGTCATCCGGACGACCGCGAATCGCATCCTCGAGGTCTTCCCGGCACCGGCAGTCACGGTTCGACTGGGCGGCGAAGAATTCGCGGCCGTGTGTGTCGACGGCCTCGAATCGGTGGTCGAACAATCCGAGCGATTACGAGTTCGTCTGTGTGACGGGACCGACCGGGCACCGTTGACCGCGTCGTTGGGCATCGCCCATGCCGTGGTCGAGATGGGGGACATCGAGTCCGCTGTCAACGAACTGCTGGGCCGCGCCGACGAGGCGATGTATCAAGCGAAAAGGCTCGGCGGCGACCGCGTCGCCCTCTACGGAGGCGATTCGCTGTCGAGCGGTGACGTGAACGAACTGCAGTGACGACGCCGAGCCGAGGTCCGCGTCGAAATAGTCACAATACGGTCGGTACGTTTGTTGTTCGCCGTGGTAATGAAATTGGGCTTCGGTTCCGAAAGTCCACTCCGTCATGGGTTTTCGGCCCGATTTCGACCCCTGAGGGTTCCGAGCCGTGCGGTCGACTCCGGGAAAGTTCCGTTATCGGAGCGTTATATAAAGTTATCCAAACGAGATAGTTGTGGTGTCTGTCGTGACACCTCCGTCGTCCACGATGGAGGAAGCGAGAAGAAAATACGGAAATCAGGTTTGAAGATCAGCCAACCCCCACGTGACGGGGGTCGTTTTTTCGTGTCAAACTGTGGTGTGACGTTCGCGCTGGCCGAAGCAGGATCTGCAGTCGACACGGACACGGGAGAGCTGACGGTGCAACCGTATTTCGCCCCGGTCTGTCGGCTGGACAACGGCGCGCTCGCAGCGATCGAAGTTCAATTGCGAGGCCCCGCGAACGGCCCGCTCGCGTCCGCCGACGCGCTCAAGCGCGCAGCCAGAGCAATGGACGCCAAGCGGGAACTCGACGCCCTCGCGTGGGGAGTGGCTCGGATCAACCAGTCGGTGCGGTTGCCGATGCTCGTCTCCATGGACGTCGACTCCCTTGCTGCACTCGATTCCGCCACCGAGGAACAGTTGCGCCGCGACATCGTGGTCGTCACCGAGGCGGCACTCGTCGACAGTCCGGCCCGCACCCTCGCTGCGATCGACAAGGCCAGGCGTGACGGCAAAGTGGTGGCCGTAGACGACGTCGGTCGTCGGCCGCAGTCGATGACCCTGCTGCCGCTCATCGAACCCGATGTGATCATCCTCGCCGGATCGATGGTCTCCCGGCGTCCCGATCTCGCCACCGCACGTACCGCTCATGCCGTCTCGGCTCAGGTGGAACGAACCGGCGCGGTGGTGGTGGCCAGCGGAGTCGACACTGCTTTGCACCGCACTCGCGCACTCGGACTCGGAGCGACCTACGGGGTGGGTGAGCTGTATCCGGCGGCCGAGACCACCGAGGAGCTCCCCGCGGACGCCGCGGAGGTGATGCCGCCGTTCCCGACCTGGAGCACGCCTGCTGTCGCCGCCGAGTCGCCGTACGCCATCGCGTCCGCAGGAAAGACAGCCACCCGCAGCACCAAGCGTCTACTGGTGGCGATGAGTACGTCTCTCGAGATGCAGGCTGCGGCCGCAGGGCCGGAAACGTTGGTGCTCGGTACTTTTCAGCGAGCAGAGCACTTCACCTCGACCACCCGTGCGCGTTGGGTCTCGATGGCCGAGCAGATTTCGTACGCCGGCGTGTACGGCGTTGGCATGGGTTACGTACAAGAGGGCGGCATCATGCATGCGCCCCTCGACCCGACGGATCCGCTCGTGGAGGAGTGGAACGTGGTGGTGTTGGGTCCGCACTTCTGTGGAGTGCTCGCAGCGATCGATCTGCACCGCGGGGAAATCGACGCCGATCGTGAGTTCGATTACGTGATGTCGTACGACCGCGCGACAGTAGTTCGTTGTGCGCGTGCGATTCTCGCGCGTTTCTGACACACCCACGACCGCGTTCCCGGACGGGATGTTTCGGGCAGCCATGGCAGGGCATACAGCACAGCAGGTAATGAAGTAGTCCGGACTGCAGCATTGCTCAGGCCCCGTGCGTTGAAAAAGCAGCGTACGGGGCTGACTGAACAGTTACCGCGCGGACGAAGCCCTGTCCACCAACTCCTGCGCGATGTCGCGAAGCTTTCGGTTGGTGCCCTGCGATCGGTCGACGAGCAGCGCGAACGCCGCATCGGCGGTAATGCGATGTATTGCCATCAACATTCCCTTGGCCTGTTCGATCGGTGCTCGTTGCGAGAGTGCCCGTTGAACACCGTCCGGCAGCCCGAAGTCGGTTGCGTTCGCTGCGGTCATGGAGACATTGTTGCGCGACTTGCTCCGACGCAGGTCAGGCCTGAGAAGACCCGTCGAAGAGAGCTGTCCACGTTACCGATTTCGTAGTGTTCCGTGATCGCGGTGTTACAGAACCTCGGCGCTGTCAGGCGGCAGGATTGGACAGCGGCCGTCCGATCAGGAACTCGAGTGTGCGGTAGGCGTCGGTCCGCCGTCCGTTGCTCGCATTGTCGTGATACGCGGCACCGGCGACGACCACGCCGACCGGAATACGGCCGGATTCGATATCGCGCGCCGTCTGCTCGGCGCAGTTGCGCAACACCGGGCAGTCGGCGCACAAGCGCCATGCCTTCTCTGCGCGTTTGCGTCCGTGCCGAGGAAGTTGTTGCGAGTCGTAGGCATCCATGTCTTCGATGCACGCACCCTTGAGGCGCCAGACCTGGTCATCCGTCATCGTCATGATCCGTTTCGCGTCGTGCCGATCGTTCCAGGACCCATGTTCCCCGTCACGCGGAACTCGAAACACCCAAATGCCTTGCGCCGCCGCAGGCCCGCAGGGTCAGACAGGACGACGAGCGGCGACCCGCGACGCTGCGGCCGCCGCCGCGATGGTCACCAGTGCGCCGAGCACGATGGCAGGGCCTTCACCGGGAGCCAGGACGCCGCTCTGCGCGCCCAATGTCACCGCCGAGACCGGAACACCCAGCTGGGCTGCCGCGAGTATCCCGAGTCGGGTGGGCTGGCCTGTCAGGCGCATCGCGCCGTGCACCGCGATGGCACCGAAGCCCAAGACGAACCCCAGCACGATCATGTTCGGGTGACCGGCGAGGGCACGTAGATCGAGGGATGCACCGAGCCAGACGAAATACAGTGGTCCCAGGAATCCTTCGGTGATGGCGAACAGTTGTTTGGCAAGGCGACGCGGTTCTCCGATGGCGGCAATCGCCAGGCCGAAACCGAAGCCGGCCAGCATCACCGAGGCGTGGGTGTGGACGGCCAGGGCCGCGAGGCCGAAGAGCAGAACCAGGTTGAGTCGCAGTTCGAGCGCGAGTTTGCGCTGGGCAGACACCCGATGCACGCGGCGGCGCAGTCCCGAGACGTCGAAGTGTCGCAGGACGACGAAGATCACCGCGGCAGCGAGCAGAACCGTCGCAGATCCGAATGCGGCCGGACCGGCCCGCTGTGGATCGATCACGAGGGGCAGCGCGACGATGCAGACTGCATCGGCGAGCGCGATCTGCGGCAGGAGGGCCATCAGGCCCGGTGCGGTCATCGTTGTGGACTCGACGATCGGCATGATGACAGCGGCCGAGGACGACGCCATCAACACCGCGTACAGACCGAGATGAGGCGGATCGAAGGCTGCCGAAACGCCCCAACCGAGCGCGGTTGCGAGCAGCCCGACGGCCACCGCCCGCGCAGCGCCGACCCCGAGACCGATGCGCAGTCGCGGATCGCGAATCGGAACCTGACTGCCGGCCACGAACATGACGAGCGCAAAGCCCACCTGCGCGAGGAAGCTCAGCGTCTGCTCGCTCGGGTCGACAACGCCGAAGCCTGTGTAGCCGAGTGCAATTCCGGCGACGAGTTCGCCGACGACGACGGGTATCCGAAGCCCGCGCGGAAGCGCCAGCAGTGGGCCGAACAATCCCACCGCGGCACACAGGGCGAGCGTCTCGAAGGTCATGCGCTCGCGCCGGCGTCAGGCAGAGTTCAGCGTCGGGCGTCGACTCGACGGCAGCGCCGACGCAACGAGGTCACGAGGGTGCAGCGCCCCCTGCTCGGTCATCATCACCCGCATCCGAGACTCGACCACACACAATTGCGCAGCCAACGGGCTACGCATCAGCGCGAACTCGTAGTCCATACCGGCGGAGCGGAATTCGGTGTCGAGATCGGTCATGTCATCGTCTCCTCGAATGCAGGGAACACAGCGGCAAGCGAGTCGGCAATCGTCCCGGATGTGTCGATCACGGTTGCACTCGGCCAGGGGCGTCGGGCACCGGCCATGGCGTCGTACACGGCTTGCGACGCGTCCGATGCGCCGCGTGGGCGGGTCGCAATACGTTCGAGGGCAACATGTTCGGGCGTTCGGCATTCGAGCTCGACAAGATCGCTGTGGGTGCCGGCGGCCAGTTCGAGCGCGTGCTCGCGCGACTTCTCGTCGTTCCACGAGGCGTCGATGACGACCGAACGGCCCATCCCAACCTGCTCGCGCGCCCGGTGCATCAATTCGGCATAGGTGGATGCTGTCTTCTCGGGGGTGTACAGCCCGCATCCGACTGCCGACGGATGCGGAGACCGTGGATCGAGCCCCGCGCTCTCCTTGCGCACCACATCGCTCGACAGCACCACCGCCCCGGTGCGTTCCGCGAGTGCGGCGGCCACCGTGCTCTTGCCGGTGCCGGGCAGGCCTCCCACCAACGTGATGGTGATGGCCGACGACGCCAGGTGGTCCAGCGCGAGTCGCATGTGGGCGAGCGCGTCGGTCTGCGAGGCCGAATGACCCTGATGAAAGCGAAGGCAGGCGACCTTGGCACGAACCGTTGCGCGGTAGGCGATGTAGTGATCGATCAGAGAGCAGGGAGGATCGTCCTCGGTCGCCTCGAGGTACGACGCCACGAAGCGTCGAGACGCGTCGGGGCGTCCCTGGAATTCGAGATCCATTGCCAAGCAGGCGACGTCGTCGATTCCGTCGAGGAAGCGAAGTCGGTCGTCGAAATCGAGACAGTCCAGTATTCGTGGGCCGTCCGGTAGGCAGAAGATGTCGTCCGAGAGAAGGTCCCCGTGTCCGTCGACTATGCGGCCCCGCGAGATCCGATGATCGAACAGGGCCGCACGACCGGCGACGTAACGCAGTGATCGATACTCGAGCTCGTCGACGAGTGCGGTGTCGAGGACGCCGAGCGCGAGTGTGTGCAGTTCTCGAATGTTGTTGCGCCATCGCTCGTTCAGAGCGCTCTGTCGTCCCTCGTCGACGATGCGGGTACTTCGGGGACTGTTCCGATGGGCGATCGCGACAGTCTGCGCGACGAGGTCGACGACGGTGCCTATATCGTCGCCTGCCGCAGCGCGGGTGGACAGCCGGGTCGAATCGGGGAGGCGTCGCATCTTCAACAGTGGTTCGGCGGGTCCGCCGCCCGGATCGGTGAGCTCGGCGATACCGATATATACATCGGGCGCGAATCGAGAATTGAGTACGAACTCGCGGTCGCATGCGGTCCATCGGGAATCGACGGTACGGAAGTCGAGGAAGTCCGTCTCGATCGGCTTCTTCATCTTGTAGGCGACATCACCGAGTAGAAACACGTAAGCGCTGTGCGTTTCGTGGACCTCTGCGGTGCCGACGACCGCCGGGCCTGTTCGGTCGCAATCAACTACTGCAGGCATGGAACATCCTTCGATGGACTAGGGGCAGAACAAGATCGACGGCACTACCGCGAAGGATGGTCGCGGTCCTGTAGAAAGTGTTGCCAGTCCCTGTCCCACTGCCGCATTCGTGAACGTTCGCCGGCCCTGGTGGTGAGATAGACAAGACCACCGACGACGACTGCACCGAGGAACCACACGAACACGGCCGTGGCAGTTCCGTTGACGACGGCACCGGCGGCAGTCTCGGGAGCGCGTACGCGGTTTCCGTCCGCATCGCGCCAGATCGGAGTCGTCTCACCGATCTGCACAGCGGACGGAACCTGGGCCGATCCCGACCGGATGGCGCCATCCGGCGCGCTCCACTGCACAGTCGCGGTACCGCTGGCAGGCACCGCACCGTCCGTCTCGGACCGCTCGGTCCTGACGGAGTCGACCACCCTGGCATCGACTCGAACGTATTCTGCGCGTTGCTGTTGCGCCCGCAACGACAGGTCGCTGTACGTCACCGAACCGATCGTCGCTGCCACGGGAACCAGCAGTAGAAGCACCGCGGTCCCGACGGCGAAAGCCGCTCGTTCGATCCTGTCCGGCAGCCGCATCAGTGGATTGGAGATCCACGGACTGTGTCGCCACCACCGGTGCGCGAGTTCCGAGAACATGGCCGTCACCTACTCCCACCCGAAGTGCATTCGTCTCCTACGAGTCTCCGGCGTCGAGCAGTGGATCCGGAAGGGCACAAGGTCCCGATGAGCGGAGGGCTGTCGGCAGTTCGAGGACTCGACGCACCACGAGAATCGGGCAGCCCGATGCATGCACCAGCGACTGGCCGACCGACCCGGTGAACGGACCAGTCCATGGCCCGTGCCCGCGGCTGCCGACCACGAGGAGGTGTGCGGTGGCCGATGCGAGTCGAAGCTCGTGCTCCGCGGACGCGTCGAGCAGATGCAGATGCACGTCGACCGTGGGATGCATGGACTTGGCAGCGTCGAGGCGTCCGCCCAGCCATTCGAGTGCTCGGATCTGTTCCAGCTCGGCGTCGTTCGTGACAGGCCGACGGTGGGGCGATCCGACGTGCAGCGCGGTGAGTGGGACCTCGAGTGCATCAGCGAACCAGAAGGCCGCCTCGATCGCTCGGGTGCAGGAGTCGGAGTGATCGACGCCGACGACAACCGGAGAGGTCGGCGTGAGATCCGCGTGCTGGGGGCGCCACACCAGGACCGGACACGACGATTCTTCGACGATGCGAGTTGCGTTGCGGCCGAACAGCACATCTCGGATCGGGCCCGATTCACGACCTCCGATGACGATCAGATCAGCAGTGTGCGAGAGCGCGCCGAGAACGGAGGCGATGGGATCGTCCGTCAGAATCGAATCGATTGCGATGCGGGGGTCGAGACCGAAGAGTTCACGGCGAGCCGATCGGAGAAGGCGTCGACCGTGCAGTCGCTCCAACGACCGGGCCGATTCGCGGGAGGTGAGTGCGTGCACTAGCCGAATGCGCGCGCCGGTGACAGAGGCCAGGCCCGCGGCCCAGGTCAGGGCGTCGCGGGACTTCACGGTGCCGTCGAGCGCGACGACGATGTCACCCCAGCCGGTCTTCGCCCAGAAGCCGGGAGCGACCGGGTTGTCCGTGGGTTGGTGTCGCGGCTCTGCGCTCACCATGACCGGCCTGCCATGGGCGGCAGGGTGCGGCGTATCTCGGCCGAGACGGCCTGCAGGTCGTCGTCGATTGCTCGTTCCGCTTGCAGGCGCTCGAGTTCGACACGGGCACGATTGGACGTCAGTGGAAACAGGTGGCCGTGGACGCGCGCGGTGGCGTGCAAGCGGTCGTAGGTGGTGCGGACTGCGTCGTCGACGACTGCGCGCGTCAGATCGGGGAACCTCGCGGCGAGCATCGCGGCGATCGACGTCAATTCGTCGTGCAGCAGTTGGGTGGTCGGTGGTGCGTCGGTGATGGTCATGAAGATCGGCTACCTCGCGCTCATGGAGATGGAGTGCTCCTCCCCTGAGCGTTCCCGCCGCGGCTCGTGCGATGTAGGGCCCTTTGTCGACGAGCTCGTTACCGAAGGCCCCTCTGTCCTGTGATGCCGCCTCGTAGCGTCGTCCACGCTGCCCGATGCCACCACCACACGAGCTGTACCGACCGAAGGGCCCGTCATGGGAACGAACAGAGTTTTTGCACTCGTCATCGGATGTGTGGTCTCACTCGTCGCATTCGCTGTGCTCGGCGTCGGTGTACTTCTGTTCTTCGGTTACGTCGCGCAGGACGACGAGGGGCGAATCAGTTTGCCGACCGCACCGTTGACGACGGCCTCGAGCGCACTCGTGTCCGAGGATGTCTCCCTTGTCGATGCGATCGACCCGCATTTGTCGGACAGAATTTCGGTCTCGGTCCGAGTCGCCTCGTCCGACCCCGCGCGCGAGGTGCTGATCGGGATCGCGCCCACTGCCGATGTCCGCGACTACCTGCGCGGTGTGGCGCACACCGTGGTGACCGATGTCGAGTTCTCTCCCTTTCGGGCTGGATACGACAACGTCACCGGAAGTGACACCGCTGCTTCACCGCTGGATCAGCCGTGGTGGTCCGCCCGCGCAAGTGGCACGGGGACAACAGAACTGGAGTGGAAGCCGCAGGGCGGCTCGTGGACGATGGTCGTCATGAACGCCGACGGGAGCGCCGGCGTCGACGTGGACGTGAGGGCAGGCGTTCGAGTGCAGTCACTCGGACCGGTAGCAGCTTCCGTGCTCGCAGCGTCGGCGATCCTTTTGGTGCTCGGTGTCGGGGCGATCGTCTTCGGTGCCTCCGGGCTCGGCAGGCGAACGGCTTCCGAGACCGCGGCTGAATCGAAGCCGCTCGACGAACCGGACACCCTGCTCAGCGCTACCGAACAGTCTCGATATCCGGTGGTGCTCACAGGCACACGCCCCGAGTCGCTGTCCCGGGGACTGTGGCTCGTGAAATGGATTCTGGCAGTGCCGCACTACATCGTGTTGGTCTTTCTCCTGGCAGGCTTCTTCGTCACGACCTTCGTCGCGGGGTTGGCGATCCTCTTCACCGGGAGGTACCCGCGTGGGTTGTTCGACTTCAATGTGGGAGTTCTCCGCTGGGTGTGGCGTGTGCAGTTCTACTCGTACTCCGCGCTGGGTACCGACCGCTACCCGCCGTTCACGCTGCACCGCACGGACCATCCCGCCGAGCTGACGGTGGAATACCCCGAAAAACTCTCGCGCGGCAAAGTTTTGGTGAAGTGGTGGCTGCTGGCGATCCCGCATTACCTGGTGCTCTCCCTGCTGGCGGGAGGCTGGTACGCGGGCTTCCGCTTAGCGGGTAACGGCGGGGACGCAGGGGCTACGGGCCAGCCGTACATCTTCGGCTCCGTTCTCGGCGTGCTCGTCCTCATCGCCGGTATCTCGCTTCTGTTCGCCGGGCGCTATCCGCGAGGCCTGTTCGACCTGGTGCTCGGCATCAACCGGTGGGTGTTTCGCGTCGCGGCCTATGCGGCTCTGATGACCGACGAGTACCCGCCGTTCCGGCTCGATCAGGGGCCGGACGAGGTCGAATCAGCTCAGAAAGACCGCGTCGACGACGACGTATCCCGCCACGGCGAACACGAGGTAGGCGAACAAACGTTGTAGCCGCGCGGTATCGACTCGACTTCCGAAGTGCGCGGCCACGAGGGAGCCGACGATCGCGGTGCCTGCGAAGGCGAGGGTGATCGACCAGTCGATGGTCGTACCACTCAGGTGTGAGAACAGACCTGCGACGGAGTTCGCGACGATGATGACCAGCGAGGTTCCGACAGCGACCGACATCTCTATGCCGAGCATCAGCACCAGTACCGGAATGATCAGGAAGCCGCCTCCGACGCCGAACAGCCCGGTCATGAATCCGACGGCAAGGCCGGCCGGAATCGAACGTGGTGCGCAGCGTCTCCAGTTGATGCCCGATGTCGATGTCTTGCAGGCTGTTCCGATATCTCCCCGCTCGGCGAGCATCCGCGCTCCTGCGGCAATCATCACGGCGGCGAAGCCGAGCAGCAGGACCCTGTCCGGAAGCAACCGGCCGAGTGCACTGCCGGCGAACGTCGCGGGAATGCCGGTCGCAGCGAACACGGCCGCCAGCCGCCATTCGACTCGGTGGGCTCGCAGCTTCGGTATCACTCCTACTGCGGAGGCGGTGCCGACAACGATCAGCGAGACGGGGATCGCTTCCTCCACGCCGAGGCCGAGGGCGAACACCAACACCGGGACCGCAAGAATCGATCCGCCTCCACCGAGTAGGCCGAGCAGAATTCCGATCACTGCGCCGAACCCGAGCGCCAGACCCAATGTCATCGTGTGTGCACTCCAATCGATGGTTTAACCATATACCCCAAGGGGTACTTGACATACCCTAGGGGGTATTGCATGATGTGTCTACCACCCCGCGAAATTCGCCCGGAGACGGTCAGATGGAGGAAATTATGATCCTCGAGCAGTACTACCTCGAATGCCTTTCCCACGCTTCGTATCTGATCGGCGACGAGAGCACCGGACGCGCGATCGTCGTCGATCCTCGTCGCGACATCGCCGAGTACCTGGACGATGCGGCGAAATACGGCCTCACGATCGAGGGCGTCGTCAACACCCACTTTCACGCCGACTTCGTCTCGGGTCACCTCGAATTGGTCGACGCGACCGGCGCGTGGATCGGCTTCGGTGAGTCGGCCGAGACCGACTACCCCATTCGAAGACTGCGCAACGGGGAACGTCTGTCCCTCGGCGAGGTCGAACTCGAGATCTTGTCCACTCCGGGTCACACCTGGGAGTCGATCTCGGTCTTGGTTCGCGAGCATCCCGGGGCCACCCCGACCGCCGTGCTCACCGGAGACTCCCTGTTCATCGGCGATGTCGGGCGACCCGATCTCGTCAATCTCGGGGACGGATCCACCACCGACCTTGCCAGAGCGATGTATCGGACGGTGCACAACACACTGCTGACGCTGCCCGACGAGGTCGTGGTCATGCCTGCCCACGGAGCCGGCTCGTCCTGTGGCAAGAACCTGTCCACCGAGTTGACCTCCACCATCGGCGAGCAGCGGGCGACCAATCCGTCGGTGCAGCCGATGACCGAGGATGCTTTCGTTGCGCTGGTCACCGAAGGTCAACCGGCGGCGCCGTCGTACTTCTCCGCCGACGCCGCGATGAACAAGCAGGTGCACCCGCTGCTGTCACCGAGCCGCACAATTCCTGCGCTGACACCGGAGGAGGTCCGAGGCGAGCTTTCCGCCGGCACCCGAGTGCTCGATGCGCGGAGTGTGGACGACTTCGCGGCCGGCCATCTTCGGGGATCGGTCAACGTGGGTTTCGACGGTCGCTTCGCCGAGACCGGCGGCATGGTCGCGGAGATCGGCGGACGCATCGTTCTCATCGCGTACCCGGGGGACGAGCAGGAAGCCGCGCTGCGGTTGGCCAGAATCGGCTCGGACAACGCGATCGGCTACCTCGTGGTGGACCGAGACGGAATCTTTCCCCCGGAGCTGACCGAACTGGTCGAGACCGCTCCGCGCACCACGGTGGAGCAACTCGATGCCATGCTCGCAGCGGACGAAGTGACACTGGTGGACATCCGCAATCCGGGTGAACGCGACCTCGGCACGATCCCGGGAGCGACACCGATACCCCTGGCGCAGCTGCGAACTCGACTCGAGCACGTTCCGACGGGTAAGCCGATCGTGGTGCACTGTGCAGGCGGCTGGCGTTCGAGTGTGGCCGCATCCTTGCTCCGTGCACAGGGATTCGAGGACGTCTCGGATCTGCTGGGTGGCTACAACGCCTGGGCCGACGCCCACGTTCCGGCCTGACATTTCACCGAATCGTAGAGGAGAGAATCATGTGTTATCCCGTCACCTGCAACACTTGCAACAAGACCGGCTGGGGTGGTTGCGGCAACCATGTCGACGACGTCATGGCCACGGTGTCCGTGGCCGACCGCTGCACCTGCGGTGAGGGTTCGACGTTACCCGTCTCGGAGCGTCCGAGCATGCGGTCGTTGTTCGGTCGCTGAATCACCCTGCGCAGCAGGGACCTTGTGCCCTAGTTCACGCGGTGCGCTGCGGCCAAGCTGGACCGATGATATCGACAACGCGGGTGGCCACCGAACGCAGTCGACGCTGGCCGTGGCTCGGCGCAGTCTGCGGAGGTGCATCGATCAACGCGTTCGGTGCCGCGATCGGATTGGTCTCGGGTGCAATCGATCCAAGTCCTTACGTGCAGGGGACGTTGCCAGTCACGCTCACAGCGCTCTCACTGGTGTTGGTCGTCGGCATACCGATGGGGCTTGCTGCGGCGTCTGCCTTCGCAGGCGGCGGACGGTCGGGCCCGATGGCTCACATCGCCGGCGTGCTCCTCGTGGCCTGGATTGTGGTTCTCGCGGCCGTGACCGGTGAGACGAGTTGGCTGCTGGGATCGTTCGGTGTGCTGGGGCTCGTCATCGCTCTCCGCGGTTGGCGAATGACGGTGGCCGCGGGAAAGTCGGCGTATCTGTTGTCGGACGACGCATGAGGTTGCTGATCTGTACCGCAGGTCGGCATGGAGCGACCCACAGTCTGGGCCAGGAAATGGGCCGAGTCTTCGAGCACGATGGCGTCGATGTCGATATGCGGGCACCGGAATCGGTGACCCGCGTGGACGGCTACGACGCAGTGATCATCGGCAGCGCCGTCTATTCCGATCGCTGGGTTCCGGCCGCGAAGGCTCTGGTCGACAGGGTGTCGAGGTCCGACCATCCACCCGTCTGGCTGTTCTCCTGTGGACCGCTGCACTCGAGCGACCGGCCGGTCAACGTCATTTCCGACGCGGCACACGCGGTGTCGGTGTTGCATGCCATCGCGCACCGAACGTTTCCAGGAAGGCTCGAGCCCGAGGAACTTTCGTTGGGGGAGCGTCAGATCTTCGAAAACTCCGGAGCGGTCGCAGGAGACTTCCGCGACTGGGTACTCGTGTGCAACTGGGCCCGAGAGATACTCGCCTGTCTCACGGCTGGGACACCGGGCTCGTGACCTTCTGAGATCTGCCTGTACCGAGACGCTGAGCGGACGGGCAGACGTGCTCGTGTATCTCGGCTGCCAACTGCGCCACCGATTCGGTCAAGACCGTATTGGCCTCGATCATGTCCTGAAGCAGGGCGGTGTTCGAGAGTGTGTGTACCGCAACCTCACTGCTCACCGAGTCCGCGCGCTTGGCGGAGATCAGCAGAATCGCGCCCTGTAGTCCCGCGATCATCGACAGGAACAGGTTGAGCAGGATGAAGGGGTACGGGTCGAATCCGTCGCTCTGGTTGTACATTGCCCACAGCGCCATGGTGCCCAGGAACAGGAACACGAACGGCCACGAGCCCATTCCGTTTCGGACGTAATCCGCCGCTCGCTCACCGGTGGTCAGTGCGTCACCGGTTCGGACCCCGGGGTGTCTTCGCCACAGGTTCATTGCTCGCAGGTGTTCGATCGGGAGTGTGCAGCAGTATCCATGCTGCCGAGTGTTCTCCAGGTCGTCGACGAGTGCCAGGGACGAAAGCCCCTGCTCCTCGGGCCTTTCTGCTCCCGACCTGTCGGTTCGGGATACGTCCCGAACCTGCGGTGACTTCCGGCCCTACATGCCGAGTGTCGCAGCGCCGACCATCGACGGTGTGCATTGCTCGATGGTCGAGAACGGCATTGGTTTCTATAGTTGGAGGAAGTCCACGATGAAAGCTGCTGTTGTCACCGAGTTCGGCGGACCCCTGGTCGTCAAGGACATCCCGATTCCGGAACCGGCACCCGAGCAGGTGCTGGTGAAGATGGAGACGTGCGGGGTCTGTCACACCGATATCCATGCTGCGCAGGGGGATTGGCCGGCCAAGCCGACCCTGCCGTTCGTTCCCGGGCACGAAGGCGTCGGAGTTATCGAAGCAGTCGGATCACAGGTGTCGAAGGATCGAATCGGCGAGCGGGTCGCCATCGCGTGGCTCGGTTCGGCGTGCGGCGAATGCGATCACTGCGTGTCCGGCTGGGAGACGCTGTGTGAGAAGCAGCAGAACAGTGGCTACTCGATCGACGGAGCATACGCCGAATACGCTGTGGCCCATGCGAAATATGTCGTCCGCGTTCCCGACGGCATCTCCTCGTTCGATGCCGCTCCGCTGACCTGCGCCGGCGTCACCACGTACAAGGCAGTCAAGGTCGGTGGCGTCACACCGGCACAGCGCGTGGCCATCTTCGGCGTCGGCGGACTCGGCCACATGGCAGTGCAGTACGCCAAGATCGCCGGAGGATTCGTCACCGCCGTGGACATCGAGGACGAGAAGCTCGAACTCGCTCGTGAACTCGGCGCAGACCACACCGTCAACTCGGCGACGACCGATCCGGTGGCGGCCATCCAAGATCTCGGCGGAGCCGACGTCGCCATCGTGCTGGCCGTCATCCCCAGCGTGTTCGATCAGGCATTCCGGTCCCTGCGACGCGGCGGACGGCTGGTGTGCGTGTCGATGCCCGCGCACGGTGTGTTCCCGGTTCCGATCTTCGAGACGGTGGTCGGCGGTATCTCCGTCCTCGGTTCGATCGTCGGCACCCGAAAGGACCTGCGTGAGGTGTTCGCATTGCACGAGGCCGGGCGCACCACGGTATCTGCCGTCTCGCGCAAACTCGACGAAGTGAACGAGTGCTTCGACGACCTCATGGGTGGCCGCGTCACCGCTCGTCAGGTGTTCGAGTTCTGAGCGCGCATGGCCCCGATCTCGGGTCGATGTTCCCGTAATGTCCGAAACGCCGTAGGGTTCGGAAGGGCAGACACGTGCTCGATCAGCATGTGTGCTCACTACGAATCGAGCAGCGATGCACGCGGAGAACCCCGCCCCGGAGCAACCCGTCACCGACGAGTTCGACGACGATTTCGCCGCCGCCCTGGCCGGGCTCGGTCGGTTGGCGATGAGCACGATGTCGCTACCGGAAACCCTCTCGCACGTCGCGGAATTCGCGGTGCGTGCCATCCCGGGTGCCGATGGAGCCGGGTTGACGTTGTTGCATCCCAACCTTCCCGCCACGATCGTGGCCAGCGAGGATTTCGTCCGTGTGGTCGACGACATCCAGTACGGACTGGGCCAGGGGCCGTGCATCACCGCAGCGAAGGAGGGCATCACCGTTCGGTCGGGTTCGCTCGACGCCGATCCGCAGTGGCCCGAGTTCGGACCTCAGGTGGGCCGGCTGGGTGTGCACAGCGTGTTGTCGCTGCCGCTGATCACCAAGTCGGTGGTACTCGGCGCGATGAACGTCTACGCGCACAAGCCGAACGCCTTCGATGATCGAGCAGCCGAACTGGGCGAGTTGTTCGCAGTGCCCGCGGCGATTTCGGCTCAGAATGCCCGTGCGTTGGACAGTGCAGTGCAGCTGACCGAGCAACTGGAAAAGGCATTGGGCAGTAGAGCCGTGATCGATCAGGCCATCGGCATACTGATCAGTAGAACCGGATGCAGTGATGCCGAGGGATACGACAAGCTTCGAGACATCAGTCAGACCGAGCACAAGAAGATAGCTGTAGTGGCCCAATCCATGGTCGCCGAGGCGATGAAGGTGGCACGCGCGCGTCGCCGACGCACATAGACCGGACAAAAGCGCGTAGCGTCGACTATGCGGGTGCAATCGAGGCATGGACTCCGACTTTGGCCTCGCGCCTGCACCGGACGATGGAGATCCATCGTGGCAGGATTCACGGAAGAATCGAACAGGCGGTCGGGCCGCACGGGATTCTCGATGAAATTGCAGCCTCGTCTGCTCGCCGATCTGGCGCGATTGACCACAGCACTCGACAGCTCCACCGTCGACCTCGCACAACTGGTGGACCGACTGTCCGCGGATATCGACGCGGCCGTATCGGCCGTGGTCTCGATAACCCTCACCGTGATCGTCGACGGTGAGTACTTCGAGGTGTCGGCGTCGACCGGGAACAGTGCCGACCACGAGCCGGCATCATCGCTCAGGCTCACCCTCACCGACCCGCTCAGCATCGGGACCGAGAAGTATCTGCTCATTCTGTCCGGCACCGCAGGCGCTCTCGTGGACTTCGCCGCCGATGTGAGTTTCACACTCGGACTCGGCGGCGACTCCGCAGTTCTCGATCGACACCTGCGCGGTGCGGGCGAAGAGGGGTCCGCTCACGCGCTCGCGTCGGTGAGCGAGGTGAATCAGGCGATCGGAGTGCTCATCGCCGGCGGGCGCAGCGCGGCGGAAGGCCGTGCCGAACTGCACCGATTGGCAGCGCAATCCGGGACGCCCACAGCCGAAGTGGCTCGAAGAACCCTGCGTGACGCACGCGGATGGTTTCCGCCGCAGGGTTCCTGACCCACAGTGTCACCGCCGGGATTCAGCGGAAACGATGCTCGATGACGCTGCGAGGCAACTGCAATGGGCTCGGGTAGGCCACGAGAACCCTGTTGCCGTCCGGATCGCACCCGTGGACGAAACTGACTCCGTCGGCTGTGTGAATGTACGTGGACGGATAGTGCTTGCGGAGCCGAGCCCCGATCTCGTTGAGTGACTCGGCGCGTTGAGCCGACCACATGATCTCGCTGACTCCCAGAGCTGTCACCGGTCGCGGCAAAGACAGTGGGTCGGCGTGCAGATAGATCTGAAAGCCGTTTCGCGCCAGCAACAGTGCGGCGTCCGCTTCTCGGAGGGAGACGGTGAACTCGAACACCGAGCAGTAGAAATCGATGGACCGCTCGAGTTCCCGCACCCTGATCAGCGCCGATGCCACGGCCACCGTCGCAATGTGCGACGGTGTGGGCACGGCGGCCCCGCTAGTGATGGTCCCTCGCATGAACCACCAGCACTGGGCAATGTGCATGCTCCGCGCACTGCGAGCTGACAGATCCGAGGAGCAGTCCGACGAATCCGCCGTGCCCTCGGCTGCCGACAACGAGAATCTCGGCGTCATGGCTGGCCTCCAGCAGGACTTTTGCTGCAGAACCCTGTCTCACAACCTGTTTCAGGCCTGCGGGCAGATCGGTGCCGAACGCAGCAGCGGTAGCCTCGGCGAGAATCGTCTCAGCGTTCTTCGCGGGCTCGACCTCGACGACATAGCCGGTGTCCATGTACGGCTGGTACTGCCAGACAGTGACTGCCTCCAACGTGGTCGACAAGGCGGTGGCCAACTGCTGCGCACGTTGCAGGGCGAGGATCGACGAAGGTGATCCGTCGACTCCCACCACGATGGGTCGGCCGGTCGGCTCGGTGTCGGTCATGAGGATGGGCCTTTCTCGGGTGATGAATCTCTGTCGACGGCGGAGGTGGAGGGTGAAAGCCGTTTTGCGAGGACACCGCTGATGTCTCCGGCCCACTCGTCGACCTCGGCGCGTGATCTGTCGTCTCCGTCGCCGGCGTTGATCATTCGGACCACCGCGCGCTCGAACAACGACAACGTCGATCGATCGAGCTTGCCGCCGAACACCTTGTGTTCGATTGCCCAGGACGCCTCGCTCCACTTCGACTTCGCAGTGGGCGGTGTCCCGCTACCTATGGGCCCGCTGGAGAACAGCCACACCGGCCTGGTCTCGAGTTCGGATTGCTCACGGGCGACGAGCGATCGGGCATCACCGAGCCAGCGGCCCATGTAGACGCCACTCCCGAGTACGACGGCGTCGTATTCGGCGATGCTGTCCACATCGGCTGCGTCGCGGACGTCGACCGTGGCCGCCGTGGCGGTGTCGGACAGTCTCGCGGTCAGCGCCGAGCCCAACCACTGTCCGAGCTCGCGGGTGGAACCATGACGGCTTGCCGTTGCGATCAGGATGCGCATGATGCCTTCTGCTTTCATTCTCGAGGTTCGGCGTTCGGTCAGCAATGGAGTTGTGCTGTCAAGAGATCCACGGACTTGCGGTACTGAGCGAAGTCGATATCGCCGCGTGCGTACCGGGCGGCGAACAACTCCTCCAACGTGTCGGGACCGGCAACGGCGCGCGCTCTTGCCCAGGCGGGAGTGCGAGCACCGGACCGCAGCACTGCGAGCAAACACAGTGCTGCGACAGCGAAAGCGAATGTGAGGGAGAGTGTCATGCCGGTCGGTCCTGTCGGTGGTTGCTCGTGAGGATCACTGACGACGACTCTGCCGCGCGGGAGCGCCTGGAAACAGGGACTTAGGACCCTCACCGGTCGCCGAAGGTGTTCGCCGTGAGCGGCCGAATGGATCTGCACCACCGGGTGTTCCGCCGTCCGACGCCGGTCCCTGGCGATTGGGTACTTCGTACCCTTCCGGGCCCGGTCGACGCCTCGATAGCGTGCAAGGGGACTACAGAACACCCCACAGAGAAGGGCCCGTCATGACAGGAGCAACATCGAGCGACACAGATCAGGCCCGATACTCATTGCCCTCCGACAGCGATCGACGACTGACACTGACCCCACCGGACCCGACGGTCCGATCCGCCGGCGAGGTTGACGGTGCCTGGCTCTCGGTCAGTGACGACCTCGACTTCGAGGCACCCGAGCTCGTTGCCGCCCTCGCTCGGCGACTCGGTCCGATCGATCGAGTGCTCTACCGCCTCGACGAGTGGCAGAAGGCACCCCGGCGCGTCACCGTAGGCGCACGAAGCATTCACCTGGACGGCTACCGGTTTCAGCCACATCACACACTCGGTGTTCGCACTCGCGACGGTGACAGTGTGACGCTGCTCGTCGTCCCGCCGTTGATGAGTGGGCCTGCGGCGCAGGTACTGCTGCACAGTGCCGGTGAGCGCGGAAACACCGAGACGGTGCAACAGTTGCTCGGATTGACGTTGACCGACGCCTCCGGCGGCAACAGCGAAGACAAATGACAGTTCTGGTCCCGACCGAGGACGGCCGCAGCCTCGAAGTACTCGATACAGGGCCGGCCGATGCGCTTCCACTTGTCTATCACCATGGCACCCCGCAGGGTGCAGTACCGTTCCCGACGCTCGAACGGGCCGCTGCTGCACAGGGATTGCGGGTCGTCTCCTACTCGAGGCCGGGGTACGGAGCATCCTCCCCACGTCCGGACGGTGCGACCACCGCTACGGTGGCGGACGACGCCGCCGACACGGCGGCAGTGCTCGACCACCTCGGCATCGGCGAATTTCTGACGATCGGCTGGTCGGGTGGCGGGCCGCGTGCATTGGCCTGTGCGGCAGTGCTGCCCGGGCGGTGCCTCGCTGCCGCCTGCTGCGTCGGGATCGCACCCGCCGCCGACTACGACGGCGACATCCGCGACGGAATGGCCGAGGAGAATATCGACGAGTACACGGCCGTGTTCGCCGGCGTCGAAGCCTTGGAGTCGTTTCTCGATATCCGAAAAGGGTTCTTCGGTGTCACCCCGGACCAGGTAGCGGCAGGATTGGGAGCGTTGGCTCCACCGGTCGACCGCGCCGCGCTGACCGAGGAACTCACCGAGTACCTCGCCGCATCGGTCAACGCGGCCGGACGTCAAGGCATCGTGGGCTGGCGTGACGACGACCTGACCCACACGCGCCCATGGGGATTCGACCTGAGCGAGATCAGCACACCGGTGTCGATATGGCAGGGCAGTCTGGACACGATGGTTCCGTTCGCCCATGCTCGTTGGTTGGCGGCGAACGTCGCAGGAGCGCAGGCCCATCTGATCGAAGGAGAGGGACACATCTCCCTGATGAGCCGGGTCAACGACATTCTGGACGATCTCCGCCGACTGGGCGGGGTGTTCTCGAAAGGTTAGGCGTGTTGGGCCGTCGCAGCATTTGCTGCGATGGTGCGCAGCATCTTTCTGCTCATGACGAATCCGATTGGCTCGACGAAGTAGCGCCCGAAGACCAGGCGACTCTTCAATGTTGCAGCGTGCGAATATCGTCCGCGCTCGATCAGTCGAGTTCTTCCACCGGGCAGGGCGCGCAGATGAAACGACCAGAGCGCTCGATCGGCCGAGTCGGGGTCTGCACCCAGCAGCACGAAGGCGGTGCCGTCGTCGATCAGCGTCACCGCCAGAGGTGGTGACTGCGGATGCAGGAGCACGGAGTCGCCGACCTCGAGAGTCTGGAATCGAGGGTCGATCCCCGTTGCCGAGGTGATGTTGCAGCCGACCAGGTTCTCGAGTCCGCGATAGCTGTAGAAGCCTGCACGTTGCTGACCGAGCTGAATCAACCATGGCCACACGAGATCAGGCGTCGTGTCGACATCGATTGCATGGGTGTATGTCCACGCCGGGTGTGGCACGCTCTCGTCACCGGGCAGTGTTTCGTTCACCTCGGCCGGCGTCGCGCCCCACGTCGTGCGCCACTTGCGCAGAGGAATCGAGGCCAGGACGTGGAACGCGATGAGGCCTGCGCCACCGGCCGATTCGGCGAGTTCGTTCATGGTGATTTGTCCCCCTGTTGTGAGATCGATGTCAGGCATCGCGTCGGCGAAGGAGATATGCCGCGAGGGCGAGCAGCAGGACCGTCCACAGCGCTGCGACTCCGAAACCCTGCCAGGGAGTGAGCAAGTCGGAGGGAGCTTGCCGGGGTGAGGCGATCAGACTGCCGGCCTGCGAGGGCAGGTACGCCTGGATGTGCCGTCCGACGGTGCCGGGGATCAGTTGGGTGAGCGGTGCCAGTACGAGAACGAATCCGATCATGCCCGTGATGGCTCCCGCGGTGTGTCGGACGATGGCACCGACGGCGACCGCCATGGCGCCGAGCAGCGAAAGGTACAGGCCGGCACCGATCACCGCTCGCAGCACGCCGGGATCGCTCAGCGACACAGATGCTTTGGAGTCCATGATGGCCGAACCGAGGAAGAATGTGGGGAATGCCGTGATCTCGCCGATGACGAACACGACGGCCATGAACACACCGGTTTTGGCCGCCAACATCGGTATTCGTGAGGGCACCGCCAGCAGACTGGCCCTGATCGTGCCGCTCGAGTATTCGCTCGTGACCACCAGGACGCCGAGTACGCAGACCGCCAACTGGCCGAGTTGGAACCCTGCCCCCAGGATCTGGCGTGCCGGGTCTGTGACGATCTGAAGCTGGGAAACCGGATCGACGTTGTCCCAGTAGGCGACGGTGAACCAGGTGAAGAAGCCGGTGAAGCCGATGGTGAGGATCACCAGTGCGGCCAGGGACCAGATCGTCGATCGCAGTGAGATCAGCTTCGTCCACTCCGATGTCACCAGTCCGAGGACATCGTCGCGATGGTGTTCTCGCTCGGGGGGCTTGGTTGCGGTGCGCGGTGCGGTGATACTCATGATGTCGCCTGTCCGCGAGAGTGAGTGACGAGGGGGCGGTCGTGTTCGACGTCGTCGAGGTGGGTGAGGGTCATGAACGCTTCTTCCAGCGATGCCTCCTGCGGGGTCAGCTGATAGATCGCGATGTTCTGCTGTTGGGCGAGCTCCCCGACCTGGTGTGCCGAGAGATCGTGGACGGTGAGTCCGTCGTGGCCGAGTACGTCGGTGGTACCTCCGGCTGCGTCGACCACCGTTGCGAGCCGCGCAGAATCGGAGGACGAGACCAGCACCGACGCTCGACTGCTGCGGGCTATCAACTCCGCGGGCGTGCATTCGGCGATCAGCTTGCCGTGATCGATGACCACAAGATGGTCTGCGGTCTGAGCCATCTCGCCCATCAGGTGGCTGGAGACGAGGACGGTTCGTCCCTCTCCCGCCAGGTTCTTCATGAGGTTGCGCATCCAGTAGATGCCGTCCGGGTCCAATCCGTTGATCGGTTCGTCCAGAATGAGCACCGCTGGGTCGCCGAGCAGGGCTGCAGCAATCCCGAGTCGCTTCCGCATGCCGAGCGAGAACGATCCGGTACGTTCGCCGCTGACGTCGCGAAGCCCGACCAGCTCCAGAACATAGATGATACGAGACGTTGGAATGCGTTGCGTACGAGCCAGATACAGCAGATGGTTGTAGGCCGATCGCCCTGGGTGGACGGCCTCGGAGTCCAGCAGGGTTCCCACGGTGAGCAGCGGCTTGTTCAACTGGGCATACTCGACGCCGCCGATCAGTGCAGTGCCGGCGTCGGGACGATCCAAGCCGACGATCAACCGCATCGTGGTGGACTTGCCGGACCCGTTCGGTCCGAGGAATCCTGTGACAGTGCCGGGTTCGACAACGAACGACAAGTCGTCGATGACGAGCTTGTCGCCGTAGCTCTTGCTCAGTGCGCGTACTTCGATCGGATAAGGCATGGTGTTCGTTCCCCTGTGGCGGCGAGTCGTTCGGAGTGAGCAGAGGTGCGCTCAGGCGGCGGGACTGTGTTCGTCGACGCGGTGGACCTCGATGGTGCAGTCGTCCAGCACTGCGGCGATCGCAGCGACCGCGACGAGGACGGGTGCGACGATCGCGACCGCTACACCTGCGGTCACCGGTATCTCGATGACGGTGTGCCCCTGATCGTTCTTCACCACGATTCGCCGAATGTTGCCGTCGTGCAGCAACTTCTTGACCGTTTCGGTCAACTTCTCACCGCGAACCCGGAGAGTGTCGGTGGTCGGGGTGGATGGGGTGCTGTCGGATTCGCTCATGGCTACAGCCTGCAGTTCCAGGCTTCGCTCGCGTAGGGCATTTGTACCCTCGTTCGTGGGCGAACGACAGTCCGCGCGCGTTATCACTCGGGATCTGCCGCTGCCGTTGCGGTGATCCGCGCGAGGCGGCGGCCGGGCGACGGAACGACGGTGACCGGGCAGTGCGCACGCGCCAGCACCGACCGGCTGGTGGACCCGAGCATCATCTCTCCGTAGCCGCCGCGCCCGTGACTGCCGATCACCAGAAGTTGAGCGCCCTGCGCGTGATCGAGAAGAGCCTGCACCGGCCGGTCCTTCACCACCACGGTGCGCACCGACACCGTGGGATGACGACGTGTGTGCGGCTCGAGCATCCGGGTCAGTTGATCCGCCGCTGCGGGCCGATTGGCCGGCCATTCCAATCCTCGAATCGGAAGCCCGACCGTCAGATCCGCGTCGGACCAGCTGTGCACTGCCGTGAGCGGAGCCGACCGCACGGAGGCCTCCTCGAATGCCAGCGCCACCGCCGCCGCGCTCGCTCTCGTTCCGTCCACCCCGACGACCACCGGATGCGTCGTGTCCAGACCGTCGCCCGACCAGCCACGGACCACCGTGACCGGGCATCGAGCATGGGTGGTGACGGCGAAACCGATCGACCCGAGTGATCGTTGCTCGGCCCCGCCGAGACCGCGGGTGGCGATGACGACCATGCGGGCGGTGGTCGACAGGTCGAGCAACGTGGCAACGGCGGGGTTCTCGGACGAGACGGTGTCGATTCCGATCGGACCGGCTGTCGCGCTCACGCGGGACGCCAGCGCCCTGGCCTCGTCCAGAATCGCTCTGATTTCCGATCTCGATTGTTCGACAACGGGTTCGGGGAGTATCCCCACCCCCGTCAGCGCCTTCGGAAGTGACATCGCCGAGACGAGAACCAGATCGGACCTGTGTAGGTGTGCGTCGAGAACTGCCCAGCGCACTGCATCCAACGCTGCAGCTGATCCGTCGACTCCGACGACGGTCGGTGGTGAACCCATCGTGCGACCTCCTCGGTCGTGGTGTCGGAACATCCATCAGACGCCTCGCACAGCCTCGGGCGCGGCAGGACAACAACACCGACACGAAGGACTTTGGTCCATTGATTCGGTGACGAAAGGTCAGGCCGGCCGTACCTGCGACCCGTAGGCTCGGAAGTCGAGGCGCCCAGTGTGGACGCAGGTGAGGGGTGTCGCCGTGGTCACGGTGTTCTTGGTGGACGATCACGAGATCGTGCGGCGTGGTCTGATCGACCTGATCGACTCCGATCCGGACCTCGAGGTCATCGGTGAGGCGGGCAGTTGCGCTCAGGCGCTGGCCCGAATCCCGGCCCTGCAGCCGGACGTTGCCGTGCTCGACGTGCGCCTGCCAGACGGCAACGGCATCGAACTGTGCCGCGAACTCCTCGATCGCCTGCCGCTCCTCAAGACCATGATGTTGACCTCGTTCACCGAGGATCAGGCCATGCTCGACGCCATCCTCGCGGGCGCGAGCGGCTACGTCGTCAAGGACATCACCGGCATGGAGCTCACGCGCGCGATCAAGGACGTCGGGTCCGGTCGGTCGCTACTGGACAATCGTGCAGCAGCGGCGCTCATGGACAAACTACGAGCCGGAACGGCGACTCCAGGACCTATCGACCACCTCACCAGCCAGGAGCGCACGCTGCTGGATTTGTTGGGAGAAGGCCTCACCAACCGGCAGATCGCAGCCAGGATGTTCCTGGCGGAGAAGACGGTGAAGAACTACGTCTCTCGGTTGCTGGCCAAGCTCGGGATGGAGCGCCGTACCCAGGCTGCGGTGTACGCGTCGAAGCTCGCTGATACCGCTCCGTCGGCCGGACAACCGGGGTCGCGGGATGGATGACCACCGCGCGGAGACCACGTCCTCGTTGCCGCAGTTGCGACTCGGTGAACTGTTGGCCGAGGTTCAGGACCGGATAGGCCGAATCGCCGATGCCAGAGTCCAGGCCGACGGGCTGCTCGACGCCATGCTCGTCATCACCTCCGGCCTCGATCTGGAAGTGACACTGCGCTCGATCGTGGAATCGGCCGTCGATCTCGTCGATGCTCGGTACGGCGCACTCGGCGTTCGCGGCGACGGTCACGGCTTGAGTGCGTTCATCAATCACGGCATGGACGAGGACACGCGGGTGGCGATCGGCCCGCTCCCCACTGGGCGCGGGGTGCTCGGACTGTTGATCGACCAGCCGAAAGTGCTGCGCCTCGAGGATCTCTCGGCGCACCCGGAGTCGGTGGGATTTCCGCCGAATCACCCGCCGATGAAGACTTTTCTCGGCGTTCCGATTCGGGTTCGTGACGAGATATTCGGCAACCTCTATCTCACCGAGAAGAAGGACGGCAAGCAGTTCACCGAGGACGACGAGGTCGTCACGAAGGCGCTGGCGTCCGCGGCCGGCATCGCCATCGAGAACTCGCGACTGTACGAGGACTCACGGGTGCGCCAGGCTTGGATGGAGGCAACTCGGGACATCGGCACCGAGCTGCTCGCCGGGACGGACATCGACGAAGTGCTGCAGATGGTGGCGCGGAAAGCATTGCACCTGACCGGTTCCGATGCGGCGTTCATCGCGGTTCCCGAGGACGGCGACCAGCCGTTCGAGGATGTCACCGAACTGGTCGTCACGGTCAGCGAGGGGCTCGTATCCGATCGCATGATCGGAGCAGTCATTCCGATCGAGGGCTCGAGCTCGGGATCGGCATTTCGACGTCGAACACCGTTGCGCAAGGAGCGACTCGAGTACGGTGCCAAGGAATTGGGCTCGGCTTTCGGGCCCGCACTGATTTCACCCTTCCGCGTCGCCGAGGGCGTGAGCGGCGTCCTGGTCGTCCTCCACACAGAGGGGCGGGGGCCGTTCGACGATTCCCAACTCGAGCTGGTCTCGAACTTCGCCAATCAAGCTGCATTGGTGATGCAGATCGCCAATTCCAGCCGCCGGATGCACGAACTCGAGGTGTTGTCGGACCGAGATCGAATTGCCCGCGACCTGCACGATCACGTAATTCAGCGAATCTTCGCCGCCGGTTTGGCTTTGCAGAGCACTCTGCAACGCACCGAGTCGGAGGAAATCCGGGTGCGTCTGACCAGGACGATCGACGACCTGCAGGACACGGTGCAGGACATCCGGACGACGATCTTCGACTTGCAGAGCACGTCCCACTCGGCCACGCGATTGCGTCAACGCATCAATGCGGCGGTACTCGAACTCACCGAGAACGTCGATATCCGTGCCGTCGTGCGGATGTTCGGGCCTCTGTCGGTTGTGGACACCAAGCTCGCCGATCATGCCGTTGCCGTCGTTCGTGAGACGGTCAGCAACGTCGTCCATCATGCGCAGGGCGACACTGTGACCGTAACCTTGTCGGTGGGCGACGAGTTGCAGATCGTCGTGTCCGACAACGGGATCGGGATGCCCGAGGACACCACCGCCAGCGGACTGTCCAACCTCGGTGCCCGTGCTGTCGAATGCGGTGGGTCGATGAACATCGGTCCCGGCTCCTCCGGACGCGGAACCGATGTGACCTGGTCGGTACCGCTGCCCTGACGGGTGCAGTCGTTCGTCACCTGTTTCGGTGACCTCCGGCCGCTGCGTCGGGTGGGTGTGCGCTCGTAGCGTTCTCGGTGAAGGTGCAGAACCTATCTTCGCACCACCGAGAGGAACCCGATGAACAGTGCACACACCGCCGGACCCGTCGTGGTCGGTATCGACGGATCGGAGACCGCGCTCGATGCGGTCCGATTCGCCGTGCAGGAGGCACGTGGGCGGGGGACGTCGCTTCGTTTGATCCACGTGATCGCCGGCCACGCCGAGCCCGAAACCGTCTACGGCGCTCCGGATGTCGACGGCGACTATGCCCGCACGGCATTGAGTCGCGCAGCGCATGTGGCCGCAGCGATCGATCCGGCGATTGCCGTGGAATCGGTCGTCGTACACGGGCGGCCCGAATCGGTGATGTCGACCGAAGCGGGATCTGCGTCTCTGCTCGTACTGGGGACCACGACCGGCAGTGCAGTGACCGCCTGGGTACTCGGATCGATGGTCGGAGCCGTGGTCGAAGCATCGCCCAACCCCGTTGCGATCGTCCGGCACTTCGACGCCGAACGCCGCGGACCGGTCGTCGCGGCCCTGGGTGATGCCGACGTCTCACAGGCCGATGTTGTTGTCGCTCAGGCATTCCGCGAGGCGTCGATCAGGTCGGCCAGCGTGTTGGCGGTGCACACCCAGGCCGTCTCCTCCATTCTCGCGTCCGCCCTCAGTAGCCCCGGTGACGGGCTACACCCCGAATCGGCAATGGACGTTCGGCTCGAACCCTTCGGCGCGGACTACCCAGACATCCGCGTGGCGTCGGTGTACGCCGAGGCCGACTCGGGATCGGAACTGGTAGCGGTCTCCGAGACGGCTCAGCTGATGGTGGTCGGTCACGAGCGAGACAGAGTGCCGGGACGAACACTGACCGCCGTACTGCGGCATGCCCATTGCCCCGTCCTCGTCGTCCCGCACGCATGAGTACCTCGAGGCAGTCTCCGATCGTCGTCGGTGTCGACGGCTCCGGCTCGTCGCTCGACGCAGTCGGGTGGGCCGCTCATGCGGCCGAGTTGCGTGGGGTACCGGTGAAGCTGGTGTCCGCCTATCAAGTCAAGGCTCTGTACACCAGCTTCGTCGCGCTGCCGTCTCACATCGGCTCCGAGGAGCACAAAGCCGCCGAGTCGGTCCTGGCCTGGGCTTCGCTGGTTGCGCGACGGTCGGTGAAGGACCCCGACGGTCTCGAGATCGTGAGCGAATCGATTGTGGGACCGACGATCCAGGCCATGCTGGAGCAGTCCTCCAGTGCCTCGATGATGGTGGTGGGCTCGCGCGGCAACGGCGATTACTTCGCCGAACTGCTCGGCTCGGTGAGCACCGCGGTGGCCGTTCAAGCACACTGCCCGGTGGTCATCGTGCCGAAAAGTGTGGAGCTGCATTCGTCGGGAGGCCCTGTTGTCCTCGGAGTCGACGGGTCGCCGCACAACCAGAACGCCGTTCGGTTGGCATTCGACGAAGCCTCGCTCCGAGGAACGGAATTGGTTGCAGTGCACGTGTCGACGGACGAACCGATCTCGTCGCCCGACACGTCCGCGACCGACAGATCCGATGCGATCGTGTCGAACGGCCGAACCGTGTTGGCGGAGAGCCTGTCCGGCTGGAGCGAACAGTATCCGGACGTCGTGGTCCAGCAGAAAGTGCTGCGCGGCAATGTGGTTGAGAAGATCCTCGAGGTGTCACCGCGCGCCCAGGCCGTGGTCGTCGGTTCGAGCGGACGCAACGGTTTCAGCGACCGACTTCTCGGATCCACGGTCCGTTCACTGGCCCACCGCGTCGACTGCCCGTTGATCATCGCCCGCGGGTAGCTCGACGGGTCCGGCAGTCACGACCACCGCCACTGCCGGATCTCTGGGAGGTCCTCGAAATGCTCTCGGATGTAGGCGTCGTGTCGTGCCAGTTGGTCCTGGCAGTGTTGCCGCAGTTCCTCGGCACCGGCCGGCGTTGTGCGTGCCCGGTCGAATGCCGCGAGGGCGAGATGGTAGCGACTGATCTTGTTGAGCACCACCATGTCGAACGGTGTTGTCGTGGTGCCCTGTTCGATGAACCCGCGCACGTGGAACCGCTGAGCGTCCGGTCGGCCGTGCACCAGTTGGTGCACCGCACGGGGATACCCGTGGAACGCGAAGACCACATCGACCGAGGTGGTGAACAGGTCCGCGAACTGCTCGTCGGAGAATCCGTGGGGATGATCGCCGACGGGGAGCAGCGCCATCAGATCGACGACGTTGACCACGCGAACCCTGAGCTCGGGAGTCCACGTACGCAACAACTCTGCGGCAGCGAGGGTTTCCTCGGTCGGCACGTCGCCTGCACACGCCAGAACGATCTCGGGATCTTCCTCGGCGTCGACCGCTTCGGTGCCGGCCCAGTCCCAGCGGGACGCACCTGCCGCTGCATGCGCCCGCGCCTCGGGAAGCGTCAGATACTGCGGGTGACTCTGCTTGTCCACCACCAGAACGTTGACGTGACCTCGACTGCGGAAACAATGATCGGCAACCGCGAGCAGCGTATTGGAATCCGGTGGCAGCCACACGCGCACCATATCCGGTGCCAGAGGAATGACCGCGTCGATCAGTCCGGGGCCCTGATGGCTGAATCCGTTGTGGTCGTTGCGCCAACACGTGCTGGTGAGCAGCACGTTGAGCGAGGCGACGGGTGCCCGCCACGCGAGTGTGGCCGCGTGCTGAAGCCACTTGGTGTGCTGGATCAGCATCGACACGCTCACCATGGCGAAGGCCTCGTAGCTGGCAAACAGGCCGTGTCGACCCGACAGCAGGTACGCCTCCAGCCAGCCCTCGCACAGATGCTCGCTGAGCACCTCCATCACGCGACCGTCGGGACCGAGATCGTCGTCGAACTCGGTGGTCGGCAACTGCCAGCATCGATCGGTCACCTCGAACACGGCCTGGAGCCGGTTGCTGGCGGTCTCGTCGGGACAGAACAGGCGAAAGTTGCCGCCGCCGTGGGGTTGTGCGTTGTCGAGGTAGATATCACGCATCATCTCCCCGAGCACGGTGGTCGTCTCGTGCGACGTGCGCCCCGGGGACTCCACGGTGAGCGCATAGTTCTCCAGATCGCGAATGACCAAGGGCTGCAGAAGTAGTCCTCCGTTCGCATACGGCGTGGCACCGAGACGTTGGGTGCCCGACGGAGCGAGCTCGCGAATCGAGGCGACGGGAGCGCCGTTGTCGTCGAACAGCGATCGGGGGTCGTAGGAGAGCAGCCACTTCTCGAGCTGCGCCAGATGCGACGGGTTCTCGCGGACTCCGGACAGTGGTACCTGGTGCGCCCAGTGCGTGCCCTCGATGAGCTTGCCGTCCACCTCGTGCGGGCCGGTCCAGCCCTTGGGGGTGCGCAGAACGATTGCGGGCCATTCGATGTCGTGCTGTGGTTCTCCGTTGCGGGCGGCGTGCTGGATTGTCTCGATCGCGTCGTGAGCTCGGGTGAGGGCAGCGTGGAGCGCCGGGAACACCTCTCGTGGGTCGTCGCCTTCGACGAACAGGGGTGCCCACCCCTGGCCGCTCAGATAGTCGGCTACCGATTGATCGGTGCTGCGTCCGAGAACCGTCGGTCCGGAAATCTTTCCGTCGTTCAGATGCAGGATGGGCAAGACGCCGCCGTCGCGAATCGGATTCAGAAAGGCCGGGAGCTTCCACGAACCGGACAGGGGGCCGGTTTCGGCCTCACCGTCCCCGACGACACAGGCGACGATCAGATCGGGATTGTCGAACGCGGCACCGGCGGCGTGGACGAGGGCGTAACCCAGTTCGCCGCCCTCGTGAATGCTGCCCGGGGTCTGGACGCTGACATGGCTCGGAATGCCACCAGGAGTGGAGAACTGACGGCACAGCCGTCGGACGCCCTCGTTGTCGAGTGAAATGTTCGGGTAGATCTCGCTGTAGGTTCCCTCGAGGTAGGTGTTCGCCACCAACGCCGGACCGCCGTGGCCGGGACCGGTGACGTACAGCCAATCCGAATGGGTTCGACGAATCACCCGATTGAGGAGGGTGTAGATCATCGAGAGTCCGGGACTGGTGCCCCAGTGCCCGAGCAGCCTCGGTTTGATGTGCGCCACCTCCAGAGGACGACGCAGCAATACGTTGTCCTGCAGATAGATCTGCGCCACCGTCAGATAGTTCGCCGCAGCCCAGTAGCGCAGGTCGGCGTCCAATTCATCTGAGCTGTAGGAAGACTCGATCGACTCCACGCTCATCGATCGGTGGGAACGACGACGACGGGAACATCCACCGAATGCAACACCGCACGCGAGGTGGAACCGAGAAGCATCGATGCGAATCCACCCCGACCGCGGCTTCCCACGACGATCAACTGCGCTGCCTCCGACGCACGGACCAGCTCACGAACAGGCCTGTCCTGAACCACCACTCGATGGATGGTGACGTCCGGGTAGTCCTCCGACCAGCCGGCCAGGCTCTCCGCCAACGACGTCTTCTCGGCGAGTTCGGAATCGACCCACGGACCCTCGTCGTCGCGCGTCAACACGCTGCCGAGTTCGAGGTCGCTCCAGGCGTGTACAGCGACGAGGTCGACTCCGCGCAGTGACGCTTCCTTCAGAGCGAATCCGATCGCAGGCTGACTGTTGGCGGTGCAATCCACCCCGACGACAACCGGACCGTCGCTGACGATGTTCGATTTGACTACTGCAACAGGGCATTTGGCATGCGTGACCACTGCGGTACTGACCGACCCGATCAACCCGCCGGTGAACTCGCCCAGACCCCTCGACCCCACGACGATCATGGCGGGAGCGACGTCGAAGTGCGTCAGATTCCGTGCAGCAGAGCCGTGTTCGAGGCGCGTATCGAGAATCAGCGAATTGCCGGCGGCAGTCTTGTGCGCAACATCGACCGCTGCGGTCAGCACACGCTTGGCCTCGACGTCCGGGTCCGAGAATGCACCGATCCGGAGACTGATGGCATCCCCGTAGGTTCCCGGCGCGAACAGAGACGACGTGACCAACTCAAGCGGAGCGTGGCGTCGAACGGCCTCGCGCGTTGCCCAGCGGACCGCGTCGAGCGATGTGGCAGATCCGTCGACTCCGACGACTACCCGACTCGATGCATTCATGACGAATTCCCGTCCATTGACTTGCGTGTGCAGATACCCACCGAGCATGGCTCGGATCGGCTCGCCGCCGACAGAGGCGGAAGTCCTTCGGTGCGAGGCGGAAGTCCCTGCCGGCTACCCCTAGGGGGTATATCTTGCTATCGTCGGCGACATGCATCGAGTGATCCGACGCCGTCGCCAGGGCATTGCCTCGGCGGCCGGATTGCTGATCGCACTGACGATCTTCGGGGTGCTGCTGATGCACTCGGCGACGGCGACCGCGTCGGCGAGCAACGAACACGCTGCCATGGCGTCGGCGATGCACCATGAGGGGCCCGTGCAGGTGGCGGTCGGTGAACACGACTGCCCGGCGGCGCACCAGATGATGCATCCGTGCGCGGGAACCACGGTGTCGTGGGCTGCTCTGTCGGTTCCGTCGACGAGCGTCGACATCGGCTACTCGCTGATATCGGCGGACGGCATCGGTGGGCGCACCGACTCCATCTCGGAGCGTGCTCCGCCGTGGACCCTCTGGGAGCTGGACAGATCGGTGACCTTGCGAGTGTGACAGGGAGCCCGGTGAACGTACGACCACCGGCGGATTCACTCATCCCTGTATTTCGCACTCGTTCAAGGAGTTTCACATGCGTACAACACTCGTCGCTTCGCTGGCTGCTGCCACCGTGAGCGCATTTCTCGTCGCAGGCTGCAGCAGCGACACCTCCGACTCGTCGATGGACGGCCATTCGATGGGCTCGTCGAACTCGTCGTCGGCGTCATCGACCCAGTCCGACGCGTCGGCAGAATTCAACGATGCGGACGTGATGTTCGCGCAGATGATGTACCCGCATCATGCGCAGGCGGTCGAAATGGCGGCAATGGTCCAGGGCCGCACCGACAATCCGGACGTCGTGGCGTTGGCGTCGGCTATCGAGGCCGCGCAGCAACCGGAAATGGACCGGATGACCGCCTGGCTTGCCGAATGGGGTCAGCCCGCGCCCTCGTCCGACATGGGTGAGATGGGCGGAATGGACCACAGCTCGGGCATGGGCATGATGACCCAGCAGGACATGGACGCGTTGAGTGCGGCCACCGGTGCCGAGTTCGACCGCCAGTGGCTGACGATGATGATCGAACATCACGAAGGCGCGATCGAGATGGCGAACAGCGAGATCGCGGACGGGTCGAACACCGACGCGCAGGATATGGCCCGCACGATCGTGGCCACGCAGCAGCAGGAAATCGACACCATGCGGGCGCTGCTCGGCTGACCCGGATCGACACCGAGGGCCGCACTCCTGACCAGGGGGTGCGGCCCTCGAGTAGGCTTGCCACTCGGAGAGTCCTTCTCTGCGGTCGGTCCGAGGGAGAACGTTCACATGGCACGTCCACGGGTATTGGTCATCGGCGGAGGATTCGGCGGGCTGCGCGCGGCCCGGCGTCTACGCGGTGAGGACGTCGACGTCACCGTGCTCGAGCGCGGCACCTCCCACGTCTTTCAGCCACTGCTCTATCAGTGCGCCACCGGTCTTGTGTCCGAGGGTTCGATTGCCAGTCCGCTGCGGCACCTGCTGCGTAAGCAGAAGAACGTGTATGTGGCGCTGGGTGAAGCGACCTCGGTGACCGCGGTGGGTGACGGTGGAGTGGTGACGGCCAGTCGGTTCGACGGCTCGACCTTCGAGCTGCCCTACGACTACCTCGTCGTCGCTGTCGGAATGCAGCAGGCCTATCACGGCCACGACGAATACGTGCAGTGGGCACCGGGGATGAAGACCCTCGACGATGCCCTCGCGATCAGGCGAAAGCTGATCTCTGCCTTCGAGATGGCCGAATCCCTGCCCACCGCCGAGGAACGCCGACCCTGGCTCACGTTCGCCGTGGCAGGGGGAGGCCCGACCGGAGTCGAATTGGCCGGTCAGATAAGGGAACTCGCCTCCAGGGCGTTGGCGAAGGAGTTCGACACCATTCACCCGTCGGAAGCGCGTGTGCTGCTCTTCCACGGCGGTGACCGCGTCCTCGAATCGTTCCCCGATTCCCTGACGAAGAAAGCGCAACGCACCCTCGACGCGGTAGGCGTGGAAACCCATCTCGGAGTTCACGTCACCGACGTCACGGCCACCGACGTCGAGGTCACGGCCAAGGCCGAACCCAAGACCGTCACTCGCTACGACACCCACACCGTGCTGTGGACCGCAGGCGTCGAAGCCGTTCCGTTCGTGAAACAACTCGCCGACGCGATGGGCGTCGAACAGGATCGCTCCGGACGCATCGCTGTGCAGCCGGACCTCTCGATCCCGGGACACCGCAACGTCTTCGTCGTCGGAGACATCATGTCGCTGAACAAGCTCGCGGGAGTTGCGGAAGTGGCGATGCAGGGCGGACGCGCGGCGGGCGCGGCCATCGCAGCAGACCTGTCCGGTTCTGCGCGAAAGGATTTCAAGTACCGAGATCTCGGCACCGCGGCCTACATCGCCCGCGGTCACGCACTGGTGCAGGCCGGGCCGCTGAAGATGTCGGGCTTCGTGGGTTGGGTGTCGTGGGGAGTTATCCACATCGCATTCCTGGCCGGCAACCGCAATCGCGTCGGGACGCTGATCAACTGGGCCGCAACCCTGGCCACCGGCACCCGACGCGAACGTGCCATCACCTACGGCGACCCGGAAACGGCGCGTAAGCCGTACAACTGAGCGAACGCCAACAACCAGGTGCGGGTCAGCCGATGCCGGGGATGAAGCCGGGGTAGACGAAGTGCCCGGGACCTCCGCCGGGCAGCAGTTGGCCCGTCGAACCCGGGTAGTTCATGTTCAGCAGAATCAGCTTGTGCGGGTTGCCATTCGAATCGGCCTGCCAGCAGGAGGACAGCACTCCGTGAAATCCGGTGCAGACGATGCGAGTGCTGTTGCCGTAGGGCGAGGTCAGTCGATTCCTGCTGACGAACGGATTCCAGTAGTCCAGGTCCTGTGGGGTGAGGAATCCGGTGACATCCTGCGGAGCCGACGGACTCGGATACGGCGGCGGAGTGGGCCACTCGTCGGCTGCGGCCGTTCCCGTTCCGAAGGCAGCGGCACCTGCAATGACGCAAGCAATGACAGCGGTGCGACGAAACATCTCGATCGACTCCTTCGCGGGACGGGCACCCAATAGACCACAGACACTCGTCTCGTGGGAACACCTCTGGGTCTGCGTTGCCGAGAGCATCACGATCGCGTCTCGGATTCGTCCGGTCCATAACGCTCGGGACGTTTGCTCGAGGTAACGTCACCTCATCTTCGGCCGATGTAGAGACTCGACCGGTGTAACTCGACGAAAAGGTGAAACAGCGTGCCACGATCTCGACGACACGGCTTCCGGCGAATCGGTTCGGCTACGGCCGTCGCCCTCGCAGTGGCGATTCTCCCGACCGCGCTGATGACGCCCGTCGCGTCCGCGGAAGAGCTGCCTGCGGCTACGACGCAGTCGAGCAACGGATCGAGGATCGAGTCGGTGAACACCCTCGAGAACCGCCAGGTCCAGCTCCAGGTGTACTCGGCGTCCATGAACCGCACCATTCCCGTGACGGTGCAGAAGCCGGCCGACGACAGCGTGTCCCGCCCGGTGCTGTATCTGCTCAACGGCGCAGGCGGCGGCGAGGATGCCGCATCGTGGCAGTCGCAGACCGACGCCGAGGCCTTCCTGTCGGACAAGAACGCCTACATCGTGACTCCGCAGAAGGGCAAGTGGTCCTACTACACCGACTGGCTCCAGGACGATCCGAAGCTCGGCAGCAACAAGTGGAGCACCTTCCTCGGTGAAGAGCTGCCCCCGCTGATCGACGCCCAGTTCGACACCAACGGTCGCCAGTCGCTCGCAGCGCTGTCCATGACGGGCACCTCGGTTCTCAACATCGCGATCAAGTACCCGGGCAAGTTCACCGGCGTCGCGGCGTACAGCGGCTGCGCTCAGACCTCCGACCCCATCGGTCAGCAGTTCGTCAAGCTCGTCGTCGAGACCTACGGCGGCGGCAACGTCGAGAACATGTGGGGACCGCTCGACGGCCCCGTGTGGCGCGAGAACGACCCGCTGCTCAACGCCGAGAAGCTCCGTGGAACGCAGATCTACATGAGCACCGGCAGCGGCCTGCCCGGTGCCCCGAACGACACCTTCGCCAACCCGCGTCTGAAGAACGATCCGGCGACGCTTGCCAACCAGGTCATCGTCGGCGGTGGCATCGAAGTTGCCACCAACTTCTGCACCTCGAACCTGGCCAAGCGCCTCGATCAGCTCGGTATCCCGGCAACCGTGGACTTCCGCCCGGTCGGAAACCACTCGTGGGGCTACTGGCAGGACGACCTGCACAACTCCTGGCCGTTCCTGGCGGGATCGCTCGGCATCTGATCTTTTCAGCACCGAACAACGGCCACCTGCACCTCGTGTGCGGGTGGCCGTTCTTCGTTGTCCGGGGCGGTGGATCGGCGTAGTGATCGAACGTATGATCGAACGATGGCACGGCGCGCACAACCTCGACCGGCGTCTGCCGTGCGCCCGTTCAAGCTGCTCCGACCACCGCTGAAGGTGTGGATCGACCTGAATATCCTCTACCCGCTGCCTCCGCACCACGCCTCGAAGTTCAATCCCGAGGGATTCGATGTGCGACGCGTCGTGCCGGGAGATCTGGTCGAATGGTCCATCACCGTGGACGGAGATTGGCTGGGCCGCGTCACTTACGAGTTGATGTCACGAGACCGCAGCGAAACCGTCACTCACTGGGTACCCAGCCGGGCACTCAAGCCGCTGTAGAGACGAGAAAGCCCCGCCTCGATGGAGGCGGGGCTTTTCTGTGCAATTACCTTCAGAAGCTGTGCTTGCGGGCCTTCTTGGCGAGCTTGCGGGTGGTGCGCTTCGACGGAACGAACAGGTGCGCAGCGCTACGGCGACGGTTGCGTCGACGAATCAGTACGAACGCGACGGCACCGGCTGCGGCTGCGACGGCTGCGATGATCGGAGTGCCGACCTTCGCCGCCTGGGCGACATCCTCGGAGTCGATGTTGCGAACCGTGTTCTTCACGTCGTCGGCGACGGCGGAGGCCTTGTCGGCTGCCTTGTCGGCGACCTGGGAGGCCTTCTCCTTCACGTCGTCGGCATCGACGTTCGAGACCTTGTCCTTGACAGTGTTCTTGACGTCCTCGGCCACGTCGGACGCCTTGTCGGCGACATCGGCGGCTGCGTGCTTGGCTTCCTTGGCGGCACCGGCTGCGGAGTCGGCGGCGCTTTCGGCGACGTCGGAGACCTTGTCGGCGGCCTGATGAGTGTTGGCCTTCGCCTGATCCTTGGCACCCTCGGCGCGAAGGCTGTCGTCACCGGTTGCCTCGCCGGCCTTCTCCTTCGCAGTCCCGGCCAGTTCCTCTGCCTTGTGCTGAGCCTTGTCGATGAAGTCGGCCATCGGTGCGTACCTCTTTCGTGTAGGTCGTCTCCGGATACCCGGAGCTGGGGGCGTCGCGGACGACGCCGTTAGGTATGAGTCGAAATCGACGCTCCGAAACATACGTCCGACGGGCGTGTTCCGGGTCACTATCGGTGGGGATGCTCGATGTCGCGCAGTTCCCTGGTGCCGTCGGGCCCCGCATCGTCAGTTCACGTGCTGGAGAATCACCACGATCGAAGCGATGCCGACCAGCAGGGCGATATTGGGCTTGCGGTAGCGATGGAGGATTGCGACGAACTCGCGCAGGAACGCCGTCGGTGCGTAGAAACGTGCCGTGTCGGCTCCCGTCACATGAGCGTCGAGACCCAGATCGCGAGTGAACGCGGCCGTTCGCAGGACGTGAAAGTTGCTGGTCACCACGATCATCGGCTCCGATCTCAGATCCGACGACTCCAGAAGGTCCCTCGTCATCGTCAAGTTCTCCCGAGTGTTTCGCGAGCGCGCCTCGGCGAGGATCAGTTTTTCGGACACACCCCTGCCGACCAGGTACTTCTTCATCGCCGTGGCCTCCGCAGTCTCCTCGTCGGACCCTTGCCCGCCGGATACGACGAGGGCCGGGCGATGTCCGGACGCCACTTCCGCGTTGTACACATCGAGGGCGCGGTTCAGTCGGCTCTCGAGAAGAGGCGTCACGGTTCCTCCCGAGCCCAGCCCGCATCCCAGAGCAACAACGGCTGAACTTCCTTTCGGTGGCTCCAAGTGTCCGTAGATCAGCGCGTGGACAGAGAACGCGGCGAGCTGGACGCCGAGGCAGACCGAGAACAGCACCCCTGTCCAGACCGCGGCCAGCAACCACAGGGGCAGAGTGTGCGTTTCCAGCACGGCCGCCACTGCGACGAACAGCCCGACGCCCAGCGTCACCGCAACCGCCAGAGCAAGTGGCAGTGCGGTCGAGAGCCGGAGCCCTTCGCGCCTGATCACCACCAGCCCATTGATGGCCGCTGCGCCCACGAGTCCGATCGCCGTCAGCAGGATTGCCGACAGCACCGCAACGACGAGAATCGCCTCGACCCGGGCGTCCAGCCGATGCAGCAGACTCAGCGATCCGATCGCCAGCGCAGCGAGAGCCGCAATGACAGTCAGGCCGTTGGAAAGCCGACGCGGGTCTCGCCGGATACGGACGAACGACGTGAGGACCAAGACGACGGCCAACGCGAGTAGGAGCATGGTTCGAACCTGGTTCCGGTCAGGGGAGTGGTGTCGTCAGTGCAGCGGTGACCAACTCGACGAGCGTGTCGATGTACGGGGTGAAGGTGTCATCGGTGGTTCCGACGTCGCAACTGCGGCTCAGGGCCCATTCCTGGGCGAAGATGTTGGCGGCACCGATGATGGCAAGAATGACCAGGCGATAGTTCCTGTACGGCAGTTCTCCTCGTGCTGCGGCGGTGGTTGCAAGGGAGTCGAACATCTCGACGATGACGTCTCGCTGGTTCATGCGCCACAGTTCGATGTCGGTACTGACGCCGACCACTTCGACGTAGCAGACCCGAGCCGACATCCTGGTGCGACACGTGACGCCGAGGTACGCCCGGATTGCGGCGTCGATCGACGCCAACACCGGTTGCCGACCGTCGGCGGTCAGTGCCTCTCGTGCAGCGTGCTCGCCGTCCTCATTCATGGTGGTGACGATCTTCTTGAGCAGCTCCGACCGGCTTCCGATCTCGCGATAGAAGTGACGGGTCGACACGTTCGATTCCGCGCACAACATCCCGATCGTGGTCGCCGCGTACCCGTGGCTGCCGAACAGAGCGATCGCGGTGTCCATGAGACGGGCGATGCGTTCGGAGGATCGCTCCTCGGGCGACCTGCCTGCGTACTTCCGATCGCCCATGGGGTCGAGAGTACTGACCGGGCCCGCTGCCGTTGTCGACGTCACGGAACGGAATGGACCGCTCGCGAGCTCGTTACGTGCGTCGGCGCGTGAGCGGTCGCTTCGGCCACTTCGAGCGCGGCGGCTTGTATGCGCCGGACAGGGCACGTCGCTCGAAGTCCAGGCCCGATCCCCTCGACGCCAGGAGGACGAGAGCGATGACTCCTGCGGCCCCGACCGCCACAGCAGTCATCGGATTCTGGTTCCCTGTGCTGTGCGGATGCAGGCAACAGGTGGTGTGTGGTTCATGAGGGGTTCCTGTCTTCGGTGTGCGGTGAACACTGTCATTGACACCGCCACTCGTCAATGGCACATTGTGTGATGTAAGTCGCGATCCGCCGCACAGTCGGGCCGATCCGCGAGGTGTTCGGCGAGACAGCGAGGCGCGACGTGACGACAAGCCGAGGACGATGGCCCGAGTTCGACGGCTCCGTCGACAATTTCCAGGACGTTCTCATCATCGGTGCAGGCATATCGGGCGTCGGAGCCGCATATCGCCTGCAGCAGATGGCACCTGAGCTCAGCTACACCATCCTGGAAGGTCGCGAGCGCGCAGGCGGTACCTGGGACCTGTTCCGATACCCCGGAATTCGTTCGGACAGCGACATCTTCACGTTCTCGTTCCCGCACACGCCGTGGCAGGGAGACACTCTGCTCGCGCACGGCGAAGACATCCGCAATTACATCGTCGATACCGCGTACGCGAACGGTATCGACGAACACACCGATTTCTCGACGTCGGTCGAGGCCGCGAACTGGGACTCGTCGACGGACCTGTGGACCGTCGAGACGCTTTCGAGCGGCGTTCCGAAAACCTATCGCAGCCGATTCGTGTTCCTGTGCACCGGATACTTCGACTACTCGGGCGGGTACACCCCCGATCTTCCCGGGGCCGACGAGTTCACCGGGCAGATGGTGCACCCTCAGCAGTGGCCCGAGGATCTGGACCACTCGGGCAAGAGGGTCGTCGTGATCGGAAGTGGAGCAACCGCAATCACTTTGGTGCCCTCACTCGCTGCCGAGGCCGCGTCGGTGACGATGCTGCAGCGATCGCCCACCTACATCGCGTCGCTGCCGATGACCGACCCGTTCACCACGCTCACTCAGCGCGTACTGCCGGACAACCTGGCGCACAGTGCATTGCGGTGGCGTAACGCGCTGTTGATGGTCGGCTCCTATCAGTTGTGTCGACGCGCACCGAAGACGGCCCGCAGGGTGTTCCGGGCCATGACGAAGGCGCAATTGCCGCGGGGATACGACGTCGACAAGCACTTCGATCCGACGTACGCCCCGTGGGACCAGCGGCTGTGTGTGGTGCCCGACGGCGATCTCTTCAAGGCCATTCGCTCCGGTCGTGCGACCGTGGTGACCGACCGAATCTCCCGCGTGACCGCCGACGGCGTCGTCCTGGAATCCGGAGACGAGATCCCGGCCGACATCATCGTCACTGCAACGGGATTGAAACTAAAGGCCTTCGGCGGCATCGCGCTGTCACTGGACGGACAGCCGTTCGCGGCGCACGACAAATTCGTCTACAAGGGTCATATGCTCGAGGACGTGCCCAACGTTGCCTGGTGCATCGGGTACACGAATGCATCGTGGACGCTCAAAGCCGACATGACGGCCAAGGCGGTGGCGAAACTGTTGGTGTACATGCAGTCTCACGGCTACACCCACGCGATTCCCGACCGAGCGGGCAAGCCGGTGGAATCTCGACCGGTCGTGGACCTCGCATCGGGATACGTCACGCGATCCTTGGACGAGCTACCCAAATCGGGGACCGAGCGGCCCTGGTCGGTGAGGCAGAACTATATTCTCGACAGAATAGACGCGCGTTTCGACGATCTCACCGAATCGATGACGTTCGGGCGGACCGTGCCTGCACGGGTGGCCGACCCCGAAGCAGTCGACGCTCGCACCGGATAAACGAGAACAGATCGGACCGCAATGACTTTCGACATCGAGGGCCCCGCGCTCGCGCACACCATCCGCGGCGAGGGACCGACACTGGTGCTGATCCATGGGATAGTTCATCGGCAACACGCCTGGGACAGCGTCATCGAGACACTCGCGCAGCACCGGCGAGTGGTGACGGTCGACCTGCCAGGCCACGGTGATTCACCCGAACTACCCACCGAGGAATTCGATCTCGGCCCGTGGATCGTCGCCGAACTGGAGCGGTTCCTAGAGCACGTGGCGGTGGACGGCGAGAAGCCGCACGTGGCCGGAAACTCGTTGGGCGGATACTTCGCCCTCGAACTCGCCGCCCGCGGATCGGTTGCCTCGGCCACCGCGCTCTCGCCGGCCGGATTCTTTCGCGGACACTGGGACCAGACGCGTGCGCTGCTCGTGTTCCGATTGCTGCGCGCGTTGTCCCGAGTGATCAGCCCCATCGCACCGGCCGTCATGCGTTCGGTCGTCGGTCGCACGATCGCCAACGGTGTCTTCTACGCCAAGCCGTGGCGAGTTCCCGCCGCGACGGCCACCATCGACGCGCTCAGTATCACCACCAACCGGGCGATCGACGCAGCGGGTAACGCAGTGCCGCGCTTCAGTATTCCGGTCGACGAGGATGTCCCTGTCACCGTCGCATGGGGGCGTCGCGACTGGGTTCTGCCGGTGTATCAGGCACCGCTGGTGCGTCGAACCTTTCCGCAGGCGGACGTGACGACGTACGCGGGGCTCGGGCACGTACCGATGTCGGACGATCCGGAGCTGGTGGCGTCGATTCTGTTGAGGGGATCACGAACCATCTCGCAGTCGGCGTGAGCGTTCCGGAGAAGGTCGACGGCCGAAGCCACCGGTGGCGCGATCATCGGATCACGCGGCGGCGTGAACTGCTCGACTGCACTCTGGACACGATCCGACAGCAGGGTCACAACATCGGCATGGACGACATCGCGTCTGCGAACGGTGTCTCGAAAACTGTTCTGTACAAGCATTTCACCGACAAACGGGGCTTGACCGACGCTGCCATGGCGCGATACGTCGAGACCGAGCTGGTGCCTCGGATCAAGGATGCGATGTCCGAGGACCTCGACGAGTATCACCTCACCCGGGCAGTGATTTCCGCCTACGTCTCGACGGTCGACACGGATCCCGAGATCTACATCTACGTCCACGCCAACAACGCGGTCTCGGGCAACCACGACGTCATCACCGCCGCGGAGGGGCTGATCGCCGAGCTCCTGGCCACCGTCATCGCCGACAGATTTCGAGAGCGTGAGTTCTCCACGGCCGGCTCGATGCCCATCGCCTTCGCAATGATCGGTGCCGTTCGATTGGCGTCACACTGGTGGATCTTCGATCGAACCATGACGGCCGACGAGCTCGTCGACTACCTCACCATGATGGTCTGGAGCGGAATTGCGGGCATAGCGTGCGCCGCGGGCTCGGCCGAGCGATTCGCGTCGGAATCTCACCCGTTGATCGACGAGCCGTGAGGGCTCAGTCCGGGAGCGCGATGTTCCTCGCGGCCACCGCTGCGGCAACTTCCTCTGGGAGAATGTTGCTGAACAGGAACAGGTCTCGACCCAACACCCATTCCGGTGCGAGGGCAGCCGAGTAGCGCTCGAAGTAGCCGAGCTGCTTGCCGAACAACACCAGTTCCTCCGGTGTCGCGATACCCCAGCGCCTGCCTGTCTCGACCAGAGACGCGACGAGTTTGCTCAGGTCGACGCGGGCGGCTCCTCGACCCAGAACCGGCTCGAACAACTTCCTCAGCTGCAGACCGATCAGCTTGTCGCCCAGAGTTGTTCCCTCGGTGATGCCGAGCATGCGGATGCGTCGCGCAGCTTCGGTGTAGTTACCGTCGAACAGGGACGCACGGAACATCTCGCGAAGTACCTCGCGCCACTGCTCGGGTAGTTCCCCGACGATTCCGAAGTCCAGGAATCCCACCCGTCCGTCGTCCAGTGCCCACAGATTGCCGGCATGCACATCGCCGTGGAAGGGGCCGTGCAGCACCACGGCTTCCAGCCAGACCTTGACGCCGCGACGCAACTGCAGCTCGGAATCGAGCCCGGCGAGATCGCCCGGCGTGACACGGCCCACCGGGGTTCCTCGAACTCGTTCCATGCAGATCACCCGGGGTCCGCAATGGCTCCAGTAGATGTCCGGAACCATCACGTGAGAATTGTCCCCGAAGACATACAGGTTGTCGCGAAAGCGTTGCTGACGCAATGCTTCTGCTGCACTGTCGAGTTCCTCGGCCGTCAATTCGTCGAGGTCACGGACGACGGCCGTCGCGTTGGCGATGCGGAAGACCTCGAAGAACCTCTCCAACAACGACGCACCGGTGAAGGCCACCCGTAGATCGACTCGCATGCGACGACGGATTTCGGGCCGCTGCACTTTGACGACCGCCTCGCGCCCGTCGGGTAGCACGCAGGCGTGGACCTGCGCCACGGATGCGGCCGAGAGCGGCACATCGTCGAACGAGGTGAACAGTTCCGCAATAGTGCCACCCAGGTCGCGTTCGATGACACGGCGAGCCTTGTGGGCAGGGACGGGTGGCACACCGTCGAGCAATCGCAGACACGCATCGGCAAGAACAGGGGGGAACACACCGGGCGACGACGCCATGAGTTGTCCCAGTTTGACGAACGTCGGCCCCAGCGCCTCGAATCCTTTGACCACGCCCTCTGCGAGCGCGACCGTGAAACGACGGCGTTTGGCGAGCCAGGACACCGGCCAGCGAACGACGGCGATCGCTGCGGCAGCCAGGAGTACCACGGTGATCCACGCGGCCCGGCCCAACTCTTCGAGTCCGAAGTGTGTGAGGTCGGGATACGCGATGTCGAGGGCCTCGGTAGGCGCTCCGTCGGAGTCGGTGTCACGGCCCATCGCGTCGGGCATCAGCGGTCGAACACCGCACGGATCGACTGGGATTCGGGCACGGATTGGCATGCCAATCGAACCCCGTGTTCGAGCTCGTGCTCGTCGAGTGTCTCGTTGGCGAGCATGGTCACAGTGCCCTCGGTGAGTGTGTACGCGCATCCGCCGCAGGTCCCTTCGCGGCAGACGTAGGGCGGATCGAGACCGAGTTCGAGGAGTCGGTCGAGAAGCTTGGTGCCGGAATTCCAAGCGAATTCGGTCTCTGTTCCGTCGATCTCGACCTGAGCGGTGACGGACTGTGCGTCCGATTCGTGAGCCGACGCGGTGTTTTCGCTCCGGAACGGATTGGAGTCGAAGGAGGAGAACACTTCTCGATGCGTTCTGTGTGTGACCGTTCCGGTGCGGGCGAGCCACTCCTCGGCGACGTTCATGTACTGCGGCGGGCCGCACAGGAAAGCTTCGCACTCCGCCGGAACGGCCGCGTTCATCGTGGCCAGCCCTGCAGCAGTGGGCAGCCCAGAGTCCGACGCGTACCAGTGATGCACGTCGAGTCGATCGGGAAAACGAGACTGCAGTTCGGTCAGCTGTTCCGCGAAGATCACCGAGTCGCGGTTCTGATTGGCATAGACGAGGGTGATGCGGTTCTCGTGCCGCAACAGTGCGGTTTTGATGATGGACATGATCGGGGTGATGCCGCTACCGGCGGCCAGAAGTACGAAATCGGCGTCCCAGTTCTCCGGTCCGAACATGCCCGACGGCTTCAGCGCCTTCAGTCGCATCCCTCGAACTGCGTTGTCGTGCAACCAGTGCGACGCGAGCCCGTCCTGGATTCGTTTGATCGTCACGGTGGGGAACGGGTCACGTACCGGGGAGCTCGAGAAGGAATAACAGCGGGCCACCGAACTGCCGTCGGTGCAGGGGATCTCCAGGGTGAGGAACTGTCCCGGCGCGTATCGAAAGTGTGTCTCCGCGTGCTCGGGGACCGCGAATCCGAGCGAGACGGCGTCCTCGGTCTCGTGGGTCACCTCGGCAATTTCCAACTCGAAGATTCCCGCCTCGGGATCACTGGTCGACGTACCGAGGTTTGCCGGTGGTGCGCTCCTGAACATCGTCACTTGTTCCCTCTTTCGGGCTCGTTGCGTGTCGGTCGTCACTGTCGCATACATCGCCACCGATTAATAGGCCATTGACAAATGGTGAATAGCGGGTCATGGTGGCGAGGTGACTTCGACCACAGATCGCGACCACTTGCCTCGTGGCGCATTTGCCGCAGGATCCCGGCGAACTCGTCTGGCGGCCTTGATGACTCGGCTGACACTTCGTCCGATGACCAACCTGCTGCCCACGTCCCGCGGCGGCATCGAGTTCTCCCGACGCCTCGTCGCCACCTCGATGAACCTGTTCGGTCCCGTTCCCAAGGGGACGAGAGTGAACCCCGTGGCGGACGGGCCGGTGCGCGGCGAATGGGTCCGAGCACCCGGTCTGACTCCGGGGCCACGGGTGATCCTCTACATCCACGGCAGTGCCTATGTCATCTGCTCGGCGCGTACGCACCGAGGTCTGACCGCGCGATTGTCCAGCTCGACGGGCCTGCCGGTGTTCACGGTCGACTACCGGCTCGCCCCGGAACACCCGTTTCCCGCCGCAGCCGACGACCTCGAAGCCGCGTACCGCTGGCTCCTCGGTCAGGGGTACAACGCAGCGAACATCGTCATCGCCGGGGATTCGGCCGGCGGCCACCTCGCTGCCGACCTCCTCATCGAGAACGACCGGACCGGCACACCGCAACCGGGCGCGATGGTGCTGTTCTCACCGCTGATCGACCTCGACTTCGAGCTCTCTGCGCAGATGGAGCGCTCGCGCAAGGATCCGATGATCTCGGCGAAAGCGGCGCGAGGGCTCGTGGCGCTGTACACCGAGGGCCACGACGCCGATCTGCCGCGACTGCGGCTCGATCTCGCACTCGCACGTGACCTGCCACCCACGCTGATCCAAGTGGGTGGAGCCGAGATGCTGCGCGGCGACGCGCGACACCTCCACTCCATGATCGATGCGGCAGGCGGACGAAGCGAACTCGAGATCTGGCCCGACCAGATGCACGTGTTCCAGGCTCTCCCGCGGCTGATCCCCGAGGCCGCTCACGCGCTGGAACATGCAGCCGAATTCATCACCCATGCACTCGACAACCGACTTGTGCAACAAGATTCGAAGGAACAGGTAAGTCGATGAGAAGCAAGACCGGGAAACCGTCGTACGGGTCAAGAGCGGTCGTGACCGGCGCGGGCAGTGGCATCGGCCGGGCGTTCGCACTCGAACTGGCTCGTCGTGGCGGAGCAGTCATGTGTGCCGATATCTCGTTGCCGCGCGCGCAGGAGACGGTAGCGATGGTGAACGCCCTCGGTGCCACCGGATTCGCCGTCGAATGCGATGTGTCGATCCGCGAGAACGTCGAGGAGTTGGCGCTACGTGCCGGCATCGAATTCGACGGACCGACGACGGTGCTGATCAACAACGCCGGCGTCGGGATCGGTGGAAAGCCCGTCGGCAACATCGGTTTCGAGGACTGGAACTGGGCCTTGGGGATCAACCTCTGGGGAGTGATCCAGGGCTGCGAGGTGTTCACCCCTGCGCTGCGGGCCGCCGGCGAGGGCGGAATCATCAACGTCGCCTCCGCCGCAGGCTTTGCCGCCGCGCCGCTGATGGGTCCGTACAACGTCGGCAAATCCGCGGTGATGTCGCTGTCGGAAACGATGGCGGCGGAACTGTCGGGTACCGGTGTGCGCATATCGGTTCTGTGCCCCACCTTCGTCAAGACCAACGTGGCCGTCGACGGCCGAATCACCGCGAGTTCGTCCCGGCTGGCCGAGTTCGCGATGCGGTGGACCGGACGCTCGCCCGACAAGATTGCTGCTCGCACCCTCGATGCGTTCGACAAGGGCCGGCTCTACGTGGTGCCTCAATTCGACGCCAAGGCCGTCTGGCGATTCAAGAGACTGCTGCCCGCTGTGTACGTGCGCTTTCTCGGGTTGCTGAATCGTGTGATGCCCGCCGAGCAGGAGCCGGCGAAGAACGAATCCCGTACAACCACAACCACAGGAGCCTGACATGGCAATGGACTTCGAAGACATGTTGACCAAGATCAAGGACCGTCAGTGGGCGTTGGCGGACATCGATTGGGACGGTCCGGGAGCCGACACCATCAGCCCCGAACTGCACGCCAAACTCAAGCCCTTCATGTCCGACCTGATGTGGATCGAGAACGTGGGCGCTCGCGGCTTCGCCGCCATGGCGCTCAAGGCACCGAACGAGACGCTGGCGGAGATCTACCGCTACTTCCACGCCGAGGAGCAGAAGCACGCCAACGCCGAACTTGCTCTCATGCGGCGGTGGGGCATGCTCGACGGCGACGAGATGCCCGAGCCCAACATCAACGTCAAGCTCGTCATCGACTGGCTGGACAAGCACTCGGACGGGCTGTCACTGGCCGTACTGGGCACCGTCATTCCGATGCTCGAGGTCGCATTGGACGGTGCGCTCGTGAAGTTCATCATGGACGAGATCGACGACCCGGTGTGTCAGGCGGTGTTCAAGAAGATCAACTCCGACGAATCCCGGCACCTTGCAGTCGATTTCGCAGTCATCGAGCTGCTCGGGCATTCGCGGATGCGCAAGATTCTGGTCGACACCGTCGGCGCGTGGATGAACCCGGCCCTCATCGTCGGAACGCTGCGGTACATCCCGCTGCTGAACAAGATGCGCGACAACATCGTCGAGATGGGTGTCGACGAAGAGCGCCTGTACACCGCGATGAAGCGGTTCAAGAGTGTCGGTCAGCGCAACCCCGTTGCGTTGCGGGTTCCCATGTACCGCATCGTGCAATGGCACGGCAGCATCGTGATCAATCGCAAGCACCCGTACCACCTGCTGGCGGACGGCCTGGTGAAGCTCACGCGCCGCTACCCCACGAAGACTCTCAATTCCGAGCCGACCTGGGCCAAGGAACTGACCTACGAGCCCGTCGCATGAGCGAGTTCGATGTGCGCGACGGTGTACTCGATGCGGTGATCGTCGGCGCAGGGTTTGCCGGAATCGGTTCCGCTATCCGACTGCGCAACAAGGGTATCGACAACTTCGTCATCCTCGAACGCGGAAGCGCAGTCGGAGGAACCTGGCGCGACAACACCTATCCGGGCGCTGCGTGCGACATCCCGTCCAGGTTGTACTCGTACAGTTTCGCGCCCAACCCCAACTGGTCGCACACCTACTCCGGCAGCGGTGAGATTCTCGAGTACATCCACACGATGGTGGGGGAGTTCGACATCGAGTCACGTATTCGATTCGGCCACAACGTGGTCGACATCATCTGGAACGAGGCGGCCGGGCATTGGCACCTGAGCATCGACGGGCACGCCGACGTCCGGGCCCGCACGGTGGTGATGGCGTCGGGTCCACTCGCCAATGCCAGCCTGCCGAACATCCGCGGCATCGACACCTACGAGGGACACAAGATTCACAGTGCTCGGTGGGACCACGACTTCGACTTCACAGGCAAGAAGATCGCAGTCGTGGGAACCGGGGCGAGCGCGGTGCAGATCGTTCCCGAACTGGTGAAGATCGCCGACTCGGTCAAGGTGTTCCAGCGCACCCCGGGCTGGACGCTTCCCAGATTGAATCGAAAGGTGCAGGCCGGCACCAAGCGTCGGTATGCTCGGTTCCCACAGACTCAGACCCTGGCGCGTTCGCTGTGGTTCTGGGGCCACGAGTCCGTCGCCCTCGGTGTCGTCTGGAAGACTCCGCTGACGCGCATCGTCGAACTGGTCGGTCGGGCGCATCTGCGACGCCAGGTTCGTGATCCGTGGCTGCGACGCCAGCTGACCCCGCGGTTCCGGGCCGGCTGCAAGAGGTTGTTGATGACCAGCGACTATTACCCGGCCTTGCAGAAGCCGAACTGCACGCTGGTGACGTGGCCGATCGCAACGCTCTCGCCCAAGGGAATTCGGACCGTGGAAGGCGTCGAGCATCGGTTCGACGCCATTGTGTTCGCCACCGGATTCGATGTCTCCAACACCGGAACCCCCATCCCGATCACCGGGCGTGACGGCCGGGTACTGGCCGACGAGTGGAGTGCAGGAGCCAAGGCGTACAAGAGTATTGCGGTCTCGGGCTACCCGAACATGTACTTCACCTTCGGTCCGAACTCCGGGCCCGGGCACAGCTCGGCACTGGTGTACATGGAGGCCCAGATCGACTACCTCGTCGAGGCTATCTCCCTGGTGCTCGACGGCAATCTGCACAGCGCCGATGTGCGCCAGGACGTTCAGGATGCCTACAACGAGGAGATGCAGCGCAAACTCGCCAAGACGACATGGAATTCCGGTTGCAGCAGCTGGTATCTCACCGAGGACGGCTTCAACGCCACCATGTTCCCCGGTTTCGCCACCCAGTACGTCAACCAGCTCAGAAGCGTCGAGCAGGGCGATTTCACCATGACTCCGCGCCGCGTCGAACGGCCGCGAGAACCGCTGCGGATGCACGAGAGCGCGCTGCCGTTGCGATGACGTTCGGCTTCGGGTCCGCCTTCCGCCGCGTGGTCGACGTATATCCTGTGGGTCGACGCGCGGCGGAGGTAGGGAGCTCGGTGGAGTATCGAATCGACGACTTGGCCCGAGAGGCCAAGACGACCACTCGCAATGTGCGGGCGTACCAGGAACGCGGACTGCTTCCGCCGCCCACGCTCCGAGGTCGCGTCGGTATCTACGACGACGATCACCTGACTCGACTCAAGGTGATCGACTCGCTGCTGCAACGAGGGTTCACCTCGGCGCACATCGCGGATTTCCTCTCGGGCTGGGAGCAGGGCAAGGACCTGGAAGAAATCCTCGGCCTGCAGGAAATCGTGACCCGCAAGTGGTCGTCGACCGAAACCACGGTCATCCCCGTCGAACTGATTGCGCAATTTCTCGGTGAGGACAACGACGACATCGTTGCCCGACTCATCGAAGCGAAACTGATCAGAATCGACGGAGATCAGGCCGAGATACTCGATCCCACTCTCCTCGAGGTGTTCGTCGATCTGAGCCAGTACGGCTTCACCCTGGAAGAACTCCTCGACCAGCACGAGAGAACCGCATCGAAGATGAACGCCATCGCCGAATCGATGGTGGGGAGCGTGACCGACCATCTGGCCGCGAAACACGGTCCGGGATGGCTCCCCAAGTCGGGGGAGGTGGCCGAGACCACCGAGATGTTCGAGAAGATGCGCAGCCTGGCGATGAAATCGGCACAGGCGGAGTTGGCGCGTGCCCTCGATCGCGTCCAGGAACAGGCACTGAGTGACTACCTGTCGCAGACACTGTCCAGGCGGAGCGAATGACTGCGGTTTGAACACTGCGACAATCGGACATACGTCACTCTCGACAGCCGAACGGCGGCTGACCGCCTAAGGGGGCACCATGAGATTCGTTACGTTGATCGTTCTCGTCTGGCTGATCATCGGCGCATTCGCGTCGTACCAACGTGGATACTTCGAGAGCGCACCCGAGAACTGCGGCGGAGCGGGCACCATCGCCCTCACTGTCGTCGCAGGACCGCTCAACTACTTCGGCATCAACCCCGAGGTCACCGACTGCAACGTCACCGTGCCTCAGCCCAGTGAGTGATCCGAGTCTCTGACCGCGCGCCCGCGGTGCACCTTCCTTAACCTGGTGAGGTGTTCCGCGGACGTCTGTTGCTGTTTCTGGCCTTCGCGATCCCGGTTGTCCTGGTGTCTGCGATCGGTGTCGGCGGCTACGTCGCGTTCACGAAGGCCCGCGTCGATCCGATGACCACGGCCGACGCCATCGTCGTACTGGGCGGCGAACACGACGGCCGCGAGGCCTACGGCATCTCGCTCGCCGAGCAGGGTCTGGCGAGGACGGTGGTGCTCTCCGATCCCTACGGTTCCCGCGACCCGACCATGAAGAAGTACTGCGCGGCATCGACGACCGAGTTCGAGGTGCTGTGCATTCCGCCGACTCCGTCGACCACACGCGGAGAAGCGATATTCACCGAGGAACTCGCCCGCGAGCGAGGGTGGAATCACGTCATCGTCGTCACGTGGCGCTACCACCTACCCCGCGCCCGGTACATCTTCGACCAGTGCTTCGACGGAACCGTCACGATGCGTCCGACGCCACGTGCCTACGACTTCTCCCTCGTCGAATGGGAGTTCACCTACCTCTACCAAATCGCAGGCTTCGTCAAGGCGGGCGTACAGGGACCGTGCGAGAACTCGGCGGACGACTGATCCGAGCGGGTCAGAAAATCTTGTGATAAAGCGTGATTCCGGACTTCCACGCCAGGAATCCGAACATCACGGCAGCGATTCCGCCCACCACATTGGCAGCGAAAAATAGTGCAGCGCTGCGATATTCCTGGTTTCTGGTGAGCCGAAGCGTAGCCAGCGCCACCGTGGCCAAGGGGGTCACCGACGCCAGAAATCCGATGCCCACCAGCGAACGAAACCGGTCCGGTGGATCGAGAGCGAACACCAACCCCAACGCCGCACACGCCAGCAGATTGAGTGCGGACAACCGTCGCCTGGACCTGATGGCGTACGAGAACACGAACTGCCCGAGCGCAGCCAGCCCACCCCCGACGGCCACCAGAATCATGGTCGTCATCGAATGCTGCTCGGCCTCGGCTTGGTGATCGCCGCGCCGAGTGCCATGGCGATCAACGCGATGATCGGCGTTCCCACCAGGTACACCACCGAATTCCATGCACCGCGATGCGTCACCGCTTGGAACGCGTACAGGCTGAAGGTGGTGAACCCGCACGCCAGCCCGAACAGGGCCGCGCGGGCAACCGGGGCGGGCCGTCCCCACAGGTAGCCCAGGGCAGCGCCGACGACGAGGCACCCGAACACGTTGACGCCGAACGTGCTCATCAACAGCCACCTCGGCGATCCTCGCCACGTCCAGACCTCGTATCGCAACGCCGCACCGACCCCGCCGCCGACGGTCACCGCAAGGTACTCACCGAACGATCGACGACGGTCCGCTCTCTGCAGTGCCTCGATCATCGAAGCGAGCCTAGTGGGAGTCGGGCCACTCGGCCGAGTGGAAGAAGGTCGGCCAGGGTGGGCCGGGGTAAAGTCGGCGTGTGACTGCGGACGACACGGGCCTCGGGCCCCAGCACTTCGATGTGATCGTGGAATGGCGTGACCAGGACGTGGTTCTGGCGGTATCCGGTGAACTGGATCTGGTGACTGCTCCCGATCTGTCCGAGTCGGTCGCTCTCGTACTCGAGAAATCGCCGACGGCTGTGGTGATCGATCTCAGTGATGTGGGATTTCTCGCGTCCGCCGGCATGTCCCTGTTGGCGTCGACGCATCAGCAACTCGGCGGCGCAGCCGGGTTTGCCGTGGTCGCGGACGGTCCGGCCACCGGTCGTCCCCTCACTCTCGTCGGTCTGGACGAGGTATTCGGTATCTATGCAACGGTCGACGAAGCATTCGTTGCACTTCATGCGGGTAGATCCTGAACTTTTGGGTAGACGGGATTCATGATGGCGACTCTCTTCGGAGGTGACGACTCACGTACCGACAGTTCGATCTCGACGGCAGGTGCGCGAATGGAAGAACTGCTGTTCACCGGCGAACCTGCCGACGCCGATCGAGCGTCGGAACTTCGTCGTGAGCTCGGTGACTGGTTGGGCAATGTGGGCGTCGACCCCGATCGTGCGTACGACGTGGTGCTGGCCACGTACGAGGCGATAGCGAACAGCGTCGAGCACGCATATCGAGACCACACCGACCGCGGAACACTCGACATTCGAGTCTCGTGTGCCGCGGAGGGGCGAATAGAAGTGAAAGTCACCGATCGCGGCGACTGGGCATCGCACAACTCCGATCCCAACCGCGGGCGGGGTGTGCCGCTCATGCGGGCGTTGGCCGACAGTGCCGCCGTCACCTCGGATCAGAACGGTACGACCGTGCACATGATCTGGGACGCGACCTAGCCCGACCGCCCTATCCGGCACACTGGTGGGATGGTCGATGTGCAGATCGCTACCGCAGAGAAGAAGAAGATAACGGTCCCGAATCTGCGTGTGCTGTGGCAGTTCGTCCGCCCGCACCGTCGCACCCTGTCGCTCGGCATGACACTCGGCCTCATCGGCACCGGAGCTGCACTGGCGACGCCGATGGTAGCCAAAGGAGTGCTCGACGGCCTCGGCACCGACGCCTCCTTGATCCAGCCGGTGCTGATTCTGGTGGCTCTGCTCGTGGTGGGCTCGCTGGTGCTGTACCTGCAGTGGATCGTGCTGGGGGTCCTTGCCGAACGTGTGGTCCTCGACGCCCGCAAATCCATTGTGCGCAAGTACTTCGGTGCCACGGTGGGAAGTCTGGGCACTCGGCCCACCGGAGAACTCGTCACCCGGGTCACCTCCGATACCGTTCTGCTGCGCGAGGCCACCTCGAATGCCTTGGTGGCCATAGTCAACAGTGTGGTCGGCCTCGTGGGCGCACTGATTCTCATGGCCGTGTTGGATCTGGTGCTGCTCGGCGCGATCGCCTCGGCCATCATTGCGATCGCAGTGTTGTTCGCCCGCCTGATGCCACCTATCGCCGTCGCCCAGCGGCAGTCCCAGGAAGCGGTGGGCCGCCTCGGTGGAATTCTCGACGGCACTCTGCGGGCGATTCGTACCGTCAAGTCCAGCAGGGCCGAGACCCGCGAATCGGAGCGAGTCATCTCCGAGGCGCGAATCTCCGCTCAGCACAGCGTCAGAGCGGTCAAGATCTCCGCGTTGGCCTGGACGTTCGCCGGGGGCGGAGTGCAGTTGGCGATCATCGGAATCCTCGGTCTCGGCGGCTATCGCGTCAGTACCGGGGCATTGGCCGTGTCCAGCCTTATCGCATTTCTGCTCTACGCATTCCAGGTGATGGGCCCGGTGTCCACCCTGGCGACGAACATCACCGCATTGCAGGCCGGAATGGCCGCGGCCGCCCGTATCCGCCAGATCGACGACCTGGTCACCGAAAAGGGTGAGACCGGTCCCGCGAGGTCGGCGAAGACCGAAGCGCCCGCTCCGGCTCTCGAATTCCGCAGCGTCACAGCCCGATACGCACCGGGTAGGGAGCCGGCCGTGCGTGGTATGGACCTCGCGGTGCCTGCGCGTGGACACACCGCGATCGTCGGACCGTCGGGAGCAGGCAAGACCAGCGTCTTCTCGTTGATCCTGCGCTTCCTGACCCCCGAGTCCGGCGAGATCAGGCTCGGCGGAACCCCGTACGACGAGCTGAGCATCGACGAAGTGCGAGCGCGGTTGTCCTACGTGGAGCAGGAGACGCCGGTGCTGCCCGGCTCGATCCGCGAGAACCTCCTGTTCAGCCATCCCGAGGCCAGCGAAGCCGACATCTGGGCGGCGCTCGAGTCCGTGCACCTGGACTCGGCGATCCGCGCCCTGGACGAAGGGCTGGACACCGACCTGATCGGATCGACCGTCTCCGGAGGGCAGCGTCAACGAATCGCGTTGGCCAGAGCCATCGTTCGTCGTCCGGAAATTCTTCTGCTCGACGAGGCCACAGCGCAGGTCGACGGCCGCACCGAGGCGGCAATTCACGAGGTGATCCGATCGATCGCGACCGACTCCGCCGTCGTGACCATCGCGCACAGGTTGTCCACCGTGCTCGACGCCGACACGATCCTGGTGATGGAGGACGGGGTGGTCCGCGCCAGGGGCACGCACTCCGAGCTCATGAACACCGACTCGCTCTACCGAGAGCTGGTGGCCGCGTTGCGAATCGGCGACAACACCGCGCTGACGAAGCCGGGCCGATAACCCGCGGCCGGTGCCCTAGCGCCCGGAGTCGGATTCGGTGGTGCTGCTCTCGTCGTCGGAATCGTCCGAATCGTCCGCGGAGGTGGTGGTGGTCGTCCGATCCGAGGACGAAGTTCGGCGCGGGCTTCGCGTCGTGGTCTCGGACCGATCCGGAGTGGTCGTCGTGGGGCGAGCAGTGGTGGGTACCGCGACCTGCCAGGTGGGCGAGGGCGGCACGATGACGATCGTCGACGTCGGTGTCGTGTCGACCGAACTCAGACTGTCCGACTTCAGAGCGGGCGGACGAACGGTTTGGCTCGTGTCGTCGAACGCGCCACCGAGAGCACCGATGGTCAAGCCGACTGCGACTGCCACTCCGGCGCTCGCCACTGCTGCCGACGCGATGACCTTGTCGCGCATGCACAGACCCTAACGCCGTGGCCGCACCCGGATGGTCGGCAATGATGCGAGAACGTTACCTCAGCGAGCGGGGCGGTGAGAGATGGACGTTCACTGCGTCGACAACCGCAGAACATGGGGCAGCGCCTCCGCGATCGACTCCCCGGCCTGCTCGTACACCGAATGATCACGCCGGTACGGATCGCCGATGTCGAGTGTGTCGACACGGTGCACCGCCCGTGCGTCGGCCAGGGTCGCGATGGACTGCGCGCCCGATGCGGCGGCGAGGCCCGACGCCTCCAGCAGAGTGAAGGTGCGACGCATCTGCCGCGGTGCGAGAGCCAGGACGGCGTCGCGATGTGCCGCCGTCATCGTCAGCACGAGATCTGCGTCGGCAGCGATCGCGGGCGTGAGGCGTCGGGCAACGAAACCGTCCGGATCACCGCCGAGCTGCGTGAGCACCGTCGCCGCCGTCGGATCCATGGCGTGCCCGGTCAAGCCCTGCGTTCCGGCGCTGCTCGCGGTGAGCTCGAAGCCACCTTCTCGCGCGAATGCAGCCGCAAGGCGCTCGGCTGTGGGCGATCGACAGATGTTCCCGGTACAGACGAACAGAACGCGCATGCCCGCAACTGTAGTGCTGTGCTCGGGTGCCGCACTGAGCACCGAGGGACGCGCTACAGTGTGCCATTGGCGGGGGATCGAGACTGGTTCGTGACATCCAGTCTCGGCGTGTGTTCACGGGGAAGTCGACCGAAGGCGGGTAATGACCGAAGTTCTCGGTGTGTCGGTGGGGGCCAGTGCTGTGCGCATGGCTCGTCCCGACGCGCGCCCTCAGGATTCGGGTCGCCTCGATTTCCATCACGACACCGTCGACGCCTACTGGGACCGCGCAGAGGAATTGGCCGCCGAGTCGATCGGAGTCGTGCTCTCGCAGCCGGGCGACGGCGGACCGGTGCAAGCGACAGGTGTCGCATATCGGGACCAGCAACAGTTCGGCGAGATCCAGCAGGCCATGGCGAGCCAGCGGCTCTACAACTATCGACTGGTTCCCGAGGCACGAGCAGCGTTGCAGTACCTGGAGGCCTCCGGCGAGCTGGGCCACTTCGGCACCATCGCCCTCTACGATCTGGGCAGCTCCGGATTGACGATCAGCGTGATCGACCGCGGTACCGGGCAGGTTCTGCTCGCCGAACGCACCATCGACATCAGCGGCGACGACTTCGATCGGCTCATCTCGGACAACCAGCTCGCCAAGCAGGGCGTCGACATTGCCGACAACCAGGAACTGAGCGAGTTCACCGCGCGGTGCCGGGTGGCCAAGGAGCAGCTGTCGACGAGTGGCGCGGTGTGCCTGCCCGGTGACGGCGGCGTCATCCTGATCTCGCGTGAGTCGTTCGAGTCTCTGGTGACCGTCCCGATCGAGTACTCGGCGCGGCTGGTGCGGGACGTGATCGGTCGTTCACCCAAGCACGTCGACGCTCTCTTCCTCATCGGCGGCGGGGCGCGCATTCCTCTGGTGGAATCCATTCTCGGTGCGTGGATCGGCCTCCCCGTGGTGACTCCGGCGGACCCGGAGTCGGTGGCCGCACGCGGTGCAGCTCTGCTCGCGACTCCGGTGGCCGATGCGCCGCGTCGACCGAGCCCACAACCGGGCGTTCGGCAGTCTCCGTCCGATCCCGCGTCGTTGACCGGGGCTCCGGATTGGTTGAGCCCCGAGCCCACCGGAGACAAGCCCGCCGACTCCAAGCGCAAGGTGCGCGGCGCAGTGCTCGTCGCAGGGGGTCTCGTTGCCATCGCCGCACTCGGGTTGTCCCTCGGGTACGGCGGCAGCTCCGCGGAACCGACGAGTTCACCGGTCGAGACCAGCGCGCCTGTCACCGCAGTGCCCACGACGCCGAGGACCACCGCACCGCCCACTACCGCGCCCCCGACGACCACTGTGCCGCCGACCACCGAGGCCGCTCAGGCCCCGGCTCGCACTTATTCCGAGCCGGAATACGTGCCGCCCGCCGCACCTGCGCCTGCTCCCGCGCCGCCGCCACTGATTCCCGGCCTGCCGCAGATTCAGCTGCCGCAGATTCAGTTGCCGCCTGCACCGGTCATCGAGTTGCCGCGGTTCTGACCGGCATCCGCGGCCACCCGGATCAGGGCAGCTGCAACTGCGCGAGAACCGCCAGATGATCGCTGTCCGGGATTGGTAACGGCTCGACCGACCGGGCGCGGACGTTCTCACTCGTCACCACGTGATCCAAGCGCGCCAGTGGACGTTCCGACGGGAACGTGCGGAACAGGCCCGCGCCGGCACCGGCTGCCGCGTCGGAGAACGGGGACGATGCCAACGTGCGGAACTGCCGGTGGTCGTTGGTGGCGTTGAAGTCGCCCGCGACGAGCACGGTGCCCTGGTAGGTCTCCATGATCGACCGCATCCTGGCCAGATCGGCGGCCCACTCGGTGGTGTGGCGCGGTGTGGCAGGCGACATCGCGTGGAAGGAGACGACGGTCAGATCCTGTCCGTCGACGGTGGTTTTCGCCTGTACCGGTACGAATCCGAAGTTGTCGAGGCGGGTGCCGTCGGTCAGCGGCGTACGGCTCCACAACCCGGTGCCATCGGCCACCGGGAGCGCAGCGGTGAAGGAGAACGGCAGAAGGTCGTCGATGCCCGCGGCCTGCAGGTCGTCCACTTCCTCCGGGGTCAATTCCTGGACCGCGAGAATGTCGACGTCGTTGCTACGCACCGCGTCGACGATGGACGCAGCGTCGGCGTCGCCGTGCGCGACGTTGACCGTCAGGACCGACAGTTGCGGGCCGGTGTTGTCCGGGCCGTCGGCGAGGAACATCGGCACCTGAACGCCGACGACGGCAGCGGTGATCAGTACTGCGACGGCCGATCCGATGCGCGAGCGCGCTGCGGCGAACAGGATCACGGCGACGATCGCGGCGACCCCGAGATACGGAGCCCCCACGACGAACGCCACAAAAGTGATCTCGGTCACACCAAGTTGGCGAACGAGGAACATTCCGGCCACTCCTGCGAGCAGAGCCCAGCCGATGACCAGCGCTGCGCTGGATGCGAAACGGCGCATCGCGCTCGTGCCTCCTCTTGCCTGCCCGAGTTGGGCATGGATGTGTCAGGTGTTGTCTACACTCGGCATGTGCCCAGCTCAGAGCCATTGTGCAAGTGTCATCACGAACAAGCTGCGCACCGGCATTACCGGCGCGGAACCGACTGCTCGCTCTGTGATTGTCCGCGTTACCGGAGTCCGGTATCGCTGCTGTCGAGATGGTGGCCCTGGAAATAGTTTGCTCGGGCAAAACAATCCTACCGTCCGATCGAGTGCGAAGAACAAACCGATTCGTTAGGATTAGGGGCCTGGATACAGGCAATACGGACAAATGCGGCTCGGGGACCGTCCGACATTCGATCCGGTAGGAGAGGCTTCATGTCGAACGATGCAGTGCTGGACAGGCTCGGAACCAGCCTACGAGTCCTCGAACTCGAACCCATCGGTTACCGACCACACCCGATTCACAATCACGACCGCATCTGGACCGAGACCAACTGTTACGTCGACCTGTGGATCGAAGTTCTGCACTCGTTCGGTGCAGATCCCACTCCGGCCCTCGCCTTCGTGCTGAGCGCTGGATGCGACGGGCGGCAGTGGGATTTCGTGAAGATCGCTCCCGAGGACCTACGCACCCTGTACGGCATCGGCGTCGCCGAGATGAACGTGTGGCGTCCCGTGCTCGAGCACGTCGTCGAAGGCCTGGAAGACGGCATCCACGTCACCGTGGAGGTCGACGGCTTCTGGCTGCCCGATACGGCGGGAACCAGCTATCGCAACCAGCACACCAAGACCACCATCGTGCCGAATCTCGTCGATCGCGACGGCAAGGTGATGGGGTACTTCCACAACCGCGGCTATTTCGAGCTCACCGGAGCCGACTTCGACGGGATATTCAATCTCGCCCCCGAGCCGCACGCGGAGGTGCTGCTGCCCTACGTCGAGCAGGTTCGAGTGGATCCCGCGGTACTCGACGCCGGTTTCGGTGATCGAGACCTCGACGTCGCTCGCGCTCATCTGGCGCGTCGAGCTCCTGGCAACCCTGTCGACGCTCTGGCTCGCCGCATCGTCGCCGATATCCCGCTCGTGCAGACCGCGGGACCCGACGCATTCCACCTCTGGTCGTTCGGCCTGCTCCGGCAGTTCGGTGCCACGGCAGAACTGGCGGCGAACTACGTGCACTACCTCGAAGGTCGTGGCATAACGGGAGCCGCTGCGGCAGCGCCGCACTTCCTCGATGCCGCCTCCGGCGCAAAAGCCGTTCAATTCCGGATGGCGCGCGCCGCACGTGGCCGGGATGTGGTGCTCGACGAGCCGCTGATCGAGATGAGCAAGAACTGGGCTGCCGCCATGGACATCGTTGCAGGTGCATTGGGCACGTGATCGATCTGCTCGACGGCGCTCGGTGGCGGCTGGCCCGAACCGACGCCGGTTCCGTTCTCGACCCTGCCGACCTACGAGACGATCTCGACTGGGTCGACGCGGTGGTGCCGGGCACGGTTGCCACTGCGCTCGGACACCCACTCGCAGTGGATCCCGACGAGCACGACTGGTGGTTCGTCACTCACGTCTCCACCGGTGACCATCGCCGGGTGCGAGTGAGCTTCGGCGGCATCGCGACCCGCGCCCGGATCTGGATCGATGGCGTCCATCGCAGAACCGTGACGTCGATGTTCGTTCCCGAGACCCTCGATCTGACGGACTGCGGTGACACCGTCACCATCGCCGTCCACATCGAATCACTTGCAGCCCAACTGAAGTCCCGACGCCCCCGCGGTCGGTGGCGATCGTCGCTGATCGCTGCACAGGGGCTGCGACACGAGCGGACGACGATGCTCGGTCGCGCACCCGTGTACGGGCCCCTTCCGGTTCCCGTCGGACCGTGGCGTCCGGTGACGATGACCCCCATCTCCGACGTTCACCGCGTCGACCTGACGACGGCGGTATCGGGCACCGACGGCGTCGTCACGCTGCGCGCCGACCTGGGCGCTCCCGGTGTGGCTCGAATCATGATCGACGACAGGGCCTTCGAGCTCGGCACGGTCGAGCGCGTCGACTGCGCGGTGACGCTGCCCGACGTCGAACTCTGGTGGCCCCATACGCACGGCCGACCGCGAACGTATCGCGTGGCGCTCGAGGTCGACGGCACCGTCCATCCCATGGGCGTCGTCGGTTTTCGTACGGTCGAGCTGGACCGTACGGCAGGCGGCGCAGTACTGACGGTCAACGGCCAGACCGTCTTCTGCCGCGGAGGAACGTGGACCCCGCTGGACCCGGTGCGGTTGTGGTCGCCCGAGCCCGAGCTGCGGGCGGCGCTCGTGCAGCTCCGATCGGCGGGTCTGAACATGGTGCGCATCGTAGGCACCCTGGTGTACGAGCAGGACGAATTCTGGTCCCTGTGTGCAGAATTGGGCATCATGGTGTGGCAGGACGTCATGTTCGGCACCGTCGACCCGCCCACCGACGATACGTACACCGCAGCGGTCACCCGCGAGCTCGACGCGTTCGCCGACACGGTCTCGGCAAACCCTGCCCTGATGGTCGTCAGTGGTGGAAGCGAGACTCAGCAGCAGCCCACGATGTTGGGAATCGCAGCCGAGGATCAGCGAATGGTGATGCTGGACAGCGTCGTTCCCGACTTTCTCGCCGATCGTGTACCCGGCGTCGCCTATGTGACCTCGAGTCCGTCCAGCGTGAGCGGTGAACTGCACACTCATGTGGGCGACGGCATCGCGCACTACTTCGGGGTGGGCGGCTATCTCCGACCACTGTCCGATATCCGCACTGCCGGAGTACGTTTCGCGGCGGAGTGCCTGGCCTTCGCAGTTCCCCCGGAACGGGCGCAGGTGGAGAAGTTCTTCGGGTCCGCGGCCGTTGCCGGTCACCACCCCGACTGGAAAGCCGCCGTCCCACGCGACCGCGGCTCGTCCTGGGATTTCGAGGACGTGCGCGATCACTACGTACGCACGATCTTCGGCGTCGACCCACACCTGATCCGGCGCGACGATGCAGAGCTGTATCTCGATTACGGTAGAGCGGCGATCGTCGAAGCGTTCACCGAAGCGTTCGTCCACTGGCGTCGAGCATCCTCGGGGTGCGCCGGAGCCCTAGTGCTGACGTTGCGAGACACCGTCCCCGGTGCGGGCTGGGGCATCGTCGACACCGCCGGTGTGGCCAAGGCACCCTTCTACGCGTTGGCGCGGGCCAGCGCCCCGGTGGCACTGCTGTTGTCCGACAACGGACTCGACGGCTATTCGGTGGAACTGGTCAACGACGGACCGGCTCGATCGGGCACTGTTCGAGTGGTGCTGCACGCCTCCCGCGGCAGCCACGAGTTCGAACGCACGGTGAGCGCCCCGGCGAACGGATCCATCGCACTGACGGTGGATTCCATCGTCGGCACGTTCACCGACGTCAACCACGCCTACCGCTTCGGCAGCCGCACCTACTCCGCCGTCACGGTCCTGTTTCTGGACGACAGCGGCGTCGAGGCGGCACGAACCACCGCGCTCGTCGGCGCGCAGAGTCGTCAGAACACGGTGGGCCTCACGGCGAATGTTGTCGAAAAAGATTCTGGAACATGGGAACTGATCGTCCGATCCGACTGGCCGGCGCAGTACGTCTGCGTCGACATCGACGGCTTCGAGGTATCCGACTCGTGGTTCCACCTGGCACCGAACGAACCTCGTACGCTGACGCTCGTCGGTCGCGGCGGGGGTGCACCGCGCGGACACGTGCGCGCGTTGAACTCCGTGGAGCGGGCCTCGGTGGCACCGAAGGTCGTGAGCGGTAACTCGTAGTGGACTACGAATTCAGTCGATGGCCCAAGCTGAGCACGTGCCGCTAGCGGCTTGTGCTGAGTTTTCCTCGGGCATAGCCGATTCCGGCCGCGCCGACGCTGGCCACCACGGCCATCGCACCCCAGGCGCGCGCGGGATTGCCGCGGGCCGCTGCGCTGGTCTCCCGGCCGACCGCGCGAGGAAGAATCTTGGCGGTGTAGGCCCGCTCGGAGGACAGTGCGTCCTCGGCCCCGATCAACCGGGCGATCGCTGCCTTGGATACGCCCTCGGCGTAGCTGCGCGTGATGAGGTAGCGCGGACGAGTGCGATCTGCGCTGACGGTGTGATCGACGACGATCGAGGGATCGAACACGATCTGGGCGTCGGGATGCGTCTGACGCAGGCGGATGCACAGCTCCGTCTCCTCGCAACCGAGCGGCACTCGACCGATCCGGCCGATGCCGGAGACGAACCCGCCGAGTGCGACGACGGGCTCACGGCGGAACGACATGTTCGCGCCCATGAGATTGCGGACCTGAGCGGTTTCCGTTGGCTGCCCGCGGTAGGTGCACCCGACGACCCAATCGAGTTCGCCGGGTTCACCCACTACCTCGGCCGGTAAGAAGGCCGGACGCTTGTCCGGCCATACCGGGTATGCAGAGCCCCCAACGGCGTACACGGCATCGTCCGAGTAATGGGACAGAATGGCTCCGAGCCACTCTGTGGTGCGCGGTGAGGCGTCGTCGTCCAAGAAGACGACGATCTCACGGGTCGCGAGGTCGAGCGAGGTGTTGCGCGCTCCGGAGAGGCCACGTGGGTGGTTGTTCTCCACCACGTTCACGGTCCGGTGCAGCGGCGAGAACTCCTCGCGCGCACGTTCGGCCAGTTGCGCATTGTGATCGATGACGATGATCAGTTCGTCCGCCGGAACGACCTGATCGAGGACGGCGTGCACGGCAGCCTGTAGTTCGGACCACCGAGCCAGGGTGTACGCGCAGATGACGACCGAGGAAGTCGGCAGACTCACGCCGTCTTCTCGCGGAGTTCGAGAACCTCGTTGTACGACTCCAGGGCCTCGAACTCCAGGTCCATGTCGGTGCGGGCGTCGACCGACTCTCGCAACGGCCGGACGATGGACTTGCGCTTGATCTTGCGGGCACGCATGCGCTCGGTCATCAGGGTGCGCAGCACCCGGAAGCCGTCGGAGAAGGTGCGCAGATTGCTCTGACCGTAGATGCGAGCCAACTCGACGCTCGGCACCTCTTCGATGCGCACGGACGCCTCGGCGAAGCGGCAGTTGATGATGGTCTCGATCTCGAAACCGTCGCCCCAGAGCATCATGCCCTCGGCACCGGGCTGATCGACGACGGGGAGATCCAGCACCGGCACCAGGTCGCGCCAGAAGGCGTTGTAGCCGTAGCAGAGATCCGAGAAGCGAGTCCCGAAGAGGGTGTTGGCCACCAGGTGCAGGCCACCGTTGCCTGCACGGCGCAGCGGGGTGATGTCGTGGCTTCCGCCGCCCTCGCAGAACCGGCTGCCCTTGGCGAAGTCGGCACCGGCGAGCAAGGCGTCGACGAAGCGCGGGATCTCGGCGGCATCGGCGGAACCGTCGGCGTCGAACATGACGATGATGTCGCCGGTCGCGGCCTCGAAGCCGCAGGCGAGAGCGTTGCCCTTGCCCTTGCGGGTCTGCTTGATGATGCGAATGTCACCGCGGATCTCGCGCGCCGCGTCGATGGTGCCGTCGACGGATCCACCGTCGACCAGCACGAGCTCGTAGTCGTGCGAGAGCAAGGGGAGGACGTGACGAAGGTTCGCGGCCTCGTTGAGCGTCGGGATGACGACACTGACGCGGGGATTCTGACGATTCAACATATCCATTCCACATGGGTCGAGTGCGATGGGCAGATGTCTCCGAACTCCGTGAATCGACCCCCGCCGCATCCACAGACAGTGTCATAACGCTCGTTCTCAAGCGTAAGAACCTGTTTCCTTTGACTGAAAGCAAGCTTAAAAGAAGCTACGAGTTTGTCAAGCCGCAAACAAACCAACTGGGAGATTGTTTGGAGATACACGTCATAGTTTGTGACGAGATCAACGTGATCGGTACTGGTAGACGATCGTGTTGGTGTCCTGATACCGCACCGACCACGCCGAGTTGGTGGCGAGCCACTGCCGGAAACGTGCGACCGCATCGTCGGCGACGAACCCGTAGTACTGCATCGCCTCGAGCGACTGACGGGTGAGGACCATGTAGGTGGGTGTGTCGCTGACCGACGCGTTGTAGTCGATCTGGCCGAGCTTCTCCGGCGTCGGGAAGCCTTCCATGTACTCGGGGCCCAGCGCGTAGAGCGGGACGTCCCAGTACTCGTTGGCCTCCGTCAGGCGCCCGTAGTCCGACGTCGACCGGGCCGGGTAGCCCGAGGAGTACAGCATCGTGACCGCGGTGCCGGACGGTGACTGCGCGGCGACCGCGCGGGCGTCGTCGATCTGGTCGCGGTGTTCGAGCACGATCGGCCACAGGCCGAAGTAGCTCTGCAAGCCCAGCACGGCACTGCCGAGAGCCCCGGCCGTGGCGACCGCAACCGATGTCCGGGCGGTGAGCCTGCGGGCCCGGGACGGGCGATCCTGGGAGGGCTTGCGATCGAACAGGGCCAGGAACAGCGGCGTGATCAACAGGACGCAGCCGGGGATCGCGTACAGGTACACCCGGAAGATCGCTTCGCCGCCGTAGCTCTGCCCGGCGAGCAGCATGATCGATCCGAACGCCATCACCATCGGTGCCCAGAACGTCTTCTTGGTACGCCAGGCGTAGATCGCCGAGACGAACGCCAGCACGAACACCCCGCCGGACAGTGCGCGGCAGACCAGGGACGTGATCTGTTTGCCGAGCACGCCCTCCGCCTCGACGTTGCTCGCGGCGTTCTGTACGGGGTCGAACCCCTGGAAGAGTCCGTACGGTGCCACGATCGGCAGTCGCGGATACAGGTATCCGAGCAGGATGATCCCGAGAGGAATCATCAACCACCACGGCTTGGCTCGCCGCGTCACCAGCAGCACTCCGGTGACGGCCATCAGCCAGTACGGCGTCAGCTGGTGCGTGGGGACCAGCGCCGCGAACGGAACGATCGACAGGAACGCCGCGGACCGGGTGAGCGAGGAGGACATCAGCAGCGCCAGGAAGCCCACGGCGAGCAGAACGGCCCACGCCTGCGGTGAGTAGTAGTCCTGGCCCACCCAGTTGATGACCTCGGCGAGCATCGCCGCGGTGATCGCGGCGCGTTTGTCGAACTTCATGACCCGCGCCAGTCCGTAGACGGCCGCCGCGAGCACCACGTGGATCATCGGCGCGAACACGTGCGCCAGAGCCAGCGTGTCGTATCCGGTGACGTGCTGGAACCACGCCGAGACGAGGAAGAAGCTGGGCCACTCGCTGTAGATGTCGACGCCGCTCGGAGCCAGTCGGTTCAGATCGAGCACGAACTCGGTGACGGCGACGTGCTTGTACGTCCAGTCGTAGATCGGTGCGGAGGTGACGAGGGTGACGGTGAATCGCTGCACCGCGATGGCCAGGCCGATGGCGACCAGCATGGTGCGCAGCTGATGACGCCGCAGCGCGATCAGGAACGCCGCCATGATCAGCACCATGCACAGCACCAAACCAGGGCCGGTTCCGGCGGTCAGCAGCCCGAACTGCGAGTACGTTGCGCGCTCGAGACCGGGCAACAACGGCAGCCACAGAAAGAACGCCAAGGCCAGAATCAGGCCGGCAACATTGCGTCGCAACGTCTCTCGGTCGGTCAGAGCGAATCTCACAGAAGCGAGGGCGGACGTTCGCGACGACGGCGAGACGACCTGACGTGCCTGCGCCACCCAGCCCGGCAGGTCGGGACGGCCGTGCTTGCGGTACCAGAGCACCGACGAGCCGATCAGGGCCAGGCACAGCCACAACGTCCACATCCGGGGCGACCAGCGGTAGCCCCACATCGCCGCCGACACCATCAGTGTCACCACCGAGATACTCAGAATCGGCAGGGCGGCAGGAACCGCGGTGCGTGGGATGCGCACCCACGACAGGATCGCGGCACCGGGTCCGAAGAACAGCAGGACCGTCAGAAGCACGACGCGAACCAGCGTCGGCAGCGCGATCATCGAGGCCAGGCCGGACAGGGCGGCGAGGACGCTGATGTCCGAGTAGCGCAATCGGCTACCCGCGCGCCGCCGCGTGCCTGCAGCGGAGTCGGTGGTGCCGACGGGCCAGTCGGTCCAGTCGGACGGGACGAACAGCTTGTGCCGCAGATCCGCGATGGACCGGTATCCGGATTCAGTCGAGGACAGGTTCACGGCTCACCCCCGCTAGCGGAGTGCGCTCGCGACCTTCGCGCCTACTGCGCCGGATGGCCGCGGGGCCCTTGGCGATGGAGAGCAGTTCCATCCGGCCGATGCCGTCGGGCAGGTCGGCAGCGAGATCGTCGGGAGGGGAGGCGACCTTGCTCATCTTGGCCGACAACCGAATTGCACTGCCGAGTCGGCGGGCGGCAACCTTCGCCGCGAGGCTCGCGGATCTGCGGTCGGTGGCGACCGTATACAGCCACGCGCCGAGCCCGAGTCCGTACCCGCGCGCCTGGACCGCCAACGCCTCGGGATCGGCGCGGTGACGGTGCCACACGATGGCCGCAGGCTCGTACACCAGCTTGTCGCCGGCCATCAGCACCCGGAAGAACATGTCGAGATCCTCACCGCCGTTGGTCGGCGATCCCACTCCCAATGCCTCGTCGAATCCTCCCAGATCGAACATCCGGCCGCGGTCGACCGCGAAATTGGCTCCGGTTCCGTACATCCCGACCTGGAACGGAAACAGCGGCACGTCGGCCGGTGGATTCTTCAGGTCGTAGACCCGGGGCGTCACCGAACTCGCCCATCCGACGCGGCGATCGAAGTACGCCTGCGCCTGAGTGCGGATCTCCCCACTCGGCACGATGCCGGACACGCACGTGACCCGCTCGGCCCGCCCGAAGCCGCGCGCGATGCTGCGCAACCACCTCGCGTCGACGGCGACGTCGTCGTCGGTGAAGGCGACGATGTCGTGCCGCGCTGCCCGTAACCCCGTGTTCCTGGCTCGCGACAGACCCGCCGTCGGCTCGGACACGACGCGAACACGGGAGTCGTCCAACCCGCGAACGTACTGCTGCGTGGCATCGGTCGGAGACGCATTGTCGACGACGACCACCTCGAAATCCGGGTAGTCCAGAGCGGACACCGACGCGAGCGCGCCCTGCAGATGCTCGACTCGGTCACGAGTGCAGATCACCACGGTGATCGGCGGCAACGCTCGATCGGTCTCGGGAACGGCATCGGGCATCGGAACCTGGGCGAGCGACATCGCCGCCCTCCGTGCATCGTCTGCCGCGACCGCGCCGTCGACGACATCGAGTTCGACGAAGCCGAGGGGGTCCGGTCCGCGTCGGATCAGCAACCGGGCACGGTGGTAACCGTCGGAACCGTCGAGTACGAGAGAGTCCGGAAGATCCTGCTCCAGGTCGATGTCACCGATCCACACGGCACCGTCCCATTCGGGAGACTGCAGTCTGGGGAGCGCGGGAGGTAACACGGGGATGGTCCTTTCGGGGTGACACGTACGGGCAGGTGGAGCGGGGTCTCAGTCGGCGCGATACCGCACCCAGTCGACCGCCATGGTCGCCGGGAAGGGCGTGGAGTTGTCGGTGGGGCCGGGCCAGTCACCGGCGACGGCGACGTTGAACAGCAGGAAGAACGGCTTGTCGAAGACCCAGTAGTCGTTGCCGCCGGTGAGGTCTGCCGGAGTGATCGTGGCCAAGGTGGTGCCGTCGATGCCGGTGGTCACGCGGCCGGGAGAGCGCTCGACCCAGTAGGTGTGGAAGTTCTCGGACAGTGGCTCCGGCGGAATCCCGCCTGCGTCCACCTTCTGGCTCGTCAACGAATCGGGTTGGGGGGCATGGATTCCGGTGTGGTACTGGTCGGCCTGGTTCAACGTCTCCATGATGTCGATCTCGCCGGACAGCGGCCAGCCGACCGAGTCCAGGTCGGTACCGAGCATCCAGAACGCCGGATGCAGTCCGGCTCCGGCCGGCATCTTGATCCTGGCCTCGATGCGGCCGTAGGTGAACTCGAACTTGTCCTTGGTGGTCACTCGGGCCGAGGTGTACCCGTCACCGTTGCGCATCGCATTGATGACCATGTGGCCGTCTCCGTCGAGAGACGAGTTCTCGGTCGAATCGGTGTAGTCCTGCTTCTCGTTGTTGCCCCAACCGGTCTGTCCGACATCGTGACTCCAACGGTCGTCCGACATGGCATCACCCGCCGTGCCCGAGAAGTCGTCGTAGACGGTGAATCCGGGCTTGGCGGCTTCGGTATTCGACGCCGACGTCGTGGAGGTGGCGTCGACGGTGCCCTGCGCAGTGGAGTCGGGTTCGGCTCCGTCCGAGCGCTGCGTCAACCCGTACACGGTTCCGGTGACGACCAGACCCAGCACGACGAGGAACGCCAGAACGGAAGGCCAGCGTCGACGTGGAGGCTCGACGATGAGCCCGGTTCCCGGTAGCCGCGAAACCTCGACGGTCCCCGTTCCGGACTCGTGGCTCGATGCGGCATGACGACTCACGCGGTCTCGTCGACGTTCTTCGGAACTCGCGTCGCGTTGAACTGCGAGACCGACAGCACGACTATGCCCACGAGAAGCGCATAGGTGGCGATGCGTTCCATGCTGCCGATACCGAGACCGAACTCGTGACCGCTCATGTAGGCGAAGTAACCGGCCAGACCGACGGCACCGAGCGCGGTCACGACGATGCGAATACCGCGCGGCAGACTCCGGTGCCCGCCTGCGACGACGAGGCCGAAGTTTCCGAAGATGAAGAACGCGGTGGCTCCGAACGAGTGGATGGGGTAGTTCACGCCCTGGTTGACCACGCCGGCGGTCATGGCGCCCGCGCCGGCCACGAGGAAGAACGACGCGGCCCTGCCGTCGATCCGGCGAACGATGTACCACGATGCGCCCACCGCAGCGATCGCCACACCGAACAGCACCATCGAGGCGTTCAGCAGCACGTAGAGCTGGCTGCACGGCCAGTTGCCGGTAGGCCCGCAGAAAGGAACGCCGAGCTCGCTGATGTAGTTGTTCCGGTAGCTGTAGAGACCCCGCCAGGTGGCCGAGACGATGTACTCGACGAGAACGAACTGCACCACCGACAAGCCCGCCCACCGAGCGACGTGGGCAACGAAGACCGATCGCTTCGTTGCAGGCGCAACGGTGCTCGACGTCGGACTGTTCGCTTCGGGTTCGGTGGGGCGCTTCGCTTCGATGGTCATGCAGTCTTCTCCTGAGGGGCCAGCAATGCGAGGGGGTTCGCTGCTACGAGATCGAGTGCGGCTTGCACTGTGTGGCGGTCGAAAACATTGTCGTGGAACGACGCCGAGACGAACACGACCGAACCGATGGTCTCCATCGTGATCATCACCGACTCCGGTAGTCCCGGATCGGCGATCACGAAGAAGGCACGGTCGGCGGGCTCGGCAACCCAGGAGACCTGCTCCAACTGCCTGACTCTACCGAGATCGGAGTACATGAGCTGAACTCTGGGTCGAACCGGAACTCGGTCTGCTGACACCCCGGAGACGGCCTTGTGTTCACGCTTGTACTTGATGGTGCTGATCGTCGCGGATGCGATGGGACGGCCCTTGGCAATGGCACCGGACAATGCCCCATGCACCTCCCCGGCCGAGGTGGGATCGATGTCGGAGAAACGGATCCCGGCCGCGAAGTTGCCGAGCACCACCGTCGACGGCGGAAGGTAGCGGCGGCAGTCGAACAGAAACGCCGCGGAACGATCGAGCGACAACGACGTGCGCGCGAACGCCGCAGCCACGGCGGCGCACATCACGGCGCTGACGCTCGCGCCGGGCAGGTGGGATTCCCGCCACCGCCGGATCGCATCGGTGGTACCCGATTGCGTCACCACGGTGGCCACCGCCGCGGACGGTGCCCACGGCCGACATGCCGTCGGCGATGCGGTGTCCGGCGCGGCGGTGTCGGTGGTGGCTGCGTATTCCGGGTTCGGACCGGGACGGACGCGGTCGTGGATCGTGTCGAAGACTTTCCTGGGATTTCGAACGATCCAGCGCAACAGTGCTTTTCGGAGAGGGTGACCGTCGATGGCTCTGCTCGCCCACGCCGGAAGCGGGGCGTCGGGACGTGCGTCGGCCAAGTAGGCGAACAGGTCGACCGGCAACAGAGCGTCGCCGATACCGTGATTGAGATCGAGGAACAGGTAGCGACCGGCCAGACGGATCCGCAGAGTGATCTCGGGAACGGACGCGTGCGAGAACTCGGTGAGCTCCTTGGCCAACTGTTCGTGATCGACGGCGGGTCCCTCGACGATGTGCTCGACCACCCGCTCCGGCTCGTAGACCCAGCCGGCCGAAGACTGGTCGGCGCGCAGGCCCAGCCGCGTCGCAGGACCGATCGAGGCCAGTGCGAGTACCCGGCTCCGCACTCGTGCGAGATCACCGAAGTCCGCGGGTCCCAGCACGGTCACGATGCGCGAATCGGACCGAAGCATGTCCAGTGAACTGGCGCGATAGGTCTGAGTCATGGTGCCGTCCTGTGTTGAGCGTGGACAGGGATGCGACGCGGTGACGGTTCGTCGAGCTGCGGCCGGCCGTCCTGTGGCTCGCGGCGAGGCGGTTCGGCGTGGCGTGGCTCGCCGTGGCGGGGCTCGCGATGACGCGATCGAGGTGGGCGGGCGTCGCTGTCGTCGATCGGCCCGCGAGGTCCGGGGGAGCCCGACGGCCCCGGGCTGTCACCGGACTCGCCCGAGCTGCCGGCGGACAGCTCACGAATCCACCGAACGAGCGGCACGATCAGGACGAGTGCGCCGAACCCCTCCGCGGCGAGGTACGCCCAGCCGACGGCCGCGATGCCCATCGACGACGACAGTGCCACCGAGCCGCCGATGATGATCGAGGTGGCCACCACCTGCACGATCACGGCCAGTCGCATGCGCCGACGGACCCGAGCCAGACCGTCGTACAGGGAACCGACGACGGAGAGCGGAATGGTGAGCGCGGCCAACTGCACGATGATGGTGCCCTGATCGCGATAACCCTGGCCGATCAGGCCGAGTCCGAACGGCGCGACGAACGCCAGGAAGATCGACCCACCCACCGCGACGATGCACACGAGGCTCATGAATCGCTTCGTCAGGCGGTGGAACTGTTCGGGGTGGGCGGCGACCTCGGCGACGTACGGTCCGATCAACACGCTGATGAGAATGTACAGAGCACTGACGATCGACCAGGTGAGCGAGAAGTAGGCGTTCTGCTCGGCACCGAGGGTGGCGACGACGATCATCGGCACGAGCAGCGGAGCGAGCGAGCCGAGCGCGGTGATGCCGTACGCCGAACCGAAGTAGGCCCACATCTCACGCCGGGGCGGCAGATCCGGCTTGCCTGCGTACCGCTGTTCGGTGCGGACGTTCTTCAGGATCGCGCGCAGGACGAAGATCGACGCCACGATCGCGGGGACGGCCCAGGCGGAGATGATCGAGGTACTGCGCTCGGTCGAGAAGAGCGCCAACAACAACACGAACTTGAAGACGGCGTGAAATACGTTCTTGGCGGCCGCCCATCGGGCGACGCCCAGGCCGGAGGAGGTCTGATCCTGCAGCGCGAACACCGCGAGCACTGCGACGAAGAACGGGAACGAGACGATTTCGGCGGTGTTGGTGAACATCTCGTCCACCGGCGCAACCAGCAGGAAGCCGCCGCCGAGCACGAACGCGAACGCGGTGACGGTGAGGTAGCCGCGCACGATGAACGACTTGGCCAACCGGCCCGAGATCGGAAGGAATCGCTCGTACATCGAACCGAGGCTCAGATTGGACAACGTGGAGAGCATCACCGCGGAGGTGATGACCGCCGACGCGCTGCCCACCTCGGCGACGGGGTAGAGCCGACCGGCTGCAGCCCAGAACAGCAGGCCGAGTGCGCCGGTGATGGCCGTCGAGAGCATCAGAGCCATCGAGTTGAGCGCGAGATTGCGGTCGGAGGCCTTCGAACCCGGTCCCGTCTCGGGTGCCGAATGTTCGACGGGGTCGGCGATCGGAGAAACATCGACCGACTGCACGGCATCGTGCCGAGGCACGGTCTGCACCGGCATCGTCGGGCTGTTCATCAGACCCAGGTCGAACCGAGCCGGTTCGACCGGATACCACCGAAGTTGTTCGAGCTGTTCGTGCTTGGGCGGCAGGATTCGGGGAGCGCGGTGCTTCACAATCGAACCCGCCCCACTGCGACGGGAGGCGACGGTGCAGTGATCTCGAGGTCGAACGCAGCAGCAGTGGCCGCGAGAAGTTCGGCTCGGACGTTCTCGCGCAGGTCGCGACCGTAGAGCGAGTGATCACCGGACTCGAACGAGGTGACGGTGGGCACCGACGATCGGCGCTGGAGCCGGCGCATTCCCTCCGGGCCCCGATTGGCCTCGAACCAGGCGGTGTCGGTGGGGGAGAGCAGAACTCGTGTCTGCACCCGGCGGTCGCTGAGAATGCGTAACGAGATCTCGGGAACCTGGATCAATCCGCGCCGCCCGAGCCAGATCCACAGGGCATACGGAACTCGCGGCTGCAGTGCATTCTTGGTCCGTACACCCCAGTGGTGCAGACGGTCGAGTGCGCGAGCCTTCAGTCCCGTCTCCTCGATGTGCATCGAGGAACGCTTGACGAATTCGAGTCGACGAGTGGTCCAGTCCAGGGTGTTGAGCAGTACTGCGGCACGAACCCCCAGTTCTCGGGCGGCGAAGCTGGAATACCAGGAGCCCGAGCACATTCCGGCCACCAGGACGTTGTCCGGGGTCGACCCCGACTGCCGGACGGCGGTGAGTGCATCCTCGTTGCCCTCGTCGCTGTAGAGCCGGGTCAACTCCGTATCGGACACGGTTCCGCTCTCGCCGGTGCCGCGACGATCGAAACGCACCGTGGCCACTCCGAAGCGAGGCAGCAGCCGCGCCAGTTCCACCCACATACGGACCGGACCGACACGGTGCTCGTTGGCGGTGGGATACAACACCACGGTCGGTCCACCGGGCAGGCACAGATCCGAGGACGACCGAATCGCGAAAAGCTGCTGTGCGCCCAGGTATTCGATGCTCTCCTGAATTCCCTCGACCACAGATAGCGATCGACGCTCCACCGCGACGTCGGCCGCGGGCGTCGCGGGGAACTTCGACGCCGTCCACGTCGCGAGGTAGGAGATGTCGGACGTCGGGATGACGACCTCGAAATCACTCGGCTCGAGAAAGTCGTCGTGCGCGGTCAGAATGTGTTCCTGAGCCGAGAGAGTCTCGACGACCCTGCGTACGGGCTTGGTATCGGCTCGCTCGGCGCGCGTGGCAACCAGCACCGGCGCGTCCGTTCTCGTCTTCGCGGCATCGAGCGCGGAGAAGTCGGCAGCCGAATCGGGATGCAGCACAGCGCCGATGATCGACACCCGCGGATCTGCGTCGGAGTCGGTGGTCACGCTCACCGAATACAGCGCGCGCTGCTCGTGCAGATACGACCGTCCTCTGACCACCGGATCCCACAGCGTCATCGCGGTGAGCGGGCCACACTCGGCGGCGACCGAACACGCCAACAAGGCACCGACGCGCAGACCGACGAGGCCGACGTCGTTCACCCCGCAACCACGAACGTAGGCGACGGCTTCGACGATGCTGCGCTGCCAGTGCGCCACCGCGTCGGGCTGATCCTGCTCGCCCCACGAATCCCCGGTGCCGTGATAGTCGAACCGCAGCACCAGAAGTCCCTGCGCACAAAGCTTCTGCGCGAGCAGGGTCATGCCGCGATACGAATCGACCTGTTCCTTGCCCAATGGTGGGCACAGCACCACACCGCCGCGCGCCCGACCGCCGGACGGCACATGGACGGTGCCGAACAGCGGTGAGTCGGCCGGGCCGAACCACATCGAGTACTTGCCGCCCGCCGTACGCGAAGAGGACTCGGCGAGAACTGAGCCGATGCGCCGGGGAGCGGTGCGGGAACTGTTCACAGGTTTGGTCCTTCGTGTACGTACACGGGTGAAGCGGTATCGATCAGTTGCGCAGTGCGGCAGGCCAGGCCGATCGATCGAGTCCATGGGTGCGGAGCATCGCCAGGGCGATGCGTTCCATGCCGAAGCCGACGCAGGCGCTGTGGGCCGGTTCGCCGTCGACGGTCTCGATGCCGAAGGTGTGCCCGAAGTGATCGCGGTGGCAGTTGCACGAGACGACCGCGGTGCCCTCGTCGAGATCTCCGTAGAGCTTGACGACCAGTTCGGTCTTGAGGTTCTCGTTGCGCTGGTTCGCCGCGAGCATGCGTCCGGCGCGACCGAAGAACGGGTCGTTGGCAATGACCGCCTCGGCTTCCAACCCCAGATCTGCCAGCACCTGAAGACCGCGCGGTACCCAGCGTTCGCGGTGTGCGATCGCGTCGTCGGGGGTGCCGACTCGAACGAACTCGTGCATCCGAAATGCCTGCATCCGAGCCGGATCCACCGCGGGTTCGTGCCGGAAGCAGTAGCCGTAGATGTCCATCAGCGTGCCCTCGTCGGGCAGCGTGCCGGTGAGCATCGAGTACGACGGATGGCAGGCAGCCGAGACCAGCATGGTGCCCGCCGAGTGCAGAAAGTGATCCCAGTCCTTACCGTCTGATCGTTCCGCCAACAGCGCCGCGTGTTCCTTGTTGTCGCCCTCGAACGTGTTGATGGCACCGGTGAGGTTGGGGAACGACGCGATGTAGTCGGTGCGCTCGAAGGCTTCCCGCGGGAAGACCGGAGCGAACCGGAATCGAGTGGCCTGACGGCCGTGTTCGGCGACGCCTGCCTCGGTGACGCGGGCATCGACGAACTCGATGATGTCCTCGAATTCGCCACTGCGCCCGTACAATCCGGGGATCGAGCTGGGAACCAGCAAGCCGGCGTCGACGAGCTGGGCGCGGAAAGCGGCTCGGGCCGAGTCGAGTTCGCTGATGTCTGTCTCCGGTGCGGAGTGTGTGGTGGTCATCATTTTCCCTTGTAGACGAGGGAGAGCTGCGAGTTGTGCCCCAGGATGCGTTCGTTGCTGACCATGATCGCGGACCCGTGCGCATCGCGAAGATGACGGCCGATGCTCATCTCGCCGTCCTGGCGGTAGCCGGAGATGCCACAGATCTGCAGTGCCTTGCCGACGATGTCGATGACGAGCGTCGACGCGGTGACCTTGACGTTGTTGATCTTGAGTGCGAAACCGATGGCTCCGAGCTCGGCAGGGCTGTCGGAGACGGCCTCGAACTTGGCTGCGGCACCGAACACCGTGTCCACCAACTGCTCGTGCACCACCATCAGCTCCGCGAGACGCAGCGCGCTCGGCGGCGGCGTTCCCGGAGTCTTGCGTGCGGCCTTCTGCACCGACTTGCGCGCCTTGGTGACCGCCGCGTCGGCGATGCCGAGCCACGCAGATCCCCACAGCACGTGCGCTACAGGAAGCATGGTCTGAGCGGAGATGTCGCCGTAGTTGTCGCCCAGGATGTTCGACGTCGTCGTGCGCGCGTCCAGCATGAAGCCGGGGCTGCAGGTGCCGCGAAAGCCGAGGGTGTCCCAGGTGCCGGTCTTGACGAGCGTCACGTCGGGCTTCTCGCACACCACGAGCACCTGATCGCTCGGCGGGCTGTCGACGCTGCGCCGCGCCGTCGCCAACACGATCTGTGCGTACTCGCCGTAGGAGATGACCGGTGCGTTCTTGCTGAGCGTGATCTGCTCACCGTCGTACTCCACCGCGCAACTGCTCGAGCGGACGTCGCCGCCGATGTTGATCTCGGTGGTGGCCGACGCCACCAGTATGCGATCGGTCACGATCCGACGCTGCAGGTCTGCCATGGCGTCGGACTTGCCGTGGCGGACGATGCTGAGCACCTGTGACTGGTGCATCACGAAGATCATCGCGGTCGATGCGCACTCGGCACCGAGGGCGCGCGAGATCCGGGCTATGTCGGTCAGTGTTGCCCCGCCTCCGCCGAACTCCCGCGGAATTCCGACCCCGAGCAAGCCGGCGTCGCGCAGCGCATCCACCGATTCGGTGGGAAAACGGGCATCGCGATCGACCTCGTCGGCGTAGGTCCGCAGTACGGCCAGCACGTCGGTGATCGACTGGTCGATCGAGCTCTCGTAGACGGTGGTCATGGCCTCAGTCCGTCAGCTGGGCGATGGCCGCGGCGATCGCGTTGATGCTGCCGAAGGTCGACTTCTGCAGCATGGTGTCGGGAAATTCGACGTCGAACTCGTCCTCGAGCGCGATCATCACGTTGACGCTGGCGTGCGAGGTGAGGCCGCTGTCGTAGAGATCGGCAGCTTCGTCGATGCCCTCAACGGGGACCGGCAGCTTTCCGAATTTCTCCAGAACGGTTCGCACTCGAACCACGTCGTGAGCATTGAGCGTCTGCATCGAAACCTCCACCGATCGCGTTAACCACGAGACCGGACGGCCTCGTCGTCGACTCAGGGTCGGCTGGCAGTGCGCCTTTTCGACCCAAAGTCTCCCCAGACCCTCTCAAACAATATCGCAGATTGTTTAGTAGCGTTACCGGGATGCCCGCATCGGGTATCTGAGCCGCCGTACACTTCGAGTGGAGCGGGGGCTCGTACGGGCGCCGGATCGGGCGTCGAAACACAATCTGTGAAGGACTGTCTGGTCTATGGGTGGAGTCTGCGGGGTGTCAGTGGGTACCGGTGCCGTGCGCATCGCGTACATCGCCGACGGCCGCCGCGTCGAGGACTCCATCGACGCAGAGGGTGCACACGACCTGCTGCCCGGCAAGCTCGTCGACCTCGGGCCGTTCGAGGACATCGTCCTCGCAGGATGGGACACCGCAGCCGTGACGGCGCTGCTGGAGACCCTCGGCGACGGCACCGTGCCGAAAGCTCGCATGGTCGAGGAGTCCCGCGCCCTGCTCGCCTATGCCCGCACCGTTCCGGAACTGGCAGACAAGGACTACGTCCTGGTCGTCGACCTGGGAAAGAAGGGGCTTTCGGCCACCGCTCTCGATGTGGCGGGAGAGTACGTCGAGTGGACCGCACGCACCGTCGACATCAGCGGTGACCGCTTCGACGAGGTGGTCCGCGGCATCGTGATGGCCAAGGGCATTCTGCCGGCTCCGGTCGGCCCCGAGGGCGATCAGGAGTACCAGGCCTTCTTCCGCGAGCTCAAGGAGTTGGTGAGCTCGTCGGTCGGCGTCCGGGCACCCAACCGCGGCCCGATGTTGCTCAGCCGAAAGGAATTCGAGCGAGAGATCACACCGCTCGTCTCCGACGCCCTGGACTGGGCCTCCAAGCAGGCGCCCGATGCCGTACTGCTGATCGGCGGCGGTGCAGCCATCCCCGCGGTGCGCACCATCATCGAAGACAAGTGGAACGTTCCCGTCCACGTGCCGGACGACCCTGCAATGGCCATCGCCGAGGGTGCGGCACTCGACGAAAGACCCGCCGAAACCCCTTTCGACGGCTCTCTCCACGCCGATGTGGGAATCATCACCGTCCCGGACGACGCGTCGGAGCTGCTCGATGCACCCGAGATGCTCGCCGAGCCGGAGACGCTGGACTTCGACACCGTCGAGGAGTGGATGGTCGACGGCCTCACCGTCGATCAACTCGCGACCGAGGATCTGACGATCCCGTCGACCACCTTCGATACGGCCCCGGCCGACATCGATCTCGACGAACCTGCACTCCTGCAGCCCGAGGTGCTCGAACCCGCGGCACCCGAGCCGGGGGTCGTCGCCGAGCCGGTTCGCCGCGGTCGACGCACCTGGTCGATTCGGGACGCGTCCGTGCTCGCCGCCGTGAGTCTGCTGATCGTCGCGGTGGTGGGACTGGTGTTCACCCGGGGAAACACGCCGCCGCCCACTCCGCTGATCGACCAGCAGATTCCCATCGATTCCACGTTCGCCGCTGCGCTTTCTGCCGTCGCGGGCCCGGCCGACGGGGTCGATCCGGGACCCGCCGAGCTGCCGGTGCTCGGGCCCGCTCGATTGTCCGACGCGGACCTGTACGAGCGGGAGTTCAGCTACGCCGGCGAGCTGTACCTACCGACTGTCGATCCGGAGCTGCCGGAATAGACCTCGGGTCCGGTTCGAGCCGGCCGGGTGGGGAGCGCGACCGGTTTCACTACGCCCGGCTCCGTCCACCGCCGGGGCGCGCGCCCCGCCGATTCGGCCGAAGCGGTAGCCTGGCGCTCTGGACGAGGTGGATCGCGTCCGAAGACAACTGCCGATCGAAATGAGGCCGACAACCGTGACTGTGCTGCTTGGGGTGTCCATGGGGACCCGAGCCGTGCGCACGGCGCAGCCCCGAGCCGAGCAGTTCGGGTCACCCGTCGGCGACCCATCCGGCCTGGTCACCGACATCGACCGGCCCTTGTTCTTCCGCAACGAACTCATCGACAGCGTTGGCGGAGACCTTCCGCATCTGGCCGCCGAATCGATCGGTGCCGCAGCCGAGAGCGAGCCCGAACTGGCCACCGGCGTCGCTTACCGCGACCCCCGCCAGGCCGACGCGCTGCATGCTGCCCTCAGCGGTGCGCGCCTGCACAACTACCACCTGGTCCCCGAGGTGGAGGCCGTCGTCGAGTACCTGGCGGCAACGGGCGAAGCCCGCAACTGCAATTCCGTCGCACTTTTCGACCTCGGAAGTTCAGGACTGACCGTCAGCGTCGTGGACCTGGTGCAGCGCACCGTCATCGCCTCGCAGCGATCCGGTGCGTACAGCGGAGATCTGCTCGACGCCTACGTGCGCAACAATCAGCTCCAACGCCTCGGCAAGCAGCCGACCGACCCCGACATGGCGTTGTTCGAGAAGCGCTGCCGCATTGCCAAGGAACGCTTGTCCACTCAGGACGCGGTATGTCTGCCCGACGCCAGCGGCATGATCCTGCTCTCCCGGGAGAACTTCGAGCTGCTCATCACCGACCTGCTCGACGAGGCCATCGAGTTCGCGCGCGACGTGATGATCGGTGCCAACGTTCCCATCGACGCCGTCGTACTGATCGGCGGTGGCGCTCGTATGCCGATCGTGCAGAAACGCGTCGGACCGCTGCTCGAACTCCCGTCGATCGTGCCGACCGAGCCCGAGACCGTCGCTGCACGTGGAGCGGCACTGGCCGCTCGGCCGCACTCGCGCACGCGAACCGGAACGCGACGGGCACCGAATAGGCCGGTGACGTCCGCGTCGATGACCGCCGAACCCACGTCGCGGGTCCGCTCGGAACCGGCTTCCGTGCCGGTGCCGCCTCCGCTACCCGCGCCGGTCCGTCCGGTTCCGGCGAATGCCGAGTCTCAGCACGCCGCGCCTGGCGTGCCTGTCTCGGCTCCCTCGCCGACGCGTCCCGTTCCGGCCCGTCCCTGGATTGCGGCGGCAGCGGTCGGCGCGCACTCGCAGGACACGGTGTCCGAGGTGCCGGTGTCCGAAGTGCCGGTGTCCGAGATGCCGGCGTCAGAAGTCCCGGCCGATCCCACCGGTACCTCGGGAGAATTCGCTTCCTCTAGGTTCACCGACTCCGCCGAATCCGGTGCAGTCGATTCGGTTCCGGAGACCTCACCGGTGGTGGAAGATGTTCTCGACGACCATGTGCAGGGGGCGCGGGTCGACGGGGAGGTCGTTGCGTTGAGCGCGAACACGGGGGATTCGTCTGCCGAGATTTCTGCTGCCAAGAACTCTGCTGCCAGGCCCGAGGCAGCAGACGACGGCAAGCCGGTTCCGTTCCAGCTGAAGAACGTCTACTGGCTCGACGCCGATTACGACGACGACGACGGCGAGGACGACCGCACCCGGGCTCGGCGCAAGCTCCGCACCGGAGGTGTTCTCGCGCTCGGTCTCGCGTTGGTGGTGGGCGGCTCCGCGTTCATGATCACCCAGCAGAACACACCGCAGGTGGTAGACACCTCGGTCAGTCGGAACCAGACCGAAGCTCCCGCTGTCACCACCACGGTGCCGCCCACGTCGGTGACACCAGCGCCGGTGTTGCCGCCGCCCGCACCTGCACCGGAAACCACGGTCGAACCGACCACCGTGCCACCGGAGACCGAGGTCTACCAGGAGCCGTGGACGCCGGAGCCGACGACGACCACGGCCGAGCCTGCTCCGCTGCCACCCGTCGAGACCGTTCCTCCGACGACGCAGCAGCCACCACCGCTGATTCCAGGCTTCCCGGAGTTCACGCTGCCCGGTTTCCCGCCGATTGCCCCACCCGCTCCCTGACCCGATTCACTCCTCTCCGTGAGTGTTTCGCGGCCTGATGTGCTCGAAGATCAGGATGGTCTCGGTAGCGGCCACAGCAGGGTCGGCGCTGAGATTCTCGACGACGAAGTCGCGAAGAGTGGCGGTGTCGACGGTCGCCACATGCACCAGGAAGTCGTCGGCACCGGCAATGAAGTAGATGTTCAGCGTCTCCTTCCGTGAGGCGATCTTCGAACCGAATTCGCTGATGCGTCGTCGAGCATCTGCTTGCAGCCGAACCGAGATCATGGCCTGAATGCCCTGGCCGAGTGCCTCGGGGTCTATCTCGGCGTGGAAGCCGCGGATGACGCCGCGTTCGACCAGAGCGCGAACCCGCGCCAGTGCGGTCGACGGTGCGATCCCGGCCGCGGCGGCGAGCGCGTTGTTGGGTGTACGGGCGTCGCGGCGGAGCTCGTCGAGCAGGATGTGGTCGATTCGGTCCAGTGGCACCGACCGAACATCGTTCGACCGATACCCCACTCCACCCGTCTCGAACGAACTATTGCTCACCATTCTGGGATCGTACAGAATTATATTCACTTCCGTTGCAGGTATTTCGTAGATAATTCATAGTTGGCCTACACGGTTGGAGCTCCGGCTTCACATCACCCGCCACCGAGGAGGCCGCCATGAAGATCGGAATTCCACGCGAGATCAAGAACCACGAATACCGGGTGGCCATCACCCCGGCAGGCGTGCACGAACTGGTCTCGCGAGGACACGAAGTGATCATCGAAACCGAGGCAGGAGCCGGTTCGTCGTTCACCGATACCGACTACAAGGCCGCCGGGGCGCAGATTCTCACCGATGTCGCCGAGGTCTGGGAGTCTGCGGACCTGCTGTTGAAGGTCAAAGAACCTATCGCCGAGGAGTATTCACGCCTGAGGAAGGGGCAGGTGCTGTTCACCTACCTGCACCTCGCGGCGTCCAAGCCGTGCACCGATGCGCTGCTCGAGTCGGGTACCACCGCCATCGCCTACGAAACAGTCACTGCTGCAGACGGTTCGCTGCCGCTGCTCGCCCCGATGAGTGAGGTTGCCGGACGCCTCGCGCCGCAGGCCGGTGCCTACCACCTGATGTCCAGTGAAGGCGGCCGCGGAGTTCTGATGGGCGGAGTTCCCGGAGTCCGCCCCGCCAACGTCGTGGTGATCGGAGCCGGCGTGTCCGGAAGGAACGCCGCCGCAATCGCTTTCGGCATGCACGCCGACGTCACCGTGCTCGATCTCGATGTGAAGGCGCTGCGCGCCATCGACGATCAGTACCGCGGTGCGGTGAAAACTCTGGTATCCAACGCCTACGAGCTCGAACAGGCCGTTCTCGCAGCGGATCTCGTCATCGGCGCAGTGCTGGTGCCCGGAGCGAAGGCACCGAAGCTCGTGTCCAACAGTCTGGTTCAGCGTATGAAGCCGGGTTCGGTTCTGGTCGACATCGCCATCGATCAGGGCGGCTGCTTCGAGGATTCGCACGCCACCACCCACTCCGATCCCACGTACAAGGTGCACGAGTCGGTGTTCTACTGCGTCGCCAACATGCCCGGTGCCGTACCGCGCACCTCCACCTACGCGCTCACCAACGCCACCCTGCCGTACGTCGTCGCACTCGCCGACAAGGGCTGGGAAGCTGCGTGCGAGGCGGACCCGGGTCTCAAAGCCGGCCTGAGCACGCACAACGGTGCACTGCTGTCGGAGACCGTCGCCGCTGCGTTCGCCTGAGCGGCTGCGCCGCACGTGCACGAAAACTCGTAGCCCACTACGAGCTTTCACTCACGTGCGGCGGAGCCGCTCACGCGCTGTGACGACCGGAGCGCCTGCTCTTGCGGGTGGGTGCCGTCGCCCGGCGCTGCGCTCGGTTGGAGGGCCCGCCCACGTTGATGGGGCGGGCCAACAGCACGGCGATCGCCGTGGTCAGCGGAACCGACAGGGCAAGCGCCACACCGCCGACTGCGGAGCGGACGATCTCGATGGCCACCGAATCGCCGGTGAGCACGTCCTGGATGGACCGGTCGGCCACGCTGAAGAGCAGCAGCAGCGGCAGTGCGCCACCGGCGTAGGCGAGCACGAGCGTGTAGACGGTACTGGCGATGTGATCGCGACCCACCCGCATCGTGGCGGTGAAGATCTCGCGCCGCGACGCCGTCTCGTCCACCGAGGCGAGCTCGAAGGCCGCCGACGCCTGCGTGATCGTCACGTCGTTGAGCACACCGAGCGAGCCGATGATGAAGCCGGCCAACAGTAGACCGGTGACGCTGACATTGCCGATGTACGTCTGTACGGCGGTGTTCTGTTCCTCGGACAATCCGGTCAGGTGGGTCATGCGGATGGCGACGTACGACAGCACCGCCGCCACCGCCATCGAGGTGAGGGTGCCCAGCAGCGCCGAGCTGGTCCGAAGGTTCACCCCGTGCGCCAGATAGAGCACGGCATACAGAATCACCGCACCGGCGACGAGGGCGACCGGAATGGCGGGTGCACCGTCGAGCAGGGCGGGCAGCATGAACACGACCAGCACGGCGAACGCGATGAGCAGGCCGACCAGTGCGCGGAATCCCCGCCAGCGGGCGACGACGCAGATGACCACGGCGAACACGCCGACGATCAGCGCCAACGGTAGCCCGCGGGAATAGTCGTTGAAGGAGTAGCGGACTCCACCGGCAGGGTCGGTCTGCACCACCAACCGGATGTCCTCGCCGGCACTCAGAGTCGGTTGCCCGGGCCCCGGAGCGATCTCGAGTACCGTCCGCTTGCCCGCGTCCTCGCCCGTGGTGATGTCGACGATGCTGCGCTGGCATTCGTAGGAGTCGTTGACCGCGGGGGTCGGGTCACCGGTGAACGGTCTTCCGGCGTCGGGACTTCCGCAGGACCCGATGCTCTGCGAGGTGATGGTGCCCGCCTCGGTGGACACTGCGCCGCCGCCGGAGGTCTGGAACGGCAACGGGATGTCGACGCTCTGCTGGCTCGGCCACAGAGCGATCGCACCACCGATCACGGCGATGGCAATGGCGACCAACAGTCCGACGACCACCTTGGCCGCCACCGGTCCCAACGGAACCGGAGTGTCGCTGTGGCCGTGCCCGTGCCCGTGGCCCGCGTAGGAGTCGAGGCTCGGCTTGGTGCCGTCGGGAGGATTGCCGTGTGGTTCCACCATGCAAGGCTAGTACGGGGCCAGGTTGGTGACAGATGCGAGGAGCTCGGTGGCGGGGAGCAGGGGGGGGCGTCCCCCGCCACCACCTGACCGACCCGGGGGGGAGGGGACGACCAGGGCTCGCGGGCACCGAAGTGCCGTCCGCCAATGTACAGATCATTCGTCGCCGAGGCGGGATCACACCGATGTTTTGTGCATCACTTTCAACTACTTTCGAGTAACTTCCGGCGTCACTGCTTGTACGACGCGAGAAAGTTACCGAACCTCTCGATCGCCACCGCCAGGTCTCGCGCCCACGGCAGAGTCACGATGCGGATGTGATCGTGGCCGGGCCAGTTGAATCCGGTGCCTTGAACCACGAGGATCTTCTCCTGCAGCAATAGGTCCTGGACCAGCTTTTCGTCGTCGTAGATTTCGTGTACTTCGGGGTCGAGTCGCGGAAACGCGTACAGCGCACCCCGCGGTTTGACGCACGAGACGCCGTGAATCGCGTTGAGTTTCTCCCATGCGACGTCGCGCTGCTCGAGCAGACGGCCGCCGGGCAGGATCAGATCCTCGATGCTCTGATAGCCACCGAGTGCGACCTGAATGGCATGTTGCGCAGGCACATTGGGGCACAATCGCGTCGACGCGAGAAGGTCGATGCCTTCGATGAATCCTGCGGCGTGCTTTTTCGGTCCGGTGATCGCGAGCCAGCCGGCGCGGTAACCGGCCACTCGATACGCCTTGGACAGTCCGTTGTACGTCAGGCAGAGCAGGTCGGGAGCCAGACTCGCCAGCGAGGTGTGCTGGGCGTCGTCGTAGAGGATCCGGTCGTAGATCTCGTCCGCCAGCAACAGCAGCTGATGCTTGCGCGCCAGATCGACGATGCCCTGCAGCACCTCCTTCGAGTACACCGCGCCCGTCGGGTTGTTGGGGTTGATCACCAGCAGTGCGACGGTCTTCGGGGTGATCTTGGACTCGATGTCGGCCAGATCGGGATTCCACCCGTTCTCCTCGTCGCACATGTAGTGCACGGCCTTGCCGCCGGACAGTGTCGTCATCGCCGTCCACAGCGGATAGTCCGGGGCCGGGATCAGTACCTCGTCACCGTCGTCGAGCAACGCCTGCATCGTCATCGTGATGAGCTCGGAGACTCCGTTACCGAGATAGATGTCGTCGACGTCGAGCTCGGGGAAACCCGGTTCGAGCTCGTATCGGGTGACGATGGCGCGCCGCGCGGACAGAATGCCCTTCGATTCCGAGTACCCCTGCGCCACCGGCAGCGCCGCGATCATGTCTCGGACGATCACATCGGGGGCCTCGAACCCGAACGGGGCCGGATTGCCGATGTTGAGCTTGAGGATGCGGTGCCCCTCCGCCTCGAGCCGGGCGGCATGGGCGTGTACCGGTCCGCGGATCTCGTACAGCACGTTCTGCAGCTTGGTCGACTGCTGCAACGTGCGGTAACGCGGCTGGGAGTGGATCTGCGGAGTGGTCACCCGTCACATCGTGCCAGGTGGGTGCCACGTAATTCCACGAGGTTGTTTCGTCCGAGATGTCGGTGGCAGGTGGAACAATCTCGTTCCATGTGCGGACGGTATGCCAGTACCCGGAGTGACAGTGACCTGCAGGCGGTGTTCGACATCGCCGAGACCGTCGGTGCGGAGGTGCCGCCGTCGTACAACGTGGCCCCCACCCAGACGGTCCGGACGGTGCTCGAGCGCGCACCGAAGGACGAACCTGAGGCCGACGCCGTGCGACAACTGCGGTCGGTGCGCTGGGGCCTGATCCCCTCGTGGGCCAAAGACGCCAAAATCGGTTCTCGACTGATCAACGCCAGGTCCGAGACCATCACCGAGAAGCCGTCGTTCAAGAAGGCGGCGAGCCGTCGACGATGCATCGTGCCTGCTGACGGCTACTACGAATGGGAGAAGCGCGACGGCGCGAAGGTGCCGTATTTCCTACATACGGAGGGCGTGCTCGCGATGGCCGGCCTGTACGAGCTGTGGCGAGACCCCACCAAGGCCGAGGACGACGAGGATCGGTGGGTCTGGTCGGTCACCGTGCTCACCTCGCCTGCAGCCGATGCGCTCGGGCACATTCACGATCGCTCGCCGGTGGTGCTTCCGCCGGAGCTGCGCGCGAGCTGGCTCGACCCCACTGTGACCGATCTCGGCGACGTGCAGGATCTGTTGGCGGCCATCCCCGAGCCGCGGCTCGAGCCCTACGAGGTGAGTACCGCGGTCAACAGTGTGAAGAACAACAGTCCCGAACTGTTGGTGCCGGTGTAGCTGCTCAGCCGAGGCGCAATCGGCAGATGTCGGCGATCGCGGACCGCTCGTCCGGGGACAGGTCCTCGGCGACCGGCGAATCCAGGATGCGACGCAGTCGCTGGAAGTAGGTACGCGCGTCGATGCCGAATGCCACGTAGATGTCCTCGTCGCTGCCACCGCCGTATCCCCGCCAGGTTCGGCCGAAGGTCAGAATTTCGTGGTCCACCGAATGGGTAGTGGTCCGGCGCATGGTGTCCCCCTAGTGCTACTCGACTCCCATCATCCGGGTCATGATTGAAGGGCCGGTGAACAACGCGTTACGTGCACGTCAGTTCACTAGGGTGGACGGCGTGACTGCTCTCGCTTTCGGATCCTGGCCCTCGCCCATCACCGCAGCAGATCTGTCGTCGGCGGGCCACCCCGTCGAGGGCGGGCGCTTCGTCGGCAGCGAGATCTGGTGGTCGGAACTGCGGCCCGCCGAACAAGGCCGAACGGCCATCTGCCGGTATGTCGACGGAGAAGTGCAACCCGTTCTGCCCGCACCGTTCAACGCCCGCACCCGCGTCCACGAATACGGCGGGGGAGCCTGGACTGCGACGGCCGACGGAGACCTGGTGTTCGCCGAGTTCTCCGATCAACGCGTCTACCGACTCACCCCCGGCGGCGCACCTGTGCCGCTGACTCCGAAACCGGCTGTGGCGTCGAGCATTCGGTACGCGGACCTCTCGGTGGTCGGCACCGACGTGATCGCAGTCCGCGAGATGCACGACGCAGGCGCGGTGTCACGAGACATCGTGGCCATCGATCTCGGCGGCGGCGGGGTGCGCTCGCTGGTGGCGGGCTCGGATTTCCTGGCGTTCCCGAGACTGTCACCCGACGGCACCCACATCGCTTGGATCGCGTGGAACCACCCTCAGATGCCCTGGGACGGAACGGAACTGCGCGTCGCCTCGCTGGCCGAGCCGTCGTCCTGGACGGTTCTACTCGGCTCGACCGAGGAATCGGTGCTGCAGCCGGAATGGATCGACGACGAGTCGCTGTACGCAATTGGTGACCGAAGTGGTTGGTGGAACCTGTATTCGGTCAAGCTCGACGGGTCGGTCACGCCGCTGCTGACGCTCGACGCGGATTTCGGTGCTCCACTGTGGCGGTTGGGATCGAGTTGGTACGAGGTGCTGGACGACGGGACACTGCTCACCGTGCGGACTGTCGGCACCGACACCCTTGCGGTACTCGACCCTGCGTCCGGAGTGCTGGAGGACATCGCGCTCGACGGTGTGACCTCGGTGGGGCTCGGTGGGCGCTCCGGCTCGACGGTGCTGATCAAGGGCGGCGGAGCGCACGTGGCAAGCGCGCTGTTCGCACTCGACCTCGAATCCCGTGAACTGGCTTCTGTGCGTTCGGGTTTCGAGTCCGTGCCCGACAGTGCATACCTGCCCGAGGGGCGTCAGGTGACGTTCCAGGGGCCGAACCGTGAGGTGCACGCCATCACTTATGCGCCGCGCAACCCCGACTACGAAGGGCTGGACGGTGAACTGCCGCCGTACGTCGCCTTCGTCCACGGCGGCCCCACGGCGCACGTGGCACCCGCTCTGAACCCGTTGTTCGCCTACTTCACCAGCCGCGGCATCGGCGTCGTCGATGTGAACTACGGCGGTTCCAGTGGATACGGCCGCGAATACCGCAACCGGCTGCGCGGGCAGTGGGGAGTGGTCGACGTCGAAGACACCATCGCCGCGGTGCAGGGGCTGGCCGACAGTGGACTCGCCGACCCGCGCCGGCTGGCCATCGAAGGTGGCTCCGCAGGTGGTTGGACGGTCTTGGCTGCGCTGACGTCTTCCGACGTGTTCGCTTGCGGTGCATCGTACTTCGGTGTCGCAGAGCTGGAGCTGTTCGTCGCCGAAACCCACGACTTCGAGTCCCGCTACATCGACGGGCTCATCGGACCGTTGCCCGAGACCATCGATCTGTACCGAACCCGGGCACCGGTGAACAACGTCGACGGACTCTCTTGCCCAGTGCTGTTGTTGCAGGGGCTCGACGATCCGATCGTGCCGCCGTCGCAGGCCGAACGATTCCGAGATGCCATGGTGAAGAAGGGGATACCGCACGCCTACCTGGCTTACGCGGGCGAGTCACACGGGTTCCGCAAACTGGAAACGCAGGTGAACGCACGAGAATCCGAACTGTCCTTCTACGGCCAGGTCATGGGTTTCACGCCGCCCGGAATCCCCGAGCTGCAGCTGTGGCGTCCCTCTAGCTGAGTGGTGGGTGCGCTCGCTTCGCTTCCAGAAACTCGAGGAGTGCACTGGGGATCGCGCAGTACTTGCTGTTGCCCTCGGACAACTTGCTGCCCACCTCGAACGCTGCCTTCGACGGACCGTCGTTCTCGAGGATGAGTGCACAGAGGCGCTCGTCGGTGCGGCCGGATTCGCAACACTGCTCGACGTGCGCTCGGTCGTCCGGCGACAGAGCCGTCCACCACTCGTCGTAGCGGCGAAAGAGCTTGTCCGCGTCGTCGGTCATGCCTGCTCCCTACTTGTCGGTACGCCTTCGCGTCCGACCATACTCACGATGTCCGATTCGGCCACTTCCGAGGGGGGTTCGCGGGAACCTCACACCGCTTGTGCAGGGTGCGCGCCTGCATTTCGATGCGAGGACGGGCGCGCGGTCGGTAGAAAGGTCGCTCGGTGGCGTCGGCCGGCTCTATCGGCAGCATCGCGGATCATCCGGTCGACGAGCTCGGGACGATCGAGATCCGACCAGGCAATTCGCACCACCTGACGGCCGGTTGCGCGAATGCGATCCTCGCGGCGCTTCTCCTCCCACAACACATCGGCCGCAGACTTCCCCTCGGGCACATAGCGCCCGTACTTCACCTTGCCGTCGAATTCGAGAACAGTCTCGATGTCGGGCAGATCGAAATCCACGCGCCCGACGAAGCCACGGGAATCCGTGATCGGTACCTGCAGCTGTGGGGTGTAGCCCAGATGATTCAGCACCACGCGGGTGCGTGATTCCCCGACACTCTCGGACCGGCCGTCCATGAACTCCGCAACCCGACGCGCCAACCGATTTCCCGGATGGTTCGGGCACGAATCCAGTGCTGCGACAACATCTTCGGCAGCGAGTCCGCGTTCTCTCGCTGCGAAGTCCGCGATACAGACGGCCGTCTCGAACGGAAGTGAGCGAGCGCAATCGGCAACTGTGCGCGCCAGAGCGGTGACCCGAACGCCGTCGAAGTCCACGACTTCCTCGTCGGTGTACGGCGAGGTGTGCACTGTTCGAACGGCGCTGCTCCGACCTCCGCCCCGGGCGCGATTGCGCGTGATGTGCACCCGGCTCAGGTCGGCATTCCACACATCGAGACCGTGGAAGACAGCCGCACTCACATGGCTGACCACGGCATCGGGGGCGATGGTCGCGTCGAACACGGCCTCGGCGATCACTCGATGCTTGTCTTCCCTGGGCAGGGCGTCGAATTCGTCTCTGCTGACGAACCGTCCGGGACGGAGTCGACGCCATGCTCGCGTTCGGCAGTAGCGCTGCAACTCTGCGTCGGAAATTCCGCGGGAGAGTGCGTCGGATCGCGAGACGATGCGGGTCATGAAGAAATGCTCTCGGGCGCAATCGGTTTCGACAAGACCCCAGTGGCCGATTGTGGATAACTCGCTGCCTGTGGATAACTCGCGGGAGTGGACCTCACACCCCTACTGACGACTGCGCGCCCCTGCTCGGCGGTGAGCAAGGGCGCGCAGTCGGTAAAAGGGGTGTGAGGTTACTTCCGGCGTCCCGGAACCTTGGCTCCCGGAGCGAATCCGAGTCCACCGGCCTTCGGCTTGGGCGGAGTCCGCTCATCCGAACCACTGGACGTGGTGTCCGACGCCTCGGCGGGTGCCTCGGTGCTGGCCGCCTCGGCTGGTGCTTCGGTGGTCGACGCCTCTGCCGGAGCCTCGGCTGGTGCCTCAGTGCTGGCCGCCTCGGCTGGTGCCTCGGTGGTGTCCGACGCCTCCGCGGGTGTTGCCGCTGCTGCACCCGGTGTCCGTGCGCCCGGCTTCTTGAATCCGGACTTCACGGCCAGGCCCTTGGGCTTGACGGTCGGCTTGGATTCTGCGACAGCCTCGGCGGCGGGTGCTTCCGACGCCGTAGCCTCGGCAACCGGTGCCTCAGCAGCAGGTGCCTCGGCAGCAGGAGCCTCAGCAGCAGGTGCCTCGGGAGCAGGTGCTTCGGAGACCGGCGCCTCGGCAGCAGGCTTGCCCGGTGTCTTGGCTCCCGGCTTCTTGAATCCGGACTTCACGGCCAGGCCCTTCGGCTGGACGGTCGGCTTGGATTCGGTTGCAGCAGAAGCCGATTCGGCGGGTGCGTCAGAGGTCGACGGCTCCGTGGCGGGAGTCGCAGTGGCCTCGGCAGGCTTGCCCGGTGCCTTGGCTCCCGGCTTCTTGAAGCCCGACTTCACGGCCAGACCCTTGGGCTTGACGGACGGAGTCGATTCCGAGGCCTCGGTGGACGGAGCTTCGGCTGCAGTGTCGGCAGGTGCAGCCGCCTTCGCGCCGGGTGCCTTGCCCTTCATCTGCAGACCCTTGCCACCGGGTGCCTTACCGCCTGCCAATCCGAGACCCTTGGGCTTGGCCGCGGGTGCAGCCTCCTCCGTTGGCTCTTCGGCCTTGGTGGCGGAACCGGGTGCCTTCGCTCCCGGAGCCTTGGCCAGACCCTTCATCTTCAGACCGCCGCCGGCCTTGGGGGCAGGAGCTGCCGGAGCGGACTTCGCCTCGGCCGGCTCCTCGACGGGGGCGATGCGTTCGGCCTCTTCGACCTCCATCGCCTTTTCGGTCGCCAGCTTCTCCTCCGGAGTGCGCTCGCGGGGGATGACCTTGATGTTCTCGCCCAGCACCGAGGACTCGATGCGGGTGATCGACTCGAGCATCAGCTGCGCGACGTCGACGACCTCGACGCCCTCGTGTGCGCCGCCTTCCTGCCGTGCGGTGACACCGTCGGTGAGCATGACGCGGCAGAACGGGCAACCGGTGGCGATCTTCTTCGGGTTGGTCGCCAGCGCCTCGTCGACCCGGTCGATGTTGATGCGCTTGCCGATGTTCTCTTCCATCCACATGCGAGCGCCACCGGCACCACAGCACATGGACCGCTCACCGTGGCGCGGCATCTCCTTGAGATTGGAGCCCGACGCGGCCATGAGCTCACGTGGAGCGTCGTACACCTTGTTGTGGCGGCCGAGGTAGCACGGGTCGTGGTAGGTGATGTCCTGGCTGACCGAGGCCACCGGGATCAGCTTCTTCTGGCGCACGAGGCGGTTGAGCAGCTGCGTGTGGTGCACCACCTCGTAGTCGCCGCCGACCTGCGGGTACTCGTTGCCGAGCGCGTTGAAGCAGTGCGCGCAGGTGACGACGATCTTGCGCTTGCTCTGCTCGACACCGTCGAACACGCTGTTCAGCGTCTCGATGTTCTGCATGGCGAGCTGCTGGAACAGGAACTCGTTGCCCGCGCGGCGAGCGGAGTCGCCGGTGCAGGTCTCGTCCGCGCCGAGCACCATGAACTTCACGCCTGCGGTGGCGAGCAGCTCGGCGACGGCCTTGGTGGTCTTCTTGGCGCGATCCTCGTAGGCACCGGCACAGCCGACCCAGAAGAGGTACTCGTAGTCCTGGAACGAATCGGCGTCCTGGCCGAAGACCGGGATGTCGAAGTCCATCTCGTTGATCCAGTTGAGGCGGTCCTTGGAGTTCTGGCCCCACGGATTGCCCTTGTTCTCGAGGTTCTTGAACAGGCCGGCGAGCTCGGACGGGAACTCCGACTCGATGAGCACCTGGTAGCGACGCATGTCGATGATGTGGTCGACGTGCTCGATGTCCACCGGGCACTGCTCGACGCAGGCGCCGCACGTGGTGCAGCTCCACAGCACCTCGGGATCGATGATGCCGCCCTCGATGGCGTCGGCGACGAGCTTGCGATCGGCCTCGTCCCGAGCGTTCTGCGGGATGGCGTCGAGCGCCTTCTGGTCGACGTTGCCCTCGGAGTCGACGAGTCCGACCTCGTCGCCCGCCATGTCCTTCTTGCCGCCGGCCAGCAGGTAAGGGGCCTTGGCGTGGCTGTGGTCGCGCAGCGACATGATCAGCAGCTTGGGGGAGAGGGGCTTGCCGGTGTTCCAGGCGGGGCACTGCGATTGGCAGCGGCCACACTCGGTGCAGGTACTGAAGTCGAGCCAGCCCTTCCAGCTGAAGTCCTCGATGTTGCCTGCGCCGAACGCGTCGACGTCGGGGTCGGCCTCTTCCATCTCGAGGACCTTGCCGCCGGACATCATGGGCTTGGCCGGGCCGAGAGCCACGGTGCCGTCGTCCATGCGCTTGAAGTAGATGTTGGGGAACGCCGAGAAGCGGTGCCAGGCGATACCCCAGTTGATGCGGGTACCGACGATGTAGAGCCACACCATGCCGGACATCAGCTTGACGAACGCGAACACCGACACCATCTCCGGGCTGGCCGGCAGCAGGGTGGCGATGTGGACGGTGGCGAAGTCGTAGATGAGACTGCCGTCGCCGTAGGTGGCGATCTTGCCGGACTTCACCATCAGCATGCCCAGGCCCTCGATGAGCACAACGGCCTCGACGAAGTAGGCGGCTTTGAACCCGGAGCCGGCGAAGCGCGACTGACGCTCGGGCTTTCTCGGGTGGTTGAGCTGGCGGATGACGATCAGCGTGACGATACCGATGACCGTGCCGAGAGCGAGGATCTCCTCGAGGAAGTGGTAAACCGCAGTGTCGCCGAAGATCGGCCAATGGAACTCGGGGTTGAACGTCTGTCCGTACGCCTCGAACCAGACGATGGAACCGAACATGAAGCCGACCATCACGAGCCAGTGCGACCAGCCGACGGTGCGGAACTTGACCATCTTGGTGTGCAGCAGGAACTCGACGACCATCTGCTTGAAGCGAGGGACTATCGGTCGCCAGCGGTCGGGTGCCGGCTGGCCGAGTCGCACGATGTTGAACATCCGCAGAGCCCCGCGAATGAAGACGTACCAACACACGAGGCTGAGCAGAGCACCGACTGTGCCCAACGTGATCGTCAGGGCGTTCATGTCGCGGCCTTTCGTTCAGGTGGCAGCTGGGGGCTACCGCGGGTTCGGCCCGTCGAGCCGGCTGACGGACTATGTTACTCGCCAGTAGCAGTTTCGCCGTACTGACGGGTAACTTAGCACCACCGAGTGAAGCGATGCTGGTGGGTGGCGAAGTGAGGCCGTCCGACGGGTGGGCTGAACTCGTCAGTAGGTTGTCTCGCAGATCACCGTATGCGTAGGCCGTCGAGGTGCTGTCGAGAAGGCAGTCCTTACCTACTCCGTTCGTGTGGCGGGATGTCGCCGACGGGCCGCCTGGGGCCGGTGGGATCGCGCGCTGGGTCTTCCTCGATCGGTCGAACGATCGACATCTCCGATCCCAGCATGACGTGACTCGAGCCGCTGTGCTGCGAATATCCAAAATGTTTGTGACAGTGGGTAACTGACAGGTGGAGAACCTGTCACAAAAGGACAACGACCGGTCCGATTCTTACGCTACAATTCGGGCGCACCAAAAGTCGCAAAAGAGTCATCGGGGTGACTTTGCGCTTGACGGCTGCCTAGCGGTACTGCCAAGCACTCAACGCCACAGAAACGGAACTGAACTCCACATGAAACTCAGCAAACTGGTCGTCACGTCGGCCCTCGTCGCAGTCGCGATGGGCCTGGCCAGCGGAACCGCATACGCACAGCCCGCCGATGAAACGGCCCCCGGTGACACCAACTACACCGTCGATCTCGAAGATCGCACAATCGTCACCACCATCGACGCAGGCGTCTTCAAGGTCGCCGACGACGGGAAGACGGTCGACGTCCTCGACGCCGCCGACAACACCCTCGTGACTCTCCCGCTGTCGTTCAACCTCGGCGGACTCAACTTCCCGTACGAGCAGAACGTCGACGACAACGGCAAGACCCTGCGTCTGATCCCGGACCTCGACTTCACGAAGGCTTCGGCCAACTCGCGCAGCATCGGCGCAACGACCGTCGCCTCGCCCGAGGAGAACCTCAGGGCGCAGCAGAACTTCTCCTCGCAGCTCGGCATCGCGACCGCGGTCGGTGGACTGACCGGCACCATCATCGGAGCAGGCCTCGGGCTCGCGGGTATCACTATCGGGCCTCTGGTTTTTGCAACGTTGCCGATCGGTGCGACCATCGGTGGCGTCATAGGCACCATCGTCGCCGGCGGACCCACCCTCGTTGTTGCAGGCATCGATCTGATCAACACGTTGAATGCGGCACCGGGCACCACGGTCTGGGCCAAGTAAGCAACTCTTCACCGAAAACCCGCACTCTCGTCGAGGGTGCGGGTTTTCTGCGTTCTGGGTGGGTCGGCGTCGAGTTCGGGCGACCGCCGCACCCGTACGAGCACCGTTGGATCGAGGGCAACGAAGAAGTGCTTTCACACGCTTATTAAACTTTACGTAAAGTAAATAGCATGGAAACCGACTACGAACCCATTATCGGAGCCGTGGACAGAACGCTGACCGACGAACTCCGCGACGAGTGGGACGCACTGGCCGAGCGAGTCGGAACGGTCTTCTCTTCTCGCCCCAGTTATGCGTTGAATGCACCGCGACCTGCGGGCAGTGAGCTGGTCTTCGTGCACGTGCGTCGCGGTACGCGTCTGGTGGCTTTGGCCCCGATGTTCGTGACGCGACTCGGTCCGCTGAAAGTGGCGAAGATTCTCGGGGCCGGGCAGGGCGTTCCGACGGAACTGCTCAGCGAGGACGACGCGTCGTCTCGTGTCCTGTGGGATACCGTCGACCGCTGCGGTCTGATCTTCTACGCGGATTCGATGATCGGCGATCGAAACGCCGTCGAAGCGCTCGGTGTGCATCCGCGGTGGCGTTCGGAGTCGATCGTGCGGGAACGAGTTCCGGTGATCGACGTGCCGGAAGGAAGTACCGCTCGGGACGTGCGTGGGCACAGTTCGCTCAAGCGACTCGGAAAGTACAGACGTCAGGCCGAGCGGGCCGGGAGTCCCCTCACGATGGAGACCATCCGGGATGCGAAGCACTTCGAACGACGCTGGGCGGACATATCCCGCTTGGCGGCCGCGTCGACGCTCCACAGCGATCGCACCGACTACCTTGCGGAGGAATCGCCCGCCGACCCGTCGGCGTCGGCCAAGGACTTCCTGGCTCGCGAGGCAGCGGCCGGGAGATTGGCTCTCTCCGGGGTGAGCGTCGAGGGGCGGTGGCGTGCGCATCAGATCTGTGTTCGGACCGGAGCTCGACTCGAAGCCTGGTTGACGCATTACGATCCCGAGGTTGCGAAGTATCAACCCGGGCATCAGATGATGGAATGGTTCGTCCAGAGCCACGACGAGCTCGACGTGACCGTGCTGGACCTGGGCGTCGGTGTCAACGACATCAAGAAGTCCTGGTCCACCTCGGGCTACGACGTGCTGGCCGTGGTGGGCGTCCCCACACGCATGGTCGGGTCTCGGATTCTGGTCGGCTTGGTGCGTCGATGGGAGCTGTCGCCCGGGTTCGCGCATGCGCGAAGAGTCGGCTACGCGGCGCTGTCACGTCTGCGACCGTCCACGCACTAGGACGTTCGGATCGTCAGGCCCGGGTTCTCCGCGAGTACGTCGTTGATGGGGGTGGCGAACAGCTCGGGCCGCTGACCCTGCAGCATGCTGACGACGGTCGCGACCTCGCAGGAGGGCTGATCGCCCACGTTCGATGCACTGGCGATGCCGACCGCGAGGGTGCCGCTGACGACAGGGCCACCACTGTCTCCGCGTAGCGCGCAGATGGAGGTGGAGAAGCCGCGGTCCAGAACGTTGTCGCCCAGTGCGACGTGCTGGCCCGTGGAAAGAATTGTGCCGCAACTGAATCCGGTTCTGGATCCGGATTTGCAGACCGGTGCTCCCACGATCGGGTCCACCGTCCCGGTGACGTGCAGTGGGCCTGCTCCGGGGACTCGCACGGCGTTGCTCTCGAATTCGGCGGCATTGGCGTCGTCGATGTCGATCAAGGCGTAATCGTTGCGCGACTGGCTGGTTCGGTAGAACGTTCCGAATTTCGAGCCCACGAGACTGCCGTACATCGGATACGCGCCCGTCAGTGCCGCGGAGCCGGTGTCGGTGGTGTTCGGATTGCAGTGGCCCGCAGTGATGTTGACCGATCCGCGCGTCGGGTCGACGGCATTGAATCCGAGGGAGCACCGCTGACCGAGGCCGGCCGGTGTCCCCGCGAGAAAGCTGTCACCGCCGAGATACGAACTCGCACGGATCGGGCCTGCCGTCGGTGACGGATCGAACGGGAGCAGGTCCAACAGCGGCTGGACGGCATCGACAATTGCCGGCGGGAGCTCGATGGGCGACGCGTCGATCCCGAAACCGTTGGCCGACGCGGCATCTGCCACGTAGGCGTAGGCCGGTCCGTCCGCCACCGCAACGACGGGACGTCCGTCCTCGTCCAGCCATGCCCTCGCTACCCCGTCGGAACCGACGGTGTCGGTGAACTCGGCCAGTCGGCGGGCTGCGTCCGCTCGGTCGAGAAATTGCTGCGGAGACAGCCCGAGGTCGCGGGCAACCGCGTCGGCCAACGCCGCAGGCAGCACGGTGTCGGCAACCGGATCCGCCCCAGCGGTGGGCGCGAACACGGCCGCCGTCACCACAATCGGCACAGCGAACATCGACAGCCGGAACGCTCGGCGACGCATAGAAACCTCTCCCCCCGGGCATCTGCAGATGTGATGCCGTTCACCCGTCGTACGACTATAGGCGGTGGAGGGCTCCCGCCGTACCCACTATTCGGTGCGGAGTGTGCTTCCGGTCGCGCGCGTGACCTGATCGATGGGAATGCCCAGGCTTGCCGTGCCACCGTATTGCGCCAGAGCGAGGTTGGCCTCGTTGCAATCGGGTGCGCCACCGCTGTTGGATCCGCTGGTGATTCCCAACGCGAGCGTTCCGGTCACGATGGCACCGCCACTGTCACCTGCGAGAGTGCATGCGGTGCTGGCGAATCCGCGAACGGTGCGGGACGTGCCGTCCTCCATGTAGAGCTGTGTCTCGACGCGATCGGCCGCAACCACTCCACAGGTGAACGACGACGACTGCCCGGACTTGCAGACCGGCGCTCCGATGACCGGCGATGCGGTTCCGGTGACGGTGACGGTGCTGCCGTTCGCTCCATGGACGGTGGGGCGGTCGAGTCCCGACGCGATGCCGGTGTCGTTCAGGGCGATGACCGACCAGTCGAGGCCGTCCTCTGCGCCCAGGCTGGACCGATCGAACGACCCGATCTGCGTGCTGCGCGAGATGTCGGCCGGATCGGGCAGGTAGACCGGCGCGCCGCCGGATCCGGTGGCCTTGGCCGGGTTGCAGTGGCCTGCACTGAGATTGACGGCCGAACCGGAGGAGTCGACGGCGTTGAAGCCGAACGAGCAGATGCTGATGTCGGTGGCCGGAGCGTCGGCGATGGGTCCCGAGGTGGTGACGTAGGTGTCGCCGCCCATCGGAGTCGGGTCGACCGGCTTGTTTCCGCCGGGGGAGAGGATGACCTTGATGTTCGCCAGCAGGGTGGGCAGATTCAGCGCGCTACCGATGGGGCTGTTCACCAGATCGATGACGATCTGGTTGTCGATGAAGTCGATGGCCGTTCCGTTGATCTGCTCGGAGATCTCGCGGGGGAGGCCGGCAATCCAACTGTTGAGGTCTGCCAGCGACTTCTCGAGTCCGTCTGCCGACACGGGCGACTGCGCGGTGGCGTATCCGTCCTTGGCGACGGCCTGCGCCGCAGCAGGTGAGGTGACGGCGACGACGGCATTGCCGTCGGGTCCGATCCAGGCACCGGCGAAATCTGCCGGCCGGCTGGCCCGGAAATCCGATGCGTACGCGGACAGTTCCTGCGCGCGGGCAGCCCGATCGAGATACTCCTGCGGAGAGATCTTCAGATCTCGCTGCACGGCTTCGACGAGCTCGCGGGGAAGCTGATCGGCGGGTGACTGGACGACGGGTTCTGCTGCTGCTGTCCCGGAGAACGAAGCAAGAAGTACGAAAGCCGTCGAACACAGCACTGCAGCACGCAGCGCCCCGGTGTTACGCATGAAATCCCTTCATCGGGTGCTTGTCATCAGCGCCCCACCCTAGGGCATCGGGCTCGGAATCCGTGTTCGCGCAGCTCAGGGTTCTTCGAGCTCTTCGGATGGGGTGGTCACCGAAGCTGAAGTCGTGGTGGTCTCAGCCGGAGTCGTCGTCTCGACCGGGGTGGTGGTCACCGGAATCGTGGTGGCCACCGGCGTCGTGGTGGGGACCACGGGCGCGGGGGCGGGCACCGGCGCGGGCGCGGGAGCAGGCAGGGGAGCAGGTTCGGGTGCCACGTACGGCTCGTCCGGCTGTTCGACGACCTCGGGTACGAAGACGGGCTCGACGGAGGTGGCGGTGGTGGTCGAGGGTGCGCGCGTCGAGGTGACGATCGGCGAGCCGGCATCGGTGACGGTCGGGGGCGTCGCGGCGGGAGAGTCGCCGAACACTCCGCTCAGTGCTGCGATCGCGAGAACGATGACCACGCCTGCTGCTGCACCGGCAACGATGGTGGCGATCGTCCGCGAACGCTCGCTGCGTTCCTTCTTCGCCGCTACCGGCGCAGCGGCGACGGCCGGAGAGTGATCGGTGGTCGAGGTGTTCTCGTCGACCGGAACGATCGGCTCGGACCGAAATTCCGAGGGAGCGAACACCGGAGCGACCGCAGGGATCGCCTCGGAGAACGCGAGGGACGGTGCGGGCGCGACGACCGGGATGGCGTCGGTGTCGAGGGACTCCGTGCCGTCGTTTCGGGTGACGATCGGCGCGGCACCGGTCACCATGGAGTTGCCGTCGACATCCTCGACCTCGGCCAGCAGCAGGGCACCGCGGGTGGCAGCGAGCGGCTCGACGAGCACCGGGCCCGACGAGCGTTCGGTGATGTTGCTTGCCACCGACGGAAGTGCGGCGCTGCCGCCGGCGAGGATCACAGTGCCCGTCCCCGGAACGTCGAGCCGGCGGAGCAACGGCGCGACGAGGTCTGCGAACTCGGCTCGGGTGACCGTCGTGGACTGCGAGACACCGGGGAGTTCGACCGAGATCGTGGCGACGTCGGCCGTGCTCAAGGTCTGCTTGGCGGCCTCGCACGAGGCGACGACGCCGGCAAGGGCTGCCAGGACGGCCGCGTCGGACAGGTCGATGTGCTCGCGATCGGTCACCACGTGATCGAAGAGGGCGTCGGTGAACGCGTCTCCGCCGACGGCGGTGGTGCGGACCGTCCCACCTCCGGGAAAGGTGGAGATGTCGGTGCCGGTGGCCCCCATGTCGACCACGGTGACCGCTGCTCCCGGGCTCGGCTCCGCGAATGCGCTGGCGGCTTTCGCGTCGGGAACCAGGGCGACATCGGTGAGGCCGGTGTGATCGAGGGCGTCACGAAGCAGTGCGACGGAGGCGCGGGTCCACCGCGTCGGGTACGTCATGGTCGTGACGGGCATGTCGCTGGGCACGCCGGCCTTCGCGGACACCATCGTGACGAGGCAGTTGGCGGCGTTGGCCATCAGGTCCTCGGCGCGGTAGGCGTCGGCGTCGGGCTCGAGATCCTCCTGCTGACCGACCAGATCGACGAACCGAGTGAAGGGTGCCTTCTCGGCGGGTTCACCGAGGTGGGCGCGGCCGTCCTCGTCGAATCTCAGTGTCGTCGGCAGGACGACGATCGTCGGTTCGTCCTCGGCCGATGCGCGATAGGCCGCGACGGACCTGGTGTTGCCCACGGTTATTCCGAGATGGCCGGCATCGCTCATCGTGTCTCCGCCGATCGGTCGTTCGGTGCGGTCTGTTCGGTTATGGACTGCCCGTCGTCCGGGTCGGTTTCAGGGGTGTCGGGGGTCTCGTCGGTTGGTTCGTCCGGAAGTTCCGGATCGACCGGATCGACCGGATCGACCGGTTCGACGACGATGGGAGGCTTCTCGCGGTCGTCGTCCTCGGGTGCCTCGAACGCTGGGCGCGTCTGGATCTCGGACTCGGACTCGGTTTCGGCTTCGGTCGGTTCGCTCCGCGGGAGGTCGGAGGTTTCGGTGGGGGTCGTCTCTTCCGTGGTGGCGGTCGCCGTCGACGGAGCGACAGGAACGATCTCGGCGGCCGGTTCGGCGACGACGGTGGGGAAGTCGATCGGGCCACCCGACCCGGTGCCGCTCGACGACGTGCTCGGCACCAGCTGGGCGTTGTCGATGGTGGGGACGTCGGTGTCGGTGGGCGTACCGAGTTGCAGCGCGAAGAGCGCGGCACCGACGGTCAACGCGGCGGCGAACGCTGCCGCAGCGAACAGTGGTCGCCGGTCGGATCTCGCCGGGCTCACCACCGCGAACTGCTCGGTGACGGCGTCGACGGGGAACTGCGCAGCCAGAATCGCAGCACCTCGGGCCGCGGCGATTGCGGTGTCCTTCTTCTGCAGGGTCGGCAGGAGCGATGCGTTCCACGCGGCGAGCGCTTCTTCCTCGGCGACCAGCGCGACGTGTGCGAGCCCGTGCGCGTTCATGGCCGAACGCAGCGCGAACACCTGCTCGGCCGTCCACTGGGCGGGATAGGTCGCCGCCGCGGCAAGATCACCCGGCCGCAGACCGATGGACGACGCCACCTCGGTGAGCAGGCACAGCAGGGCCATCGACGTCAGTTGCTCGGCAGGAAAGACCGTGCCCTTGCTGCCGGTGACACCCACGCCGTCGGCGAGGGAGTCGAGAAAGTGTGTGTAGGCCTCGGAGTCGTCGTCGGTCGCATCTCCGAGCGAGACGGTGCCGTCGGGATGGGTGTTGAGCACGGTCGGGTGCAGTGACGCCAGGTGCAGCGACGGTCCGGGCGCGATCGGATGGGACACGGCGGCGACGGCGCGCTCGTCGTCCAGGTAGAGGCCGACGTCCGGTGTGCTCACACTCGCACTGCCGGGCTGCTCGGTCATGGGGCTGCTACCTGTTCTCGATCGGGGAGTGGTGCTCGGCCGTTATGTCGCTCCCGGTCCCCGCACAGTTACAGTGTCCACACTTGTGCTGGTCGAGGCCCCGTATCCCATGGCGCGCAGCATCGAGATCAGCTCCGAGCGCGACTGCGCCCCGAGCCTGCGCCGAATGCGAGCCACATGGTGCTCGACGGTCTTCGGGGAGATGTAGAGCCGGCTGCCGACCTCGCGATACGTGACGCCCAGTACCAGCAGTTCGGCGACCTCGGCTTCGCGTTCACTCAACGAGCCCGTCGGCTGCGGGGTCGATCTCGGACTGTCGCGGCCCGTCGAGCTGGGTTGGCGCAACGACCTGGCGATGTGCAGCAGCGAGGTTGCCGTCGCAGTATCGGTGACGGTCAGGGCGGCCTCGCTCGCCAAGCGGGCACCGTCCCACGGCAGTCCGAAAGCGGTGAGTGTGCGTGCCGAATTCTCCACCTCGGTCGCGTCGGGCCTGCCCTGCAACACGCCGAGCCACGCGCGACCGGCACCGGCGAGTGCGGCGCTGTACGGATGGGTCGGAGCGGCGGCGGCCAGAGCCTTGGCGTGTGGGACCAACGCGTCGGGAGTCTGCGCCACGATGGCCGCCTGAACCTGGTACCAGTGCAGCGCCGACGCCCACACGGGTGGATCGCCGAGCGCTGCGAGCAGGTCGGTGGCCTGCGCCACCAGATGCTCGACGCGGTCCACCTGGCCGAGTCGAGTTGCGGCCAAGAGCAATTCGCCCAGGGGCAGCAGCGCGAACAGGTCGGTCGAGTATTCGGCGATCACGTTCTGGGCCTGGGTCCATGCCGTGATCAGCGACCCTGCGTCACCGGACCTGCGAGCCAGGCCCACTCGAATCGCGTGCAGGAACAGTTGATTGCGCACGTGTGACACCGGAATCCGTAGTGCCTCGATCGCGATGCCTGCGTCGGCGGTATCCCCTCGCAGCATCGACGCCCAGGCCCCGACGAGGCTCAACCTGGTGTGCGCCTCCGATCCCGGACGGTGCTCTGGAAGTGCTCGCGCCACGATGGAATCGACACGGGGTAGGTCGCCGCAGTGGACCGCGTGCAGCGCCGAGACGGCAGCGGCAGTATCCGGGGTGCACGAACGATCGGAAGTAGTGCCCGTCAACGTCATTGCCCGCATCAGCGCGTTGGCAGCGGCGCTCGACGCTGCTGCGCTCCGCGAATCGATCGATCCGATCACTCCGGTGACGAGCAGACTGCCCGACGCGATACTCGACGTCGGTGCGAGGGCAGTCACGGCAGCCATCGAACGGTCGGCGGCGCTGCGATCACCGGCCGCCGCGGCCGAGAGGGCAGCCCACACTGCGTCGGGTCCGAGCCGATCCTCGCCGAGCCACGCGAACAACTGCGCACTGCGCGAGGCCATTCCACGTTGCGCGGCAATCGACGCCGACACCCGCACCGCCGTACGCAGATCCGTCGCATCGCACCCGGCCGCACCGTCGAGGACCACATCGGCGAATCTCGCCGCCTCGTCCGGATTTCCGGTGGCAGCCGCGACCTCGGACCGTCTCGCAGCCAACGCCGCCGAGTCGAAGCCCGCGTCGACCGCCGCGTCGTACAGGGCACCTGCGGCATCGACAGCAGCCGAATCGGCCTGCTGCACAAGGAAATCTGCGAGACCTGGATGGACGACGCCTCGCTCTGCCAACGCACGTGCCGCGGTGGCGTCGAGCAGGCGGGATCGGGTGGCGATGTGGGTGACGGACGAGAGCAGGGCTCGGCAGCGCGCCTCTCCGATCATCTCGATCAGCGGGGCCTCCGCGGACGGAATCAACGTGCCCGTGGTGTCGAGCAGTCCGGAGCTGCAGGCCAGGTCGACGATCGACTCGACGTCGGTCGCGCGTGCCACGATCTGCGCAGCCGACGCAGGATCGGGTGTGATGCCGAATCGGGCTGCGAGCAGCAGTGCCCGCGTGTCGTCGGTGGTCTCGATCAGCATCCGACGGTGTTGTTCGGCAACGGATTCGGCGACCGTGCGCAGTGGAGTCGGATCGGAACGGTCGCCGCCGAGCGCGCCGAGGGCCGCATCGACGGCGGCGAGAATTCCGCCGGTCGCCTTGGCGACGGCACCGGCGAGTGACGCCGAGATCGGTCGAACGGTCGCTGCTGCTCGCGCCGCGATGGCCACCTTGTCCAGTGGAACCAGCGTCAACCGGTTGGAGCCGGCGGACGCGACGAGCTTCTCGATGCGGGAATCGTAGCTCCGCGGCGCGGTGGCGACGATCAGGGTGATGTCCGATCGTGTTGCAGCCGCTGCGATCTCGTCGAGACGCTGCTCCGACAGCAGGTGCGCGTCGTCGACGAGAACCGTCGAGCCGGACGGCGCGTCGGCGATGGTGCCCGTGTACACGTCCACCGCCGAGGCCAAGGAATCGAGAACCGCGGATCGACCGGAGCCGTCGACTCCGACGACGACATGAAAACCGTTGGCGACGAGTGCATCACGGACGAAGCGATCGGCGCGCTCGATGCCGACGAGCGATGATCGAGTGCTGGTCACCGTCGACCTATCGGCCGGTCAAGCCGCCGAGGGCTCCGCCGAGCCCGTCACCGACGCCGCCGACGACACCGCCGAGTCCGTCACCGACGCCGCCGACCACTCCGCCGAGTCCGTCACCGACACCCTGTCCGACATCGCCGAGGGTGGGACCCTGGTAGCTGGGAACCTGCACGCTCGGTGCTTGCGGAACCTGCACCGCCGGAGGCTGGTAGTTGGGAACGGTCGGAGCGGCGACCGACGGGATGGTCGGCACCGTGGCCGCGCCGTTGTCGGCCGGGGCCGGGGCCGGGGATCCCGCGACCGGAGCACCGGTGGCCGGATCGATCTGCGTCACCGTGCCGTCGGCGTTGACCACCGTGGTCGGCGCACCCTCGGAACCGGTTGCGGCAGCACCGTTCTCACCGGTGGCCGGCGTCGTCGTCGCGGCATCGGCCACCGCAGCGCTGGTTCCCGGTGTCTCGGTGCTCGAGATCGAGGTGTCCGCGTTCGATTCGGCCGGAGTGGTGTTGTCGGAAGTCAATGCCGTGCCCACCGACAGGCCTCCGCCGGCGAGAAGCGCGAGAACGAGGACGGATCCGGCCACGACACCGGCTTTCTTGCGACCGGACATTCCCGAGTCCGATTCGACGGCGGTGGGCGTCGGCGCGGGCCGGGGAGTGGGGCGAGGCATCGGGGCGGCCGCCGCAGCGGACGCCACGGCCGTGGTGGGCATCGCAGCCAGTGCCGCGGCGTTGTCGGAGGCGGTCGCGTCGGCGATGTCGCTGCCGAGTATCGCGGCACCGACTGCGACGGTCAGCTCGGGTCGCGGTCCGGCTACCACGGGTGCTCGCAGCTCGGACGACATGAGCTCGGCGACCAGTGGGATGGCCGAACTGCCACCGACGAGTACCACCTGGTCGACGTCGGAGACGTCGAGGCCCGCGGCCGTGACGGCGTCGCGTACCACCCCGATCGACCCCAGCAGTGATGCGCGCACCAGTTCTTCGACCTCGGAGCGCACCAGGCGCACCTCGGTGTGCAGGCCCGGGAGGTCGACCGTCAGTGACGTGGACGTGTCGTAGGACAGCTGTTCCTTCGCCTCGCCGCAGCGGGCCCGCAGTTCCACGAGTGCGCCGACGGTATCGGGGTCGAAGGGATCGAACTCGAAGGATTGGCTTCCCGAGACGGTGTCGAGGACGTACTGCATGATCGCGTGATCGAACTGCGCTCCGCCGAACTCCTCCGAATGCACCCCGGTTCCGACGGTGCCTGCCTCGGAGCCGGTGCGCATCAGCGTGACGTCGAGTGCAGTCGCGCCCAGGTCGTAGACCACGGCCAAGCCGTCGGCCTGTGGGCCGCGCGTCACTTCGAGCCACCGCATCGTGGCGACGGACTCCGGTACCAGCGTGACGTCGGCGAGTCCCGCGCGCTCCAGTGCTTCACCGAGAACCTCGGCGGTGTACGCCGTCCAGCGAGTGGGGTGGGTGACGACGACGGTAGGAGCGGCATCGGTCCCGGCGGAGACCTCGGCGACGAGTGCGCGAGCAGCGGTGGCGTACAGGTCCTCGGCGCGGTGACTGCGGCCGTCGTCGTCGATCAGTTCCACCGGATCGCCCACCCGGTCGGCGAATCCGCTGATCAGATTCCGCGTCGAACGGTCCCAGAGCTCTGCCAGACGCGGGGCCTCGCCCGGACGGAGGTCGAGTGCCGAACGCTTGACCACCGAGGTGACGGGTTCGGTGTCCAGAGCAGCCACAGCCGTCACCGAACCGATACGTATGCCGAGCCCTGCGTTCATCGTGGTGTCGCCGCCTTCGTCTCGCACTGCCGTCAGTACTACTGCCGTCACACGCACTGTCGGCAGTGGTCGATTATTCGTTACGTCTCACAGCAGGTTAGAGCGCACAACGAGTGAAATCCCCTAAAGCGCCGAGATCCCCTAACCGAAGTCCCCTGGCAACCCCCGGGGGAGTGGGGGGATCCGCCCCGTTGGGCGGGGGCTCTTCGGTGCCTAGCGTTGTGATCAACCACGAAGCACCACTCGTCAAGGAGACCCACGATGGCTACCAACGCCGTACTCGATTTCATTCTCGGCCTGCTGCGCGACGACCAGGCTGCAGCCGCCTACTGCGCCAACCCCGAGATGACGCTGGCCGCCGCGGGACTCGGCGACGTCACCCACGCCGACATCGTCGCCGTGGCACCCCTGGTCGCCGAGTCGGGACTGTTCGCCGGTGCAGGCAGCCAGCTCTCGGCCATCCTGGGCGCAGGCGGATCCGCAGGCCTCGACGGCGCCCTCGCCGGCGGCGCGAGCCTCGGCGGCGGATTGTCGGCCGGGCTCGGACTTGCAGCAGGCGCGGTGGCAGGCGGCGGACTCGCAGCAGGCGGCAGCCTGACCGGCGGAATCGACGTCGCGGGTGAGATCGAGGCATCCCTGCAGGCAGCACTGGCCGCAGCATTGGCAGTCGGAGGCCAGATCGGTCTCGAGCTCGGCACTGCATTCGGCGGCGCATTCGACGCCCTGCTCGGCGCGGGTGCCGGGATCGGGGGCGGCCTCGGACTCGGTGGCGGCCTGGATCTGGACCTCGACGGTCTGCTCGGCGGAACCGTCGGGCTCGGCGCTGCACTCACCGGACTGATCGGAGCAGGCGCAGGCATCGGCGGCGAGATCAGTGGAGACATCGCCGCACAGCTGCAGGCAGCACTCGACGCCGCTATCGGCGCGACCGGTGCCGTCGACCTCGGCGCACTGGCCGACATCCAGGGCGGCCTGGCCGGCGCTCTCGGTGCGGCCTTCGGAGTCGGCGGAAGCGTCGGAGCCGATCTCGGTGCCGCTCTCGGCGGAGTCTTCGACGCGGTACTCGGTGCCGGAGCCGGACTGGACATCGCAGGTGACCTCGGTGCCGCTCTGACCGCGGGAATCGGCGGCGCACTCGGCGGACTCGGAACCATCGGAGCCGATCTGACCACCGACATCGGAGCTGCACTGGACGGCGCACTGGGAGCCGGTGGCTCGTTGGTCGGCGACATCGCCGGTGGAGTCGGCGCGAGCCTCGGCGGCCTCTTCGCGGCAGACGGTGCCATCGCAGGCTCGATCGGTAGCGCACTCGGAGCCGTCCTCGACGCCGGAGTCCTCGCTGACCTCGACGTCGACGCCCTGCTTGCTGCAGGCGGCAGCGTCGGCGCAGTGGTCGGCGGCGCACTGGGAACCGCACTCGACCTCGACACCAGCGCAGTGGGCAGCCTCACCGCCGCTCTCGACGCAGCACTCGACGGCACCATCGGAGCAGCAGCAGGCATCGGCGGCGAACTGGCCGGCGGACTCGAAGGCGGAGTGGCAGGCGGACTCGAAGGCGTCCTCGGTACGGCATTCGGCGTCGGCGGTGCAGCCGGGGCTCAGCTCGGAACCGCACTCGAATCGGTACTCGACACCAGCGCCGCACTCGACCTCGGAGCCGCACTCGGAGCCGGAGCAGATGTCAGCGCAGGCCTCGTCGGCGCGATCGACACAGCGGTCGCAGCCGGAGCAGACCTCTCGGGAACCGTCGAAGCAGCACTCGCCGGAGTCGGCGGAGTGGGCGCAGACCTGTCGGGCGGCCTGGCCGGACTCGGCGGAGTTGGCGCGGGCCTCACCGGAGGACTCGCAGGCCTCGGAAACGTCGGAGCTGATCTGACCGGTGGCCTGGCGGCCGTCGGAAACGCTGGTGCTGATCTGACCGGTGGCCTGGCAGCCGTCGGAAACGTCGGAGCTGATGTGACCGGTGGCCTGGCGGCCGTCGGAAACGTGGGTGCAGATGTGGCCGGCGGACTCGCCGGTGTGGGTGAAGCCGGTGCAGGCCTGACCGGTGGTCTGGCCGGACTCGGCAGCCTCGGCGGCGGAATCGCAGGCGGAGTTGCGGGCGGCGTCGCCGGCGGCGTGGATGCTGCGGCTTCGGCCGGTGCAGGCCTCGAAGGAGCCGTCTCCGGTGGCATCAGCACCGGGCTCGACGCAGCAGCATCCGCAGGTGCGGGCCTCGAAGGTGCCGCGGGAGCTGCAGGCTCGGTTGCCGGTGGCCTCGAAGGTGCCGCGGGCGGAGTCGTCGACGCCGGCACCTCGGTGGGCGGCGAGATCGCATCGAACGTCGGAGCGGGACTCGACACCGGTGCCTCGATCGGAGGCGACTTCGCGTCCACTGTGGGTGCGGGTTTGGATGCTGGTGCGGACGCTGCGGCTTCCGCGGGCGGCGGGTTTGATTCCGCTGCCGACATCGGTGGCCAGGCCGCGGGCAGCCTCACCGGTGGCCTGCAGTCGGGTGTCGAGGGACTGGCAGACGCCGGCGGCAGCCTCTCCTCGGCGGCGTCGGGATCGTTCGATTCCTCCAGCTCGTTCGATTCCTCGGCTACCGCGACCGGTACCGGCTGGTCGAGCGTCGACTCGGACGTCTTCGGACAGGGTGAGACCGAGTCGAGCTTGTTCAGCGAGTCCGGCCTGCACGGTTCGGTGGATTCGGCAGCCGACTCTCTGGGACATGTGACCGTCGATCACGACATCGACCCGATGCAGCCCTGATCGTTCGCCTGCGGGTAGACAACGACATGACTCGGCCCCGAGTGTTCGCCAGCACTCGGGGCCGAGTCGTCGCTAGAGTTCGTTCGGGGCGCGCAGGAGTTTTTCGAGCCTGCGGCATGACCTGGTACTGCGGAAGTCGACGAGAACGGTTGTGAACACGAGCGTATGGACGGGCAATCTACGGAGCTGGCCGAGCTACTGAGCCGTACCGCGGCGGTGGCGACATCGGCGGGAAGATCCGACCTGGTGGATCGAGTCCAGGCGGCGCGCTCGAGAGTGTTGGATCCACGTCGACGCATCATCGTGGTCGGACCGCTCAAGCAGGGCAAGAGCCAGTTCGTGAACTCACTGCTCAACCTGACGGTGTGCTCGGTCGGAGACGACGAAACCACCGCCATCCCGACGGTGGTGTCCAACGCCGAGAGCCTTTCCGCGCAGCTCGTACTCGCCGATCCCGGCAACGAACCGATCCGAGTGGACGTTCCGGCCGAGGAGATCACGACGGTCACCCCGGCCAGTCCGCTGGCCCAGGGCCGGGAAGTGTTGCGTCTGGACATCGGGGTGGCGAGCCCGCTGCTCGCCGACGGTCTGGTGCTGGTCGACACCCCCGGTGTCGGTGGTCACGGAAATCCGCACGCTGCAGGAACATTGGGGCTCATTCCGTCGTCCGACGCGGTGCTCGTCGTGTCCGACGCCTCCCGCGAATTCACCGAGCCGGAACTGTCGTTTCTGCGTCAGGTACAGGGGCTGTGCCCGGCCGTGGCGGTGCTGATCACCAAGATCGATCTCTATCCGCACTGGCGGCAGATCGTCGAGGCCAATCGTGGACACCTGGACCGCGCGGGCATCGACGTGCAGATGTTGCCGGTGTCGTCTCTGTTGCGTTCGCACGCACTGCGTTTGAACGACGAGGAGCTCAACGCCGAGTCCGGCTTTCAGCAGCTCTACGCGTTCCTGCGTGACGACGTGGTGGCCCGGGCGGATGTGCTGGCACGCTCGTCGGTCTCGCTCGACGTCCGTTCGGTCACCGAGCATCTGACGCTGTCGTTCGGCAGTGAGCTTGCGGCACTGAAGGATCCGGAGCGCGCTGCCGCGGCCGTCGCGGGGCTGCAGCGCGCCAAGGCCGCCGCCGAGGAGCTGCACAAGCGCTCGTCGCAGTGGCAGCAGACACTCGGGGACGGTATCGCCGATCTCGCGTCCGACATCGATCACGACCTGCGCGACCGGTTGCGACGCGTCACCAGGGAAGCCGAGGAAACCGTCGACGAGGGGGATCCGGGCAAGGACTGGCCGCAGCTCGGCGAGTGGCTCGAGGAACAGATCGCTGCGTCGGTGGGCGACAATTTCGTCTGGGCTCACGAACGGGCGCTGTGGCTTTCGGAGCTGGTGGCCGAACACTTCGCGTCCTCCGGGGCGGCAGCGCTACCCGATCTCGACGTCGGCGATCTGGACAACGTCCTCGATCCCGTCTCGTCGTTGGCCGATCTGGAATCCGGTCGTATCGGAATCACGCAGAAGGTGCTGGTGGGAATGCGCGGATCCTACGGCGGTGTGTTGATGTTCGGCCTGATCACCACGTTCGTCGGGTTGAGTCTGCTCAATCCGATCTCCATCGGCGCGGGTGTGCTGCTCGGCACCAAGGCGTACAAGGAGGACAAGGAGAACCGCGTCAAACAACGGCGTTCCGAGGCCAAGATCGCGATCAGACGTTTCACCGACGACGTCAGCTTCCAGGTGGGCAAGGAGTCCAAGGACCGGCTGCGGCAGATTCAGCGAGTGCTGCGTGATCACTTCACGTCCATCGCCGAGCAGACGCTGCGGTCGCTCAACGAGTCGCTGCGCTCGGCGCAGGAAGCCGCCGCCGCCGACAACACCGACCGCGCTGCTCGCATCGCTGCGCTGGAGAACGACATGCGCGTGGTGGCCGAACTGAATGCTCGGGCAGTGGGACTCGTCAAGGACGTCGCGGTATGAGCGTGACGGCTCTGGCCAGGGCACGCGACCTCATCTCGGCGGCACGATCGACGTACTCCGGTGATGCCGAGGCATCCTGGATGCTCGACGAATGCCTGTACCGCTTGGACGAGCCGCTGCGGGTGGCACTCGCGGGATCGCTCAAGGCCGGCAAGTCCACACTGCTCAATTCGCTTGTCGGGCAGGACATTGCTCCCACCGACGCAACGGAGTGCACGAAGGTCGTCACGTGGTACCGCAACGGCGTCGCTCCCGCCGTCACGGCCTGGTACGACGGTGACCGGGCTGCGAACGTCCCGGTGCAACGGCGGGACGGACGATTGACCTTCGATCTCGGGTCGTTGACGGCCGCGCAGGTCGACCGACTGGACGTCGAATGGCCTGCAAGTGCTCTGGCGCAGACGACGATCATCGACACTCCCGGTACCTCGTCGCTCTCGCGAGACGTGTCGGCGCGCACGTTGGCGATGCTCACGCCCGAGAACTCGTCCTCGGGTGCAGACGCCGTCGTCTATCTGCTGCGCACGCTCAATGCGACCGACGTGTCGTTTCTCGGGCAGATCGGTGCGCACGTGGGCGGTGATTCGGGGCCGCTCGGAGTCATCGGTGTCGTCTCGCGCGCCGACGAGGTGGGGTCGGGGCGGATGGACGCGATGATGTCGGCCAAGGAAGTCGCCGCGCGATTCGCGTCCGAACTCGAGGCCACCGGCCTGTGCCAGGCGGTGGTTCCGGTCGCGGGTCTGCTGGCGCTCGGTGCGGAAACGTTGCGGCAGAACGAGTTCTCGGCATTCGAGATGTTGGCCACGGTGCCGACCGAGGATCTGCAGTTGGCGATGCTCTCGGCCGATCGATTCGTACGTGCGGAAAGCACGCTACCGGTCGACGCAGCGCTGCGAGCCAGCATCGTCGACCGTTTCGGGCTGTTCGGTATTCGGATGGCCGTGACGTTGATTCGACTCGGGGTACGCGATTCACCCACGCTGGCCGCCGAGCTGGTCGAGCGCAGCGGGCTGACCGAACTCCGGTCGGTGATCGACGTGCAATTCGGTCAACGCGCCGACCAACTGAAGCTGCACTCGGCTCTGGTTGCCCTGCAACGAATTCTGGAGTTCCGTCCGGAATCGCATGCGCTGCGTACCGAAGCCGGGCGAATGCTCGCCGATGTGCACGGCTTCGCCGAACTGCGTCTGCTCGGCCGATTGCGATCCACCACACCGAAACTGCCCGACGGCGGACTGCTCGAGCTGCAGCGCATCATCGGCGGCTTCGGCATCGCCGCCACCGAACGCCTCGACCTGCCTCCCGATGCCGGTCACGCGCAACAGCGCGACACCGCGCTTGCGGCGGTACACAAGTGGCGAGCACTGTCCTCGCATCCACTGTTGGACCGATTCACCTCGACCTCGTGTGCCACGGCGGCCCGCAGCGCGGAAGGAATACTCGCCTCACTTGCGTGAGGATCCCCGGGGCAGGAGGGCCACGATCGTCGCAGCGACAGCCGTGCCCGCCACGACGAACGGCCCCCACTGCAGAACGCCGCCGAGCAGTGCGGAGGCGTCGGACACGAAGGTCGAGAACGTGACTGCCGCTCCGATGGTCAGGATTCCGACCGCTCCCATCAGGACCTTCGACGACGTCGCCGCGTTGCGCAGCAGATTGAGTGCGACGAATCCCAGCAACACGAGCACCGCTGCTGCGGCACCGCTGGACAGCAGTGTGGCCGAGGCGGTGTTGCGGACGTCGGCGGCGCTTGCCGTCGAATCCTGCTGTGACACCGCAGATTCGACGCCGGAGAGCACGGACTCCCAATTCAGCGCGATGGCGGCGGCCAACGCGAGGATCAGTGCCGCTGTCAGAGTCCACAGCACGGTCGCGACCTTGGGTAGGACCGACCGAGATGGCTCCTGCCGTGGCCGCAGCGGTTCGACGGCAACATCGGGCCGCGGTGGTTGCGGACGGGGAGGCATGGGCCTCCGCGATGTCGGGTCGTTCTGTTCTTCGGCCACGGGCAGGAGTCTATCCGTCGGTGGGGGAGCCCTGCGGTCTCAGCGCAGCACCACCGGCACACCCTCGTACGGGCGCAGCGTCATCGGGAAACTGTTCAGTTCGTCCACCGTGGCGATCTCGTTGTCGTCCGATACGTCGACGGCCGTGGTGCCGGGCACCAGGTGCTTCGACTGGATGGTCGCGCTGATCTCCTCGGACGAGAAGTTGAGCACCGTCGCCTGGATGGTTCCCTGCCCGAGTTCGTGCACCATCACCAGTAGACCCTTGTGCGATACGGTCGGGATGTCGATCTGCTGGGCGGTAGCGATACCGAACTTCTTGCGCAACTCGATGATTCGTGCCAACTGGCGGGCGAACGACTGCGGATCCGCCAGCTGCTCCGGGAGCGAGCCGTACAGGCTGCGCCCGCGGGGGATGCCGGATTCGGAGCGCACGGCCTCGGGGAAGTACCCCATCAGATCGTGCGCGCCGCGGTTGATCCAGCGGGTGTCGCCTTCGCGGATGAGGTCGTCGACCTCCTCGGCGTCGATCGGCAGGATGCCCAGTAGATCCCAGCCGGACAGTGCGAACACGCCCGGTTGCAACGCGTTGTACATCGCGAGCAGCAAGTGGGCCCGCTTGACCGTCTCGATGTCTCGCTCGTCCATCCGGTCCAGATCGCGGATCCCGAGCGATGCGGTGATCACACTTGCTGTGGTGCAGGCGATTCCGTTGGTGGTGAACGTCCGGTTGTACGGTGCCCAGCGCCCGGTGAGTCGATCGGTCAGCTCACCGCGGATCCGGTCGCCCAGATCGCTGCCCTTGACCGCCTCGCCGCCGTAGGTGAATTCGTCCTCGGCGTGCAAGGTGGCGAAGTGGATGAGCTCGAACGTCATCTCGTCGTGGTTCTGCAACGCGTGCACCAGAGACGCCGTGTCGACGCCGTGATCGCGCGCCAGAGTCATGGTGAGCCTGAGGAACTCGGTGTTTCCCATGACGAGCGCGTGCTGATAGGCCGGGCGATTGATGAAGTCGTACGACAGGTCGGCACCGTTTTCACCCATGGCCTTGATGTCGTCGATCGTCAGGTTCAACTCCTGGAAGGTGAACCCACCCATCTTGCGCACCACGCTGGCGATCAAGTGGTTCGCCGCCTCGGACAGGGGGTGGCCCTCGGACCAGCCCGGGCCTTCGGCTCGACGCTCCACACCGAGAAAACCGTTGGCGTCCAACCGCAATGCGCCTGCACCGAGATCGGCGATGGAATGGCACGCGTCGCCGATCACCAGTCGCATGCCGGCGAAAGAGGGATCGAGCCAGTTGATCGACGGCTGACCGGCCTTGAAGTAGTGCAGGTACACCCAGCGACGCTCGACGCCGTCGATGCCGACGACGGGAGGTGTTGCGCTCCAGTTGGTTTCCTTCACGCCGAGCTCGTAGAAGATCACGCGCTGCAGCTGGCCGATGATGTATCCGGCGCGGGCGAGATTGGCCTCGGCCTCGGCGTCGATGTTCTGCGAATCGGCTCCGGCTCGCACTCGGGGCAACAGATGCCAGTCCTGCGGTTCGATTTCGACCATGTGGTAGATGCCGGGGTAGTCCGCGACGGCCATCTCGGCGAGCCGGAAGTCCGCACCTTTACCGGTGTGTCCGGGCACGATGTCGTCGATCACGATGCCGTCGTACGCCGACGCCACCACGCAGAGGCGTCGGAACTCTTCTTCCGATCCGAACGCGGGGTCGATCTGCATGCCGATGCGGTCGAAGTGGCCGTCGACCGAGGGAGTCGGACGCCAACCGTGAATGCCGCCGGCCACCTTCACCGGGCCGGTATGCACTGCGGTGACACCGATTTCGGAGAAGGCCTGCCACAGCTTCTCGTCGCCGAGTGTGCTCAGGAAGCTCGTCTGCGGGGCGTTGATCACCGAGATGGGATACGCGGTGAACCACACCGGTGCGCGCTCGACGGCGGCGCGAGGATCGGGGTCGGCGTACGGGTTCTGCCACATGCTGCCCTTGCCCGAGAGTTGCTCGGCAATGAGCTTGGCGTCGCGCAGCATCGACTGTTCGGTGAGCCAGTCCACGTACTCGGGATTCGAGGCCACCGGTTCGCTGTCGGGTGTGGGGCTGCTGCTCCTGTTGGCGCGACGCACCGAAGGTCGAAGTGGTTTCGGCCGAGCCGGATAGAACTTCTCGTCGTAGGTGATCTCGCTCGGTTCGTGCTGCACTTCGGGATCCATGTGCCTCCGTAGCCTCGCTTTTCCTCAACCCTACGTAGGGCGCGGCCGATCCGCAGGGTTGTGGTTCCCCTGATCGGCGACCGGTGAAACCTGGCTCACCGACCGGTGAAACCTACTCCGAACTACATCGATGTGATTCGTCAGGGGCGTTTTCCTTCGATATGCGAACGTCATCGAATCGAGACCGCCTGGTGTGGAATGTCGGATTCCGATAGGACATAGTGAGTTGAGTACCAACTGACCCATCTGTCACATCAGACTCATGAGTCACATCCCCTTCAGCTACAGGAGTTGTTCATGCGACGTCTTGCCCGCACATCGATCCTGGCCTCGACGGCCGCTCTGGCCGCCGCCATCGGTGCGGTTGCCCTCGCACCGGCCGCATCGGCCGAACCTGCCCCCGAACCCGTCGGCCCGCTCGGCTCGGTGGTTCTCGAAAGCCCCGACCTCGTGGTGACCATGGCCGCCGTCTGCGACACCACGGTCGAGGACGCACCCGAGGGCGGCGTCGTCGCACTCCAGGTCAAGGTGGACAACGTCGGTGCGGACGACGCGTCGAACGTCAACGTCAACTACGGCGCACTGCCGGGCGTGCAGGGCCAGAACACCGAGACGACCATCAAGGCAGGCGAAGCCGCCACGTACACCGTGCCGTCGGTCGATCGTGAATGGATGGCCCGCCCCGCCGGTGCCGCAGCCTTCGCCAGCGCACTCGACGCGAACTTCCTCGACAACATCACCGGTGGACTGCTCACCCACAGCTGCATCCCCGCCCCGCCCGCCGAAGATGCAGGCGAGTAGCCCGCACTGACTTTCTCCCCGCTGCGCCGCGACGATCCCCGTGATCGTCGCGGCGTACTGCTGTGGAGGGGCTTCGCCCCACGTGCACGAAACCTCGTAGCAGGGGTCGAGTTTTCGCTCACATGCCGCGCAGCCGCTCCCCGGGGAACAAATTCGCCACACCCTCCGTTGTGCAGGTCAGCAGCCTTGAGTGGATGAGGCTCAAGTTGGAAGTTGACGGAGAAGATCCCGTTGTGCAAACTTGAGCGGAGTTCGCTCACCCAGGGACTGAATCCACGCAATAACAGGAGGAAACATTATGGCTCGTGCGGTCGGTATCGACCTCGGGACCACCAACTCGGTCGTGTCCGTCCTCGAGGGCGGCGAACCGGTTGTCGTCGCCAACTCCGAGGGATCACGCACCACCCCGTCGATCGTCGCTTTCGCCAAGAACGGTGAAGTGCTGGTCGGCCAGCCCGCGAAGAACCAGGCGGTCACCAACGTCGACCGCACGATTCGCTCCGTGAAGCGCCACGTCGGCACGGACTGGACCGTGGAGATCGACGGCAAGAAGTACACCCCGCAGGAGATCTCCGCGCGCACGCTGCAGAAGCTCAAGCGCGACGCCGAGGCCTACCTGGGTGAGGAAATCACCGACGCGGTCATCACCGTTCCTGCGTACTTCGAGGACGCACAGCGTCAGGCGACGAAGGAAGCCGGCCAGATCGCCGGCCTCAACGTCCTGCGCATCGTCAACGAGCCCACCGCGGCAGCTCTCGCATACGGCCTGGACAAGGGCGACAGCGAGCAGACCATTCTCGTGTTCGACCTCGGTGGCGGCACGTTCGACGTCTCGCTGCTGGAAATCGGCGACGGCGTCGTCGAGGTCCGCGCGACGTCCGGCGACAACCACCTCGGTGGCGACGACTGGGACGAGCGCATCGTGACCTGGCTCGTCGACAAGTTCAAGGCTCAGAACGGCATCGATCTGACCAAGGACAAGATGGCGCTGCAGCGTCTGCGTGAGGCTGCCGAGAAGGCGAAGATCGAACTGTCCTCCGGGCAGAGCACCTCGATCAACCTCCCGTACATCACGGTCGACGGCGACAAGAACCCGCTGTTCCTCGACGAGCAGCTCAGCCGCTCGGAGTTCCAGAAGATCACCTCCGACCTGCTCGACCGCACTCGTGCGCCGTTCCAGGCAGTGGTCAAGGACTCCGGCATCGCCGTCAAGGACATCGACCACGTCGTGCTCGTCGGTGGTTCGACGCGTATGCCCGCCGTCTCCGAGCTGGTCAAGGAGCTCTCCGGTGGACGCGAGCCCAACAAGGGCGTCAACCCGGACGAGGTCGTGGCCGTCGGCGCTGCACTGCAGGCCGGTGTGCTCAAGGGTGAGGTCAAGGACGTTCTGCTCCTCGACGTCACGCCGCTGTCCCTCGGCATCGAGACCAAGGGTGGCGTGATGACCAAGCTCATCGAGCGCAACACCACCATCCCGACGAAGCGGTCCGAGACCTTCACCACCGCTGACGACAATCAGCCTTCGGTGCAGATCCAAGTCTTCCAGGGTGAGCGCGAGATCGCCTCGCACAACAAGCTTCTCGGCTCCTTCGAGCTGACCGAGCTGCCCCCGGCTCCTCGCGGCGTCCCGCAGATCGAGGTCACCTTCGACATCGACGCCAACGGCATCGTGCACGTCACGGCCAAGGACAAGGGCACCGGCAAGGAAAACACGATCAAAATCCAGGACGGCTCCGGTCTGTCCAAGGAAGAGATCGACCGCATGGTCGCCGACGCGGAAGCTCACGCAGACGAGGACAAGGCTCGTCGCGAAGAGGCCGAGGTCCGCAACCAGGCCGAGTCCCTCGTCCACCAGACGGAGAAGTTCGTCAAGGACAACGAGGACAAGGTCGACGCCGAGCTCAAGGGACGCGTCGAAACCGCCATCGCCGACGCCAAGTCGGCTCTCGCGGGCAGCGACATCTCGGCAGTCAAGACCGCCGTGGAGAAGCTCTCGACCGAGTCGCAGGCTCTCGGCACCGCCATCTACGAGGCTCAGGCCAAGGAGCAGGGCGGCGCAGAGGGTGGCGCGCAGGCCGCTGACGACGGTGTCGTCGACGCAGAGGTTGTCGACGAGCCCGCCGACGACACGGACAAGAAGTGACGTCGGACAACACCGAGCAGGAACCGGTCACTTTCGTGGACAAGCGAAAGATCGATCCCGAGACCGGTGAAGTACGGGAAGGTGACGCAGTTCCGGAGCCCCTGGTGGGCACCGGGGCTGCGCCCCAGCCCGACTCGGTGGACGAAGGGACCGTCGACGGCGACGTAGTGGAAGACCCGCGTGACACGCAGGTTGCAGAGCTCACCGCAGATCTGCAGCGCGTCTCGGCGGAGTACGCCAACTACCGGCGTCGCACCGATCGTGAGAAGCAGACCGGAGCGGAGAACGCGAAGGCGTCCGTCGTCTCGCAGCTTCTTCCGGTTCTGGACGACCTCGAGCGAGCCCGCCAGCACGGCGACCTCGAAACCGGACCGCTCAAGGCAGTGGCAGACAAGTTGGCAGGGGTGTTCTCGAACATCGGCCTGACCACTTTCGGAGCCGAGGGCGACGCCTTCGACCCGGCCATCCACGAGGCTGTCTCCCATGAGGGCGACGGCAGCAGTCCAGTCGTCGGAACGCTGATGCGTCCGGGCTACAAGCTCGGCGAGCGCGTTCTGCGGACCGCGATGGTCGGCGTCGTGGACAGTGCAACACAAGAATCGGATGCACCCGCGTCCGACGAGCAGTAAAGAAATAGCGCGAGAGGAGGAAACGCCCGGTGAGCCAGCGGGAGTGGATCGAGAAGGACTTCTACAAGGAGCTGGGCGTTTCCTCCAGCGCGACTGCAGAAGAGATCAAGAAGGCATACCGAAAGTTGGCCCGGGACAACCATCCCGACGCCAACCCCGGTAACGCCTCGGCCGAGAACAAGTTCAAGGCGGTCAGTGAGGCGCATGCCGTCCTCGCCGACCCGGCCAAGCGCAAGGAATACGACGAAGCACGAAAGCTGTTCGCCTCCGGTGGTTTCGGTAACCGTGGCGGAGGTGGATTCTCCCCCGGCGCAGGCGGATTCGGCGGCGGTGGACAGACCTTCGACGTCGGCGACATCTTCGGCCAGGGCGGCGGCGACGGCGGAATCGGTGACCTGTTCGGTGGCCTGTTCAACCGCGGCGCGCAGCAGCGGCCGCAGAACAATCGACCCCGACGCGGCAGTGACGTCGAAACCGAGACCTCGCTGCAGTTCCGTGAAGCGGCACAGGGCGTCACGGTTCCCCTGCGGTTGACCAGCCCGTCCTCGTGCACCACCTGTCACGGAAGCGGCGCGAAGCCCGGAACCAGCCCGCGGGTGTGCCCCAAATGCAACGGCCAAGGCGTCGTCAACAGAAACCAAGGCGCGTTCGGCTTCAGTGAGCCGTGCGACGACTGCCGCGGTACCGGATCCATCATCGACGACCCGTGCGTCGACTGCCGCGGCACCGGAGTGCAGAACCGCACCCGCACCATCACCGTGCGTGTCCCGGCCGGCATCAGCGACGGCCAGAAGGTCCGACTCGCCGGTCAAGGCGAGGCCGGCTTGCGCGGAGCACCGTCCGGCGACCTGTTCGTGACCGTTCGGGTCAAGCCCGACAAGGTGTTCGGCCGAACAGGCGACGACCTGACGGTCACCGTTCCGGTGAGCTACGGAGAACTGGTGCTCGGTACAACGCTGTCGGTGCCCACCCTCGAGGGGCGCGTCGGAGTGAAGGTGCCACCGGGCACCGTCGACGGCCGAGTGCTGCGCGTGCGTGGACGCGGTGTCCCGAAGAAGTCCGGTACCGGCGACCTGATGGTGACCGTCAAAGTTGCCGTGCCGCAAAAACTCGACGATGCTGCTACCGACGCTCTGAAGAACTATCTGGAAGCCGAGAAGGCCAGCGGATTCGACCCGCGGGCCGGGTGGGCAGGTGTGTGATGTCGGTCCCTCCCGAGGGCGGATCTACGAAAGCCGGTGGCGGGCAAGCTGATCCCGACGCCCAGGTCTTCGTGATCTCCGTCGCGGCACAGTTGGCGGGCATGCATGCGCAGACGCTGCGTACCTACGACCGACTCGGGCTCGTCACCCCGCATCGCACCACCGGCGGCGGTCGACGCTACTCACCGCGTGACGTCGCACTGCTTCGCGAAGTGCAGCGACTCTCCCAGGACGAGGGCGTCAACCTCGCCGGCATCAAGCGCATCATCGAACTGACCAACCAGGTCGAGGCACTGCAGGCCCGGGTTTCCGAGTTGGCGCAGGATCTGGCCAACGTGCACGCCAGTTACCGCCGCGACCTGGTGCCGATTCAACGCAACGCCCTGGTGGTCTGGAAACCGCGCCACCAGCGCTGAATTCGAGGGTTCGCCCTTCGCTGTTCACCCTTCACTGTTCGCAAACGCGCGCGCG